>CAYJPN010000024.1:0-88105 GCA_964372115.1 uncultured Ignavibacteriaceae bacterium
TCATTTTTATGATTCTACAAATCGCCATTTACACAAAATGTTTTACACACTCTTTAATTATGTTTGAAAATATGCATTATTGGTAAAGGTGCTATTCATTTAATGATTTTTGTTAAAATAAAAAGGAAGATAGAATTGAAAGGATTATATAGCAAAAAACGCTAATGGTAAATAATATCTATATAAATGAGAATTTTAGTTTGACCCGACTTAAGAAATATCTTAATTATGAAGTGTCGAGCTCCATATTATATTTCCTCTCTTTTCAAGTATTTATTTTCATTTTCCTTGCATCAGCAATTGCTTTAATATTTATGCCTTTTATGTTGTATGTATTATTCACAGAAAAGAAGAAGGGATGGATTGTTTTCTTTATTGTTATTGTCATTATTCCGATTATTTTTCTTCTAATATTGTCTGTTATGGTTGAGTTCAGTAAACCTCTGCTTTTTATTCCTCTTGGATTATTTTATTTCTATTGTTTCTTACTTCGCTTTGAAGTAAACAATTGGGCTCGAGAAGAGATTGCCAGAAACCAATATTTACTTGATAAGAAGAAAAAAGAAAACAATTTGAAGTTGTTTTCAGATAAATTTAAGTAATGAGGTTACTTTAAAAAGGTTGGAAACGTTCAACCCCGCTATAAAACATTTTATCAACTGCCTGCAGCAAAAAATTAATTAAGTTTTGTTAAAACTCTGTCGGCTGAAGATTTTATTTCGAGTTTATACGCCACAACTCCCGCTTGTTTTTTGGGATTAGCGCCCGGTTCATTTCCTCTCCCTCTGAATATAATATGATTATTATTACCGGCAGTTTGAATTGTATAATTACCATTTTGTGTAGAGGAAAAACCTGAAGGCATTTTATACTTTTTAAAAGAATGCCCGCCGCCGCCTTGATCGGTAGAAGTAATATAGTAGGTGTAAGCGTCGTCGCATAAATTATTTAAATCTCTAATAACCGCGTCCCGGTTTGCTGTTTCCGCATGGCTCTTAAATAGAACAACGCCTGTGGTAATAGCTACTCCTGCTATTACAATAGTCAGAAGAATAAAAAATAATTGTTTTGTTCCCATGGTAAAACCTTCGTGTCATTATTATAAAGTTTCATCATAATTAGTCGCTTCGATAACATCAAGCCAATGTCGCAATGCTATTTTATCAAGTGATAAAACATCTTCAATTGTAACATTTGTCGGTAATGGAAAATATTCAATCATCCTGTTAAAAACAACCATGCGTTCATTTTTATCCAATCGATTTAACAAATTCCAGAATGTTATTCCGTCATGGTTATCTAACTGCCCTAATAAGCTATTTATATACGACTTACTTTTAAAATTTTTATTAAACAAATAAATCATTTTCTTTAACCCGGCAGCTATTTCTACCCGGTATGGCATACCGACGTGGTTTTTACTTGATACGCACTCCGAGCCGGAATTTAAAAGGCAGTTTTCGTTTCCTTTTTCAATCTCTAAGTAACCGGAATGATCGGTTACAAAAAAAGTATTCTCATTTTTTACATTGATTACGGACTCGGAGCCCAAATCATAGACATCAACTCCGTTTGTAATAAAAACAAAAACAGGCGAATCATCTGAAGAAAAAATATTTACTTTTCCTTTTATTATCGTCAATTCCAAATTTTTGTTTATAATAGAACGTGAAACAGTTGTGTTCCCATTCATCACTATCATCCGCTTGGGTGATGTTTTTATTATTACTTCCCCCAATTCGTCCGTCGTAATTTCGTCTCCTGTAGCGAACAAAAAACTTGAAGCCGCAGATTTTTTATTTATAAATGCTTTGCCGTTTAATACCTCAACCGACCATGTGTTTGCTTTTTCAAAAAATCCGGAAAAATATTGATAACCGAAAAAAAAGAGAAGTACAATCGTTATAATAATTCCTAACTTAAATAAAGGGCTCACCCAAATTGATGACATCGTTTCAAAGAAGCCCACTCCATAATTTGAAGGGAACTGTATCTCTTTTGTAGCTTTGTGAATTTGGCGCACCTCATCCACATGATTTTCCTCCGGTTGAATCGCCTCTTTTTTTGATGGTACCTTTTGAAACAGTTCTTTATTTATCCTCTCCCAAATATCATCTTCCGGAGTAATGTCGTCACTAATATTATCAATTTCAGTCAAAATATTTTTGTAAGCAGCAATAGTTTTTTTGCAGTTGTTGCAAATTGAAAGATGCTTTTCAAATAACTTCTGTCTCTCCTGAGGAACAATTTTATGGTGGTATTCGGTAATTGTTGAAAAATCTGTTTCACATTGATGTGAAAACCCGGAAAAATTTTTAAAGGCTGAATTTAGAAAGGTGTTTACATCCCCTGGAGAGAATCCGGTCATATCTGCTACTTCATCGATTGAATAGCCAAGTATCTGATGGAGCACCAAAGATAGTCTTTGCTTTCGTTCAAGCAATAAAATATCTTTATCGAGTTTTAATAACTTCCTTGAAAACGTAATATCGGTTGGCTGTTCTTGAAGGTTTTCGCTTATTATTTTTTTTGTTTTAACAAGTGAATAATGAACCGCAAGACCGAATAACCATGCGGAAAATGAAAGTTGTTTTGGTTTTGCTGATAAATGATTGAAAACTTGAATGAAGAGTTGACTTGTATATTTTTGTGCGATATCCTCACTGCCCAACAATCTTAAAAAAATGGTATAAATTTTTTTATAATTTAATTTATAAAGTTCATTGAATGCATTCCCGTTGCCATTTTGGGATTGAACAATAAGATTTTTTATGTATTTGTTTTCAATAAAATTTGGTTTGCTCATCATTTATTCGTTTTTTAAAAATTATAGAGCTAAGTAAAACTGAGCAAAGATAGCTATTTTTTTTCAAAATAATATTTAAACTCATCATAAGTCTGTGCAATTTTCATTGCGATATTTTGATTGTAAATATTTTATTTTCTCGCTGCGCTGTACCGGAAATAGTCTCCATTTCTATAAATCATTAAAAATGAGCTGTGCGATTTTCTGGCAGTCTTATTATTTCGGACCAATCATATTTTCCGGTCTTAGCAGGTTATCTAATTCTTCTTTTGTTAATAGATTATTTTCTAAAACTAATTCGTAAACGCCGCGGTTTGTTTCAAGCGCCTCCTTTGCAAGCATTGTTGAAGTTTCGTAACCAAGTACGGGGTTTAGCGCGGTTACTATTCCAATACTTCCCAGCACTAATTCGCGGCAGCGGTCAACATTAGCCGTAATCCCATCAACACATTTATACTTTAATGTGGTTATTCCATTCTTCAGCATTTCGGTCGATTCAAAAATACTCTGAACTATTACAGGTTCCATCACGTTTAGCTGCAATTGTCCTGCTTCGGCAGCAAGCGTTACAGTCAAATCATTCCCAATAACTTTAAATGCAATCTGGTTAACGACTTCAGGTATTACCGGGTTTACTTTACCAGGCATAATCGATGAACCGGGTTGCATGGGGGGCAAATTAATTTCGTTAAAACCTGTACGCGGACCGGATGAAAGTAAACGCAAATCGTTACAAATTTTTGAAAGTTTTACAGCAAGTCTTTTTACCGCTGAAGAATACATAATAAAGGCGCCGGTATCCTGTGTTGCTTCAACAAGATTTTCTGCAAGCACTATTTCAAAACCGGTTACTTCTTTTAAATGGAAAATACATTTATCACTGTATCCCGGCGCAGCGTTTATGCCGGTGCCGATTGCGGTAGCTCCCATATTTACTTCGAGAAAAAGTTTTGAGTTTTGTTCAAGCCGTTGAATTTCTTCGCCAAGAGTAACGGCATAAGCTTCAAATTCCTGTCCCAGGGTCATAGGCACAGCGTCTTGTAATTGTGTTCTCCCCATTTTAATTACAGTCGAAAATTCAGTTGCTTTGTTTCGAAATGAATCGATTAAAGTTTTTAAAACTTCAATAAGTTTTTTGTTACTGTTTATTAAAGCAATTTTTACAGAAGTTGGATAAGCATCGTTTGTCGACTGCGAAAGATTAACATGGTTATTCGGATGGCAGTATTTATAATCACCTTTTTCATAACCAAGTATTTCGAGCGCGCGGTTTGCAATCACTTCATTTGCATTCATATTTGTCGATGTTCCGGCACCACCTTGAATCATATCAACCACAAAATGTCCATGATATTTACCCGCAATAATTTCCTGACAAGCCTGCACAATTGCATCGGTAATTGGTTTTGATAGAAGCCCAAGATCGTAATTTGCTTTTGCGGCAGCCATTTTTACAAGCGCCAACGCTTCAATAAGCATAGGGTAAAATGATAACGCCACACCGCTGATGTTGAAGTTTTCGAGTGCGCGTAAAGTCTGTACGCCGTAGTAAACTTCAAACGGAATTTTTCTGTCACCGAGCAAATCGTGTTCGGTTCTGGTTCTGCCTGACTGGTACTGAGCCGCGTGATTGATTATGCGTGTATTGGCAAACTGCATTCGTCTAAAAATTACCTTTGACATGCGGGAAAATATTTTTAAGGATATTTGAGAATCTTCTTTTTCCAGTTCTAAAAACTTTTCTCTTGTTAAAATAATTACAGAAGAGTTTAATGTGGCTCTTGCCGATGTTGAATGGGGCGAGTCATCAATAAATGCACCTTCTCCAAGAAAATCGAGCTTATTGAAAATTGTTAAACGTTTTTCCTCCCCGAAAGGTGTTCTTTTAAACAATTCAATCTCTCCATCTATTACAATGTATAAGCTTTTACGCGGATTATTTTCGGAAAATAAAAGTGAATCTTTTTTGTAATTTTGAATTTCAAAATAAACAGTAATTTTTTCTCTTTCCGCATCATTTAAATCTTGAAACAATTCTATATTTTTTAAGAAATTCGATATTTGTATTGTGTCCATTGTATCTACCATATTTTAAGTTATTGGTGTCGAAAAATTAACTATTACAAAAAGAAAGTACAAAGGGGGGAGATAAGGGTAAAGTAAAAAGTTGAAAATAAATAAAAATCAGCTACTAATAACCTACATCTTATAACTTAAGCTATGCAAAAAATTAAATGCGAGTATTAGTTCAAAGCTATTAGCGATAATTTAGTCTAATTGTTAAACCCAAAACAATTCATCGAAAATTAATTTATTACCCGGGACCGCTTTCTGAAAGTTTTAATGAAATATTTTTATTGATGAGGTAAGCGGGACAATTTGCAGATTTTACTATTGGAAAATATGGTTAAAAGTAAATATAAAAATCTCAAAAGTTATAATAATTTGAGAAGCTACTTTGCCGGAAAAAGTTTATATTTGCGCATTATTTTTTAACAAATGATTGATATTATGGGACGTATTTTTGAAAAAAGAAAACATAGAATGTTTGCGCGGTTCGCAAAAATGTCGCAAGCTTTTAACCGGATTCGCAAAGAAATTGAAATTGCCGTAAAAGCGGGGGGAATTGACCCAAAAACAAATACCCGTCTGCGTATCGGAATTCAAAACGCAAAGAGTGTTAATATGCCTAAAGACCGTATTGACGCCGCTATTAAACGCGCTTCCTCGAAGGATACTTCCGGTTACAGCGAAATAAATTATGAAGGTTACGGACCTCATGGAGTAGCTATTATTGTCGAATGCGCGACAGATAATCCCAACAGGTCGGTTGCAAATGTGCGCCACCTTTTTAGAAAATATGATGGAAATCTTGGTAACTCGGGCAGTATCTCCTTTATGTTTGAGCACAAAGCATTTTTCAAAATTGAAAGAAGTTTGATAAATGACCCTGAAGAATTTGAACTTGAACTGATTGATTTTGGTTTAGAAGAAATGACTGTCGAGGATGATTTTATTTATATCTACACAGCATTCGAAGATTTCGGAACGATGCAGAAAGCCTTTGACGAAAAAAATATTGAAATAAACAGCTCGGAATTTCAATACGTTCCGACCAACTATAAAGAACTAACTGAAGAGCAGTTTAATGAATTAATTGTGCTTATTGATGCTCTTGAAGACGACGAAGATGTTCAATCGGTTTTCCATAATGCTACAACCGCTTAGCTAATGTACAATGTACAATGTACAATGTACAATGTACAATGAAGAATGTACAATGTTTAAAACAATTTACTGATTGTTTTTGGTTTTAATTTATTAATCGAATCTTTTTATGCGCCGTTTTTAATAATCGGCGTTTTATTTTTGAACCGCATTCCATCAAGTATTACGTACAAAACCATCAAATATAATCATACTTCAGTTTACAAAAGTTCATTTATCGTAAAAAATTAGAGCTTTTTGTGGAATCACTTGAACGGAATGTAGTTTTCTTTTTACTTGCTCTATTCCTATATTTGCAATCCATTATATCACTTAAGGAAATCAATTTAAATGTCAAACAATTATGATATTGCTGTACTCGGCGGCGGTCCGGGCGGCTATGTCGCGGCTATTCGTGCAGCTCAGCTTGGATTAAAAACCGTTGTAATAGATGAAGAAAATCTTGGCGGTATTTGTCTCAATTGGGGTTGTATTCCCACAAAAAGTTTATTAAAAAATGCAGAACTATACGACGCAATAAAAAACCATAGCGATGAATTTGGAATTACAGTAAAGGAATTATCATTCGATTTTAATAAAATTATAAAACGCAGCAGGGATATTTCTGACCGTATTACAAAAAATGTGGAACTGCTTATAAAAAAGAATAAGATTAGTAGAATACGTGGTTTTGGTAAGTTTCAATCAAAAAACCAGATTGATATTTTCGATAAAGACGGCAAGCAGATTGAATCAATAACCGCCGATAAAATTATTGTTGCAACCGGCGCGCGTCCCAAATTGGTTGATGCTATCCCGGTTGATAGAAAAAATATTATTACAAGCAGAGAAGCAATGAGTCTTGCCGAACAGCCGGCGGAACTTGTTGTAATTGGCGCCGGCGCCATTGGGATTGAATTCGCATATTTCTATTCGGTGCTCGGCACTAAGGTTACGGTAATTGAGATGCTTGACAACATTTTGCCTATTGAGGACAAAGAAGTTTCGCAAACGCTTGAAAAAAGTTTTAAGAAACGCGGCGTTCAAATATTTACAAAAGCCGTTGTAAATAAAGCGGAAGAAAAAGATGGAAAAGTTTCTGTCAAGTTTTCTGTTGCCGGTGAGGAAAAAGAAATTACGGCAGATAAAGTTTTAAGCGCGATAGGAGTAACCGGAAACGTTGAAGGTTTCGGGTTAGAAGAACTTGGTGTTGAACTTTATAAAAATCATATAAAGGTTGACAAATCCACCTACCAAACTAATGTACCTGGCATTTATGCAATCGGCGATGTAATTGGTCCCCCGTGGCTTGCGCATGTTGCAAGTGCGGAAGGGATACACTGTGTTGAAAAAATAAAAGGATTAAAGCCTGCTGATATAGTTTATGACAATATTCCTGGCTGCACATATTGCCAACCTCAGGTTGCAAGCATTGGTTTAACTGAGCAAAAAGCAAGGGATGCCGGTTACGACATTAAAATTGGCAAATTTCCTTTTATGGCAAGCGGAAAAGCTTTTGCAGTTGGCGAAAGAGAAGGATTTGTAAAATTAATTGTGGACGCAAAGTATGGCGAAATTTTAGGCGCACATATAATAGGTCCGGAAGCTACTGAACTGATCGCGGAGATCGGACTTGCTAAATCATTAGAGGCAACTGCTGAATCTATAATAAAAACTGTGCACGCGCATCCGACATTATCCGAGTCGATTATGGAAGCAGCGGCAAATGTTTACGGCGAATCGATTCATATTTAATAAGTACAATGCTCAAAAAATTTAAGGACATTGAAAAAAAACTTGCGTATTGCAGCATTGATTTTATCGATTACAAGGAAGCCTGGGATTTACAAAAACGTATATTCGAAAAGAGATTAAATAAAACAGTACCGGATGTTTTATTACTGCTTGAGCATCCGCATACATATACTCTTGGCAAAACTGCCGATGAAGGAAATCTTATCGGCAGTGAAAAGTATCTATCTGAGAATAAAATTTCGATTTATGATATTGATAGGGGCGGTGATATTACATACCACGGTCCCGGTCAAATTGTCGGTTATCCAATAATCGACTTAAAAGATTGGAAGCAGGATACGCACCTCTATCTGCGTTCTCTTGAAGAGGTCATTATTCGTACTTGCAACCACTACGGTATTGAAGCCGGGCGTGAGCCGAAATATACAGGCGTCTGGATAAAAGATAGAAAAATTGCAGCAATTGGTATAAAAGTGAGCCGGTGGATAACAATGCACGGTTTTGCTTTTAATATTAATACAGATTTATCTCTTTTTACCGGTATAGTGCCTTGCGGAATTGTTGATAAAGATGTTACTTCGCTCGAACGCGAGCTTGGAAAAAAAGTTAATATAAATGATGTAAAAGAAATTTTACTCAACAATTTCAAAAATGTTTTTGGTTATAATTCGATAGAAATTGTAGAAAAAATAGTTTAGATGCTTCATCATATTAATTAAAAAAGATGAAAGGTTAGGAATGGCAAAAAAGAATTTATCAGATGACAGAAATGATGTTAGAATGACAAGAAAAAATAAAGAAAACAAAAAAGATAATGGGGAAAAAATATTAGATGTTGGAAATATAGAAACACTTCCGCTAAACAAAGATGAATTAAAATTTGCTCTGCGCAATATGTTAACCGCAAGAGGTGTTGATATGAAAGCGATGAATCTTCTAAAGCAGGGGAAAACGTTTTTTCATATAGCCGGTTCAGGGCATGAAGCTATTCAAACTGTGGTGGGGATGATATTAAATAAAAAGCATGATTGGTTTTATCCCTATTACAGAGACATGGCGCTTGTAATGTCATTAGGAGTTACACCAAAAGATTTTTTCCTTCAGAGTTTTGCCAAAGCTGATGATCCGGCGAGCGGAGGAAGACAACTGCCTACACATTGGGGTTCGAAAGTAATTAATATACCGGCGCAATCGAGTCCCACCGGCACACAGTTTTTGCAAGCTGTAGGCTCCGCTTTAGCTTCTGTTAGAAAAGGAGAACCAGCTATTGCATATGTAAGCAGCGGCGAAGGCACTACAAGCCAGGGCGAATTTCACGAAGCCGTCAACTGGGCAAGCAGAGCAAAACTACCTGTATTGTTTGTTATTCAAAACAATAAGTACGCTATTTCTGTACCTGTTAGCGAGCAGAGCGGTGGTAAAAATAATTCAATAGCAGCAATGATGGGCGGGTATGATAATCTATACCGGGCATGTATTGACGGAACCGATTTTGTGAAGTCGTACAATACCGTTTCCGAAGCAGTCAAATATATAAAAGAGGGAAGAGGCCCTGCATTAATTGAAGCGGAGGTTGTCCGTTTACTTTCTCACTCATCTTCCGATGATCAGAAAAAATACCGCGATCACAGGGAACTTGAAGAAGAAAGCGCAAAATGTCCTATTGAAAAACTGACCGGGCAAATGCTTCATTCTAAATATATATCAAGTGAAGAATTAGATAAACTTAAAAAAGATGTAACACTCGAAATAAATACGAGTTCCGATGAAGCGATGGCTGCTGCTGATCCTATGGCTGAGGATGCGGAAAAATATGTCTATGATGAAAGCGGTTTCCGTAAATCACTTGAGTATGAAAAAAATGCTCCGTCAGGAGGAAATATTGTTATGGTCGATGCAATAAATCATGCTTTGCGTGAAGAACTTGAAAAGAATGATAAAATTTTTGTTTTTGGTGAAGATATTGCCGACCATAAAGGCGGGGTCTTTACGGCAACAAAAGGATTGTCAACACAATTTGGTAATGATCGCGTATTTAATTCGCCTCTTGCTGAGGCAAGCATAATGGGCGTAGCAGTTGGTATGGCGCTTTCCGGTTTAAAGCCGGTTGTAGAAATACAGTTCGGCGATTACATCTGGCCTGCATTTATGCAGATGAAAGATGAACTTGCCACAATTCGTTATCGGTCAAATAATGTTTGGAGCGCCCCGGTTGTTACACGGGTAGCAGTTGGTGGTTATATCCATGGCGGACTTTATCACAGCCAGAATATCGAATCGATATTTGCTCATGTGCCGGGAATATTTATCGCTTATCCCAGTAATGCAGCGGATGCCAAAGGTTTGTTAAAAACTGCGTGCCGAATTAATGATCCGGTGCTTTTCTGCGAGCACAAAGGATTATACAGACAAAGTGCAGCCATTAGTCCGGAACCGGATGATGAATATCTGATTCCGTTCGGTAAAGCAAAAGTTGTGCGCGAAGGAAAAGATTTAACAGTTATTTCGTATGGCGTGTCGTTATGGGACTCTGTTCTCGCAGCAAAAAAACTTGAAGAAAAGGGCTACTTAGTTGAGGTTATTGATTTACGAACACTGATTCCGCTGGATGAAGAAACAATTTATAATTCGGTAAAGAAGACAAACAAGGCTGTGGTTATACACGAGGATACGCTTACAGGTGGATTTGCTGCGGAGATTGCTGCGCGTATTGGGGATGTTTGTTTCCAATATCTCGATGGACCTGTTAGAAGGATTTGTGCAAGAGATGCACACATCCCATATTCGCCGGTTTTAGAAAATGAAATACTGCCGAATCGCTTGAGAATATTGGACGGTATAAAAGAATTATTAGAATATTAATACTTGGAGTTTTATAATGGAAGTTGTTATGCCTAAAATGGGCGAAAGCATAAATGAAGGTACCATCATTAAGTGGCACAAAAAAGTCGGCGATAACGTTGTGCAAGATGAAATAATTTTTGAAATAAGTACCGATAAAGTTGATACCGAAATTCCTTCACCGGCTAATGGTATTTTGAAAGAGATAAAATATCAGGAAGGTGATACCGTGGATGTTGGTACTGTGGTTGCCATTTTAGATACAACAGAAGGTGTGGCTGTTTCTCCTTCAAAAGAAGAAATGAATGATGGCGCTGATACCAATGCCAAAATAGAGTTTATCCCCGAAGAGGCTCCAAAAATAATTAATGCACCTACTTCTCTAAAAATAGATTCTTCTTCTGGTAAAACGGCTGATGTAACTATGCCTAAGATGGGCGAATCTGTAATGGAAGGAACTATTCTAAAATGGCATAAAAAAATGGGAGATAAAATTGAAAAGGATGAAATTCTTTTTAAGATAAGCACTGATAAAGTCGATACTGAGGTTCCGAGTCCTGAAGCAGGTATTGTTACCGAAATATTGGTCGGCGAGCAAGAAACTGTTGAAGTTGGAACTGTGGTTGCAAAAATAACACTTGAAGGAAATTTTGTTCAAACTCAAAGTGCAACGAAAACAAAAACTGTTTTCGATGAAAAAATTGAACAGTCTGCTCAAATGCATGATAATTTTGGAAAGATTTCTACGGATGAAATTATTAATTCTTCTGATAAACACGGTAAATTTTATTCACCTCTTGTAATAAGTATCGCAAACAAAGAGAATGTAAATTTTAACGAACTTGAAAAAATTATAGGAACCGGGCAGGGTGGCAGAGTTACAAAAAAGGACATTATAGAGTATATTAGTTTTCGCACTACAGAAAAGGAAAATCAGAAAAAAAATAGTAGGGCAACCGCTGTTCAATCACCGGTGACCGCTTCAAATTCTTCAGGTGATATCGAGAGAATTGAAATGGATAACATCCGGCAGAAAATTATGCAGCATATGGTACGCAGCCGGGATACTTCAGTTCACGTTTCTGCGATGATCGAAGTGGACATGTCAAAAGTTTACAATTTTATAAAAGATAAAAAAGATGAATTCTTAAAACGCGAAGGAATTAAACTTACTTACATGGCATTTATAGGTTACGCCGCTGTAAGGGCACTAAAAGAATATTCACTTGTAAACTCTACAATTGAAGGAACAACAATTTTAAAGAAAAAAAATATTAACCTCGGCATTGCAGTTGCGATTGAGCCAACAGGTTTGATTGTTCCTAACATCAAAAATGCAGGTGAAAAAAATATCATCGGCATAGGCAAGTCAATTGCGGATGTAGCCGCACGTGCGCGTAATAAAAAATTAACTCCCGATGATATTTCGAATGGTACATTTACAATAACAAACTATGGTGTATTCGGTACAATCTTTGGTACACCAATTATCAACCAGCCGGAGGTTGCCATTCTTGGCGTGGGCGTTGTTGAAAAGAAACCGGTTGTGGTTGAAATAGATGGGATGGATTACATAGCCATAAAACCAATAATGGCTCTTACGCTTTCTCACGATCACAGGTTAATTGATGGTATGCTTGGCGGAATGTTTTTAAAACACATCAAGGATACTTTAGAAAACTTTGAACCGGGTATGGTGTAATGTTTATTTTAATGACTCGTCTTAAGTAGAACTTGATCTCTGATGTAATGGTTAACAAAAATTTTATTACAAACCGGCATGATTGAATGACTGCATGAAGATAATTAAAGTGATAAATAAATTGAATTTGAACATTCATCCATACAGGCATTCATTCATGCTTTTACACTGACGAATACAAAATAAATCTTTTAGAGTATACTCATTCATTGAGCATTGTTAATATTTAAAGGCGGTTTACCGCTAAAATAAGCGAAAGAAAAAATGATTAATCAACATCAAAAAATATTTAAGGAACAAATAGAAAAAGCAGGCAAAGATTTAGGAAAAAGACCAGCGTGGCTGAAAGTCAAATTACCTACAGGCGAAAATTACTCGGATGTTAGAAACCTCATGCGGCGCCAGCATTTGAATACGGTATGCGAGGAAGCTCGTTGCCCGAATATTGCGGAATGTTGGAATAATCGCACTGCTACCTTTATGATACTCGGTGATACCTGTACACGAAGCTGCGGTTTTTGCAATATAAATGTCGGCATTCCAAACGAACTTGACATGGGCGAACCGAGGCGTGTCGCCGATTCAGTAAAAGAATTAGGATTGAGACATGTGGTTATTACTTCCGTAAACAGAGATGAATTAAAAGACGGCGGGGCAGAGATATTTAATATGACAATAAATCTGATCCGCAGGGAAATGGAAACTACTACCATCGAGATATTGATCCCCGATTTTAAAGGAGACATTGAAGCTTTTAATATCATAATGAAAAATCCGCCTGATATATTAAATCATAATATAGAGACTGTTCCCCGGCTTTATCATGCAGTACGTCCTCAGGCAAAGTACCAACGCAGTTTAGATTTAATTAAATGGTTTAAAGGAAAAGGTTTAAGAACAAAAAGCGGAATTATGGTTGGCATTGGGGAAACGAATGAAGAAATCCTGGAACTTATGAAAGATCTTGTGAGCAATGGTTGTGACATATTAACAATAGGGCAATACCTTCAACCAACAAAAGTGCATTTGCCTGTTGATAGATTTGTAACACCGGAAGAATTTAAACTGTATCAGGATGAAGGATTAAAAATGGGTTTTAAGATTGTTGAATCATCACCGCTTGTCAGAAGTTCGTATCACGCAGATACGCATGCAAGAAGAATATTTTAAAATCTGAAAATAACACAGACTGAGATACAAAAGATTTAATTTTAATTTAAAATAAAAATGGCACATAAGTTTTTTTAATTGAATATTTCTACTTATTTTTCCCATCCGAAAAATTGTTTAGTATTGAAACAACTATATTCAATAAATATTTATTATAGAATAAACAACACTTGATGAGACGAAAAGCCCTTCTACTATTGACTGCCGTCTCGTTTTTTGCCTTTACCTTCGGGCCCGGCGATGACGAGAAAAAATTAAACAAAAAATTAGATGATGATAACTCAAAGTATACCAATGTCGGCAATATTGGTTTAACAATTACCAATTTTGGAACTTACGGTCACGGATTTAGCCTCTGGCCTCAACAGCCAAGTTGCGAATATCCTCTCGGCAGCGGTATAGAACACATTTTTGATGGCGGGTTATATGTCGGCGGTTTTATAAGTAATGATTCACTCGGTAACGGAAGAACAGGCCCTTATGTTACTACCGGCGCTGTGGACGCAGCATCTGTGTCATCAAAAGGCGGTGGGTTTGAATTTACAAACGGGGCAGGCGCTGTTGTTGTTGAGCGTTCTTCGCTTTTAGATTCGAGAGTTTATGATCCGAAAGCTGTTTCGCACCAGGATTTTGTTATGGATTTTACAGATACCAATACTGTATATGAAAATGGCGAATTAATACAAAATCACACTCCTCTCGGTCTTGTTATTCATCAAGAATCTTATGCGTGGAATTTTCCGTTCGCAGATTTTTTTGTAATAATGAATTATTCTATAAAGAATGTTACAACTAAGTATATAGATAGTGTTTATGTCGGCTTATGGACAGATGCTGTTGTTCGTAACACAAAAATTACTTCCCCTTCAGGTTCTGCATTT
Source organism: uncultured Ignavibacteriaceae bacterium (assembly GCA_964372115.1). GTDB lineage: Bacteria > Bacteroidota > Ignavibacteria > Ignavibacteriales > Ignavibacteriaceae > CG2-30-36-16. The sequence goes on from CAYJPN010000024.1 coordinate 14,363, forward strand.
TTTAATAAAGGCGGCAACGGTTATTCCGATTCATTAAAAATTGCATATGAATTTGATGCCACCGGCGATGTTGGTTTTACTGATAGTTATATCGGGGTTCAATATCTTGGTTCAAGTCCAAGGGTCGTTAGAAATGGTTTCCAGGGTGACACATCGGATGCTGTAAACTTTGTAAGCTGGCAATTTAGAAACACTGCTGATCCAAACTTTTTTGCGCCCCAGGATGATATTGACAGATATAAAAAGCTGCAGGGATATTTTGGTGGAAGTAATACTTACGGTAACGGTGTGAATCCCTCGACTTTAAGAAGCGCTTCAAACCGATCGATTCTTATTGCAAACGGACCATTCAAACATCTTGCTCCGGGAGATTCTATTAATGTTGTTTTCGCGATTGTTTGTTCAAAAAAATACGGAAATGATCTCGCTTCTATCGACAGCGAAGAACAAAAATTAAATTTATACCAAAACGCCGAGTGGGCTTTAAGAGCGTATTTCGGTGAGGATAGAAACCGCAATGGAATAATAGACCCTGGCGAGGACCTCGACGGTTCGGGCAAAATTACAAGATATATTTTACCCGCGCCGCCACGCGTTCCAAAAATAAAAGTGATTCCCGAAAATCAAAAAGCGACTATATATTGGGATAATGCGGCAGAATCTTCAATAGACCCAATCTCGGCAAAAAAAGATTTTGAGGGATATAAAATTTACAGAACACAAGCCGGTTTCGATTTAAATCAAAAAGGTGATATTTTATCTTCATTGGTTTTATTGGCTGAGTTTGACAGCACCGCAAATTCTGTCGGATTTAACTCTGGCTTCGGTACTGTGAGATTAGATACGCCGGTTATATTCCCTCGCGATACAACAAAATATTACTATAAATATGAAATGAGTAATTTGTTAAACGGATGGCAGTATCTTTATAGTGTTACTGCAACTGATGTGGGAGACCCGGAAAATAATCTGTCTCCTCTTGAATCAAGTCCGCTCGCAAATTTTCAAAGAATAATTCCGGGAACACCCGCCAACGAGGATGATAATTTAGAAGTTGGTGTTTATCCGAACCCATATTATGCTAACGCGTTATGGGATGGTTCTTCAGAAAGATTGAGAAAATTGTATTTTTATAATCTCCCGGCAGAATGCGAAATTACAATATATACCCTTGCCGGCGATGTTATAAAGCGGATCAGTCACACCGCAGAGAGTAATGGCTCCGACCTAAGATGGTTTGAGAATTATGCAAAGGATGCTAAACAAAAAATGTCGGGCGGTGAACACGCTTGGGACATCATAACAGATAACGACCAGGCAATTGCTACCGGCTTATATCTGTTTACAGTAAAGAATTTAAAAACCGGTAAAATTAAAACCGGCAAGTTTTTAATAGTCAAATAAAGGAAAGAAAAATGAAAGCTAAATTACTCATTCTTTCGCTGCTTGCTTTTACAATTAGTGTATTTGCACAGTATCCGGAAGTTAAAATAAAAGATATCCAGTTTCAGGATCCTGCTGGATTAAATACATATTTTGATGACGATATGGAGCCCTCATTAGTGAACGATACAGTTACAATTACAGGTGTTGTAATGGTTCCTCCATATAAATCTGCCAACCCTGATAGTGGCGCCTTGATGTATATGGGTGGCGGCGCAGCAGGTTTTTATCTCCAGGATACCAGCGATGCTGATTGGGGTGGAATTACAGTTAGACAAACACCGGTTTCGGCTCCTTTTAATACACTTGATTCCGGGTTTGTTGTAAAGATTACAGGTGTTGTTAATGAATATTCAACGCTTACCCAGAAAACTACTCAATTTGATGTTATTGAATTTTTACCTCAAAATGTTGTTGGACAGATGGTTAGACCTAAACCTGTTCTTCTTACTCTCGATTCTTTGAAAGTACTCGGTACAGATGCGCCAAAAGCCATTTCCGAAAAATGGGAAGGCGTTTACGTTGAGATTAGAAATGTTATTACATTTGACAGAACAGCTTCCGGCGGGTTCAAAATTAAAGACGGAAATGATCTGACTTTGAATATCGGAACAAAATCCAACTACTACTACAATTTTGCAGCGCCGCTTGATGGTACCGGTTTAGAATACATTCGCGGTTATATTGAAACAAGAAGCGTGGGTTCTGGCGGTTTAACTCTAAATCCCGGTTTCAGATCAGATACAAAAATCGGTTCCTTCCCGCCCAGCATTTCTACCATAAGAAGAAATCTTGGAGTTGTTGGTTATGGTCAGCCCGTAACGATAACTGCTAATATTTCTGATTTTGATGGCAGTGTGACAGATGCAAAATTAATATACCATGTTAATGGCGGCGCAGCTGTAGAAGCGCAGATGGCCTTAACCAGTGGTGTTGAGTGGAGCGCAACACTACCAGCTCAAAACGATTCCAGCTTAGTTGATTATTATATTAAAGCTACAGATAATTCTAATAATGTTTCTATCGCTCCGGCAGATACAAATAGAAGTAAGTATTTTTATATAGTATTAAACCGCCCTGTAAAAATATCGGATGTTCAGTATAGTCCATTCGGTGGCGGGTATAGCGCCTACCAGGGTTATTCTGTTACAGTATCAGGCACTGTTTCTTCCGATACATCCGATGGCTCCACAGAAGGTTTGGGAGTATACATGCAAGATGGCGTTCAACCATGGTCGGGAATAAAATTATTCGGTACCGAAACTTTGCATCTTGTAAAAGGTGATAACGTAACCGTTACCGGTACTGTTGCCGAAAGCTACGATGTTACACAAGTTGGCGGATTAAATACTCCTGCTACAATTGTAGTAAATTCTTCCGGTAATACTATCCCCGAACCTGTACTGGTTTCAACTGCTGATTTTGGCGGTAAAACTAACGGGCAGGTTGTTGCTGAAAAATGGGAAGCTATGCAAGTTAAATTTGATAACATAATAGTAACCGATGAAAATGCTGATGGAGAACCTGGTCCTATCTCCTACAATTATGGCGAAATGTTAATTGCTGATACAAGCGCTGTTAACATGAGAATGGAAATGCAGGCTGGTCACTTTGATTATCATAATTATTGGGCTGAATATTTATTGCTTCTCCCAAATAACATTTCTGTTCATGTTGGCGATACATTTAGCTCTATTTCCGGTATTATGTATTACTCATACGGAAACTACAAACTTCTACCCCGTACCAATGCAGATTTCGTTGGTTACATTAGTGATGTTGATGAAGTTAATAATTCTGTAAAAGATTTTAATCTTGCTCAGAACTACCCGAACCCATTCAACCCTTCGACAATTATTTCTTATTCAGTTCCTGTTGAAGGTTTAGTTACAATAAAAGTATTTAACGTTCTTGGACAAGAAGTTGCTACATTAGTAAACAGCGTTAAAAACACTGGCAGTTACAAAGTTAACTTTGATGCCAGCAGACTTACGTCGGGTGTTTATATCTATCAAATTAATGCCGGTAGTTTTACTAATTCTAAAAAAATGATGCTCATAAAGTAAATAATATTATGCCGGTCTGTTTTTTACAGACCGGCTTTATCTAATGATTGTTTGTTAAAATCTAAATGAAAAAAATATTACTGTTACAGATTATATTATTGGGATTATTATTTGCCTCTTGCTACGACAACCCGGCTGATAACCCTACAGGTAATTTGCCTCCCGATACAGGCTTGTTTCTCAACCCGGACAGTACAATCAGCCAGCAGCCAAGTCGGCTGCGTGTAAGCTGGTGGGGTGATGATCCGGATGGTCTTATTGCAGGCTTCTTCTGCAAATGGGAAGGAATTGACTCTTCATGGTTTTTTACACCAAGCAATGATTCAATCTTTTCTTTGCCCATCGGAACTATAGATACAAGTTTTAATTTTAAGGTATCTGCCGCCGACGACCAGGGCAATGGCGTTTACGATACAAAAATATTTCAAAACGGAATTGAATACGGCGCCGAACCTTTTATTGATGCAAACGGTGATGGTATCTATAATCCCGGCGAGAAGTTTTATGATATCGGTTTAATTGACCCAACACCGGCTGCATTACCGTTTCCTATAAAAAATTCTACGCCAACAATAGAATGGAACGAATTAACTGTTCTGCCGGATACATCTTTCCCTGTGATGACTTTCGGTTGGAATGCTGATGATCTTGACGGTATCGAATCAATAACCAGTATAGATTTAGCTCTTAACGATACTACAAATTTTATAACGTTAGCCGGAAACGTTAGATTAATAACACTTCGTACGTTTGACTTTACAACTAACAGTCCGCAGATGGAAATTCTTATCAACGGATCCGAACAAAACATATCAACCGAAAAACTTTCAGGAATAAAGCTGGATGATTTTAATCGTATCTATATACGAGCCACGGATATTTCCGGATCCAGCAGTTCGTTTAAGCAATTACCGGATACAAGCAAAACTTGGTTTGTAAAAAAACCAAAAGGTAAATTGCTTTTAGTTGACGATTATGTTTCCAGTGCCAACGACGAAGCAATGGTAAACCAGTTTTATAAAAATTCGTTTAATGCAATTAATGGCGGTGTATTTATAGATAAATACGAGATTCTCGATCTTAAAAACACAAATCTTCCTTACGAAAATGTAACTTTTTTACAGACTCTAAAAATGTTCAATTATATCTACTGGTACTCAGCTTCCAGTCCGCGTTTAGATTTGCTAAATGTACTGACAAACAAGTTTGTTGATGCCGGCGGTAAAATTGCATTTTCAATGACTTTTCAGGATTCCTCATCAAGTTTTGCTTTTGATGTCACATCCCTTCAAGGCTTTTTGCCGATCGAATCACTCGGGCAGAAAAAACCTATTAGTTTTTTATTTTCAGGAGATTTAGTTCCTTCATCAAGCGGAGTTAGTTATCCGCAGTTAAAAATATCTTCTACCGTATCTTCAGTCCGTACTTTTGTGCCGAATGAAATATCGGCAGAGAAAATTTACAAAATTACAAGCACACAGCTTACCGGAAATATTGCGTTTATGACAAACGCAAAAAATTTATTTTTTATCGGTTTACCTTTGCATCAGTTAAACGGCGGTGCAGGCAATGTTGTCCCGATGCTTGAAAAATTATTTGTTGAAGATTTTGGATATACGCCATGAGAAAGATTCTGCTACTAATAATATTGTTTTCTTCTATGGTTTTTGCTCAGAGTACCGGAACAATTTCCGGAAAAGTTACCGATGCAAAAACCGGAGAAGAGTTGATAGGCGTGAATGTAATCCTTAAAGGAACCTACTACGGAGCAGCTACTGATTTAAGCGGTAAATTTCAAATTATAAATATTTCGCCCGGTAATTATACCGTTGAAATATCATTAATAGGTTACAAAACTGTTCAATTTACCGGCACTAAAGTTAGTTCAAATAAAACTACCGAAATAAATGTTAAGTTAGAAGAGACGGTTTTAACTCTTGAGCAGGATGTAGTGGTAATCGGTGATAAACCATTAATGGATGTTGAGGAAACACAGAGTAAAAAAACAATTTCTAGAGAAGACATTGAAGCCTCAATTGTAGAAAACATTAGTGATATTGTAACCCAGCAGGCAGGTGTTGTAAAATCAGATAACTCAATTCATATTCGTGGCGGTAGAGCATACGAAAATGCGTTTTTGCTTGATGGCGTTTCTGTTCAGGATCCACTTGCAGGTACCGGTTTCGGACTTCAATTAAGCGCAAACTCAATTGAGGAAATAGAAGTGATAACTGGTGGTTTTAATGCAGAATTTGGTCAGGCAACATCCGGTGTTGTTAATGTTAAAACGCGCGAAGGAAGTAACACCTATAAAGGATATCTTTCTTATAAGAGAGATAATCTTGGAAATCGCGATTCATACCATATTTTTAACCAAGAAATACTTGAAGCAAATATAAGTGGACCTGAACCGCTAACACAAATAATACTTCCGTTATTAGGAATAAAACTTCCTGGTGAAATATCTGTTTTCGGTAGTTTTTATGTTGGCATGAGCGATGGAATTACACAGGGTTATTATAAGCCAACAGCAGTGCAACTTTATTCATCAACTTTCGGCGGAACCCGCTTTGCACCGCGTGCGGAAAATAGCTGGTTCTGGCTCGGGAAAATTACTTACAAGATAACACCGACCATAAAACTCGGTTATTCCTATAATCAATCAGTTGATATCAATCAGAACTCGCAGTCTTTACAAAGTAATCTTGAATATGTTGAGCCGAGTCCAGGTTATCAATACGAGTTTCAAAATATTTTGGACCAGGCAAATACATTTACTCACAACAACAAGTATAACTCGCTTGCATTAACACATACATTAAATTCTCGTACATTTTACGAACTTAAGTTTAATTATTTTTATACAAATTTAAGAGCTGATGCAAACGGCGTAGCGTGGAATAAATATACTGAACCAAAAGATATTCCTAATTTTCCGGTTGAGTATTATAATGGAAACCGCGATACCGTTGGTATGATTCCGGGTGATGGTTTTTGGGATGTTGGTAATCCGTTTACCTGGCGTGATCATTTCGTTCAGAAATATTCTGTGCGCGGTGATATCACAAGTTTTTTTGATGAAAAAAATAAATTCAAAGCAGGTTTTAACTTAGACTTCGAAGAGATGCAAGTTATTAGCATTTTCAAACCTTGGGTTGGAGAACTCGGTTTGAATAATGATATATATCGTGTGTATCCTGCTACCGGCGCCTTTTACGCGCAAGACAATATAAATTTTTCAGGAATGATTCTTAATTTCGGTATGCGTCTCGATTACTGGTTCCCCGGTAAGTATGTTGATGACGCAGTGAACAACTCTGCTGTAGTTACTATACCCGACCAGACAAGGGAAAATTACAAAAGCGATACTTTCGGATGGTTCGGCGATCGGAGATTTAAAGCGCGTTTAAGTCCGCGTCTCGGTATCTCTCATCCGGTTTCGGATAACCAAACATTGTTTTTTTCCTACGGACATTTTAGCAAATGGCCAAACCCGCAGTTTGTTTATGCAAAACTCGATCCGCTTAATGCAAAATCGTCATTCCAAAAATTTGGTAACCCGAACCTCGATCCTGAGACAAAAGTTTCTTATGAGATAGGTGTAAAAACTCAATTTACAAATGATGATGTTTTGACAATAACAGCATACTATAACGATATTTTTGATTATGTAAGCACAAGAACGGCATTAATTAGTTCCGCCCGCTTTGCTACACAACGATTTATAACTTACGTAAATTCCGATTACGCACGTTCAAGAGGCTTGGAAATAGAATACAAAAAACGTATTGGAAAATGGTACACAGGTTCAGCATCCTTCAGTTATGCAATTGTTACCGGTAAAAGTTCATCTCCTGATGAGGGAGTATTAGTTTTAAGAGGTGATCTTAACGAATCAATAAAAGAAGAATATCTCTCATGGGATAGACCATTTACCGCAACTATAACTTCAAATTTTTATGTTGAAAAGAATAACCCGCTCTTTGGATTTGGAAGCGGAATTTTAGACGATTATTCGATCTATCTTCGCATGTTTTTCCAATCGGGCAAAAGATACACTCCGGCAATTGCCACAGGCAGCTACGATTTACAGGGAAGACCCGAGTATGAATATTTAGTTTCGGATAGGAACAGCAAAATAGCCGATAACTGGTTTTGGGTTGATTTGAACTTTGAAAAAAGCTTCAGCATAAGCGCTCTTAAATTCTCGCTGTTTGTTGAAGTGAATAATTTATTGGATACAAAAAATTCAGCCATTGTGAACCCTGTTACCGGCGAAGCCTATGAATATGGAGACCCTGTACCGAATTCGTGGAATGATCCAAGGTTTCCGGACCTTCAGGCTCCACTGAACCCTTATCCCTTTAACCCGGCGCGTTATCTAACCCGTCGTAATATAAAATTCGGAGTAAGCTTAAGATTTTGATATGAAAAAATTAGCAATTCTTTTACTGTTATTAGTTTCCATTGTTGATATCCGGGCGCAGTTATTTCCCGTGCTTGGCGGGCAGCGTGCCGGTATTTCTACAGCGCAATTTTTAAAAATTGGGGTCGGCAGCAGAGCCGAAGCAATGGGCGGAGCTTTTGTTGCTGTAGCAAATGACGCATCGGCGTTGTTCTGGAATCCAGCCGGATTGGCTCAATTTTCCCAGGACCAGGTTTTGTTCTCGCATAACAAATGGGTTGTAGATATCAATCACGATTTTCTCGGCGCTGTTTACCATTTAGATGGTTCCAATTCCTTCGGTTTAGCGTTGACCTCTTTATCTATGGAAAAGATGAAAGTTACAACCGAGTTTGCTCCTTTTGGAACCGGAGAATATTTTGGATTTGGCGATCTCGCTATTGCATTTACTTATGCAAGAAAGATGACCGAGCAGTTTAGTTTCGGCGGAACAATCCGGTATATGGAAGAGACTCTTGATAAATTGAAAATGCGCGGTGTAATGATTGACCTCGGTACATATTATTGGACAGGTCTCGGCTCTACGCGATTTGCGGTTTCTGTTTCTAATTTTGGTAACCAACTTGCGCCGGATGGCGAAGTTGTATTGATCGGCTCAAGAACAGTAAGCAGCTGGCAGGCATTTTCACCGCCAACCATATTCAGAATCGGTTTTGCATTTGAACCTTATGAAACTGAAGACAATAGAGTGACTACTTCTATTCAATTAAATCACCCGAATGATAACAGCGAAAACGTTGCTATGGGAGCTGAATACTCCTGGAGAAACACCTTTTACGTACGAGGCGGTTACAAGTTTAATGTTGAAGAGCAGAATTATTCTTTCGGAGCTGGTATAAACGTTCCAATAAGTATTGCCGAATTTTCATTGGATTATGCTTATTCCAATTTTACAAGGCTCGGTACTGCACACAGGTTTTCAATCATTTTAGGACTATGATGAAATTAAGATTTTTATTGTTTCTTGCTTTAGCTTCAATAGCTTTAATTCTTGTTAGTTGCGATACGGGTTTTGATATCGATCAATTTAAAACCTTAGATAGTAATGCTAATATTGGTGGCGATACAGTTTATATACAATTAAACCCTGCATGGGAAGGGTTTAATAATCCTCAAGATCTTATTGTCGGAAGAGAACCATTTATCTACGTTGCAGATACTGATAATGATAGAATTGTAATGATGAATCTTGATGGTCAGGTTTTAGGGTCTAGAAGTGTAAAAAGGCCGGTTGCAATTGCACAGGATTTTAGATTTAATTTGATAGTTTGCGCTGAGCTGGATACAACTGTAAACGGTGTTACACAATCATATAGTGCGGTATTTAAATACGATCTCTTTGCTGCAAATCATAGAATTGAAAACGCTCCGGTACAAATGTTATTGCCGCGCTCAAACGATTTTAATTTCCCTCAAAGAAAATATACTGCTGTAACTGTATTTTATGATAATTCATTTTATATTGGAAGAACAGGACCGAACAACTCAAACATGGTTGACCCTGACAATTCTCTTCTTCAATTTAAAGTTAAAAAACTTGCAAATGGTACTCTTAAAGATACTTTAATTGGTCGTGTTGCCGGGTTGGACCCAACTGGCTCGGGTTTAAGAGCTGTTAACCAGGTTAGCTCACTTACATCACTCGGTAAAAGAAATTATGATATTATCGCCACAATGACTGGTCCGAATAACTTCAAAGCCCAATGGATGCAATATATACAGAGTGTTGAATTTACAGGTTATGTTAATGTTTTAATGCCTGGAGCTACACAGATGATGGTTCCAGCCCGGTTTGACAGACCCGAGGGCAGCGCTGTAGATAATGCCGGTAATATGTTTATTGCTGACGCCGGTAAGGATAGTGTTTTTAAGTATAATACTTTTGGCGATGAACTTCAGTCATTCGGCGGTCCGGCAGTTTTTGATGAACCAAGCGCGGTCGCTTATTTCGATAAAACTCTTTACGTTGCCGACAAAAAAAACAACCGCATCGTTCGCTTTGTATTATCGACAGACATAAGATAATAATGAAAAAGATAACTCTTGCATTATTTTGCGCGCTGACAATTTTCGGTCAGTTTAGTTATAGCCAGCACAAACTCAGAGTTGCCGCATATAATCTTTTAAATTATTCTGATTATTCCAACGATGCACGTAATCAGAGCTTTCAAACTGTTATTAATACCATGAAACCCGATGTCCTCGCAGTTGAGGAAATCAAATCCCTATCGGCGGTAAATCAGTTCCTTACAAACGTTATGGGCTCTAAATATAAAGCCGGTACTTTTATAGACGGACCTGATACGGATAATGCATTATTCTACAGTGACTCTCTCTTTAACTTTATTTCTAATCAAAGAATTCCAACTCCACTGAGGGACATAAACCAGTTTACTCTTTCGCATAAATTTACCGGTGATACACTTATTATTTTTGTGGTTCATCTCAAAGCCAGCGAGGGCTCTACCAATGAGCAGGAGCGATTAGCTGAAGCTACAATTTTAAGAAATGTAACAAGTATTTTACCTGCTACCATAGACTTTCTTGTGATGGGAGATTTTAATTTTTACAGTTCTTCAGAACCAGCTTATCAGAAACTTATTAATCAATCCACCCCCGGTTATTTCATTGACCCCAGTAGTTTAGTAGGTTCGTGGAATAACAACAGTGCATATGCAAAGGTTCATTCACAATCGACACATACAACTGCAACCGGCGATTTTACGGGCGGCGGTTTAGATGATAGATTTGACATGATTTTAATGTCTTCTGCTTTAATGAGTCCCGGAAAAATTGACTATGCCGACAGCAGTTATGCACCTTTTGGAAACGATGGTTATCATTTTAATAGAGCAATAAATGAACAGCCCTTTTTAATTATATCGGGTACTGTAGCAAACGCTTTATTTAATAGTTCTGATCATTTACCTGTTTATGCCGACTTCTATTTCGGTGTAGCTGTCTCCGTTGATAATGAAAAAATAAGTATAAGTGATTATAAACTATTTCAAAATTATCCTAATCCTTTTAATCCATCTACAACAATTGAATTCAGCGTCCCCCGGACACAACAAATTAAACTCGCTGTGTACGATCTTCTTGGCAGGGAAGTAAAAGTTGTTTTTAGTGGCATTGCACATGGCGGTATAAATAAATTTATTTTATCGATGAATAACTTCTGCAGTGGTACTTACTTTTACCGTTTAGTTTCGGGTGATGTTACAATAACAAAAAAGTTTACACTGCTTAAATAAATCTTCCGGTAGCTTGGTATTCTTATCCGAATAACAAGTTCTTTACTCTACATTTCTTCCTTTAATCGTAAATTTTCGTTGATTACAAAGCAATAAAATTGCCTTGATAATTTTACTAAATTCATTTATTTGGTAAATGCAAATAATCAATATCTTAACAGCTCAGGATTTTATCATATAACTTTTTACTGCATTTTATTTATTACATTAAATTGAGTAAGTATGTTTAAACTTGTAGTAATAGTTATCCTGTTTCTCCCAATCACCGTTTCCCCTCAATCAAAAACAATTGTTTTTGGTATTATATTTAATGCTCTTACCGGTGAAAAAATAAAAGACGTTAATATTAAAGTTGAATCGAACAATATTGGAACGTCATCGGATAGTACGGGTTATTATTCTTTTTCAATATCTAACGGTCATTATAATATAAAGTATAGTTATGTTGGTTACGAAACAGTAAATAGGGAAGTGTTACTTAAAGGTGGAAAACTCCACATAGAAGTTTCTCTTTATCCTATAATTATAGAGCAACCGGAGGTAAATATTAGCGGCATTAGAAGCAAGGACAGTCCGATAAAGCAGCAAATAAAAGAAAAAGACCTTGACAGAATGCCAAACCTTTTTTCGGACATAATACGAAGTGTAAAAATATTGCCGGGTGTTACATCAAATAATGAACTAACGAGTGCCTACAACGTACGCGGTGGAAATTATTCTGAAAATTTAATTTATCTGAATGGTTATGAAATTTACAGACCGTTTTTATTGCAGCAGGGGATAGAGGAAAGCCAGTCTATTATCAATCAGGACATGGTTGGAAATCTTGTTTTTTACAATGGCGCATTTCCCGCGGAGTTTGGTGATAAAATGTCATCGGCATTAGAAGTAAATTATAAAAAGGGCGAACAAGGAACACTTAAAGGGTCTGCTCACGCGTCATTGCTAAATCTCGGTCTATCACTTAGCGGCGGATCAAAAAAAATAAATTTCTCAACCGGTTTGCGTTTTGCGTATCCATCAATATTTTCAAACGTGCTTCAGACTAAAGGAAATTATAACCCGCAGTTTAAGGATTTTCAATTCTTCACAACTTATTTTATTTCCAATTCTTCAAACATAGAGTTGTTCTTTTTATCTGCCAATAATGAATTTGATCTAACTCCCGATACATGGCGCGGACATTTCCAGGTAAACCGGTACGACGTTAAAGAAGTATCAATTGAATATACCGGGAAAAAGATTTATAATTTTAATACCTCATTAACTGGTTTAAAATTTAATACGGAGCTTTTCGAAAACTTTAATTTTACAACTTCTGCAGCATATTACACAAACAAAGAAGCCGTTAATAAAAATGTTATTAGCAGTGTATATTTTTCCGATGACGCATACAACCCCAACGATGAGAGAGAATATCTGAAATCGAGATATGAAAAGAATATAAATAATTTAAGTATTAATACAATTGAGCTGAAGTCTGAAGCACAATATAAATATTCGGTTAATACATTTCGATTAGGAATGGAATACCGAAGATCCAATATGAAAAACCTGATAAACGAATCAAATTATGAAGAGGGTAAAGATTCTATTTTATACGCTCCCGAAAGTTTAAGTATAAATCAAAGTATAAATTTTAATTACTTAGCCGGCTATCTTCAAGATGATATTTTCTTTAATGAAAATTTAAAAGCAGTTGTGGGTGTGCGTTATTTGAAATATTATTTTACAGATGAAAACCTTATAAGTCCGAGAGCAAGTTTAACCTATACATATTCGGGTGAAAATTCTATAAATATATTATGGGGTTACTACTATCAGCCTCCGTATTTTTATGAAGTGCGCGACAAAGAGGTTTACAAAGATCTGCGTTCACAGAAGGCGGTTCATTATATTTTTAATTGGCAGACGGTATTTAAACGAGGGATGAAATTTACAACAGATGTTTACTACAAACAGTTGAGTAATTTAATCCCATATTATTTAGATGATCTGAAAATTGTCTACTCAAATAAGAATAATACGGAAGGTTATGCTTACGGTTTCGATTTACAATTTGAGGGTGAATTAGTTAAAGGTATGAATACATGGATCGGTTACAGCTACCTTAACACAAAGGAGCGAAAAACAGAGCAGGGGAGCATTTACCAGCGGAGGTTGCTAGATCAAACTCATACCATAAGAATATTTTTGCAGGACAAAATGCCGAAAATTCCAAACTTGCAGTCGCATGTTAACTTTATGTTCGGCACGGGTTTTTTATTTCATCCACGTAAAACAATTTATGATGAATCTGCAAAAGAATATCATATCGTGATTGACTATGACAGAGTGAAAGAATACCCGTTTTATTTTAGAGTCGATATGGGGTTGACATATAAGGTGAACATAGGCGGAAATAAAAATATATTATTTACCGCGGAAGTATTTAACATATTTAACAAAAATAATATTGCTTCTTATTCATGGTATCATGTATTCCCTGAAACAACACAGCCGATTGCTGTCCCTAATATTTTTTCGCAGCGGTTCTTTGATGTGGGAGCAGAATTTAGTTTTTAAGGTTGACAGTGTTCATCATAGATATAAAAAAAAGAGTGAAAGTTATTTAAACCTTCACTCTTTAATAATTATCTAGTTAAAGAATTTGTTTTCCAAATCTACTTCATCAAAAGCATCTTTTTTGTGATGACTGTTTGATTTGCAGTTAATCTGTAAATATATGTTCCGCTTGCCAAACTGCTGCCGTTAAAATTAACAGTATAGCTGCCTGCGTTTTGATATTCATTAACTATTGTGGAAACGTTTTCTCCGAGTACAGAAAATACTTCGAGAGTAACTTTTGAATCATGTGGAATTGAATATCTGATAGCTGTTGTCGGATTAAACGGATTCGGATAGTTCTGCGTGAGTTCAAATTGTAATGGAGCGCTAACATTAATTTCAATTACATTTGAATATGAGAATGTTCCATTATAATCAATTTGTTTTAATCTATAACTATAAACACCATTTCCGGTTTCGTTATCAACAAAACTATAAGATTGTGGCTGTGTAGTTGTACCGTTACCTTTTATAAATCCTAATGTTTCATATTCGCCGGTCGATTTTCTCTGAACTTCAAATCCCTGGTTATTTGTTTCTGTGGCGGTTGACCATTTCAAAATAACATTACCGTTATTAGTGCTTGCACTAAAAGCTGTTAATTCAACAGGTATTGGATTTGATGCTTCATCTGCGCCCATATACGGGAAAGTAGTACTTCTGGTGTTCCCATCAATATCGGTTGTTATCCCGGCAATTGGAATTCCAGCAAGATCGAAGTCACCGTTTGATGCGCCAGCCAAGTGTAAATCAGTAGCCGAAGCGAAGGTGACAGTTTTGCTTACTGAGTTGACGTCCTGCAAGGTGGCTTGCCATGCAGCTAAATTTGCGTAAGATGTGCCTTGATAATTGACAAGATTCTGATTTGCAGCGAGAAGGTTGTAATCTGAAGAAAGCACAGAGAGGGCTGGGATTATACCTATGGCAGACGATCCTGCATTACCCGAGTGATTATTTATTATAATATTATCTTTAAGGTCAACATTTACAGGCCCCGTACCATTTGTATGATTGCCAATGCCGTGGCTTGCAAACGTTGAAACATTATTATTAATTAAAATAGTATTGTAATAAATTTTAAGATTTCCCATATTTCCAGCAGAACGCAATCCGATACCGTAAATATAACGTGTTTCATCTGCGGCACCAACATTAATCATGTTGTTAACAACACTGATAATATCTGTTGAATCACTCGCATTTCCGGCAAATGCGATACCTATTAGATACGCACTTGCATTGAGTGTTTTTTCAAGGCAGTTGATAGTGTTGTTATGAATGGTAGTATTTCCGAGCGCACCAGTAATATAAATACCGTGATTATAGCTATCTGTAGCACCGGCTGTTGTCGGAAGAATATTAAATGTGTTGCCAATTATTTCGCATTCGGTTAGATAAAGAGTAGCAACACCACGAGTTCCGCAATAAACTTCATTATTCACAATACTAAACTGGTTGTAAGTAGGTGCTGCAAGAGCGCCCCATGGTGCGAGACCGTCTCGTCTTACCGGGCGTGCTGCTGTTCCGATTTGACAGTTCTCAACCCGGAAACCCCAAACACCTCCTACGTCATTTATAACTGCACCATACCTGAAATTGGTAGCTACATTATCAAGATTTTTAATAATAAGGTTTTTGAGTACCACTGTATCAGCATTTGCACTATTTAATCCAAAAGGAACTGCTACGGCATCAGTTTCTGTTGTTACTATAAGATTACGACTTGTGGTTCCATTATTACTCCCATCAAATGTTACATAACCTTTGTCGAAACCAATCATCTGGATACCATTACCCATCGACGCACCCGGAGCCACAATTAAACAAACGTTTCTGCCGGATGCTGGTTTAACAACTACATTATTAGTTGCCGATAACGAGGCATTAAAAGTAAAGCTGCTTTCCCTTAGTGTATCCGCATCTAAAATGAAGTTGACTGTTCCGGTAACCGAACTCGAATTCAACGCATTAACAGCATCGACGAGTGTTGCGTATCCTTGTGGGTGAGCTCCTTGCGGAATATAATAATCACCGGCTAATTGGGAGTATCCAGCACTAACCAAAAACATTAATGCACAAATTGTAAACAAAAATTTTTTCATTTGAACCTCTTGTATTTGTTGAAGAATAATTATTAAGTAAGAAAATTAAAATAAAACTCTTAAATAATATTCAAGTAGGATTGTATGTAAAAGCAACTTTCTACTATATGAAACTTAAATAATAAAAGTGAAATAAACCAGAATGGATATAATTATTTTAATAATCTACAAGATTATAGAGCCATTCTAAAATGATTAAATATTATAGAATATTGCAGAAATGACGAAATAACATTTCCAAATTTTAGGAGGATAATCAGAGTGAAAAGTTTGTCAAGAATTAATAAAACCATCATTCAAAACTAAAGTTCTTAGTGCTTCATCTTTAGTTACTTTTGATGCCATTGTTTTGAAGTGTGTAATTAAAAAACTTAATCGTTTATTTTCATCATTAAGGGAAAGCAGCGTTTGCTGTTGCACCAATGAGAGTCCCGCTTTTTCAGCCATTTTAAAAGATTTTATTTCCGAAGCATAATAGTTATCCCAGAATGATTCTTCCAGTGAAAAATTAAATTTTCCCATTAAAAGTTCAAACTGTAATTGGAGTTCTTCAAGCAGCAAAGGATTGTAGCTTATAGGTTCGTCAGAAAAAGATTCAACTTCGGCAACATGATATCCGTCCGGATGCAGTTCAACATGTTTTGTTATAAACCTACCTGCTCCGGTTACAATAATATCCAGTTCACCGGAGTCATATTTTTTTATAACCGATGAGATAGTTACATAAGACCCGACTTTTGAAAATTCATTCCCAACTATAGCTACAATTCCAAAACCCTCTTTATTATTTATGCAATATTTTATCATTGCTTTATACCGTTCTTCGAAAATGTGAAGCGGGTATTTTGAATTTGGAAAAACAACAAGGTTAAGTGGAAATAAATACAATTTTGATTTCATGATTACTTAGAATTTATGATTTATACTCTTTAACAAATAAAGAAAATTTACGTTCCAAAAATAAGAGGGAATTATTTGAAGGATTTTAAAAATAATATTTTTTTGAGCGACGAAATATTTATTGGTAGTTAAAACAATGCCGGTAGTATACCGGCATCAAATTAGTTAAATATTATTTAAATAAATACGTTAGGCTTTATCAAAACGGGAAGCTACCTCATCCCAATTTATTACATTCCACCAGTTCGCAATATAATCAGGACGCTTATTCTGATATTTCAAATAATATGCGTGTTCCCAAACATCCAAGCCTAATATCGGAGTACCTTTAACATCGGCAACATCCATTAGAGGGTTATCCTGGTTTGGTGTAGATGACACAATGAGTTTATTGTCGGAAACTACGAGCCATGCCCACCCTGAACCAAAACGGGTTGCAGCGGCATTACTAAATTGTTCTTTAAATGTTTCGAATGAACCAAAGGTTGATACAATTGCATTCCCAAGTTTACCAGTCGGAACTCCGCCGCCGTTGTTTTTCATTATCTGCCAGAATAGGCTATGATTAAAGTGTCCGCCGCCGTTGTTTCTTACTGCTACCGGCAGTTTGGATATTTCTTTAAACATTTCCTCAAGCGTTTTTCCGGCTAACTCTGTTCCATCAACTGCTTTATTTAAATTTGTAACATAACCGTTATGATGTTTTGTATAGTGGATTTCCATTGTTAATTTATCAATGTAAGGTTCCAGCGAATCATAAGTGTACGGTAGATTGGGCAATTCAAATTTTGCCATTTCATTTCTCCTTCTATTTAAGTTTTCTAATATATTTCCATTTACATTTATACTTGATGCTGCAAAAGCGAGACCGGCAGCATACAAAAATCTTCTTCTATCCATAAAATATTTTCCTTGGTTATACTCCGAATGAATCACCGCATCCACAGGTCTTGGTTGCGTTTGGATTATTAAACACAAAACCTTTCCCGTTTAGTCCATCTGAAAAATCGAGTTCTGTGCCTGATAAATAAAATAAGCTTTTACCGTCTACAAATAGCTTCACATCATTAACTACTATTACTGTATCTGCTTCTGCCGGTGTTGCATCAAAACCGAGAGTGTATGTAAAACCCGAGCACCCACCGCCTTTTACCCCAACACGCAGCCCATACTCGGCGGGAATTTCATTTTCTTCCATTATTCTTTTTACTTCCTTTACGGCTTTTTCGGTTATAATAATATCTTGCTGCTGAATAGTATTCATTGAACTTCTCTTTATTGTTTTAACATTATTTTTTTTAATAAAATGAGAACTAAAAAGGATCGCCGGGGAAAGCCGTGGCGAAATCTTTGTAGTTAACTCTCCATCCAAGGTCATTTACTTTTACAAATATTCCCTGCTTTTCGAGGGTTTTAGAAAAATCTATAGCGCATTCTTCTGCATCATGATAATTTGTGGGAATAAGTTTTTCATCCAAAAAATATTTTATACCATAATGAAAATCTCTAAAGAAAAAATTTGAGTTATGGAATATCGGAAATTTTGCTTTTAGGTATTTCAAAAAGATGTCTTGCTGATCGCGTAACATTTTTACTCTTTGTTGATTTTTTTTATCCATTTTGTTTACCTGCGTTTTTATAAGTTGGTGACTGATTTCTAAGTTTTTCAACTGTTTCAATTATTCTCTTAGAACTATAATTAATATCTTCTTCAGTATTAAATCTTCCTATGCCAATTCTAATTGAAGAAAAAGTTTCTTCATTGCTTAAACCAATAGCTTTTAAAGTACGACTTGGAGTTAATGTTTCCGAAGCGCAAGCTGAACCGGAAGAGATAGCAATATCGCGAAGTTCGTTTATTAAATTATCGGAACGTACCCCCGCGAATGATAAATTTAAATTATTTGGAAGTCTATTCTCGCGGCTGCCGTTTAGTTTTACTCCTTCGAGGTTAGACGTGATGTCAAAAAACATTTTATCTCTCAATAATTTTATGCGTTCTTTTTCACTTTCCATTTCCTTACTAAATATTTCTATCGCCTTCGCTGTGCCGACAATTCCCGGAACATTTAACGTTCCTGGTCTCAATCCTTTTTGCTGTCCCCCCCCAAACATTATTGATGGGAGTTTCAGTTTATTTTTTACTACCAAAACACCAATACCTTTTGGTCCATATATTTTGTGTGAAGAAAATGAAAGCAAATCGGCATTTATATTTTTAAAACTTAAATTTATTCGTCCAATCGCCTGCGTTGCATCAGTATGAAAAACAATATTTCGATCTCTACATATTGTTCCTATCTCATTCACATCATTTACAGTTCCTATTTCATTATTTGCAGTCATCACAGAAACTAATATTGTTTTGTTGGTTAAAGCATTCTTCAGGCGATCGGAATCAACAACACCTTCTTTTGTAAGAGGCAGTATTGTTATCTCAAACCCTTTTTGTCCAAGCAATTTTAACGAATCAAGTACTGCGCTGTGTTCATATTCTGTTGTAACAATATGGTTACCTTTTGAAAAAAATGCCTGGGCTACTCCGAAGTGCGCAATATTAATTGACTCTGTTGCGCCTGCAGTAAATATGATTTCGTCTGCCTCACAATCCAGGAAGGAGCTTATTATCATTTTTGAGTTGTCAACCGCTGCTTCTGCTTCCCAACCAAATGAGTGACCTTTGCTTGAAGGATTACCAAACTTTTCTAGAAAATAGGGAGTCATTGCTTCAAAAACTCTAGGGTCTACTTGCGTAGTTGAATGATTGTCTAAGTAAACTTTCATAATTATAAAATCTGCTTTATGGTAGTTTCGGCAAATATTCTATTTATTTTATGCTGAACTTTTGAGAGAGGGTCGCGTATAATACAGCAGTTTACTCTAGCGCAACCTACCTCGGGAATCTCAGACTCAATACAATCAGTTAAACTAAAATTTTCTTCAATAGCATTTATGATGTCGGCTAATAAAATATCTTCGCATGGTTTGTTTAGTCTGTAGCCACCTTTTGTGCCTTGTTGTGAAATAATGATATTATTCCTTACAAGTTGCTGCATCAGTTTTGCCAGAAGTTGAAATGAAATGGTGTAAGTATCGGCAATTTCTTTTACCGTAATGCATTTGCCATTCTGATTTAATGCCATGTATTTAACTGCGATTAAGGCGTATTCGGATTTCTTTGATAATCTAAGCATATAAATAAGACCAAATTAGTCGTATATAAATTAACAATAATATTCAAAAAAAACAAATCCCGCTCAAAATGAGCGGGATTAAAAAGCACGAGTTATTGATTATTCTAAAAACCGAAGAGCGCTATTGAGTTTTTTGCTAATTCAACGAGAGGAGAAAAATAGAGCCCTAAAATAACAACAGGGAGCAACAATACCATCAATAAAATTGTATTTGCTGCGTTTGGCACTATGGAAACTGTAGAAGAATCGGCGTGGGCTAAATACATGTGTTTTAAAACCCTTATATAATAATAAAGCGAAACGACAGAATTTAATAGAGCTATGATTGCAACAACAATCATCTTTGCATCAACAAGAGCAATAAAAAGATACAATTTTCCAATAAATCCGGCAGTAGGGGGCAAGCCCGTTAGTGAAACTAAAAAGATAGTTAACGAGATGCCAAGAAGAGGAGAGGTATACCCGAGACCGTCGTAATCGTCCATATCTTCACTGCCAGTTTTGTTCGCGATAAGCATGACTACAAAGAAAGCGCCGAGATTCATAAAGGCATAAATTGCAAAATAAATAAGAACTGCGATAATACCCTGATTACTTAATACGGCAATACCAAGTAAAAGATACCCGGCGTGAGCAATGCTGCTGTACGCAAGCATTCTTTTTAGATTGTTCTGCCACAACGCCGAAAAATTGCCGAGTGTCATGGTTAAAATAGAAATTAAAATTAGAAATGACTGCCAATCAATAACATTAACTAATGTCCAGTATCCCTGCAAGTCAACAGAATCAATAAATGTTATTTTTATAAATCTTATCAATAGCGCAAAACCGGCAGCCTTACTGGCTATCGACAGATAAGCTGTAATTGTAATCGGCGCTCCTTCGTAAACATCAGGTGTCCAGAAGTGAAATGGTGCGGCAGAAATTTTGTAACCTATACCGACAAAAATTAAAATACCAGCAAGCAGACCAACTAAACCCTGAAACTGCGGAGCTTGAATAAGCGAATTAATTTCGTAAAGGTTAGTACTGCCTGTAATGCCAAAAATAATTGAAATACCGAAAAGCATTATGCCCGATGAGACACCGCCATAAATAATATACTTTAACGAAGCTTCCGCATTTCGCATTGTATTTTTTGCAAACCCGGCTAAAACATAAGACGATAAAGACACAAGTTCTATCGCAAGATACAGGAGTATTAAATCGGATGCAGATACCATCAAAAACATTCCGAGTATCATTCCGAAAATTAGAGTGTAATACTCACCATGCCTGTCAGAATTTTCATTAATTTCGTTTGATGAAAGAGAAAATAAGACTACAATTATTGAAGCAAAAAGAATAAGCGCCTTAAAAAATGCGCCGAAGCTGTCTACTACAATCATACCCTTACCGCCGATCGGCTCACTTGCAAAGCCGTTCATACCGAACTGCCCGATGACAAAATAACCCGCAACCAGCATTCCAGCTATAGCGATGTAGGGTAGAAGCTTTTTATTATTTCCCATAATTAAATCAACCGTCACAACGAGCACAAGGGCAAGTGTTATTGCAATTTCGGGAAGCATTGAGCTTAGACTATTTATTATGTAGTTAATATTTAATTCCACGTTATCTTGCTCTGTTTATCTTCTTAATAATTATAATCCGCCGAGTGCATTAAAACTAATTTGAGCATCAGCAATAAACTTTACCATTGAGTTTACAGATGAGTTCATTAAATCAAGCATTGCGGATGGATAGACACCAAGGAAAATAATAATTATGCTTAGCGGTACCAGCATAAAATATTCTCTTGTAGTTAAATCGGGCAATTTGTTCCATTTTTCGTTTAGTTTACCAAGATAAATTCTCTGTAAAGTCCAGAGCATATAGCCGGCACCAAGTAATATTCCAATAGTTGAAATAATTGTGATTACTCTAATTTGGTCAGAACCAAAACCTCCGAGGAAAACAAATGATTCTGATATAAATCCACTTAAACCGGGTAAACCAATTGCGGCAAAAAATGCGAGTGTTGTAAATCCGGTATAAATAGGCATCTGTGTTGCTATTCCGCCAAACTCTTCAATACCGCGTGTGTGAGCGCGATCGTAAATAATGCCCACAATAATAAAGAGCATAGCTGTAATCGTTCCATGATTAAACATTTGTAGAACTGCTCCTGAAACACCGAGAGTATTTAGAGAAGCCATGCCGAGCATTACAAAGCCCATGTGCGAAATAGATGAGTAAGCGATCAGCTTCTTAAAATCTTTTTGAGCCATCGCGCATAAAGCGCCGTAAATAATATTTACCATTCCAAACAAACCAATGTACCAGGCAAGGTGATACGTCAATTCAGGGAACATTGGGTAACAAACTCTAAGTATACCATAAGTTCCCATCTTTAAAAGAACACCGGCAAGAATAACAGATATTGCTGTCGGGGCTTCAACATGCGCATCGGGAAGCCAGGTGTGGAAAGGGAACATCGGTATTTTAATAGCAAATCCTATAAATAAAGCCAGGAATGCGTAAAACCTCAGATTGTTCGGGTTGAGCGGAGATAAAATACCCGTTGCGGTATAACTTGCCATGTTCATCATTTCAAGCATATTAAATGTAAATACTTTTGAACCGTTGGCGAGTGTTTCCTGAGTTGAAAAATATAAACCGATAACTGCTAAAAGTATGAGCACGCTTCCGAGTAATGTATATATAAAAAACTTAATTGCTGCATATTCTCTTCTTGGTCCGCCCCAAATACCAATCAGGAAGTACATCGGCAGAAGCATAATTTCCCAGAAAATATAGAAGAGGAAAAAATCGAGTGCGACAAAAACTCCCATCATGCCGGTATCAAGCAAAAGGAACATAGCAAAATATCCTTTTATAGATTTCGGGATGTTCCAGGAAGCAAGTGTGGCAATAAATGTAATTAACGCCGTTAAAAATACTAACGGAGTGCTTATACCATCGATGCCCAGAAAGTAATCTATTTTTATTTGTCCAATCCAGGATAAACCGCTGACATCAATCCACCTGAATTTTTCGATGAACTGAAAACTGGAGGCATCAAACACACCGCCCTTAGCAAAATTAAAGGTGGCAAGAATAAAACCCGACAACACAAGCTGAATACCTGTAATAGCAAGTGTAAGATATTTAATCAGCATTTCCTGTGTTTTGGGTATAAACATAATTAAAAGCATACCCAGAACCGGGAGAAAAGTAATTAAACTTAATACAGGAAAATGTTCCATTTGAATTCCTAAAATGACTTAAATAAAAACAACAGTATTACTAAAGAGAATATTACAAATACGATATATGTTTGTACTTTACCGGTTTGGAAGCCTCTAAAGAAAAGTCCTATCAAACCGCTTAAGTATGCTACAAAATTTACCAAACCATCAACCACATAAGTATCAAATTTGCCGAAGACAAATGATAGACCGCGTGTAACGGTTGCAGCGCCGTTGACAACACCGTCAACAATTGTTTGATCGAACCAATACAGCATTCGGCTTATAGCGAGAGTACCAGCTACAAAAGTAGCATCATAAATTTCATCAAAATACCACTTATTATAAGATAGATTATAGAGTGGTTTGACACTGCCTGCAATTTTGTCCGGATCAATTTTTTTCCATTGGTACATAACAAATGCAAATAGAATTCCGAGCCCGCCGAGGATTAAGGATAATGCCATAGCAGGGTAATGTGCATGATGCATTGCTTCTGTATATTGATTTGAATATACAATTTCGTGTTGAGCTTCAGTTGCTTCCGTGTCGGTGTGTTCGGTTTTTGTGTCATCAACCATAAACGGATAGCGTGCATAATCCGGAACTGAAATTGTCGGCGCTTTTACCCATGTAGATAAAAACCAGCCCGCATTAGGATTAACAGGGTTTGGAGTATAAAAAATAAATATTGAAAGCGTTGACAGAATAATAAGCGGCAGAGCCATTACTAACGGACTTTCATGAGCGTGATCATACTTATGCTGATCTCTCGGTTTGCCATGAAAAGTAAGAATAATTAGTCTGAACATATAAAAAGCGGTAAGCATGGCAACAAAAAATCCAACCATTGGGAACAACCAGTGCCCAGTTAACGAGGCAAATGCATAGGTGCCTGCGAGTATTCCATCCTTACTTAAAAAGCCTGAAGTTAAAGGAACACCTGAAATTGCAAGTGAAGCTATTAAAAATGTGGCGTACGTAATAGGCATTTTTTTCCGTAAGCCGCCCATCTTGGTTATATCCTGCTCGTGGTGCATAGCGTGTATAACCGAACCGGAACCAAGGAACAAACATGCTTTGAAGAAAGCGTGTGTTATAAGATGAAAAAAAGCAAAAGAATATGCGCCTACACCAAGCGCCATAACCATGTAACCAAGCTGACTAACAGTAGAATAAGCCAAAACTTTTTTGATGTCGTTTTGTGTTAATGCAATTGTAGCCGGTATGAAAGCTGAAAGTGCGCCGATTACTGCTATAAAGAATAATGCATCCCCGGTTAAAATAGGGAACATTCGTGCAACAAAATATACGCCTGCTGCAACCATTGTAGCTGCATGTATAAGAGCACTTACAGGTGTAGGACCTTCCATTGCATCGGGTAACCAAACATGTAACGGAAACTGCGCCGATTTACCAATTGCACCACCGAATAAAAGAATTCCGGTAACTGTGAGCCAAAAATCACTGTTAAAAGGTAACTGCTGACCTGAAATAGCAAGAAAGATTTTGTCAAATGAAAATGTATGGTAAGTAGTAAAAAGTATTAAAATACCCGCAAGCATTCCGAGGTCGCCAATGCGGTTTACAATAAAAGCTTTTTTCCCTGCATCGGAAGCTGATTTTTTTTCATACCAAAAACCGATAAGCAGATAGGATGATATACCGACTAATTCCCAGAAAATATACATCATCAACAAATTGTGCGTTATAACTATACCAGTCATTGAAAAAGTAAATAAGCCAAGGTAAGCGAAGTAACGGTTATAACGAATATCATCCTTCATATAAGCAATGGAGAAAAGATGAACCAGGAAGCTTATAAGAAAAACCACAGCTAGCATTATTACAGCAATATTATCGAGCAAAATGCCGAGTTCAATTTTTAACCAGCCGAAAAGCGGCGTGTTGCCGAGATTAATCCATTCAAACTCGCTTACAATTCTTTGATCGGTAAAATAACCGAGTTTTACGAATGCTATTAAAACAGCTATAGCAAATGCAATAAATAAAAGCGATGTTTCGACAAGATATGCCCATTTTAATTTTTTCCCGAAGAAAATGCTGAACACAAATCCAAGAAAGGGAATAAATAAAACAGCTACTGCTAATTGTATAAGTAAACCTTCAGTCATAAAACTCAGTCTTTTAATGTATCAATTTCGTCTACGTTTACGGTAGAGAAGATTTTGTAAATGTTTAATACAATAGCCAAAGCAATGGCAGCTTCTGCGGCGGCAAGTACAATAACGAACAAAGCGATTATTTGTCCTTGCAGCCCGAAATTACCGTACCTGGCAAAGGCTATAAAATTAATGTTTGCCGCATTAAGTATAAGTTCAATTCCCATTAAAACCATTACAGCATTACGGCGTGTAACTATGCCGAAAATGCCGAGACAAAAAAGCAATGAACTGATTACGAGAAAATGATTTAATCCTACATGCAACATGTTTATTTCCTTGCAATTGATGCCGCGCCAACAAGCGCAACAAGTAATAAAACGCCAAGAACTTCAAATACTATTATATACTCATTCATAAGTAATAAACCCAAACCGTTAAGCGTGGTTTTGGGTATTTCGCCGGCAGTGGTTTTCCATTCGGTGTTTAACAGCGCTGAAACCAAAATTCCCGCGAATAAACCTACGCCTATTGCCGCGGGAAACAATTGCATTGAGCCGGTTTTAATTTGAACATTGGTAATTTTGTTTGTAAGCATTACTCCGAAAATGAGGAGAATAAGAATACCTCCGACATAAACAACTAATTGAACAATGGCTACAAAATCTGCTGTTAGTAAAACGTAAATGCCAGTTACACCAAAAAAGGTAAGCAGAAGATAAAAGGCGGCGTGCACAATGTTTCGTGTTGTTACAACCATAAAGGCAGAACCAACAGTTGCAAGCGCAAAAATGTAAAATATAATGTCGTAAATGTTCATACGTTTTTACTCTTTTTTATCATCAGGTTTATCGCCCGAAGTTTTATTTTCAGCGGCTTTTTGTTCCTCAGCCTTTTTTGCTGCGGCTTCAGCCGCGGCTGCTTTTTGCGCTGCTTTTTCAGCTTCGGCAGCAGCAAAATTATTTTTCTTTTCTTCTATTTCTTCTGGAGTTAATGTAACAAAACTATAATTTAATCTTTCTCGCTCGAATTCTGAAAATTCAAAAACGTCTGTCATAAAAATACATTCAGTGGGGCAGGGGAATACACAAAGCTGGCAATAACAACATTTTGCAAAATCTATATTAAACTTTGTAACCCATAGAGCTTTTTTCTTTCCGTTTGAAGTTTTCCCAAGGTCATCTGTAGGTAAACTTTTTACTGTTTGTATTGAAATACAGCTAACCGGACAAGCTCTTGCACATTGGTCGCAGCCGATGCAATCGTCCATATTAACATAAAGTCTGTTGCGCTCTCTTTCGGGAAGCTGCAGCTTTACGTCGGGATATTGAATTGTAACTGAAGGAGTAAATAAATGTTTGAAGGTAACTTTCATACCGACAAACACCGTAGACAAACCCAGCCATATGTTGTTAAAATATTCTTGCATATTATAAAACTGTTATTAAACCAACGATAAGAAGATTGACAAAAGCAATCGGAATTAAATATTTCCAGCACAAAGCCATTAGCTGATCAACGCGCAGGCGGGGGAGAGTCCAGCGCAGCCACATTTGAACAAAAACAAAAAACAAACCTTTAATGGTAAACCATAAAAATTGCTCAATAGGTATCAGCCATAATATGTCTAACGTGTTACCGAGATAACCGAAAGGCGACTGGTATCCACCGAAAAATACTGCTGAAACAATTGCAGATACAGCAAACATATTGGCATATTCTGCAAGGAAAAACATTGCAAATTTCATCCCCGAATATTCAGTATGATAACCCGACACAAGTTCGGATTCTGCTTCCGGAATATCAAAAGGTGTTCTATTTACCTCAGCAAGCGTGCTTATGTAAATAATTATAAACCCGATAAACATAGATGGAATAAAAGCCAGCTTTACTAAGCCTACAACCGGTCCGCCTAAAATCATCCAGTTCCAGAAATAGCCAGTTTGCAGTTCGCTTAATGTTGTAAGGTTAAGAGTTCCGGTCATCATTACTATAGTTAAAATGACAAGCATCGTCGGTATTTCGTAACTGATAACCTGGGCTGCTGAACGCATGGCTCCAAGCAAAGTATATTTATTATTTGATGCCCAGCCAGCCATCAATATACCGGCAACAACCAAACCTGAAACAGCAACAATAAAGAACAAACCGAGATCGATATTTGAACCAATAAAGGCGCCCGAAAAAGGGATTGCGGCAAATGCAGCGTAACTACCTGCAAAAACAAGAGCAGGGGCAATATTAAAAAGCGATTTATCACTATTAGTAGTTACAATATCTTCTTTTTGAACAAGCTTTAAGATATCGGCAATAGTCTGAAGTATGCCATGGTAACCTGTTCTCATCGGTCCGAGACGATCTTGCATATGTGCCGATACTTTTCTTTCGAGAAGTACAGCAAAAAGTGCGAAGGGAAGTATAAAAACAAACAGAGGCAGCAGGCTCTGAATAAATCCGGCTGCTATTTCGCTTCCGGTTAATTTTAATAGAAAATCATATATCATCTGTCAATCTCTCCGAGAACTATATCAATACTACCGAGGATTGCAATAACATCAGCAATCATATGCCCGCGGCACAATTCATCCATAACGCCGAGGTTAACGAATGAAGGTGCACGTACTTTTACTCTAAATGGATTAAGTGATCCATCACTAATAATAAAATAACCAAGTTCGCCGCGCGGGTTTTCAACTCTTGTATAAATCTGACCCACTGGCGGTTTTATTCTTTTGGGAATTGCGGAAGAAACATCACCTTCCGGTAATTGATCGAGAGCCTGCTCAATTATTTTTAAGCTTTCTTCCATTTCAAGAATGCGAACAAAGTATCTGTCCCAGCAATCGCCGACAGTACCCATTCTGCCATCACCAACAGGGATGTCAAAATCAAAGCGGTTATAAACCGAATAAGGATCATCACGTCTTAAATCCCATTTTAAACCGCTTGCACGTAAATTAGGACCGGAAATGCCAAAATTAACAGCAGTGTTGAGAGGAAGAATTCCAACATTAGCGGTTCTTTCAACAAATATTTTATTAAAACTTAAAAGCTCATTCATCTCTTTTATGTTGGGTCTGAAATAAGAAACAAACTCGCGAGCAAGTCTTACAAAATCCGGATGAAGATCGTGAGAAAGACCGCCAACCCAAATATAATTATAGAGTAAACGTCCGCCGCATGTCATTTCGAACAGACTTAAAATTTTCTCCCTATCCCTAAAAGCAAATAAGAAAGGAGTAAACGCACCGAGATCAGCGCCATAAGTACCAATTGCAACAAGGTGAGAAGCAATTCGCTGAAGTTCACCCATAATAACACGTATAAAATCAACTCTTTCAGGCACTTCTATACCGAGTAATTTTTCAACCGCAACGGCGTAACCGAATTCGTTGTACATTGAAGCGAGGTAATCCATTCTATCTACGTAGGGAATAACCTGTGGATATGTCATGGCTTCGGCGTGTTTTTCAAAACAACGGTGAAGGTAACCAATGTGCGGTTTTACCGCTTTGATTATTTCACCTTCTAATTGAAGCTCGAGGCGAAGCACGCCGTGTGTTGACGGATGCTGCGGCCCCATGTTAAGAATCATTTCTTCAGTTTTTAGAGACATAATATTCTTTTATTAGTATGGGACTTTCATTCCCTGATAGAATTCGGGATTCTCATAATCTTTTCTTAATGGATAACCGGCTTCCCAATCGTATGGCATTAATATTCTTCTTAAATCAGGATGGTTTAAAAAATTTATGCCGAACATATCAAAAGCTTCACGTTCATGCCAGTCTGCCGAACGCCAAATTTCGGAAACTGAAGTAACCTCAGGTTTTTCAGTTGGTACTGAAACAGCAACAGTTAATTTATGTTTTAAAGTAACTGATTCGAGATGATAGAATACAGCAAGGGTTGCGCCTTCAATTTTTTGTGTGCCGTCTTCACCCGTTATTTTTTTTCCGTTTGCGTTATCAACACCCGAAAGATTCATCAAGTTATCAAATTTGTAATCTTCGGTATCTCTTAAAAAGTAACAAACTTTATCAAGTTCAAACGGATTTATTAAAATATAATCTTCTGTTGGTATGCCTGTTTTTAATTCGATAACAGCATCAGAAAAATTCTCTTTTAATACACCAAAAATTTCTTCTGTAGTTTTCATGCAGTTTTTTTAACTAATGATTCGTTTCTAATTTTTTCTTGAAGCTTTAAAAGTCCTTCAAGTAAAGCCTCGGGGCGTGGAGGACAACCGGGAACGTAAACATCAACCGGGATAATTCTGTCAACTCCTTTTAGTACGTGATAACCATGTTCCCAGTAGGGTCCGCCGCAGTTAGAACAACTGCCCATAGAAATAACATATTTTGGATCAGGCATTTGTTCATAAAGACGTTTAATACGGATAGCCATTTTTAAGGTAACGGTGCCGCTTATAATTATCACATCCGACTGACGGGGTGACGGGCGGGGAATAACGCCAAATCTGTCAAAGTCGTAATGAGAAGCAGAAGTTGCCATCATCTCAATAGCACAACATGCAAGACCGAAGCCCATTTGCCAAAGTGATGATAAACGAGCCCAGTTAAGCAGGTCGTCAACTTTTGTTACAATTATATTTTCATCGGTAAATTGTTTGTCGAGTAAACCCATATCAATTATTTACTTCTTGTTTAGATATATTAATTGGCTCATTAAAAGTATTTTGTTGTTTTACAACCGGCGGGACAAGTTTTGGGCGTTCCCATTCAAGGTCTCCTTTGCGCCATTCGTATGCCATTCCGAGTCCGAGAAGGATAAGGAAAACGCTACCGACGAGATAACCGGCAAAACCAAAATTGCGATAAACCATTGCCCATGGAATAAGCAATACAACTTCCACATCAAAAATTAGGAAGATTAAAGCAACAACATAAAAACGAATATTAAATTTTACCCAGGGAGTACCTTCTGCCTCTTCGCCGCACTCATAAGTTGATAACTTTTCCCTGGTGGGACGGCTGGGTCGAATTAATTTTGCGGCAACAACAGCAACTACTACAAATAGTACGGCGGTTAGTAGAAAGATAAAAATCTTTCCGAATTCTGTTAACATCGGCATTTAAAATTTTTCGCGCAAATTAAATTATCAAAATTGTAAAGTCAAGAAATAAAAAAACTTCTTGCGTTAATTAAGACGGAATAAAACAGTTGACAAATATTAACAACTAATATGCCATTAAGAAACTCTTAGAATTTAGGGCAATATTTAATCCCTCATAATTCCATTTTCAAAAATAGGAAGATATGAGAGTGATTTATTCTCATTAGTAAGAATTATTGTTGTGTAATTAAACAATGGCAAAAATCGTATTTATTTATTCGATATTAAACAGCTTTAATTGATTATCTTCAACAATAAATTTATATTTTATCGACAAAATTATGGGAATAAATGAGAACATCATTTGCAGAAATTGAATTGAACAATTTAAAATTCAATTATTTGAATATTCGTAAAAAAGTGAACCGCAAAATAATGGCGGTTGTTAAAGCCGATGCTTATGGCCATGGCGTTGAATATGTCGTGAAAAAATTAAATTCACTCGGGAATAACAAACCTGAATATTACGCTGTTGCCATTCCTGAAGAAGGAATTGAGTTACGGAAATTAAAAGTGAAACAACCAATATTAATTTTTGAGCCTTTTACTGCCCGGCAGGTGGATTTAGTATTTAAGTATAATTTAATCCCCACAGTTTCTAATAATTATCATTTAAAACTGTTCGAGAAATTTACTTTAAGAAAAAAGCCTCTTAGGGTTCATATTAAAATAAATACCGGTATGAACCGTCTTGGTGTTGAGTATAGTGAAGCATTTGGGTTTATTTATCGACTTAGCCGTAATAAAAATTTTATAATTGATGGTATTTATACTCACTTTGCCACTTCCGATGAAAAAGATAAATCTTTTGCTAACCTGCAACTTGAAAGATTTAAAAAAATAATTAATCAATTAAAATCTGCAGGCATTAATTATGGTTTAGCCCATGCAGCAAACAGCGGTGCAATCTTGGATATGCCGGAAGCCTACTTTGATATGGTGCGCCCGGGAATTTCGCTGTACGGTTACTATCCTTCACTCGAAACATCTGAATCAATAAAACTTAAACCTGTTATGAGTCTGATTTCTTTTGTAAATTCCGTAAAGAGAATTTTATCGGGAGAAAGTGTAAGTTACAGTAGAAGATTTACAGCAACAAAGGAAACTACTATTGTGGAAACACCATTTGGTTATGCGGATGGTTATCGTCGTAATTTAACTAATAAGTCATTTGGAATAATACGTGACAAATTGTATCCGCAGGTTGGTACTGTAACAATGGATAGAATTATGTTCAATGCAGGTGACGATAAAATAAAAATTGGTGATAAAATTATCTTACTCGGAAAAGGTAAAAATCAAAATATTGATGCATGGGATTGGGGCAAAGTGCTCGGTACCATCCCCTATGAAATAACATGCGGCATATCAAAGAGAGTACCACGGGTTTATAAACATTTATGGATTTAATAAAACAATATATTACCCAGAGCATAACGGCGGCATCAAATAACCTCAGACTAAGTTCACAGCAAATTGAGGTAGTTGCCCTCTTGCGCGAAGTTATAATAAAATCGACTGATCTTGAGGGTGATATAAAAAGAATGAAGCGGGTGACTGAGTTTTCAACACTTGCGATAAGATTAAATGAAATTTATAATTATTTGGTCGGAAGGGTCGATATTTTAAAATTATCAAACCAGTTTAAAATCCATAGCAGCGGGTTGTTAAAAGATCTTACCAATATGCTGGAAACAGTTACACCACCCTTATTTAAAACTGCTGCTGAAAAATTAATTCTTCTCGATAGAATAAAGTCTGGTTCGGGAATAGATGAATCTTTTAACATAAACAGTAACCCGATTGTAAATGTTGATTTATCTAAAAGAAAATCTTCTGATGAAATTCTTGAAAGACAGAGTGAGTCAATCAAAGAGAAACTAATATTAGATGACGAAAAAGAAGAGGAAGAAATATTATTTCAAAATTATGAAAAAACAGTTCTTGAGCCAATCAAGCCTTTAGACTCGTTTTTAAAAAAGATTTCACCGGATGAATTATATATTGATGAATTGGACGAGTTTGTAAAAAAAATAAAGGCGAACGCGCTGCTGTCGGACAAAATTGGTTTTGAAATTATTGCTAACATGCACAAAATATTAGCTGCTGCACTTTCCTTAATAAAAGTTAGAGATTTAATGCCGGGCAAAGATACAATTGATTCTTTGAGAGCGTGTCTTATAGTTATAGTTGCTGTTGTAAAAGGGAAAGAAGTAGATATAACTAATTATTTAAACAAAGCCGAAGAGTTCGGTAAACGTTTAAAAATGATAAAAGTTAGGAACGAATAAAAATGAGTACTTTTGCCGTTGTAATGGCTGGCGGAATCGGCTCCAGATTTTGGCCAAAAAGTAATGAAAAAACTCCAAAACAATTGATAAAAATCTTCGGTGAAAAAACGATGATACAGGAAACTGTTGAACGTCTTTCCGGCTTTATTGACGACGACAAAATATACATTGTTACTAATCGCAAACAGCGACCATTTGTTGTAAAACAATTACCACAGCTTCCGCCAGCCAATATAATTGCAGAACCTTTCGGAAGAGAAACAGCGACTTGCATAGGATTGGCTTCCATTATCATACAAAAACGTGACCCCGATGCCGTAATAATAAATTTGCCTGCCGATCATATAATTAGAAGGATCGAGGCATTCCATACGACTTTAAAACATGCTGTAAATTATGCAAGTAAAACAAACGGATTAGTTACTATCGGGATAATACCTTCGCGACCGGAAACAGGTTACGGTTATATTCAAATTGATGAACAATCGATCGATAAAAATATTCATAAAGTTTTTTCATTCGCTGAGAAACCAAATTATGCAACTGCAGTTAGGTTTATTGAAAGCGGTGATTTTCTTTGGAACAGCGGCATGTTTATCTGGAAGGCAAGCTCAATATTAAATGAAATTCAAATTCACTTGCCAGATCTTTTTGAAGGTCTTGAAGAAATAAAAACAGTTATTGACAAACCAGGATTTGAAAAAAAATTAGATATTGTTTACGGACAGCTTCGTAAGATTTCTATTGATTACGGTGTGATGGAAAAATCGAAAAAGGTATTTCTAACAAAAGGCGATTTTATTTGGAGTGATGTGGGAAGTTGGGAAGAAGTTTATCAATTATCCGAAAAAAATGACTCCGGTAATTGTATTCATGGAAAAGTTTTTACAGAAATGACGGTTGATTCATATATCTATTCACCCGATAAATTTACTGCAGTGATCGGTGCTGAAAATTTAATAGTTGTTAATGATGACGACGCGCTGCTTATCTGCCGGAGGGATCTGGCACAATCCGTAAAAAAAATTGTTGATTACATAAAAATAAATAAGCTTACTTAAAAAATTATAGTTTGAGAAAGTGATTTAAAACAAAAAATATAGGGAACATTTGGCTGGGTTGATATACAAAAAAAATTAAGTTCGAAACTATATTATTTAATATCATTCTGATTGGTTTGTTTCATTTTATTAAGCTATAATAATTATAAAAGTATTTTATATGAAACTGAAAACAGAAGCCGAAATTAAAAAAGTTTTATCCTCGTTAATTGACTCTCCGGTTTGTATTATCGGAAGAGCATCCGATTTATTGTGGATTCATTTCGGAAAGTTGGAAATGGACGCGGAGGCAGGCAAGCGGGGTTTAGAAATTGCGAGCACCATTGGTGATTGGGCGTTACATATACAATGCCCGTGGCGATTTGTTAAAAACAAAAAAATAATTCTAAGCTGGCGCGATTTTAATCTCACCCCCGATACAGAAATAATGGACGGGTGGGATTCCGGCGGCACAAGCAGGTTTGATTCTATGGCTGAAAAGGTTAATTCCTTTTTATTAAAAAATGATGTTATAGTAAAAAAAATAGTTTTAGATGAAGTGGGGGGATTTAAAATGATGATGACCGACGACCTCTCTCTCGAAGTATTTCCTGATTTAAGTTTTGTGAATGAACAGACAGAAATCTGGAGAATATTTCAACCAAAATTACGAACCGAGCATTTTGTTGTGGGTTGATGAATAAAAAAAGCGGATGTTAAAAAACATCCGCGTAATAAAAATAAGTTACCTTGTTCCCAACTCAATATTAAAATTCATTTCTTTGCAATCTCTCAAAATTACAACATCAACCTTATCCCCGGGGACATAATCGCCAATGGCATAAGTAAAGTCGTAAATATTTGAGATTTTTTTATCACCAAATTTTATAATTATATCGCCGCTCTGTATTCCTGCTTTAGCTGCCGGGCTTCCATCCGTTACACCGCTCAACTTATAGCCATCAACATCACCCGCAAAATCAGGAATAGTTCCAACCCAAACTTTCGTTCCTGTCATCTTGCCTGTGTCTTTCCTTTCTACAACAAGATAATCTGGTCGTGAATTTTCATTTACAATTTGGTTTGTAATATCGTAAACATATTTTAACACAGTTTCTTCTCCAGCCGCGTTTATCTTGTCGGCATCATCGGAAGGTTTATGATAATCCGAATGAGTTCCGGTAAAGAAAAACAACACCGGTATATCTTTTCCATAAAATGATGATTGATCACTTGGGCCGTAACCTTCGTCATTAAAAGTTAGCGCTAAAGAGTATGTGTTTTTTTCATTTAATAGATTTTTCCAGTTGCTTGATGTTCCGGTTCCGTAAACTATCAACTCATTTTTAGAATTTAATCTGCCAACCATATCTAGGTTAATCATTGTTACCATTTGTTTCGTTTCCACAGGCGGATTATTCGCAAAAAAGCTTAAGCCGAGAAGTCCGAGTTCTTCGCCCGAAAAACCCACAAACAGCATGCTTCTTTTTAGCTTAGATTTTTCGGAAGCAAATTTTTCTGCTATTTCCAGAACACCTGTAGTGCCCGATGCATTATCATCTGCTCCATTGTGAATCATTGGCTCTGCACCCATATAGAGTGAACCGGTTTCACCCATTCCAAGGTGATCGAAATGACCGCCAACCACAACGTATTCATTTTTTAACTCAGAATCATTACCTTCAAGAATAGCTGCAACATTCCACGAAATTTTTTCTATCTCTTTTATGCCGGTTGCAACTTTTGTCTTTACATTCTCAAACTCAAATGAAGCCGGTTTTATATCTTCTATCATTTTCTTTTGATATTCTTCAAATGAAAGTTTTTGACTTTCAAAAAGTTTGTCTACAAAACTTCTTTTTACCTGGACTATGGGAAAACCTTCTACTGCTGCCGCGCGGTCGTATTTGAATTCAACCAATTTATCGGCTTCATTTTCCGGTAAATAACCGTTAACGAAAATGATTCCTGCAGCACCCTTATCACGCGCCACAGTCGCTTTATAACGAAGCGAAGCATATTCATCAAATTTTGAGTGAGGTACGTTGTATTCTGGTTGTGAGCGCATAACAAGAACAATTTTATCTTTTACATCAAGTCCGGCATAATCATCGTACTCCAATTTTTGTGCTGAAATACCGTAACCGGCAAACACAAGTTGAGCATTTACAACTCCGCTGCCTGAAAAAGGAGCCGGAATAAACTCATCTTTTAACTTGAGTGATGATTCATCTCCGGAGACATAAAAAGCGAGTTCGTTTTTCCCGGTCATTTCAATACCGGCAATAAAAGGAAATTCTTGAATGTAGCTGTCGCCAAACGCAGGCGTCAAACCGTGTTTCTCAAACTCACTTCTAATATACTTTGCAACCATATAAATTTCTTCGCTGCCACTAAATCTTCCCTTCAGCTCATCGGAAGCTAAATAATTAATGTGGTCTTTTATTTCGGCGGCGGTGATTTCGGGATTATCCTCATTTTGAGCGCGAAGCACAGGAGCTAAAAACAAAAGCGCGGCAAAACAGAAAACTAAAAGATTCTTTTTCATAACTACCTTATTGTTTATTAAATTAATTTTTCCATTCGGCAATAAACACATTAGTATCGCCATGTTTTTTATTTGCACGGTTGGAACAAAATACAAGATATTTACCATCAGAAGTAAAGATGGGGAAACCATCAAAGGTTTCGTTAAAAGTAATTTGTTCCAGTCCGGTTCCATCAATATTTATAATGTACAAATCAAAATTACGCCCGTCGGTGCTGTTCAAGTTTGACGAGAAAATTATTCGGTTACCATCGGGATGGAAAAAAGGAGCAAAACTGGCTTTGCCAAAATTTGTAATCTGTTTTCTATTTTTTCCATCAGCATCCATTACAAAAATTTCGAGTACAGTGGGTCTAACAAAACCATACTTTACTAACTCAGCATAATCCGCAAGTTGTTCTTGCGTTTTTGGACGGCTTGCGCGGAAAACAATTTTAGAACCATCGGACGAAAAAAAAGCGCCGCCATCATAACCTTTTTCAAAAGTTAAGCGTGTTTGATTGCTGCCATCAATATCCATAACATATATTTCAGGGTCGCCATCACGGGTTGAAGTAAAAACTATTTTATCGCTATTCGGTGATACGGTTGCCTCTGCATCATAACCGTTAGATGCTGTTAATGGTTTTAAATTATTCCCATTTATGTCGGCGGAAAATATATCAAAACTATCGTATAATTTCCAAACATAGCCGTGAGACTGATCCGGTGGAGGAGGGCAATCATTACCGGCTAAATAGGTGGATGCATAAATAATTGAAGTATCGCCGGGCAAATAATATGAACAAGTTGTTCTACCTAATCCATTTGAAACCATTTTTTTATTTGTACCGTCAATATTCATTGTAAAAATTTGGTCACATTTTAATACGTCAGATGTACTCTGGTAAATCAACCTTTTACCGTCAAACGAAAGATAGGCTTCCGCATTTTCACCACCATCGGTAAGCATTGTTAAATTAGCAAAATGATTTTCGCCGGAATGAATAAACGTTGGCGGTTGTTGGGCGTATAATAATGCAACAGCATATAGAATAAAAAATAGTATTTTGAGAGAACTCATCGATTCCTTGATTTTTATTTGTAATTAGATATTTGAAAATACAAAATAGTGCTAAATTAATTAATCGGGGACGTGAACTAAAAAATATTTTTTAGCTGAATTCCCGATTGCCCTTGCTTCCTTCATACTCATGTGCAATTCATCAATTATTTTATCATCGTGTCCTGCCTCAAGCACTGCCAAATCGCTGTATTTTGCATGTTTCACAAGTTCATCGCAATAAGCTGTATCGCCGCCGTAACAAATTTTTGCTTTATCAAATGTAAATTTATAACCGAGCGCAGGCACCTGTCTTGTAGTTTTTCCATCTGATAATAATTCCATATGGATTACCGGGAATGGTTTTACAGAAACATTTTTCGTCTTAAAAATTTTAGGTGCATCAATTTCCTTTAATCGTATTGAATATGGGAGCGAGCGGGAATAAACTTTTTTGAAAGCATTATATATACTTTCAATTTCAATACAGCCTTTCGGATAATGGATAGAGAGGGGAGATTGTTTGTTCATTACACGCAAATATGTTAATAGAGACCAAACACCGCCTACATGATCGTGATGACCATGCGTAACAAAAAGATCGGAGATTGACAAAATTTGTTTAGTTCCAATTTCGTTATTTAGATCCCTAAGTATTCCGTCTCCCGGGTCTACAACAAAATAATTATCTCCTGCTTTAAGAAGTATGCCGGTTGCAATATTAGGAATAGAACAAAATATTTTTATTGAAAAATTATCCTTATTCCATTGTAACGGGTACTTTTGTTTTATCATTGATTTTCCGGTTTCGAAAAAAATAAATTACTATTACTTCTTTTCTTTTTTATAATAACTACATTCTTTTATATTCTTGCAACGGGCAAATATATTAAATGAAAAACTTTCTACTTCAAAGCCAAGCGAAGCTGCTATTTCGCCGGGAAGTTTTTTTACTTTTGGGTTTATGAATTCGACGATGCGTCCACAGTCCATGCAAATTAAATGGTCGTGTGTCTGTTTTCTGAAATTGCTTTCGTAGCGGGTTAAGTTTTCGCCGAAGTTGTGTTTCCCCAGTAGTTCGCATTGAACTAGCAATTCGAGGGTTTTATATACAGTTGCGCGGCTTACTCTCGATTTTTGATTTTTCATTTCGATGAATAAATCATCCGCACCAAAATGCCCCTGGTGATCTATTGCTGCGTCCATAACTTCGAAACGTTCAGGCGTAATTCTGTTCTGACCATTTTTTAAGAAGTCTCTGAAAATTTCTGCTGCTTGTGTATGTTTCAAATTATCTCGAAGAAATTAATTACTATTAAAAATAACTGTCAAAAAAACAATTAACAAATAAATTCAAAATTATTGTATGCCGAGTAATCGCAATCCGTTAACGGTAACAAACGTTAAAATATAAGCGGTGCCTGTAAAAACTACTAATTGCAAAATTGGAATCCGCCAGCCGCCGGTTTCTTTTTTAGAGACGGCAATTGTTGAAATGCATTGAAGCGCAAAAACAAAAAATACTATAAGCCCTATAATGGTTGATGTAGTAAAAAGTTTTTTGCCTGTTCCATCAATCTCTGCCCCATGCATAGCTTCCAGAAGTGAATTTTGCAAGGTTTGATCTTTACTGGTAACTTTAAATATTAAGGCCATTGAACTTACAAAAACCTCACGAGCAGCAAAGGCAGCAATCAACGAAACACCTACACGCCAGTCCATACCGATTGGTGTCATTACCGGCTGAATTATTTTCCCAAGATCCGAAGCATACGAATGCGACAGTCGTTCTGCATTAATTAATCTTGTAATTTCCGTTTTACTTAAATTATTTATTTCAACTTTCGGGTTTACATTCGGAAAATATGTTAAAAACCATAATACAATTGAAAAGCCAATTATGATAGGTCCGGCTTTTTTTAGATAAACTTTTGCAGAATTATATGTGTTTATCAAAACTATTTTTAACTGGGGTTTTCTATAGGCGGGAAGCTCGAGTATAAAAGATGAATTATCTTCTTCTTTAATAATTTTATTTTTAAATTTGTTTGCAATACCGGCTATAACAACCGAACTAACGATGCTGAAAATATAAATAGTAGCTAAAGCTATCCCGCCAAGCCAGAGTTTATCTGTCGGTATAAGGAATGCAAGTAACAAAGCATAAACCGGAAGCCTTGCGCTGCAGCTCATCAAGGGAATAATAAAAATTGTAAGCAGTCTTTCTCGCCTATTAGGAATTGTTCTACTGGCAAGCATGGCGGGTATTGCGCACGCGAAACCGGAAAGCATAGGGACAAAAGATTTTCCATTTAAACCGATTTTTGATAACGGTTTGTCTATCAGCATTGCGCCTCTGGCAAGGTACCCGGTATCTTCCAATATTCCGAGAATCAAAAACAGAATAATAATTTGTGGAACAAATATCATAACTGAGCCGACACCGCTTATTAATCCATTTGCAATCAAATCTCCATACCAGGCAAAACCGAAAGTTGTTAAAGTAATCTCCGATAGGTAGCCGAATAATGTGTCGATCAAATCCATAAACGGAGATGCCAGCCAAAAAATTGATGTAAATGTAGCCGCCATTATTAAAAAGAAAAAAAACAAACCCCAGTATCTATGGAGTAAAAAACTATCAATTTTTAATGTAGTATTATCTGGTAAATGGCTCTTTAATTTTTTTTGAATTGGTTGATTGATTATCTTTAGTTCATTCTGAGCTTTTTTAAGATTAATATTTCCTTCTGTAAAGGGTTCAATTAAACCTAAAACATTTCTTTCAATTATTTCTATTTCACCATAAGAATGTATTAGTCTGTCAATTTCAAGATCGCAGCAATAGGGCAGAGGTTCTTGCCTGGAATTTGTATTACCAATAGCTTCTTCCACCGCTTTTAATAAATAATTAACACCGGCGCCTGTACGTCCGTCAACAGGAATAATTTCGCATCCAAGTTCTTTTTTTAATTTGTCAACAGAAAGTTCTAACCCTCTTTTTTTCAATAAGTCAACCATCGTCAGAGCAATAATCACTTTAAATTTGGATTCTATTAATTGTCTTGCCAATAAAAGGTGTCGGGAGAGCTGGCTTGCATCCACAGTGGCTATTATTACATCGGGGGTACCGAATATAGGATGCGCGTAGAGTGCATCTACAGAAACTTTTTCATCCGGCGAACTCGGAGTTAAGCTTACAATTCCGGGAGAGTCAAGAAGGTTTGCGGTAAAACCAAATTTTGTTTGAAACTTGCTTATTGAGTATTCTACTGTCGCGCCTGGATAATTAGCAGTTTTAAAAGATTGTCCGCTTAGGTAGTTAAAGAGTGTAGTTTTCCCTGAGTTTGGCGGCCCTACTAAAGTTATGAGTGGAATTCTAACAACCTGAGAAGGATTCATGCAACCTTAATACAGTCAGCTTCATTTTTTCTAATAGCTATAAGCGTTCCTCTTATTGCAAACGCAAGCGGATCATTAAACGCTGATTTTGAAACTAATTCTATTTCCTGACCAGGTGTAAATCCGAATTCGAGTATCCTGCGGCACGAAGGATGACTACCATCCAATCTATCAATAATAGCTTTTTCGCCAAACTTTAATTCCGAAGCCGATCTCATTTTTAACCGTATAATTATTATTAAGATTTAATCTACATAAAAATAGAGGTTCCGGCAGGCAAAGTCAAGATAAAATATTAGTTTAATTTATAAACCGTATCTTTTAAGAGGTATAAGTTATACTATTTATTCATTAGCTCGTCGCGTTCTTTGTTGATGAGATTGAGTCTTCGCTATTTTTGCTTGTTTATTTATATTGCTGTTCAAATATATTTTCGTATAGTTGAAATAGTTTATATATTTGTTTCTATCATGAGGGTGGTTTATTTTCTGAAATACTGATAACTGTGGATTGCTAATGAAAAGAACCTTTGATATCTGTTTTTTATCTAACGACATAAAATTCAGTGAACAACTACATCAGTCATACTTTTCCGATAAAAGGTTATACAAAACTTTTAAACGGTACAACCCCACAATAATTCCGAATAAAAATTTAGTCACTTTCAACACTATTATTATTTATGATATTTCATCCTCCGACCAGTTTAATATAGACCTGATTTCATTTCTAAAAAAGAAATTTAATAAAGCCCCAATTTTTGTTATTATAAACACCGAACAAGAAGATTTAATTTATTCATTGATGTGCTGCGGAATTGAAAATTATATACGTAAAGAGCACTTAAACAGACTTCAATACTCGATTAGAAATTATATAACCAAACAAAATGCGGATATCCAACATTCTAAAGAGATAAAAAAAATTAAAAAAGAGTTAAAAAATGGAGACAGTAAATATCAATCCATTTTTGAAAATACTATCATTGGTTTGTATCGTTTTTCGGTAGATGGAAAAATTCTACTTGTTAATCCCGCATTTCTGAAGATACTCGGTTATTCATCCATCGATGAATTCCAAACAAACGGCAACTTAGAAAGTTTATACATAACACCCGAAGAAAGAATTCGATTTTTTTCGCTTTTCAATAATTCAGATTCAATTGTCGGGGTCGAATTTCAACTGAAGAAAAAAGATGGTTCATCTCTATTTGTTAGGAATAGCGCGAAAGTTTTCAGAAATGGAGGTGGAGAAATTTTATACTTTGAGGGAACAATTGAGGATATTTCTGGGGAAAAAAGAACAGAGATTGCATTAGCTGATAGTGTTGAACTTTATAAAGGGGTTGTAGAAAGTTTACGTGAAGGGTTGATGATAACTGATATTGACGATAAAATACTATATGTAAATAATAGAATTGAGGTACTAACCGGTTATAGCGCGAGAGAATTATTGGGAGAATACTCATACAAAATTTTAATTGCCCCTGATTCGTGGAATGTTGTGCTAAATAAAAACAAATCGAGATTTAATGACATTGCTGACAACTATAATATTGAGTTTTATAGAAAAGACGGGTCGAAATTTTGGGCAAGCATCAAGGGAGCACCGTATAAAAATTCAAAAGGTGTTATAGCCGGAACTATAGGCATTATAAGCGATATAAGCGAGATAATTGAATCAGCTAAAGCACTTCATCTGAGCGAAGAGAATTACAAAACTGTTGTTGATAATGTTCGCGAAGTAATTTTTCAAACCAACCCCGAAGCTAAAATTACATTTATAAATCCCTTTTGGGAAGAAATTACCGGATATAAAAGAAGTGAAACCATACATAATTCTTTTATTGATTTTATTTACGCGGAAGATA
Source organism: uncultured Ignavibacteriaceae bacterium (assembly GCA_964372115.1). Lineage (GTDB taxonomy): Bacteria > Bacteroidota > Ignavibacteria > Ignavibacteriales > Ignavibacteriaceae > CG2-30-36-16. The sequence continues at coordinate 57,077 of CAYJPN010000024.1, forward strand.
AGACAAGAGCGGCAAAAAAATTTGTGTCATTAATTTCAGGACGCAAACAGTATATTAATTTTGAAATTAGGTTTGAAAAAAAGGATGGAAGTATTAGATGGATGAATGCAAATGCAAAAGTTTCCTTTTCTCATGACGCAAAAATGCTCGGTGTTTCAGGGACTTTAACTGATATTCACGATAAAAAAATAGCGGAAGAAGAACTGATTATTGCAAAAGAAAAAGCAGAAGAGTCGGACAGATTAAAATCACTTTTTCTCGCACAAATATCGCATGAAATAAGAACCCCTGTAAATAATATTCTAAATTATACTTCAATGGTGCAAGAAACTGATGAAGCGAAATCTGTTGGGATCATAAAGGAAGCGGTTGAATCGATTGGTAATGGCGGAAAACGACTCGTTAGGACAATTGACCTGATATTGAATATGTCCATGGTGCAAACAGGTAATTACGATTTAAGCCCAAAATTGCTAAATCTTGAGGAAATATTGTTTAAATTAGTGACCGAGTTTAGTTATGTTGCAGAAACAAAAAACCTTAAACTCTTTTTACAAAACGATTCCATAAATGCAAATGTATTTGTAGATGAGTATACAATTATTCATGCATTTCAAAATTTAATTGATAATGGAATAAAATACACAAAGAATGGACATGTTGGTGTAACTTTATTCAACTCGGTAAATGGTGTTTCTGTGAGCATTGAAGATACAGGAATTGGAATATCGAAAGATTACTTAAAAAAAATATTTCAGCCCTTTACGCAGGAAGAAAGCGGTTATTCGCGAAGTTTTGAAGGTAACGGATTAGGTTTGGCTTTAACCAAAAAATATTTTGAAATGAACAATGCGAAAATATCGGTCGAAAGCGAAAAGGGTAAAGGTACTAAATTCAAAATTTCTTTTTGTAATAATTAATAATAAAGGACTAAAATTATGATACCCAAAATATTAGTGGTTGAAGATGATTTTGAGAATCAGCGTCTTTTACAAACGTATTTAAAGCGGAAGTTTGAAGTCCATGTTTGTGATTCGGAAGAATCATTTTACCTTAAACTTAGTGAAAATAAGTTCGATATATTTTTAATGGATATTTCGCTCAGAGGAGATAAAGACGGCTTACAACTTACACAAGAACTCCGAAAAATGGATGAATACAAAAACGCGCCTATTATTTGTATATCGGCTCATGTATTTCCAAAAGATAGAGCTAATGCTTACAATGCCGGAGTAGATGATTTTCTTGCACGCCCGGTTTATAACGAGCAATTATTAAGTTCGTTGATTAGAGTATACAAAGAAAAAACCGGTATAGATTTAACTTGATCAAATAATTTAACACATGAAGCTATACTTGACATGAAAAAACTTGGTTATTTATTTTCCTTATTTTCATTAGTGTTAACTTTTATGGGATGCGCCGGGGTTAAAGATATTCCTTCAAACAAATATTCTGCGCTTCAATACAAAATCGATTCTATACTTAGTGACCCGCGTTTTGAAAATGCACATCTCGGCGTACTCATAAAGTCAATGTCATCCGGCAATGTATTGTTTGAACATAGTGCCGGCAAACTTTTTATGCCTGCATCAAACGAAAAAATATTAACTACTCCAACCGCTTTAATAAAACTCGGCACAGATTTTAAATTTAAAACAATATTAACTCATAATGGTTCTATTCAGGACTCTTTACTTAAAGGTGATTTAATTGTTTTTGGTGACGGCGATCCTACCCTTTATACACGGTTTTATAAAACCCCTGTTCAAGTTTTCCGCGGATGGGCTGCGCTTCTAAAAAAAATGGGTATAAAAAAAATATCGGGCAAAATAATTGGCGATGATAATGCTTTTGATGATGATGCGATCGGTTATGGGTGGAGTCATGATGGTCTCGATTCCTGGTACTCAGCGGAAGTTTCCGCACTGCAGTTTAATGAAAATTATGTCGATCTAATTATTACGCCTCCGACAGGGAATAATAATAAATGTGCGATCACTCCAAACATCGAAAGCAGTTACTTCAACATCGTTGATTCCATATCGGTTTCGGATGGAGGCAGCGATTACATAAATGTTAGCAGGGAGTACGGTAATAATGAAATCATTATAAGAGGTCATATCAAGAAGAATGGGCAGAATATTTATCGTTCACCTTCAATAACAAATCCGACAAAATTTTATGTAACGGTTCTGAAGGAAACACTTGAAAACGAGGGCATCAGTGTTGTGGGTGAGGCTGTTGATTGTGATGAATTAAAAAACTGGAACCACAAACCTGATGATTACAAACAAATTGACACCTTATATTCACCCCCTTTAAAAGATATTCTTAAAGGTTTGATGAAACGAAGCCAAAATTTGTATGCCGAAACCATGGTAAAAACATTGGGATACAAATATTATGGCTTGGGTTCTTTTAACAACGGGAAAAAAGTTGTTGAAGAAGTTTTAAGCGGAATGGGTATCAAACGCAACAGCTACGCATTCATGGACGGTTCGGGTTTATCGCGTTATGATTATGTAACACCTTTTCAGTTGGTTACAATTTTAGAAACGATGAGAAAAAGTAAACTTTGCAACGAATGGTATGACCTTTTCCCGATTGCCGGGGTTGATGGAACACTTTCTTCGCGGATGAAAAATGGTAAAGCAAAAAACAATGTTCGCGCAAAAACCGGCACAATTTCCAACACACGCGGGCTTTCCGGTTATGTTACTTCCGCCGCCGGGGATGAATTAGTATTTTCGTTTTTAATAAATGCTCATCTCCAGTCAACTAAGGCTACTGAAGAATTAACCGATTCAGTTCTGGAACTATTAGCCGGATATAGTATTAAATTGGATTAGCAGGAGACGAGAAATCGTTCTCATAATCAAAATGATTCGTATATTTTGTCTATTTTATAAAAAGGATGGATGTGTACAAACCTATAAAAGTTCATTCATTCAACTCTCATCAATCCATTCAACTTAAAATTGATTCTTTTATTAATAGGCGCTGCCGGTTAAATTTGAATTAACAAAAATTAAAGTTTATGAAAATAAATATTCTATTATATATACTACTTTTCAACTCTTTCTGCTTTTGTTATAATGCAGTACTATACAACGGCGCAGGCGCATCATCAAACGATAAATACATTGCTTATACAATTGCAGGTATCGTTAATCGCGACTCTGCCAGGCTTTATTTGTTAAATGTTTATGAAACATGGAGTTTTAATAAAACCGACGAAACCTGGAGAGATTTATACAGAAGCCGTGGAAATGTTATCTTCGATAGCGTAACTACAATTGCCCAGCTCATAGAAAAATTTAGAGCTTATATTAAAGGCGGAATAACCTACGATGCAAACAGATACTTTTCAAATTTTTCCGGGCAGCATTTTAAGTGGCAGGGCGAATATGCTTCCCTAATTGGTGGTCTAACAGACAGAATACCGGTAACCGAGGCAACTGCGGTTCAATATAATATTAGTGTTGATGATTCGGTCTTTATCGAAGATTCGTTTGACGGTGATTCTCCAATTTGGGTGACAGGCAAACTTGATCTTGCATCCCATCCCTGGAACAATACCTCCTTAACAGAAGAACATCGATATTTAACACTGCTAAATTGGGGCGTTGAAAAACTCCTTCCGAGATGTAATCCGTCAAAATTTTATATTCGAGAAATTACCGATTTTACGATTCAGCGAAAAATGTTTCAAGTTAACCTTGCGGGTACAGATGGATTGGATCTTAATTCAATGCCTGCATTGAGAGCAGATGTTTTAGAATCCGCGCTCACATTTTATCATTCTAAAAATCAGAATACAATATTTCATATTTATGGTTGGATTAATCCTGAACCGATGGTTCAGTGGTTTGCAACTTTTGGATCAAGTTTCCATGAAACATTATTTGGCAACCTTTCCTGGCATTCATCTTTCCCGGTTGCTTCGCAATTGTACATTCCCAAGTCAACAGTTAGAAGCGATACTTCATTCGTAAGAAATAAATATTATATAGTTTTTATCGGCACAGAAGGGGATGCGGGAAATTGGAATATCGGGTTTCAATCCGGTGCCTGGCTTTCTGCCGATCGGGGCGATGTTCCGGTAGCATGGGGCTGGAATTTGCACATGATGGATCTTTGTCAGTTTGTAGCATCATATTATTACGACACTGCAACCCCGAACGATGGATTTTTATCTGTTACTTCACCTCTGGGGTATGCCTATCCCGATTTATGGGATAATGATGTTTGGACAAATGCGGTTGATTCAACAACTTATTTAATGAATAAATTTAATATTAAAAACTTTTACGGATACAAACATTATGCGCCTAACGGGAGTATTGTTTACAGAGGTAAAACAATAAACAACAGTTTTAACTTTCCTAAATATGGGCAGTTTCAAGCAGCAGTGGATGCACAATTAACATTTGTTTTCGACCCGCTCCTCCAAACTCAAAGGGCAAATACTTCTTATGGAACACTTATTTTTAATCATGTTAATGACGGTAGTTTTTATGGTGATGCAAGTAATTTACAAAGTATGGCAACCCGGATTATCAACGCAGTCAAAACAAAACCCAAACCATTTTTCCTGCTTGGCGGTTATCAAAGATTGCGGCAGGATGATTTTAATAACCGATCAGATCCTTCATCGGTTGACATAAATATTCCAAGATTAAAACAATTAGCGGATATCCTAAAAAGTGATGCCACAATCGGCAATGATATTGAGATTGTGACACCAGAGTATTTTTCAGTGTTATTAAGGAAGAATCTTGGGTTATCGGATGTTGAAGAGAATACTGCTGACATTGGTGATTTTCAGATTCTTCAAACTTATCCCAATCCGTTTAATCCTAAAACCACAATTCGCTTTCTGATAAAAGAAAAATCTTTTACAAGAATTAGTGTTTTTAATTCTATCGGCGAAGAGATTGTAAATTTAGTTAACAAAGAATACGAAACCGGGGTTCATGAAGTGGAATGGAATGCGGAAGGCTTGTCCAGCGGACTATATTTTATCAATATGAAATCTGGCGGTGCAATAAAAAATATAAAAGCATTACTCGTAAAATAGATTTACCTGGATAACTTTCGAACATATTCATTAACAAAATTAGAAAAGTAATCGCTATGAGAGTAATTTATTCCGATACAGTTTCTTGTTTTATTAAAATTAATTTGCCGTTTTCATTTTTGTAATGTTTTACAACAACACTTTCATCCATAACAGTTTTGGTGCTTTTTTCAAATAACGATGGAACTCCGCCAATAAATTTATAACTGTCGCTTGTTACTGATGAGTCAGTTTGATTGTCAGAAAATATCAATCTTTTTTCATAATCGAATTGAGGTAATGGGATAGAATCGAGAGGGAAGCAGTGAATAAACTTTTTCAGTTTTTTATCAAATAACCAAAACAGGTATTTTATTTCATTGGTGTTTCGGTCATACTTAATTAAGCGAAAGTCGGCAGTGCTGTCGAAATTGTAATCATCAACCATAAATCCGCCGGAAAAATCGCCGACGGGAGTAAGCGTATTTATATTTTTTATTTGTTGAATCGGCTCCGGTGAATCGTTCCAGTAAATATCTATCCCTCTTACATTCCATATTTCACCCGTTGTATCAATTGGTTCGCCGAGTAGCTCTATTGAAAAATCATAAGTAATGTCGGGATGATGAATATTTTCTAATTTATCCGCCGGCTGTGGCGGGATAAAATAATTAGTCTGAGATTGTTTGTTAGAACAACCCCAAAATGAAAAAAGCAAAACTCCGTTAGCTACAAAAAAAATCTTCAACATAAAAAATATTCAAAAAGTTTCGCCAAATATAAATCTTTATTCTGAATATCGAGTACCATTTTTTATCCATTCAGCAGCTTTTTCACCCCTTAGATGGTAGTCAAGGTATTCCTTCATCTTTAAAGCGTAATCTAATTTATTAGCATATTTTTTGGGATGATGAGGTTCACCCTTGTACTGTAAAAAAATCACATCCTTACCGAGACGTCTTAAATTAAGATAAAATTCAATGCTCTGATACCACGGCACCGCATCGTCTTCATCGCCATGCATTAAGAGTACCGGTGTGTGTACTTTGTCCGCATAAAACACAGGTGAGTTTTCAATATAACTCAACGGCTTTTCCCAAAGACTGCCGCCAATTCTGCTTTGAGCTTTTTCATATTGAAATTGTCTTGCCATACCGCTGCCCCATCTTATACCGCTGTAAGCGCTCGTCATATTACTGACCGGCGCTCCGGCTATGGCGCAATTAAACATATCGGTTTGTGTTATTACAAACGCAGTTTCGTAACCACTCCAGGAGTGTCCGTGCAGTGCAATTGCTTTTGGATCGGCAATTCCCATAGAGATTATTTTTTGAACGCCCGGAAGAATGCACTTTACTGCAGAGAGACCAGGGCGACCAATTTCGAACCGAATATCGGGTAGAAATATTACATAATCATTGCTGGCATAAAGCGCAAAATTAGGGCGATGATTTACAACCATATCAGGAAACTCATGCAGGCGCTGCGAAAAAAGCTCATAGTAATAAATTAGGACGGGATACTTTTTACCTTCTTTATAATTGCCAGGTTTTATCAAAACACCCTGAAGTTTTTTCCCATCTTCACTAAACCAGTCAACGAGTTCGGCGCTGCCCCAGGCGTACTCATTTGTTTGAGAGCCAAGATTTGTAATTTTTTTATTTTCATTGAATTGATCCGGTGTTATCCACAGATCGGGAAATTCCGAATAACTTTCCCTTGTATATAATATTTTAACATCTTTTTTTGCTTTAGCTATAAAATTAAATTTTTTATCTTCTTTAAGTAATTTTTTAAGCAGCCCCGTTTTCAGATTTAATTGATAAAAACCAAAATTCTTTTTTAAATCATTATATGATGATAAAAGGATTTCATTACCATTTTGATTGATATAATCTGACTCTTTGTCTGTTTTTAATATTCGAAAAATATTGTCTGTTTTTCGCCCCTCTCCTCCGGTTAAATTTTTTGCATAGCCTGTTTTATTGCTGAACAACCAGATGTCATATTTATCATAAATAATTACTGCTGAGTCGTTCATAAGCCAGCCGCCAATACCAAAACCGGGCACCTGCGATGGCATATCGAATTCAGTATTATAAAATGGATTAGATGCTATTGATGTTAGATTATGTTTTTTTAAATTCGATAAATCAATTTTAAACCAATTACTGTCCTTGTAAAAAACAACAAATTTTGAAGCCGGGGAAATTGCAACATGCTGGTTTGTGTGATCGATAATTTTATCTCTGCTTCCGGATTTTAGATTTACACGGTAAAAATTAAAATAATAGTCATCATATAATATTTCTTTTGCATACGGCACATTACTTTTGCCAAGCGCATATACGGGGGAGTTTGTAATATTTAAATCAGGCATCAAAGAATCAGCAAGTTGTACGATGCTTTTATCTTTAAAATTATAAACTGCCGAAAAAGTTCTTTCTTTTTCAGATTTATACTGCTTTTCTTCTTGAGGTTTTATTAAGGGATCATTCCAATGCCAAACGCTAACTGTTCGTTTTTTCAAGATGTCGCTAAAATCAAAAATATTTACCGAGCTGTCTTTTTTGTCTTCAACTTTTGCCGGAGTAAAAGGTCTTCGTCCAAAGTAGAGAAGTTTTTTATTGGGGCTCCATTTTAAATTATTTTTTGAGGGGATAACCCAGGTACGCAAAGACGTATCAGATTTGGCAATTTCAGTTAAACTTTTATTCCAGATGAAAAGACTTCCGTTTAACGGATTTTTCTTTTTATCAAGTTTGTATTTTATAAAAGCAAGTTCGCTTTCGCTGTTCCAGGTTAATGATGAGTAGTCGTTATCGGATGATGAGTCAATTAATGCGCTTTTTATTTCATCAACTAAAAGCGGGATAAAATAGATACTGTTTAATCCGGATGTATCTTTTGTTGTGTAAACTAAATAATGTGAAAGGCTGTCGAAAGCATAGTCATTTACGAAATCAAAATTATAACGGTTACCGGTTTGCAGATTAAACAATGCAAGAGGTTCGCCATATTTTTGATCTTTTGTTTCTTTTTTCTTTTCTGTTTTTGAAGAATCCTTTTTTTCTTCAATAGTATATTTTACAGCAATCCAGTTTGAGGAATTTGAATATTTGTAATTTTCACCCCGAGGAATAATAATAGAATCAGCGGTGAGAAGGTTTAATATATATAAATCATTTTTAGGTTTATCCTTTTCTTCTTTTTCCGATGCTGCAAAATCTGGCAGGCGGGTGATTACTCCAAAGTTTTCGGCAGGCAGTACAACCGGATTGCTTCCTTTATCAATGTTATATTCCAAATTGTTGGCGAGACTTTTGATAACAGCAACTCCATTCCCGCGATCAGGCATGACAGTGTAAGAAAGCCAATTACCATTTTCCGAAATTTGGGCATCTTTTATATTTTTAAATTTCATTATGTCTTCAAATGTCATTGCTCTTTTTTGAGCAGATATCGACATTACGGATGACAAAATTATCAATGAAGTAACGAGTAGAGATTTATACATATTAGTCTTTCAAATTTTACTTCTCAATTAAAAAAATAATTATAAAGTGCAAAAAAAAAGAGCGGCTTTTAACCGCTCGCAAATTTAATTTTTATATTTTAACCAACGAATAATTTCAGACCATTTCGGTTTTTTGCCCGTCATTAAAATACCCACACGATAAATTTTACCGGCTGCGGGGAATATTAATAACAGTGTTCCGACATTTACGATAATAGCTAAAACAAACTGCCAGATTGGTACTTCTATGATCGTCATGCGTGCCGGCATAACAATTAAAGACGCAAACGGAACCATAGAAGCAACTGTTGCAATCGGGTTTTCGGAATTTGATAACATTGCAATCGATATAAAAAACGGAATCATAATCAGCATCATTATTGGCCAGATGCCGGATTGAGCGTCCTGATCGTTGTCGAATATTGCGCCTACAGTGGCGAACAAGCCGAGGAATGTTATTAAGCCTATAAAAAAGTTAAAGAGAAAGTATGCTATCTGTGCCATGTTTATTTTTAGGACAAATTCAGGAGGCAAAATAAAAATGGATGATGATATTAAAACTATCACCGGCAACAGCCAGATTGCCATTTGAATTAAACCTGTAATGCCGTTTCCGAGAATTTTTCCGGTCATCAATTCTTTGCTGCTGACCGATGAAAGAAGCAGTTCAACTATGCGGTTATTTTTTTCTTCCACCACTGCTCTCATCATCATGGTTCCGAGAAAGATTAAACTAAAATAAAGAAGAAATGTAAAGAGGAATGCAATTATCTGGTTACCGTGACCTTCTTCTTCAATATTGTTATCCTGGCTTATTCTGAATGTACTGAAATCGACACTTTCTCTCGCAAACGAAATATCTTCGGCAGATAAATTACGTCCTGCAAAATAGTAATCAATCAAAGCCTTATTTATAATACCTCGTGTTTTGCCAAACAGTATATTATTGTTTGGATTTTTGGAATAGTATTCAACCTTTTTATCTTTCTCAGCCAGCTTTGGAATAAATACTATTCCGGTGAGTTTATCATCGAGAATCGATTTTTTATTTTGATTTAAGAATTCATCAAATTCTGATTTTGTTCTATTCTCAACATTTACTTTATACGAGCCGCTTGTTACTATCGGCGCTTCATTAAAAGCGGTTTGTAGTTTTTGTACAAGTTCCTGGTTCTCTGCAACAATTGTTAACTTTGTATCGGTATCGCTATCGAATGACATAAGAAATGTTTGAATGCCAAGTATACCGAACATAAAGACCGGTATTAGTACAGTCATAAGTATAAAAGTTTTGCTGAAAAGTTTATCCCTCAGTTCTCTTTTTATTACAATTAAAGTTTTTTTAGAAAACATTTTAATTCTCCTTTCCGGCAACCTGAATAAATATTTCGTGAAGCGAAATTTCATTCGCATCAAACTTATTTACCTGAACGTTATTATCAACCAATAATTTTAGAAGCTGCTGTGTTTGGTCGGGGCTTTTTACTTTTATTCCAACTGTATTACCAAAATCTTCAATCTTTTCAACAATGGGATTATGATTTAAGAATGAAATATCACCTGAAAAGTTTAAGCTAACGTTTCTTTGTCCAAATTTTGATTTTAGGTTAACCAATGAATCGCTGAGCAAAATTTTACCGCGGTCAATCATAGTAATATGGTCACATAACTTTTCGGCAAAATCCATCAAGTGCGTTGAAAATATTATTATGCGTCCCTGTCTTTTCAAATCAAGAATAATTTCTTTTAATAAGTTTGTGTTTATGGGGTCGAGACCGGAAAATGGCTCATCCAAAATTATAAATTCAGGATCATGAAGTATGGTTGCAATAAACTGTACCTTCTGCTGGTTACCCTTTGATAAATCTTCAATCTTGCTGAGCTTTCTATCTGCCAGATCAAATTGCTTTAAATATTCAAGAGCTTTTTTTTCAATTGTTTTGCCCGATTTACCTTTAAGTTCGGCGAAATATAAAAGTGTGTCCAGCACTTTCATTTTTTTATATAAACCCCTTTCTTCCGGCAGGTAACCAACTTTGTCTTTAAACTCAGCAGTTACTTTTTCTCCTCTTAAAAAAACATCACCGGAATCAGGCAGATAAATATTCATCATCATCCTGATTGTCGTTGTTTTCCCTGCACCGTTTCTTCCGATTAAACCGAAAATTGAACCTTCGGGAACGCTAAAAGAAACATCGTCCACTGCTTTAACAGTGTCGAATGATTTGCTAAGATTTTTTACTTCTAAAGCATTCATATTGCTCCACAAAATAATTAACAAAAATTAATCGCTAAAGATAAGATAGTGTACTTAAAAAACTAAACCGGCAATCAAATTTATTTCCCGCTTATCAAGTCACTTTAAAATAAAAACCCCCGATAACCTGGCGGCTATCGGGGTTAACTCTTAAACATCAAAGGGTAGGGGAGAACCCTTTGAACAAGTTAATGCAAATTTAATTTTACTCTATCGCTTTGTCAAGTTTATGTAAAAAGTAAAAATATTTTTAACGCTAATTGATTTTGTAATTGGCGCTAAACTATAACAAATGCATCAAAAAGCCCATCAAAATACCGGCGGCAACTGCCGAACCGATAACACCTGCAACGTTTGGCGCCATTGCATGCATCAATAGGTGATTCGTCGGGTCGTATTTTAAACCCATCATCTGCGAAACACGAGCGCTGTCCGGCACAGCCGAAACACCCGCGGAGCCAATGAGAGGATTAATTTTATTATCTTTACTCAAAAACAAATTCATAAACTTTGCAAAGAGCACTCCTCCCGCAGAAGCTATAGCAAATGATAATGCTCCGAGAACGAATATTAAAATCGATTTTGGAGTAAGAAAAATAGTAGCTTGGGTAGAAGCGCCCACAGAAACACCAAGTAATATAGTTACTATATCTATTAAAGAATTTTTTGCGGTATCGCCAAGCCGTTTTGTAACACCTGATTCTTTTAACAAGTTACCAAAAAACAACATTCCTAAAAGCGGCAGCGCACCCGGTGATATAAATGTTGTGAGTAAAAATGCGAGTATCGGGAATAGAATTTTTTCTAAACGCGAAACCGATCGCGAAGGTTTCATTCTAATTTTGCGTTCCTCATTTGTCGTTAACAACTTCATAATGGGAGGCTGAATTACCGGTACGAGCGCCATGTACGAATAAGCCGCAATAGCAATCGGGCCTATTAATTCAGGTGCAAGTTTTGATGCAAGAAATATTGCGGTTGGTCCATCAGCTCCTCCGATAATGCCAATTGCGGCGGCTTGTTGTTGTGTAAAACCAAGAACCAACGCCCCGATAAATGTTACAAATATTCCTAACTGCGCCGCTGCTCCGAGAAGCATTAATTTAGGGTTGGAGAGAAGCGCGGAAAAATCCGTCATCGCTCCTATTCCAAGAAATATCAGAGGCGGATATATTCCCTTTAACACTCCATAATAAAGGTAGTTCATTACACTGCCTGATTCATAAATACCAAGCTGTAAACCAACGTTCTCAATAAAAGGGACATTCCCGATGAGAATACCGAAACCGATTGGGACTAATAGAAGCGGCTCGTAATCTTTTGCTATTGCGAGATAAATAAATACTAACCCTATAGTAATCATTATAAGATGACCCGGAGTTACATTTGCAAACCCGGTAAATTGGAGAAATTGATTTAAACCTTCCATCAATTTACCCCTATTTCCACCAGAACGTCACCTTCAAGAACCGAATCGCCGACATTACATTTAATAGCAATTATTTTACCGTCTTTGTGTGCATTGATGTTGTTTTCCATTTTCATGGCTTCCATTACTAAAAGTTTATCTCCAACTTTTACAGAGTCACCGATAATTTTATGGAGTGAAAGGATAGTACCCGGCAGCGGTGCTTTAACACTGCCAGCCCCTTTTTTCTCGGAAGGTTTGCTTGTCTTTGCCTTGCCTGAGTCGCCGCTTGGCTCTACAGTTTTTCGTATTAATATTGGTGTTTTAGAAGCTTTAACTTCCTGATGTATTTCAACTTTATATGTTGAACCGTTTACATCTATCTCGGCAATATTATCTTCAACGCTTAGCACCTCAACATCATAATTATTGCCGTGAATAGTGAATTTATATTTTCTCATCTTAAATCCGTTTTTTATTTCCTTGGGAATTGTCTTAAACCGTAGATTTTAGAACTCCACGGTGAGTATGGTCTTTTTACTTTTTTTATAGTTAAAACCGTGTTTTCAAAATCGTGAGCCTCTTCAAAGTATAAATGAAGGGCTAATGATATTGCAGCATTAACTTCACCGGATACATTCAGGTCATCAGTTCCCGATTCGTCATTATGCCCTGAAGCCTTTAGTTTTTTTCTAGTCCGGATAATAAGAAATTTACTTATTTGATTGAACACAAGATACAGGAACAGTAATGACATAAATACAACTAAATATCCAACTACTGTTATTAGTATTCCGTCTCCTTTTGAAATGTTATCCAGGTTAAACGTCATCTTACTAAGACTATTATCTGCTGACACTACTGCAGTATCAATCGCCGTTTTTATGCTGTCGGCTATTTGAAGTGAATCTATCATTTAGCCTCCTTATAACGGTATGTTTGAATGTTTTTTGGGCGGATTAGTTACCTTTTTTGTTGCAAGCATTTGAAGCGCGCGTATAATACGAAACCGTGTATTTCTCGGTTCAATAACATCATCAAGATAGCCGTATTTGGCGGCAACATACGGGTTTGCAAATTTATGCCGGTATTCTTCTTCTTTTTTCTTTATAAATTCTGCTTTCTGTACAGGGTCTTCCATTGAAGAGAGTTCTTTACTGTGGAGTACTTCTATTGCGCCTTTAGGACCCATTACAGCAATTTCAGCCATTGGCCACGCATAGTTAATATCGCCCCGGAGATGTTTGGAACTCATAACATCGTACGCGCCGCCGTATGCTTTACGAAGAATGATTGTAATTTTTGGAACAGTTGCTTCTCCATAAGCATATAGTAACTTTGCGCCATGGATGATAATGCCGCCGTATTCCTGAGCAGTGCCCGGCAAAAATCCGGGAACATCAACAAGTGTAACTATCGGGATGTTAAATGCGTCGCAAAAGCGGACAAAACGCGCTGCTTTACGTGAAGCATTAATATCCAAAACTCCGGCAAGGTAACTGGGCTGATTGGCAACAATACCGACTGGCATTCCATTAAACTTTGCAAAACCTGTTATTATATTCGGGGCATATAAACGCTGTACTTCAAGAAACTCATTGTAATCTGCTATAGTATGAATTACATCTTTTACGTCATAGGGTTTATTCGGGTTTTCGGGAATAATTTCGTTAAGTACGTCATCAAGTCTGTCAATCGGATCATCACACGGGTACACAGGCGGATCTTCAAGATTATTTTGAGGCATATAAGAAAGTAATTTTCTAATAATCTGAATTCCTTCTTGCTCATCTTCCGAAACAAAATGGGCAATGCCCGATTTTGTACCGTGTACAGTGGCACCGCCAAGTTCATCATCGGTTACATCTTCACCGGTTACAGTTTTAACAACCTTTGGTCCGGTAACAAACATGTAACTTGTATCTTTTGACATGATATTAAAATCAGTTAAAGCAGGGGAGTAAACAGCGCCGCCCGCGCAGGGACCGAATATCGCAGATATTTGAGGGACAACTCCGGAAGCTAAAATATTTCTTTGAAATATTTCTGCATAACCTCCAAGCGACTTTACACCCTCCTGTATGCGCGCGCCGCCGCTGTCGTTTATACCTATAATCGGCGCTCCGACTATCATCGCTTTATCCATTACCTTACAAATTTTTTGGGCATACATTTCAGAAAGTGAACCGCCGAAAATTGTAAAGTCCTGCGAAAATATGTAAACCAATCGTCCGTCAATCGTACCATAACCTGTAACAACCCCATCGGAAAGATAGGCTTGTTTTTCGAGACCGAAGTCGATACACCTGTGCGAAACAAACATATCAAATTCTTCAAAACTTCCTTCGTCAAGTAGAAGTTCTATTCTTTCTCTTGCCGTCAGTTTTCCTTTTTTGTGCTGTGCTTCAATTCTTTTTTCACCGCCGCCAAGCCTTGCCTGGTTACGCAGCGCCATTAGTTCTTTAATTTTATTTTCTATTTCCATTTTTTGCCTTATACATTAAATGATGGTTGAATTAATCAACCTTTATTCTTGTGGTTTTTCACAAAACTCTGTTAATACACCGAGTGTAGCTTTTGGGTGAAGGAAGGCAATATTTAACCCTTCTGCACCGGGGCGGGGAACTTCATCAATTAACTTTACACCTTTCAGTTTTGTTTCATTCAATGCTGAAGGCAGGTCTTTAACTGCAAATGCAAGGTGATGAATTCCTTCCCCTTTTTTTTCAATAAATTTACCAATCGGTCCTTCTGTATTAGTGGATTCGAGCAGTTCAATTTTTGTCTGACCAACCATAAAAAAAGCCGTTTTAACTTTTTGATCGGGTACTTCTTCAATTCTATAACATTTTAACCCGAGAATTCCTTCATAATATTTTATTGCATCCTCAAGGTTTTTAACCGCAATGCCTATATGCTCTATATGTGTAATATTCATTTTCGTTCTTTCTTTTTGTTATCAGATAACAACATGTTCTTTATATTCACCGAAAACATCTCTCATCGTATTGCTTATTTCTCCAACACTTGCATAAACACGAACAGCGTCTAAAATAAACGGCATCAGGTTTTCGCTGCCGCTTGCCGCCGTTTTTAGTGCGGCAAGTTTTTCATTAACGGAATCATTATTTCTTCCGGCTCTAACACTATTTAAGAATTTTATCTGCTCTTCCTGAACGTTCATATTTATTCTGAGAAGGTCTTTGGGAGAGTCTTCTTTTATTTGAAATTTATTTACGCCGACGATTACCTGTTTGCCTTCTTCAATTTCCAACTCGGTTCTATAAGCCGCGTTCTGAATTTCGGTTTGTACATATCCTGCTTCAATTGCTTCAATCATTCCTCCCATTGAATCGATTTTAGCAATATATTCTTCAGCTTCTTTTTCTATCCTATCAGTCATCGACTCGATATAATAAGAACCTGCAAGCGGGTCAAGTGTATTTGCAACACCGCTTTCATGAGCTATTATTTGTTGTGTTCTTAGCGCAATTTGTACTGATGGTTCGGTTGGCAGAGCAAGCGCTTCATCACGCGAGTTTGTATGAAGGCTCTGCGTTCCTCCGAGTACGGCGGCAAGAGCTTGAAGAGTAACGCGTACAATATTGTTATCAACTTGCTGCGCGGCGAGAGTTGAGCCCGCGGTTTGTGTGTGGAATCGAAGCATCATCGAGCGGGGATCTTTTGCGCCGAATCTTTCTTTCATAATTTTTGCCCAGAGCCTCCGGGCAGCGCGGTATTTTGAAACTTCTTCAAGCAGATCGTTATGCGCGTTAAAGAAAAATGAAAGCCTTTTTGAAAACTCATCAATATCTAACCCCGCTTTTATTGCGGCATCCACATAAGCAATTCCATCGGCTAATGTAAAACCAACTTCCTGCGCTGCAGTAGAACCAGCCTCACGAATATGATAGCCCGATATTGAAATGGTATTCCATTTCGGAACTTCTTTTGCGCAGTATTCAAAAATATTTGTAATTAAGCGCATCGATGGTTTAGGCGGATAAATATAAGTACCGCGTGCAATGTATTCTTTAAGAATATCATTTTGAATTGTTCCGCTAATTTTATCTTTTGATACTCCTTGTTTTTCGGCAACCGCAATATAAAGCGCAAGCAGAACCGAAGCGGGAGCGTTTATCGTCATAGAGGTTGAAACTTTATCGAGAGGAATTTGATCGAACAAAATTTCCATATCAGCCAGCGTATCAATTGCAACACCCACTTTACCAACTTCGCCGTAGGCAAGCTGGTCATCGGAGTCATAACCGATTTGTGTCGGAAGATCAAAAGCAACGGAAAGACCAGACTGCCCCTGACCCAGAAGATAACGGTATCTTTCATTCGATTCTTTTGCAGTACCGAAACCTGCATACTGACGCATCGTCCAGAAACGACCGCGGTACATAGTAGGCTGTATTCCGCGTGTAAAAGGGTATTGCCCGGGGAAACCAACTTGTTCTAAATACTGTTCTTGTTTTACGTCGTTTGGCTGGTAGAGAGGTTTAACTGTTGTAAAAGAAGGGGTTGTAAAATTATCGAGGCGTTCGGGGGCTTTTGTGAGAAATTTTTTGTACACCTTATCTTCCCAAACATCGTATGCTATATTTATTTTATTATTGTCATTCGATTCCAAAATCATGACTCCTTTTCAAAGATTAAAAGTTTGCATTATTTGCAAAAAATAAACATTTTATAAAAAATGAATTTGTCATTCATATTCAAAGTATGTGCCATTGAAATAATATTAAATTATTACATTAAAAGAAATAGACTGCATTAATAGTTGATTGCCAATTATAATTGGCTTCAAATGTGGGAATAGGTTAATTTTTTCTTCCTATTTGTGAGAATGGTAAACAAATAGCAATAAATCCTATTTTTGATAGAAATTTAGGATTTCTGCTGACTTTTATTTCGAATCCTATCTATGACATTTATAATGTGTCATTACAATTGATTTAAATAAGATATAAATAGATTGACTTTTGTTCGAAAGAATAATAGGTTCAACAAAA
The DNA here is from genome assembly GCA_964372115.1 of uncultured Ignavibacteriaceae bacterium. GTDB lineage: Bacteria > Bacteroidota > Ignavibacteria > Ignavibacteriales > Ignavibacteriaceae > CG2-30-36-16. The sequence goes on from CAYJPN010000024.1 coordinate 74,339, forward strand.
AGTTTTTTTATATTTAAAGGAAAGGGTTAGTGGTAAAATTGCTTAAATACTTCTCATTATTTTCTATTATACTAATATACGCTGGTTGCTTGTCAATAGTGTTCCCACCGACTATTGGATTCCAGTTTGGTGTGATACCCATAGAGATCAACTTAGATTAATAAATTGGTAGAAGGAAAAACATGCTTAAACATTCAATATTTATTTTCTTGTTAATTTCAAACCTCATTTTGGGACAGAGTTTGAGTTTGGAAGTACTGACCTCAAAAAATGAATATAAATTTGGTGAATATATTGATTTAAAAGTCAAACTTAAGAATGTACAATCTGGAACAGTTAAAATGCAAACACCCAGGGTTTCGTCAGGTACTGTTTTACTCCATCTTATTTCTTCCGAAGGAATCGAATATAATTATCAAGGGATGATAATGAGTGATCCTTCAAGAATTATATTAAAACCTGGAGAGGAGCATGAGCAGCAATTAATATTAAATGAGCTATTTGGAGATTTTATTTCTGTAGCCGTAAGAAAATTTACAATAAAACCAGGATTGAATAAATTGTTCGCTGAGATGGTGTATGAAGGGGAGAAAATTACGAGTGATATCATTTCCTTTGAAGTATATGATTTAAATGAAGCAGAAAAACAAAAATTTCAAAAATTTAAGGCATTACTCGACCAAAGTTTAAGTAATATTACGGCTAGAAAAATGGTTAATGACAAAATTGAAGCTATGTTCAGAAATTCAAATGAGCCATTCCGCGAGATGGCATTAAATAATCTAACGGGTTCCCTCACTATCAGTTCCGATAATGCTGAAAAAATTGCCTCAATTGAAAACATGATAACAACTCAGTATCCAAATTCTTTCAGTTCCATTAGACTTCTCTATAGTAAACAAAAAAATAAGAGAAAAGAAATTGTAAAAGAAATAATACCAAGAGTAACAAATGAGTTTTATTTGAAATTTTATCAAAAAATTATAGATGAAAAATAATAGGAGGGATATATGAAAAAATTATTATTAATTATCATTTTACTATTGGGCTCTTTGTATTCTGAGAACAATAAATTAGATAAAAAGTTCTTCAATATGTGGGTTTTTGAACCATATCAGTCTGGAATTGAGAATGGAATTCCTCCACTAAAAAATTGGGAGAAGTTTTCATTTCATATTTACCAGATATTTGTGGATAAAAATTCCAATAAAGTAGTTTTAGGTTCTTTTGGTGAAATTGTGGAACTTGAATATGAAATCCTCTCCATAGAATCAATCAAAGTCGGACAATTTGTTTTGACAATCGATAAAGATTATCTCATTCTGAAAACAGACGACAATTCAATTTATAGATATTCACTGTTAGGAGAACCGTATAATAAACCTGATGGAATTAATAGATACTTAAATGATAAATTCTTTACAGGGATTTATCATGATTTAAATAATGAGAACATCTCTGTTCAATTTTACACAGATGGAAAAGTCTCTGGAATTGAAGGAGTGAGGAGATACGATATTCGTAAATATCCAATTGAATCACCAAAATTCGAGTCAGTTTATCTTTCAGATAGTGCTGCAATAAAATTTATTCTTCACTGGAAGAAAGATTCTGATAGATTACTTTTATACAAAACCAATTTATCCGAATTCGATCCTTCGGAAATTTATTCTGCTAAAATTCAAGAAAAATTTTTGGAATTAATAAAGGTTCAATAAAAATGAAAACATCGAGACGCAATGCATTAAAAATAATAGGTCTTTCAGCAACAGCGTTTTCATATAATGTTTCAAGTGAAAAGCTACGCTTATAAAAACTATTTTGTAAAGGACTATTTTCTAAGGCTATCAAATTAAACCTCCTACACTTAATCCGTCAGCCAACGGACGGGAATGACCTTTTTCGAGTTAACTCAAGTATAAAATTATTTTCAACACCAATGGACGGTAATTATTGAAGTTTAGATTTTTTTTAAATTTCTTGCAATAAAATGCCTGATTATCTATATTTACACGCTAATATTGAATAAATATTGTTTGACGCCGGGATGGCGGAAGTGGTAGACGCACAGGACTTAAAATCCTGTGGGAATTAATTCCCGTGCCGGTTCGAGTCCGGCTCTCGGTACTATAAAATAATGTACAATGTATAATTAACAATGTACAATGATGAGTTTTGAAATCCTTATTCTTAATTGTACATTATGAATTGTACATTACCCCGGGTTCTTAGCTCAGTTGGTTAGAGCGTCTGCTTGACGTGCAGAAGGTCATAGGTTCGAATCCTATAGAACCCACTAAATCTCGGAGTTATCTCCGATTTTTTATTTTAGAAATTATGGAATCAATAAAAATTACATTCCCCGATGGGAATATTAAAGAGTTTAATAAAGGTATAACCGGTTACGAAATAGCTGAATCTATTTCTTCACGGCTTGCCCAAGAAGTTCTTGCTGTTAAAACCAATAAGTGCATAAAAGATTTGCATTCTAAATTTAACGAAGACGCTGATGTTAAATTTTTAACCTTCGACGATAAAGAGGGGAAGGAAGTTTATTGGCATTCAACTTCCCATTTAATGGCTCATGCAGTTCAAGAAATTTACCCGGAAGCAAAATTTGGTGTTGGACCCGCAATTGACGCAGGTTTTTATTACGATATAGATATTGAACATCAACTTACTGAAGACGACCTTTTTAAGATTGAAAGCAAAATGCTTGAGATCGCGAAAAAAGATGAAAAGTTTAATCGTCAGGAACTTTCTAAATCGGAAGCTCTTGAATTCTGGAATAAACGCGGCGATCAATATAAATTAGAAATCATTTCCGGTCTTGATGAAAGTTCGGAAACCATAAGTTTTTACCACGAAGGAAACTTTACCGATCTTTGTACCGGTCCTCATCTTCCTTCGGCAGGAAAAATAAAATTTGTAAAACTGCTGAATATTAGCGGCAGTTACTGGCGCGGCGACGAAAAAAATAAACAGCTTCAAAGAATTTACGGAGTTTCGTTTCCCAAGAAAAAAATGCTGGATGAATATCTTCTATTATTAGAGGAAGCTAAAAAAAGAGATCATCGTAAACTGGGCAAACAGCTCGATTTGTTTAGTGTACACGAAGAAGCCGGCGCCGGCTTAATATATTGGCATCCAAAAGGCGCGCGGGTCCGGTTAGAAATTGAAAATTTTTGGCGCGATGCTCATCTTCAAAACGGGTACGAAATTTTATACACCCCGCACATGGGAAAAAGCTGGTTGTGGGAAACAAGCGGTCATCTCGGTTTTTACAAAGAAAGTATGTACAGCGGGATGAAAGTGGATGAACAGGACTATTTTATAAAACCTATGAATTGTCCGTTTCATATTTTGATTTATAAATCGACTTTAAGATCGTACCGAGATTTGCCGCTAAGATGGGCAGAACTTGGCACTGTTTACCGTTATGAAAAAAGCGGAGCGCTTCACGGCTTGTTAAGAGTCCGTGGTTTTACTCAAGATGACGCACATATATTCTGCACACATAGCCAGATTGAAGATGAAGTGGTTGAAGTACTTCGTTTTTCAAATATGATGTGGGAAGCATTCGGTTTTACTCAAATGAAATATTATCTTTCTACCAAACCTGAAAAAGCTGTTGGTGAAGATGAACTTTGGGATAAAGCAATTGATTCATTAAAAGCCGCTTTAGTAAGAGAAGGTTTAGATTACGAAATTGATGAAGGCGGCGGCGCTTTTTATGGACCGAAAATAGATATAAAAATTAAAGACGCTTTAAACCGCGAGTGGCAGATGAGCACGGTTCAGTTCGATTTTAATTTGCCCGAACGCTTTGATATGAGTTATATTGGCGAAGACGGAAAAGAACACAGACCATTTATGGTACATCGCGCACTGCTTGGTTCAATTGAAAGATTTTTTGGCGTTTTAATTGAACATTACGGCGGCGCTTTTCCTGTTTGGCTTGCGCCAATTCAGGTTGCGGTATTGCCCGTATCGCAAAACTTTATGGATTACGCTGCTAAAGTTGCCGATAAACTAAAGAAAAGCAATATTCGCGTAAATCTTGATGAAAGAAATGAGAAGATCGGATACAAGATTCGTGATTGGGAAACACAAAAAGTTCCCTATATGCTTGTAGTTGGAGAAAAAGAGCAGAGCACGGATGCAGTTTCTGTGAGAAAACATAAAAAAGGTGATCTCGGTGTATTGTCTTTAATCGAATTTATTGATAATATAAAAGCGGAAATAAGTTCAAAAGAATCATAAACAATATAAGAGGTAACTAATCGCTCAAAAAGATGAAATTCGGATAAACGAAGAAATTTCGGCTCCGAAAGTAAGAGTAATTGATGTAAGCGGAACTCAGTTAGGAATTTTTACCGTTCGGGATGCTATAAAGCAGGCTCAAGAACGATCACTGGATCTCGTTGAAATTGCTCCTCAGGCTAAACCGCCTGTATGTAAAATAATCGATTTTGGTAAGTTTAAGTATGAACAACAGAAGAGAGACAAGATACAGCGAAAAAATCAGCAGATAACATTGCTGAAAGAAATTCGTCTTCACCCTAATACTGATGTTCATGATTTTGAATTTAAAGTAAAACATGCAGTAAACTTTTTAGATGAAGGAAATAAAGTAAAAGTTTCCGTTATGTTCAAAGGACGCGAAATGGCTTACCAGGAACAAGGCGAACAGTTATTAAATAGATTTATAGAGCAGGTAGAAGATGTTGCAAAGGTTGAGTCTCCAATAAAAATGGAAGGCAGAAACATGAACATCATTCTCGTTCCATCGAAATTAAAAGGAAAAAAGAAATAATTTAGGAAAGCAAGTCATGCCAAAGATGAAGAGCAACAGCGGTGCAGCTAAGACATTTAAAAAAACCGCGTCAGGCCATTACAAAAGAAAAAAGGCTTATAAGAGCCACATTCTTACGTCGAAATCGACAAAAAGAAAAAGAAACTTAAGACACGCAACGCTGGTTTCCAAGTCTGAAGAGAAGCGTGTTGGAATTATGATTCAATAACGAGAGGAATGGAATAATATGCCACGTTCAAAAAATAAAGTTGCTTCTCATCGCAGAAGGAAAAAAATACTTGAGCAAACCAGAGGTTACTGGGGCGCCAGAAAAAATGTGTTAACTATAGCAAAGAACCACCTTGAAAAAGGTCTTGTTCATGCTTATCGCGATAGAAAGTTAAAAAAGAGAACCTTCAGACAACTCTGGATAGTACGTATTAACGCTGCCGCCAGAATTAACGGAACAACATACAGCAGACTTATTGATGCTCTTAACAAAAAAGGCATTGAAATAAATAGAAAAGTGCTTGCAAGTGTTGCTGCAGAAAATCCATCTGCTTTTACCGAACTTGTAAAGTTCTCAGCTAACTAAAAATTATTTACCCTCCCGTTATAAATTTTTATTAATTTTACGGGAGGGTATTATTTTAAATAATCCGGATTGCAGTTATGCTCGATGAAAAAATAAAATCCATTCATTCCGAATTCGCAAATGAAATCTCGGAAGCCGATAATCAAAAAAAAATTGAAGAAATAAGAATAAAGTATCTGAGTCGTAACGGTTTGGTTTCTGCTTTGTTTGAAGAATTAAAAGGCGCACCCAAAGAAGAAAAACCTTTACTCGGAAAACGGCTTAATGAATTAAGAAATTCTGTTATCGCGGCTTTTGATACGGCTAAAGAAAATATTGAGTCATCTGATAAATCAACCGAAAATAAAATTGATTTATCGTTAGCCGGAATTAGCCGTGCAATAGGGAGCAAACACGTATTAACCCAAACTCTTGATGAAATAAAAAACATCTTTAAGGGAATGGGATTTTCTGTTGCGCTTGGACCCGAACTTGAATCGGATTATTATAATTTTGAAGCTTTAAACTTCCCGCACGATCATCCGGCAAGAGATATGCAGGACACATATTTCATCAACGATAGTTTTTTACTTCGCACCCATACAACTCCTGTACAGGTGCGTATAATGGAAAAACAAGCGCCGCCGGTCAGAGCCATTATGCCGGGACGTGTTTACCGAAACGAAGCGGTTAGCGCTCGAAGCTACTGCATGTTCCACCAGGTTGACGGTATTTATGTTGATACAAGTGTAAATTTTGCCGAGTTAAAAGCAACACTCGTTTCTTTTGCAAAACAATTTTACGGGTCGGAATTAAAATACCGTTTTCGTCCAAGCTTTTTCCCGTTTACTGAACCGAGCGCCGAAATGGATATTACATGCTTTTTATGTCACGGCATCGGCTGCAAAATTTGTAAAGGTTCCGGTTGGTTAGAGATATTGGGTTGCGGAATGGTTGACCCGAATGTTTTTAAATCGGTTAATTACGATTCAGAAAAATACACCGGTTATGCTTTCGGTATGGGTATCGAAAGAATCGGGCTGCTTAAATACGGTATTGATGATATACGTATTTACTTTGAAAATGATTTACGCTTCCTTAAACAGTTTTGACCCGGAGATGTTGTTGTGAAAGTATCCTTAAACTGGCTGAAAAAATATGTCGACCTTACCGGAATCCCGGTTAATGAAATAATTCATACATTAACAATGTCAGGTCTTGAAGTAGAAGAAATAACAGACCAGAATGAAATATTAAAAAATTTTGTTGTTGGTTTTGTAAAAGAAAAAACAAAACACCCTAACGCCGATAAACTATCCATTTGTAAAGTATCAAACGGCACAGAAGAATTACAGGTTGTCTGCGGTGCGCCGAATGTTGACGCCGGACAAAAAATTGTTTTTGCCCAGATTGGGGCGGTTGTGCCTAACGGTGGTTTCAAAATTACAAAAGCCAAACTTCGCGGCGCCGAATCATTCGGAATGATTTGTTCTGAGTCTGAACTTCAACTAAGCGATGATCATTCGGGCATCATGGTTCTTCCACCTGACATGAAAGAAGGAACGCCGATTGCCGAAGCATTAGGGATGGACGATGTTGTTTTAGAAATAGCAATTACTCCAAACCGTCCCGACGCACTTTCTCATTTAGGTGTTGCGAGGGATCTGGCAGCTTTATTCCAACGCGAACTCATACTTCCTGAAATAAAACTTGAAGAAAGCGATGAATCAATTGAAAAGTTTGCTTCTGTTGAAGTTTTGGACCCGATAAATTGTCCCCGATATTCTTCCAAAGTGGTTCATGATGTTGTGGTAAAAGAGTCACCCGGGTGGCTTAAAAAGGCGGTGCAAAAAATAGGGATGCGCCCAATAAACAATATTGTTGATGTTACAAACTATGTAATGTTTGAAACCGGGCAGCCGCTGCACGCGTTTGATTTGAACATGCTTGCCGGTAATAAAATTATTGTAAAAAGCACGTCAGAAGAATCAAACTTTACCACACTCGATTCAAAAACTCGAAAACTTGCAATGAATACTTTAATGATTTGTGATAGAGATAAACCGGTTGCAATAGCAGGTGTGATGGGCGGCGAGAACAGTGAAGTTACAAACGAAACGAAACATATTTTGATTGAAAGCGCATTCTTTAATCCGTCCAGCATTCGCAAAACTGCAAAAACACTTGGGCTAAGCACCGATGCTTCTTATAGATTTGAAAGAACAACAAACGCGGGCGGCACTGTTTACGCTGCAGAGAGAGCTGCGCAGTTAATTGCAGAACTCGGCGGTGGAAAAGTTGCAAAGGGAACTTTAGATGTTTATCCAAAAGAAATCGAAATGCCCGTAGTTACATTACGCTATGCCCGTGTTGAAAAACTTCTCGGCTATTTTATAGAACCTGAAAAAATAAAAAATATTGTTACTGCTCTCGGGTTCAAAATTACATCCGAGAACGAGAATGAAATTGTTGTTCAAGTTCCTCTCTTTCGTCCCGATGTTGAAAGGGAAGTTGATTTAATTGAGGAAGTGGCGAGAATAAATGGTTATGATAATATTCCAACAATCGCAAGTTTTTCAGTACCTCTCGGTGTTAAACATGATGAGTCGGCTTTTTATGATAAAGTAAGAGAAATTGCCGTGGGGCTGGGTTTTTACGAAATGATAAACAATCCTTTGCAGAATGAAAAAACCGCAGCGTTAACCGGTAACCAGATTGGTGTATTAAACCCGCAAAGTTTGGATATGGCATTTTTACGTACTTCCTTAATACCGGGTGCATTGATGGTTGCTTCAAAAAATTTCAATGTTGGCGAAAAAAATCTTTCGCTTTTTGAAATAGGAAACACATTCAATAAAAATTCTGAAAATGTTTTAATAAAAGAATTCTCAGATTTTACAGAAGAAACTAAAGTACTATTTTTACTTTCGGGAAAATCCTCGGTTAAAGAATGGTATTCTGATGAAAAAAATATAGATTTTTATCATCTAAAAGGTTTAATTAATTCATTTATCAGTAACTTAGCCCTTGACAATGTTTTAAATGATTCATATTATCACGGTGATGATAGAATTTTCAATCTCGTTTTTACAAAAGAACATAACGGAACAGTTGTTGGTAAAGGCGGAAGAGTAAAAAAAGACGTTCTTAAACTTTTTGATATTCAGCAGGAAGTATATTGTTTTGAGTTAGATATGACGATTCTCGAACAACTTACGGGTTCAAAAAACAAATATATTCATTTGCTTAAGTATCCAAAGATGATGCGGGATTTTGCATTTGTCTTTGATAAAAATGTTGAATATAATGATGTCGCCGCGTTCATAAAAAAGAAAGGCGGCAATCTGCTGAAATCAGTCAGGTTATTCGATTTGTTCGAAAGTGAAGCACTCGGGAACGGAAAAAAAAGTATGGCGTTTGAACTCGAGTATTTTAATGAAACCAGAACATTAACCGATGACGAAGTGGAAAAAGATTTTTCTAATTTGATAAACTTAGTAACTAACGAATTTAACGCAAAACTTAGAGGAAATTAATTGCCCGATTCATCAAAATATGATTTATTACTCTCGGAGTTGAGTGCACTTGAAACATTAGTAACCGTACTTAAAAATAAATACGCCGCGGTTTTTCTGCAAAACAATGAACTCGAAGAGGAAATAAAAATTTTGAAGAAGGAAAATTTTTCGCTTGAACAAAAATTGAATCGTTTTGAAGCGGAAGCAGTTAAAGTACAAAACTTTGTTGGCGGAACTGAAGTTTTATCATCGCTGAACAAAGCAGAAAAAGAAGATTTAAAAAATAAAATTCAAACCATGATCTCCAAAATAGATCATCATTTGAGTTCTTAACATTGTTGTTCGTTTGATGGAAATGGCATAATGACCGTAAAAAAGAAGCTAAAAATAAAAATCTTTGATAAAGAATATTCTCTTTTAGTTGAAAACGAAGAAATAGCAAAAGAATTAGCTATATATGTAAATAAAGTAATGGAAGAAACTAAAGAGGAACTGCCTGATCAACCAGCTCAGACGGTTGCAATTATTGCGTGCTTAAATATTGCATACGATCTGTTCCTGGAAAAAAATAAAAACCGTGAGTTTTTAATACAGGCAAATGATAAAGTAAAAAGGTTAAAACTTCTTTTAAACGAATCTGAAATGTCAAACCCATCTTAGACAGAAGCTTCCACTCTGTCAGTCCAGATCAATAAATGAAAAACTAACTCTTTAAAAATAGGGAGTATGACTTTCGGCGTCAATTACAGACCTCATCCCTGTTTCGGCAAGGATCCCTTTCGGGGGACGGAGGAAGCGAAAAGCGTTCGGGGATATTCCCACTGTGTCTAATAGAGTTTTTCTCGATTGTCTGGTACTGGCAGAGTAGAATTTATTTACTACATGCGGTCTGGAGGTAAAATGGAACTTAGAATGGAACTGTTACTGCTAATACCTATGGTGGTTGTTTTGGTGACAATCTTTTTCTGGCTCGGCTGGAAATTGAACTCCAAAATGGGAAAAAGAAGTGTTGCAGCAGCAGACGAAAAATCTAAACAGATAATTAGCGAAGCCCAAAAAGAGGCTACTAATATTAAAAGAGAAAAGTTATTAGAAGTTAAAGATGAGTGGTATAAGAAAAAAATAGAATTTGATACTGAAGTAAATCAAAAAAGACAAAAGTTTAGTAATCTCGAAAAACAACTTACAACCCGTGAAGAAAATATCGAAAAAAAATTCGATATGGTTATAAAGAAAGAGAGAGAAAACAAAATTGTTGAAAAAGAATTACTCAACTCTAAAAACAGTATAGCTGCAAAACTCGCCGAGGTGCAGCGTTTAGAAAGTGAACAAAACTTTAAGCTTGAAAAAATTTCAGGGTTAACCTCGGAAGAAGCAAAAAAAATGCTTATTGATAATATGGTGAGCCAGGCAAAAATAGACGGAGCCCAGCTCATAAAAGAAGTTCACGATCAAGCAAAAACCGACGCAAAAAGGGAAGCACAAAAAATTATTGTGCAGGCTATACAGCGCTCCGCCGCAGATCATTCTATTGAAACAACAGTATCTGTCGTGCAAATTCAGAATGATGAAATGAAGGGAAGAATTATAGGTAAAGAAGGACGCAATATACGCGCGTTCGAGTCTGCCACCGGTGTTGATGTTATTGTTGACGATACGCCGGAAGCTGTGATCCTTTCTTCGTTCGATCAGTTTAGACGCGAGATAGCCCGTATTTCTCTTGAGAGATTGATAACAGACGGCAGAATTCACCCCGCACGAATTGAGGAGGTTGTTCTGAAAGTTCGGGAGGAACTTGAGGAAGAAATTTTACATGAAGGAGAAAACGTTGTTTTACAACTCGGTCTTCATAACATGCAAAAAGAATTAATAAAGCATGTCGGCAAAATGAGGTACCGTTCGAGTTACGGACAAAATCTTTTACAGCACAGTATAGAGGTTGCTTATCTTACCGGTATTATGGCTGCCGAACTTGGTTTGGATATTAACCTTGCAAAACGTGCCGGTCTTTTGCACGATGTTGGAAAAACGGTAGATAAAGAAATGGAAGGTCCGCATGCTTTGATAGGTTATGAATTAACCAAAAAGTATAAAGAACACCCTATTGTAGTAAACGCTGTAGGTTCGCATCACGAAGATATTGAAATGGAACATCCGATAGCAACGCTGGTACAGGCTTCCGATGCGATAAGCGGCGCACGCCCCGGCGCAAGAAGAGAACCGCTTGAAGGTTATGTGAAACGTCTTGAAACTCTCGAGGCTCTTGCAACTTCGTTTGAAGGCGTTGCAAAAACTTACGCAATACAAGCAGGACGCGAAATACGCGTAGTAGTTGAACACGATAAAATTGATGATGCCTCTGCGGATAAACTTGCGCAGGATATTGCGCAAAAAATTGAGGCCGAGATGGAATACCCCGGACAAATTAAAGTTACTGTAATAAGAGAAGTTCGTAAAATCAGTTACGCTCGTTAGTATAAATTTACTGCACTAAAATTTTTATTCCTTTTGCCCCGCCATTTGAGGCGGGGTATAGTTAACCCAAGAATTCCGAGCTGAATACACCCTAAACAATCAATTCAGCAGAAGCTGGAATTTATTTCCCTATATGCATGCGTCCTTATGGACCTGGCTATAACACACTTTTACATTAAGGCAAAGATGGCTGAACAAAAATTAAAAATTGCTATAACCGGCAGCATTGGTTCCGGAAAAACACTGTTTTCAACTTTTATTGAAGAGATTGGCTTTACGGTTATTGATGCCGATAAAATAAGCAAAGAGATGCTTGGAAAAGATGAAAAAATAAAAAAGCAAATAGTAAAGACTTTTGGCGATGCCGCATACGTCAACGGCAAACCAAATCTTAAGTATCTTGCCGAAAATGTTTTTTCGAGTATGGAAAATGTGCAAAAAATAAATGCCATTCTTCATCCGGTAGTGATAGCTGTGATTGAAAAAAAAATGGAGGAAGAATTAAAAAAGCGGCGAATGGTTTTTGTTGAAGCCGCACTTATTTATGAAGCCGACATGGAAGATTTGTTTGATTATATTGTGCTCGTTACAGCGGATGAAAAGCTGCGTATGGAACGAAAGAAAACGTCAAAAAAAATATCCGAAACGGAATTTAAAAAGAGAAGCGATAACCAAATACCCGATAGCGAAAAAAGAAAACGCGCCGATTTTATTTTTGAAAACAACGGTACCGAAGCCGAGTTAAAAGGGAAAGCAAATCTTTTGTTGATGATGTTACACACTTCCGCGGTAAAAAAATGACAGCCGCGTTCCAGGGCGAATTAGGCGCATTTAGCGAAATAGCATGCAAAAAATATTTCGGCAGCAAGGTTAAGGTTTTGCCGGGGTTTAGTTTTGAAGATGCATTTATAAATCTAAAAAAAGGGAAAGCGGATTACGCGGTTTTACCAATTGAAAACTCACTTTACGGAAGCGTTTACGAAACATTCGACCTGCTTATTAAATATGGTTATCCAATTATTGGAGAATTATATTTACAGATAAATCATAATCTTGTTGCTCCGGCAAAACTTGAAATAAAAAAGATAAAAAAAATATACTCGCACCCGCAGGCTCTCGGGCAGTGTTCCGATTTTTTGAAGGCATTAAAAAACGTACAAATACTTCCCGCATATGATACGGCGGGCTCGGCTAAATTGGCGGCAGAAGAAAATGACGGAAACACGGCGGCAATTGCGAGCAGCGAGGCTGCGCATCTTTATAAATTAAAAATTCTGAAGAAGGGGATACAGAACAATAAAGAAAATTACACGCGCTTTGTTGTTATCTCGAAAAAAGAAAATTCAGGTAAACTAAACAGTTCTAAATCTTCAATTTGTTTCCAGCTTAAAAGCATACCGGGCGCATTATTTAAGGCGCTAAGTGTTTTTGCTTTGCGCGAAATTGATCTTGTAAAAATCGAGTCGCGCCCAATACCCCACAAACCATTTGAATATTTGTTTTACGTTGATTTAATCGGATCGATAAAAGATAAAAAACTTACATTAGCGTTAAACCATCTCGAAGAAATAACCGACTCTATTATTATACTTGGCAATTACACGATGGGCAAAACTTACATAAGCTAACAAATTAGTTTACCGGAGTTAAACACATCACTAAATAAGTTAAACAAAAAGGGCGTTTTTTTTTATATATAAGTTTGTGCCGTTGGCGCAGAGCTTTATAAACGTAAAAAAAATCGGGGTGCACTTGATTTATATTGTTTAACGGTTTATTTTGTAAGCGCAATTGATGCGACAGGTTTGGAACGGTTTATAAAATGATGTATTAATAGGTTTTGGTTTTTTAAGGATGATTTAATCACTTTTAATAATAATACCATAGCGCGGCAAGCCGCAAGTTAACAGTAAAAAGTAAAAAAACACAAAATATATCTTGACATAAAAAATCCGTTGGCTAACGGATACATGCTAATACTTTAGGGTGTATTATAAACAGTAATCATTTTCTTTATCGAAACAGCGGCTGTGCCGTTATTCTTTTTATTCCGCTTTACGTGGAAGTTTCTCCTCTCGAAGGCGCTCCGATATTTATACTCATTTATGATGTTTGTTTTAACGTTTTTATTTTTGAGTACCGATTAAATGATAAACAAAATAGTTATGAGTTTTTTGTTACTTCTATTTTACCAAACACCGGTTTAAAAATAAAAACCATACGACAAAACAATTTAGTCTTGCCGATAAAAAATATAAACGAGCGCTCATCCAATCTCTTCATGCACCCATGCAAAGATTCCATACATCCATTCAAAGAAGTCATTCATTCATCCAATGCCTTCATGCAGCCATGCAAAGATTCCATACATCCTTAGCGCGGCATAGCCGGCAACCAAAAAAATA
>CAYJPN010000025.1:0-83774 GCA_964372115.1 uncultured Ignavibacteriaceae bacterium
TGAGTTGGCCCTTTGTCGTTGATTCTTAATTCTCTAATGACGGATTTGGGTTAATTTATTAAACTTTTGTTCCTCACAAATTTTCCCACACAAATTAATCCCGCACTGCTGTTAGAACAATCATCCCAAATAAAGCACACTATGGTTATAGAAATTCAGAATGTTTTTCTGGCTGTGAGAACAAATCAATCAACTTAATATTAATCAAACATATTCTTAGTTGTTATAGGGAATTATTAAAATATTTTTTATTTTTGTCCCCTATTTTATTCACAAAATAATTGGGAGAAACACTCTTGAAATACATTCTAGCCCTTACAATTTCATTATTTTTATTTGCCGGATGCGGATCGATCCAAAATTTAGTAGAAAATGGAATGGATGCAGCACAGAAATCAGCAAAAAACTTTGTCGATAAAAAAACAGGTTCCGGTTCTTTTGACGATGCGCTTTCAATGAAAAATGATACCCAGAAAACCCAAAAACTTCTTCCGTTTTATCTTTCGGTAAATAAAATGTGTGATGAAAATAAAATTACACCTGTACAAAGAGAAGAAATGAAAACAACATTTGCCCAGCAATACGATAGTTTTGCCGCCGGCACAATTGATGAAAAAACATACGACGCAAAGTGCGAAGAAATATTGAATAATTATCAGAATAAAGAAAACAGCACAAAATAAGCTCGGTATAGTCTCTGTAAGATTTATTTGTAATCTTACAGAGACAAATTTTAACGTTACTGTAATACCACCCCATAAAAACCAGCCCCAAATCATCATTATTCGTTCAAAAACGCGAAAATAATTAAGTAGCTAATGGTTGGTCGGTGTGGAGTATCTTTTGTTTATGCGGTGGAATTATTATATTTGCGCACTAAAATTCATCTGGAGTAGTAAATTATGGCTAAAACACAATCATTTGCCGATAAAAATAAAGGCAAGAAAAAAGAAGTTGGTGTAAACGTTAAAGTTATTAGAGCTATGAAATCAGAAAAAGGCACTATAAAATTCAACGAAAAATTTGTAAAGGTTGAAGACGTTAGCAAAGTTATTGATATAAAATAACTGCAAAACATAAGCAATTTAAGAAGCGGTAATTTACCGCTTTTTTTTTATCTCCTTAAAGAAACCATTGTGCAACTTTTTGCGCCTTTCTCCATATCTTTATTTTGTATATTTGAAAAAAAATATTTAAAGTAAGATGAATCCTGATATCCCGGTTTTTTACTCTATTGTATTAATTCTACTTGTGTTTATTATCCTCATTTTTATCGTTCAGGGAATAAATTACGGCTTATCTCGGATCGGGTTGCCGGAGGGGAAAAGACGAAAAACAGCGACTCTTGCTTCACTTGCCATTTTTACCTGGCTTATACTCAGCGAAACACTTGCATTTTCAGGATATTTTAAAGATTACGATTCCAAACCTCCGCATGTAGTAATGTTATATTTGCTGCCGATAATATTTATTATCTATCTGCTTCAAAACAAAAAATTTGAAATCCTGCTCATGGAAATACCCCCATCGTGGCTTATAAATGCGCAGTCGGTACGGGTAGTTATTGAACTTCTCTTTTGGGGTTTGTTTATTAACAATGTCATCTCTAAACGAATGACTTTTTTAGGTTCCAACTATGATATCCTGATAGGTTTACTTGCCCCGTTTATTTCATATTATTGTTTTCAAAGAAAATTTACAAAATATTACGCAGTAATTTTTAATGTGCTCGGATTATTATTTCATCTAACCATAGTTACTGTAGCTTTTTACTCAATGCCCGGTAGTGCAAGGTTATTTTATCCGGGCCCTGCAAACACACTTTTCGGTTTTTTCCCATTCGTATGGCTTCCCGCATTTATAACTCCTTTTATAATTGCGATGCATTTGTTCTCATTAAAACAACTATTAAAAGCAAAAATGATAATTTAAATGTTAAAAGTATTTTTATTTATTCTTGTTTTTACTTTTACATCATTTCCTCAAATAGAAAATGAATATCTTCCCTTGATCAGCCAACAGACAGATTTTATAAGAGACCGTGTATTAATTTATCAGGGAGGCGCTCACAGAATGGATTGGACGCAAGAAGAATTTATTCCTTATACTGTTGCTTATGATTCGTTGAGCATTTCGGGGAACTGGCTGTTCAATGGATTTTTATTTATCGAATTTAAAGATGGGCGAGGGGATGAATATGCACACAGTTACGGAAACAAACCTGCGCGTAAGGAAGACTGGCTTTGGTTGCTTGAACGAAATTTTGGACATATTTTAGTTAATAAAAACAGTCGATAAAAATAAAGTCAGCTTAAAACCTCGTAATCATTTTTAATTCAACACCGGAAAATTCAGGTTCGTAACGGCATACGCCGCCGATACAGATATTGCCCGCCTGTCTTGTTCCGAATAATATACTAAAGTCGGTATGTGACCAGAACTTATAACCGATTTGTAAAAAGCTCCATCCTTTTCGCACAATATTGCCCGGCTGCGGTTCTTTTGTTTGAAGTTCACCAACAAAAGAGACGCTAAAATTAGGGGAGCGAAGATATTCAACCGTAACAACATCGTCATAATATTTTTCTGTTGTTGTTCTGTTTGTAACCTGCTGGTGTTCAAAGATAACACGGAGAGTATTTATTCCGCCGAAATAAAATTTATTTTCAAGCACCGGGGTAATGCTTTTTGTGTTTGCATCGAGTTCTTCATAATAAGCAAAACCGGCTATTGTTGTAAGTTTATTACTCCATTCATGCTGAGCCTGGGTATAAACTTCCTGTAGCTGGGTTCTAACCGGTGTGTTTATACCAAGTGAACGCTGGTATAATGAAGATGAGGGCAAAGATTTTGTCAACCCGTAATTTGCGGTTAAATATGTTTCATCGCTTAAACCATAACTTAACTCAACCTGAAAACCCTGTTCGTTGTTTACGTTTAATGGCGAGGGATGACGATTAAGAAGTACATACGCATATTCTTTTCTAACTGCCGGGGGCGTGTTATAAAAAACGGTTCCATCTTCAGTTGCAAAACTAAAGTTATCATAATATTTGTACTCGGCTGTTCCGGCAAGGCTGCCGAAATAAAAATTTACGCTTCCGTAAAAAGCCTTGCCGACAAATTTTTCTTCATTATTAAAAACTTTCTCTTTTATATCGTTATTTAAACGAACACCGTACTCACCGTAAAAATCAAAATTCTCAAAAACAGGTTGAACACGAATGGACGCAAGGCTATTTCGCGAAGCATTTTCTTCATCGGAAAGGTTTGACGCAAAAGAGCTGCCGAGCCGAAGGTTATTGAAAAGACGGTAATCGATATCGACAGCGTGGAGGATATCATTTCTTTCCGCACGAGAGCCCTCCGCCATACCGGATAAAGCAGTTAAAGTTAAACCTTTATACCTGCCAATAAATTTTACACCGAGCAAGTTATTGTCAATACGTATCGACCTGTCTTCGTAACTTTTTAAAACCAATCCGCGGCCGAAGAGGGCGTAATAATTTCCGACTGTTATTTCACCACCGGTTTCAACATCTCCAAACTCGGCTTTTAGATATTTAAAATCTATTCCCGAAAATTTTTCTTTCCCCCGGCTTATTGACGGGTCGGGATCGTTTGGTTGAAAAATATCAAAACGAATGCCCGCGCTGAAGATTCCCTTTCGGTAATCGGCATTTAACCAGTTTTCAAAAATTTCTCTTTTTAAATTTACATCGTAGGAGTACTCAAGTTGATTCGATAATCCGAGTCCATCTGGCATTAGCAAATCAAACTCTGATTGTGAATACAGCGGCATTGACGCTGCAGTTATTATTAAAAGTATGTAAAAGAATTTCTGCATTTTTTCACCGGGTTATTTTAGTAGTAATATTTTTAAATATATTTATCACTAAGATTATTTTAATAGCTGATCTAATTTTTCCCTAACTTTTAATTCATCACCGTTCATAAAACCGGTATGCGCGTATACTATCTTCCCTTCTTTATTGATAATTACAGAAAAGGGGACGGAAGTAGCATAATATTTACGAGCGACTTCATTATTGGAATCAAGTAGAACTATAAACGAGTTGTAACCTTTTGATTTTATATACGGCTTTACTTTTGCAACGCTCTTTTCGTTATCGGTGGAAATTGCTATTATCTTAACACCCATATCTTTGTAATCGTTTAATACCTTTTTGTACTCAGCCATTTCTTCGGCACACGGTTTACACCAAGTTGCCCAGAAACTCAAAATAACCGGAGCTTTGCCGGTTAAGCTGTTTAACGAAACTAATTTTCCGTTTATATCTTCAAGTTTAAAATCAGGAGCGCTTTTACCAGTTAATCCTTCAATATCTTGAGCATTAATAAAACTTAAAGCGGTGAAAATAAAAAGTATTGAAAGAATATTTTTCATCGGTTTTTCCTTTAATATTAATTAATAGTTGATGCAGCCTGCAAAATTTCTTTTGTCTGCGTATTTTGTATAAAAGCCACAACATTTATTTGGGAACTCTGCCAGGAGGCGTTTATTGTTGTTTGAAAATTAAAATTATTAACTTTTGAAATATCCATTGTCAGTAAACTTGTTCCGGCATTATTCGGAAGCATGCGTCGCATAACATTATAAAATTTCGTTTCCCCGTTTGATCCGGGTGGAGTCACAAAACTGATTTCAGATTCAATTATTACTACCTGAAGAAGAAGGAAATCGGTGCTAACAGAGGCATCTAATGGAGTAATCAAAACTTCAATATCCAGGTTTGAACCTGTAACTAATTTATTTACCTCCAAACCGAAAACCGGAGTTTGCAAAAGGCGTAAATCTATTTTCTGTTTAATCGAAACGGAGTCCGTTGCAGTTGTTTTTTCAATCCCATCAACAAATACTGATGGAGCGCTTAAAACTTTATAATAACTGATTCTTGAATCGGCATCCGTTTTGTTTGCAAGATAAAAAGGATCGTTAGGCGATGGGAAGTTCGTCGGAAATTTTACGACAACCAATTTTGCCTTTCCGTATGTTTGATGAATCAGTTTCTCAATAATTTTGTTTGATATTACACATGGGGCACAGCTTACGTTTGCAAAATCTTCTAATAAAATCAACTTCGGGGCGGCAATCTGCTGCAATAAAAGATTTACCGAATTTACAGTATCCTTCTTTACCATTACGTTAAAGGTTTGTACAGCGTAATCGGCTTTTTCAAGTTTTATTACATGAGATCCCACCCGGGCAGTAAGCGTATCGGGTGTAAATTTACCGGTAAAGATATTATCCAAAATTATTTTTGCACTGTCAACATTAGATGACACATAAATTTTTCCATATTCAATTACTTCTTCGTAAAGAACAGGCGGGTTAGTTTTGCATCCGGTTATCAAAACCAACAAAAGGAAAAACAATGTTATTTTTTTCATAATTGTTATATCATAATTGTTTAGAAAATTTATTTGCAATAACTCATCCTTTTGTTAAAAGTGAAATCGCCAACCTTTAGTCGATAAATATAAACTCCGGAAGAAAAACCATCAGCATTAAAAATTACCTCATATTCACCGGGGATTTTTTCTTCATTAACAAGTGTCGCAATTTCGTTACCGAGAACATCATAGATTTTTAATAAAATGTTTTGTACAGACGCACCGCCGTGCGTCTCTCCGGAAGGAATTGAATATCTAATTTTTGTTATTGGATTAAAAGGATTAGGATAATTTTGTGACAAAGAAATATTATCGGGTAAACCATACAACACATTTATAACTTTGCTGAATTGATACTTTCCGTTAAAATCAATTTGTTTTAATCGGTAGCGATAATTTGTTTTTCTGTCACTTAATATTTTATCGGTGTACGAGTAGTCCTTTTTATTGGTTGATGACCCGGCGCCCTTTACAAATCCACATTTTTCAAATTGAAAACCATCAGCGGACTTTTCGATCTCAAAACCGTTATTATTTAATTCGGTTGCGGTTGTCCAATTTAAAACAATATTATTGTTATTTATATTGGCAGTAAAAGTTGTTAACTCAACCGGCACAATGGTTCCAATTAACGGATATTCTTCAGCTTGTGCAATTTGGCTTGAAGATAGAGTTGCATTTTCTTTGTAGACAAAAACAACGATACGACTTGAGCCGGCTTCAAAATCATTGGCAATTGTAAAAGCAAATTGTTTTGCCATTGTTTCACCCTGGTTTACGGGTGCATTAAAAAGTGTATCGCCCAAAGCTCCGTTTAGCAT
Source organism: uncultured Ignavibacteriaceae bacterium (assembly GCA_964372115.1). Classification (GTDB taxonomy): domain Bacteria; phylum Bacteroidota; class Ignavibacteria; order Ignavibacteriales; family Ignavibacteriaceae; genus CG2-30-36-16. The sequence continues at coordinate 6,237 of CAYJPN010000025.1, forward strand.
TGACCTGACCACATTATTATGAATAAAACTTAAGCCTCCGGTACAAGTGTTGTTCCCGGTCTGGTTTGCTCGCAAACCATCTTCTACTAAAACAACATTTATAAAATGTTTTTCTATTAAGTTTTGTAGCGCGGTTATATACACGGTTAAATTTAATTGGCGGGTATTAATATCAAATGTTTTGATGATGTTTATATCTACCGTGGCGGGAATATTTTGTCTTGCCTGTATTGTTTCTATCCAGCCATCGCTTGAAATCGGCGTTGAGGTTCGGTCAATAATGCCGGAAGGGTACGAAAAAAAATTAAGCAGACCGCTAATTTCATTTCCCTGAAAATTTCTGAAAGGATCGCTTCCGTCTGACGGTCCGTGATAACCGACAACGATTGTATTCGGCATTAACGGCAATATTGAATCGGCAATTAGCTGATGGCTGCACGCGCACCACCCACACCATGTACCGGTTGCATATTCTAATACGGGATTCCGCTGCACCTGAGCAAAAATGGATGAAATGGTAATAATAAAAACTAAACTGGCTGAACGTAATTTTAACATTTGTATTTTCGATTGTACAGATGAGTAAGTTATTAAAAAATATTTTTTAATTGCAGGACTGGCGATGTTAATAAATCCTATTGACAGTTGCTGCAAAATTAATTAATGACGGCAACAATTCAAATTTTAAATTTGTGCCAATTAAAAATAGGTTGGAATTGTCAAGGAATAATAATGAATTTATAACAATTTTATAAACAGTATGTATAACACAAAAATTATGATAAATGCGGCTAAAATAATACCGACCGTGGCTTTAATTGAAATTCTTATTGCTTCAGCAGGCTCATAGATAGGTATAACTTCTTCGTTCGCTTCCTGTTCCTTTTCTTCAATTTCATCATTATCAAATTTTAGCTCGAATCCGGCAGGTGTTTGCGGCGGAGTGATAATGGGCGCGAGTTTTTTACCGTCGGAATAGTTTATTTCTTCTTTTAAACTTCCGTCCTCATTGTAACGAAGAGTTAAACCATCTTTTAAACCATTAGAGTAATTTATCTCTTCCTTTACCTGACCCGATTTAAAAAATATTTTTGTTAAACCATCCTCTTTTCCCCCGGCGTAATTTTTTTCGGCAAGCACTTCACCTGTTTCGTAATAAAATTTTGATGTTCCATGTGTTTGACCCAATTTATAGTTCCATTCACCTTTTAACGCCCCGCTTTTATAAAAAGTGGTTGTCACTCCATCTTTTTTTCCATCCATAATTGACTCATTAACTTTTACTCCGCCGCTGTGGAAAAAAGCCCTTGCAAAACCGTTTACTATACCTTCCTTATAATTTATTTCAGCCTTAAGTTCGCCATCTTCGTAAAAATATTTGGTTAAACCGTTTTGCTGATTGTTCTGAAATTCAATTTCTGCTTTAACATATTTATTGCTGTAGTATAAATAAGCAGTGCCTTCTTTTTTCCCATGTTCAAAAGGAATTGATTCGATGACAAATCCGTTATGATCAAAAATTTTTGAATCACCCTGGATCAATCCGTCTATATATGTTCTTTCGCTTCTAATTTTTCCATCGGCATAATACGTCTTAAAAACGCCGTTTTTTTTACCGTCCTTTATTTCATAACTCATAACAACGCTGCCTAAATGTTTTATCTCAATTTCAGGAAAAAATAATATATATGTTTTTCTCTATTTATCATCGAAAAAAATTTGCGATAATAAACTCAGAAACACAACATTTAAAATAAAGCCCGTTATAGGCAATGAGGATAGAATGAATCTGAACAATGAGTTAATGGTTGTAAAAAGAGAAGAAACCGAAAAAATATTGGGGAATATTAAAGATCTTCCCTCTATCCCTAAAGTTATATTCGAAGTAACAAAACTGCTCGGTAATTTAGAACCATCCGCTCACGGTCTTTCAGAAATAATAATTAAAGACCCCGGTTTAACAACAAAACTACTTGCAATTGCCAACTCTCCCCTTTACGGTATCAAAAGAAAGGTCTCGTCACTTGAATTTGCAATTCTGGTTTTAGGTTTTCAGGAAATAAAGAATATTGTTACTGCATTATCTCTCGCCGATTCATTCAAAATTGCAGGGGACAAATATTTTTCTCCTCTCGATTTTTGGATTCACTCTATGGTTACCGGTTCCGCGGCAAAAGGAATTTCCCAGCATCTTGGTTTCGATTTTGGCAGCGATGCATTTGTCGCCGGTGCTTTGCACGATCTTGGAATTATGGTCATTCATAAATATCTAAATAAAAAGTATAACGAAATTGTAGATTTTCGTAAAAAAAATAATGTCTCTATGCTTGAGGCTGAATTAGAGGTTCTTGGTATGACGCATCAGGAAATAGGAAAATTCCTTACCGAAAAGTGGGCTCTACCAATTTTATTGTGCGATGCTCTTCAATACCACCACAATCCTTTAAACGCCCGGGAAAACAAAAATTTTGTTTCTGTTATTCACCTTGTAGATTACATGACACACAAATTAAACATTGCCTCCTTTTACTGGGATGATGATTTTCACTTCGACGTTAACGTTATACCATTACTTGGTATTTCTTCTGAAAAAGAATTAGAAGAATTTATCGGGGATTATGAAGAAATGTTTTCTGTTACCGCCGGTGCGATACGAATTTAATATTTTTTCATCTTTTTTAGCATTTCTTTTTCATTTTCTATAGATTCGTAAAAAGAATTTTTAACTTTGTAATGTAGTGTGTCCGCTTCTCTCTATTTGGGCAGCCGGCTATAATATTTATAAAAACAAACATGGAGTATAAGTGACTGAAAAGAAATCATTCAAATTTCCTCAGGCATTCTGGACAGCCAATATAGTTGAACTTTTTGAGAGAGCCGCTTATTACGCGGTCTTTATTGCCATTACTCTTTACCTGTCGCGCGTAGTAGGTTTTGATGATATCGAAGCCGCATGGCTTGGCGGTTTTTTTTCCGCCGGACTTTATTTTCTTCCCCCCTTTACCGGTGCATTTGCAGATAAAATAGGGTTCCGTAAAGCCGTAATGCTTGCTTTCTCACTATTAACCATCGGTTATTTTTCGCTTGGCGCGCTTCCATACAAAGTTGTTGTTGTGCCCACTCTTATCGTTTTGATGTTCGGCGGTTCATTTATAAAATCAATTATAACCGGTACGGTGGCTAAAACCACAAGTGAAAGTACAAGAGCAAAAGGTTATTCGGTTTTTTATGCTATGGTAAATGTTGGAGCTTTCCTCGGAAAAACATTTGCGTATCCCCTGCGTATAGAGTGGGGTTTAGTTTCTATAAATTATTATGCGGCAACAATGACGTTTATTGCTCTTATTGTTGTAATCATTTGGTATAAAAATGTAGATATTCACGGCGAGGGAAAATCTCTTGCGGAAGTTTGGGCGGGATTGGTAAGAGTCGTTACCAATTTTCGTCTTATTCTATTAATAATAATTGTTACCGGCTTCTGGATTATTCAACACCAGCTTTATGCAACCATGCCTAAATATGTACTGCGTACAGTTGGCGAGCATGCCTCTCCCGAGTGGATTGCAAATGTAAACCCGTTTATAGTGATGACGATGGTTGTTTTAATAACAAACATGATGAGAAAAGTTAGGGCTGTTTCTTCAATGAGTGTCGGCATGTTTCTTATGCCGGTAAGCGCTCTTCTGATGGCTTCGAGCGGGCTACTCGAAGCGATCGCAGGCAAAAGCGTTTCTATATTCGGACTTTTTGAAGCGCATCCTGTTACAATTATGATGATTGCCGGAATTGTTGTTCAGGGTTTAGCGGAGTGCTTTATTTCGCCAAGGTATCTTGAATATTTTTCGTTTCAGGCGCCAAAAGGTGAAGAGGGACTTTATTTAGGTTTTAGTCATCTTCATTCATTTTTATCCTCCATATTGGGTTTCGGAATTTCAGGGTATCTGCTAACAGCTTATTGCCCCGATCCCGCTACGCTTTCCGCCGAACAACTGCTAACAGCTTACGATCATTCGTACTATATTTGGTATTATTTCGCAGCAATAGGTGTAACAGCGGCAATAGCGCTGCTTGTTTACCGTAAAATTTATGATAATAAAGATAAATTGGCTGCGGCTTAGAAATAGAAATAGAAATATAATTTTTGAAACGCCTCTTAAAAGAGGCGTTTTATTATAAAAAAATGCTGCCCGTTTTTATGAGCAGCATTTTCTAATTGCTAAAAATTAATTTTCTTAAGGGCGTTTCTCAAAGGTAACGTTTTCAATAATTACATCCTTTATCGGTTTGTCCATTTGTCCGGTTTGTACTTTACCAATCGTGTTAACTACATCCATACCGTTTATAACTTTTCCGAAAATTGTATGTTTACCGTTTAGCCATGGTGTGGGTACAAGAGTAATAAAAAACTGACTACCGTTCGTATTTGGTCCGGCATTAGCCATAGATAAAATACCTGGCACATCATGTTTTAATGACGGAACAAATTCATCATTAAATTTTTTACCCCACAAACTTTCACCGCCGCGTCCGGTTCCAGTCGGGTCACCGCCCTGAATCATAAAGTCGGCAATTATTCTATGGAAAATTACACCGTTGTAATATCCTTTTTTAGCAAGTCCCGAAAAATTTTCAACTGTTTTTGGTGTCTGTTTTTCAAACAGTTCAAACTCAATTGTGCCCATATTTGTTTTCATCACTGCCACAAGCATCGAATCCTTTGGCGTTTCACTCATACTATTTTTCTCCGATTTATTATTTAAGATTTTATTTTCATTTTCCGCGTTTTTAGAAGTATTACATCCCGCGAATAACCCGAGGGTTAAAAACAATAAAAACAAATTATTCAACTTCACATTTACTCCTTATTTATTAATAACATTAAAATATAGTAGACTAAAAATTAAAATACCGAGCGCTATTCTATAATAAATAAAAAGAAACGTGGTATTTTTTTTCAAAAACTTTAACAAAAAATCAATTGCAAAATAACCGCTTACGGCAGAGACAATGGTAGCAACAACAAGATTTATAGCCATTCCGGCATCAATAAATTTTAACGATTCATACAACTCTAACATTCCGCTTGCAAAAATTGCCGGTATGCTCAGCAGAAATGAGAAGCGCGCGGCTGTTTCTCTTTTTAGCCCCATAAATAAACCGCCGGTAATCGTTGTGCCGCTGCGCGAGGAACCGGGTATAAGCGCCATAGCCTGCGCTAACCCGATAACAATGGAGTCTAATATTGTTATATCTTTTATTTCCTTTTTGAACTTGGCTGTTTTTTCCGCGATGCCGAGAATTATTGCAAGCCCGATTAAACTGCTTGCTATAACAACAAGATTTTTTGTAAAAGCGCCTTCAATTACATCTTTAAATGCCAGACCTATTATAACAACCGGAATCGTACCGATAATTATTAACCAGCCTTGTTTTGATTCGGTACTCTGATCTTTGTATTTTTTTCGCCGGGTTAAATTATCGTTTAAAAAACCAAAAATTATTTTCCAAATGTCGTTCCAAAAATAAACAATAATAGCGGCGAGGGTTCCAAGTTGTATTACTGCAATAAACGACGTCCAGTGTTCGGGATTTTCCGCCGATATTAAGTTCATTAATTTACCGGTAAGTGTTAGATGACCGGTACTGCTTATAGGTAAAAATTCAGTTAAGCCCTGAATAATCCCGAGAAATATGGCTTCGAGTAATGACAAATATCCTCCTAAAATTTATAAGTTATACCAAGATGAACGCCAAATGAAAGGGTGTTAAAACTAACATCATCATTTATAACACTATTTCTAAGTGGTGTTCCGTTTTGTTTGGGAACACCGTTTGCATCGTAGCGAATATCTCCACCGATATTTGCGTAAACGCCACTGCCAAGTGAAGTATTTGCTTCTCCTTTTAACACTATTCCAACTCCTGTCGATGTAAAATTATCGGTAATCGGTGAACCGGGTTGTTTTTCATCAACTGACAAAAATCGTAAACCGATACCGCCGCCGAATTTGAAATAATAACCGCCGCCGGGGAGAATGTAATAAGCAATAATTGAAGGAGCAGTTATTCCGTATGATAAATCGTACTGCCCAATTGTACTTTCGAACGTAAAAGAATTCAGGAAGTAAGAACCCTCAAGAGCGAGTTGAAAATTATCCGAAACAAAGTATCCTGCTTCGCCGGCAAAACTTACAGATGAGTAAAAACTTGCTACTTCATTATTATATGAAGCATAACTTTGGTTTAAATAATCTTTAAGCGCCGGTGTGCTTGAAAAATTAATTCCCATTCCGGCTCTAACATCAAATTGTGCAAATGCCGGAATAGACATTAGTGTAAGAAAAATTGCTATAATATTTTTTTTCATAATTCATCTACCTCAGTGTCCAAAACTTTCTTTAAACTTTCGTGCTGACGGTTTAATACAAAAAACACAATGAGCGCAACTACTATACAAAGCGTGTAAGAAATAATATGCGAAACAAAAGCAAACGCCAGGCTGATATTTTCACCAAAACCAAAAAGTAAAACTAATGCTGATTTTGCAAGCGTGTGGTAAGAACCTGTTCCGCCGGGTGTCGGTATGGCAACGCCAATAGCGCTTATACTCATAAGTACCCACGCCATTTTATAACTAACCGGCGCGATATTTTGCATTCCAATCGTTAAAAATCCAATGTAAGCGTTACCTGCATAAACAAGCATAATTAATATGCTTAAAAAAATTACAAGGATGTAGTTTCTTGTTCCTTTTAGCGATGCAAAGCCCTCCGTAAGCATTTCGAATACATGCGCGGCTTTGTGCGCAAGATTGTACGAAAACTTACCGAGGAGCTTTATTATTCCGCCGTAAAATTTTTCTTTTTGTTTTATAACTAAAATTAAAAACGCAATTAAAGCGATAGTACCGATAAACGAAATTATTAACGCCGATTTTAACCACGGAAAACTTTCGTACAGGTTTCCGCTCCAAATTAACACCGAAACAAGAACCGATAGAAGAAGAAAAATTACATCAATAACTCTTTCCACTATTACGGTGCCGAACATTGATGAACGGGACAGCCCTTCCCATTTTCCGAGCAGAACCGCGCGCGAAACTTCACCGGCACGGGGAACAACATTATTTACCCCGTAGCCAACCATTAACGCACCGAAAATATTTTTTATAGATGTATCCCGTTTTACCGAACGGAGCATTATTTGCCAGCGTACCGCCCTAAGATAATGCGAAAAAAGGAGCACTATGCTAAAAACCGCAATCCAAAACCAGGATGCGTTAGATACGTAATGCATTACTTCATCAAAGTTGGCATTTTTAAACGCTATGTATAAAAAAACTATACTTAGCAGAAACGAGAACGAATAATTTATCGCTCTTTTTAAATGATGTTTTTTACCTGAGGTCAATAACCTTACTGCCTTCCGGTGGGGTAAAGGTAAATTTGGAGCCGCTTAAATTTTGATTAATCTTATAATCGCTCAATTTTATGTTTAGGGTTCCCGCAGGAGGGTCTTCAACAACAACATTTTCAACAAAACCTTTATCATCAATAAATAATTTTGCGCCTGTAAATGTAAGCGATGAATTTTTATCCGGTGTTAATGTAAGCACAGTTTTTCCGTTTTCTTTTGAACTGCTTAAACTACAATGCGAAGGATAATCGAATAATACTTTATTAAATGAAATTAACGATGGATCATTTTCGTCGTAATAATTTATAATAACTTTATTGTTTCGTTTATCGTAATTCCAAATTGTTTCACCATCGGTTACAATAGTATTATTTTTTAACTCGGCGCGGAGCTTGTTTTCTTTTTTGTAAAGTATCTTTCCTTCCACAGCTTTTTTTCCGTTTATTAGCTGCGTAAACTGTGCCGTAAAATCGTTAAATGATGTATATTTTTCCTGCACCTCTTTCAGCAGGGCGGATGAGTTATCCTGCCCGTACAAAGAAAGACTGAACAGAAGACATAAAATTATTTTTATCATTATTTTCTTTTCCTATTCTAACACGTTGCAATTGTAAGGTGTCAAATTTAAGAAGATTTGAGTTTATAAAAAATCGTAATATTAATCTCATTCAACGGTGTAATACAACAATAAAACCAATCTTTATCGGAAAATGGTTATACGGTTGTATATTTGTATGAAATGAAGATTAGATTAAACTGCCGTACCATTATAATCCAATCATCCTTATCGGAAATATCATTTGCAAAAACTTTAACAAATTGCGGGTATAATCTCCACTTTTTTGTTATATTTTCCTGTAGTTTGTAATTATTACTTGCGGCATTCTTTAATTGTCTTGAGATGACTTATTTGGATATGTTTTTAGCGGTATAATTGTTGTAATTATTCTTATTTGCCAAAAGAATAACGCACGTTAAATCTTGACATTATTTACATGCTGGCATAATTTAATTCTGTAATTAATAAATATTTGAGCTGAAGTTATGAATAGGAAATTTTTAACCGCTGTGCTAAAATTTTTAGCAGTTTTGGTTTTTACAATTGTTGTTCTAAACGGTTGTAAGGAACCTGACCAGGTTGTTGTGGATGATGGAACCCAACCGGGAGACACCGGTGAAATCTCCACTTTTGACGGACAGGTTATCGATTATATTTCAGGATCACCAATTCAGAGCGCAAGTGTTGTTGTAACCGGCGGTCCGAAAGAATTGACTTTAACCACCGATACGCAGGGAAAATTTTCCGGATCATTAACAATAACTTCAAGCATCAACCTTACATTACTAACTGCGGCAAACGGTTATTTGATGGATACTACTTCCTTATTTCTGCCAAAAGGAAAAGGAGTATCGGTTCCGATTATTCAACTCCGTAAACAGAGCACTAATTCAAACCCTTCCGGCGAACCCAAAAGTATTTGGTTAAAAACTTTAACATCGCCGGTTATTGGCGTTAAGGAAAGCGGTTCTGAAGAAACAGCACGAATTGTATTCGAGGTTCAGGACAGCGCTGGCGTTCCGATTGATCTTACCCACACTGTAGATGTTACCTTCAGATTTGGTTCGCACCCGAATGGCGGCGAGGTTTTAGACCCGCCGAGTGTCAGCACAAATAATTCCGGTGTTGCCGTGGTAAATTTAACAAGCGGTTTTAAAGCCGGTGTAGTACAGATTGTTGCGGACATTGTTTATAACGGCAAAAAAATATCTTCGCAACCTGTTGCTATTTCAATTCATGGCGGGCTGCCGGACTCCGCTCATTTTAGTATCGCCCCTCAGGCATATAACTTCCCCGGCTGGCACATTTATAATATGCATGACGCTATTACTGCTTTTGTCGGCGACAAGTTTTCTAACCCGGTTCGCCCGAGTACTTCGGTATACTTTTCATCAACAGGTGGTATTATCGAAGGCTCTGCATTGACGAACGCGCAGGGAATTGGAAGCGTTGATTTAATATCCGCCGATCCAAAACCATATCATCCTGTATTTGGACCCGGGTTTGCAACCGTTCAGGCAAAAACCGCGGATGAAAATCAAAATACATTAACACGCGAAGTGGTTATTCTTTTCAGCGGGTGGCCTATAATATCCGTAACACCTACTTCTATTGATGTCCCGCATCAAGGATATCAAAACTTTACCTATTACGTTCAAGATCTAAACGGAAACCCGCTCTCCGCCGGCACATCAATCAACGTAGATATCCAGGGTGATAATGTTGCAGGCCAGGGCGATCTTTCATTTACTTTACCCGATACTCAAAGTAAATCATGGACGCAATTTTCATTTTTAATTTACGATACGAATGATACCATAAATGTTGCTAAACCGGTGACAGCAAAATTAAGTGTGGATGGACCAAACGGAAAAACGTCAATATTAATAAGCGGTACAGGTCATTAATTTTTTATTTGATGGGGTTGAATGTTATCAGCCCCATAGTTTCTTTTTTCATATCAATTTGATTTTTCTTTAAAACTGAATAAATTTATAACTATAATTAAGCTAAGTAATTCTATTAACTATATAACGGCGAGAAATTTATGGCATCAGATTTAATTGCACACGTAGAAATACCTTCGACTAATTTGGAAAACGCGGCTGATTTTTATTCCAAAATGTTCGGATGGGAATTTAAGCATTTTGGTAACGGATATTTATTATTTAATACGCACCGGGGTTTTACCGTTGGTTTAAGAAAAGTAGACGGCGTTGATAAAGGTGATACAACAATTTTTCATGTCCGCGTTAAGGATATTTCCGCAGCGTTAAACCGCGCGGTTGAAATAGGAGCTCATGTTTTCCGTGGTAAAACAACAATACCGGCTATGGGAAATTATGCATTGATAAATGATCTTGACGGCAATACAATAGGTATTTATCAAAGCAACTAAAGCTTTTTAAGTTTTAATCCGGTCTTCGCGCCGGATTTTTTATTTTAAACCCGACCGGTTTCTTCTATTTAACATTATAATCATTTAGTTTTGAAACATAGCAGAAGAAAAAATTATTATCTGCTTTCTCAATGTATTAATGCTTTTGTTTTTAAAAGTTCATAATAAAAAAGTTTTAATTTTCATTCCTTTCAATTATTAAAGCGCAAGGATTTTTATGCAGGAAATGTTACAGCAAATTTTATCGGGCGTAAGCGATTTTGTTTGGGGACCCCCGCTTTTAATACTTCTGGTTGGTACCGGAATTTATCTTACATTTTTGTTAAGAGGTTTACAGTTTAGAAAACTCTGGTACTCACTCTGGCTTGCTCTTATTAAACGGAAAGATGATGGTGATAACCCCGGAGACATTTCTCACTTTCAGGCTTTAATGACCGCACTTGCCGCTACAGTAGGTACCGGTAATATTGCAGGCGTTGCAACAGCAATAGCCGTTGGCGGACCGGGCGCATTATTTTGGATGTGGATTACCGGTCTTTTTGGTATGGCTACAAAATACGCAGAAGCTGTGCTTGCTGTAAAATACCGCGTTCAAGATGAAAACGGTGAGATGAGCGGCGGGCCAATGTATTATATTAGCCGTGGTCTTGGCTTAAAATGGCTCGGTGTTATGTTTGCTCTTTTTGCATCTATTGCGGCATTCGGAATCGGCAACATGGTGCAATCCAATAGTGTAGCTGATGCAGTGCAGCATTCATTCGGAGTGCCGGTGGAAATAACGGGAATCATTCTGGCTATTGCAACGGGTTTTGTAATTTTGGGCGGAATAAAAAGTATTGGTAGAGTTACTGAAGTGCTTGTCCCTGTTATGGTTGTGTTTTATATGCTTGCAGCTTTAATTGTTGTTTTTATGCATATAGACCAGGTACCTGCTGTAATAGTAACCGTTTTGAGTGAAGCGTTCACAAGCACTGCTGCTACTGGCGGTTTTGCAGGGGCTACTATTATGATGACAATTAGGATGGGTGTTGCCCGTGGTGTTTTTTCAAATGAATCCGGTTTGGGCAGCGCACCTATAGCAGCGGCTGCGGCAAAAACAAAACATCCTGTAACTCAAGCGCTCGTCTCAATGACCCAAACTTTTATTGATACAATCGTTGTCTGTTCCTTCACAGGTTTTGCAATTCTTGTAAGCGGTGTTTTGGGAACGGGACAAACGGGTGTTCCATTAACTTCAACTGCCTTTGAGACAGCACTACCCGGCAGTTGGGGCGGTATGGTGGTTTCGGTCGGGATAATTTTATTCGCATACTCTACAATTTTGGGTTGGTGTTATTATGGTGAAAAATCTTTTGAATTTTTGCTCGGTGCAAAAGCTATAAAACCATACAGGTTGTTATTTGTAGTTGCTGTGTTTTTTGGCGCCATTGCAAAACTCGATCTTGTTTGGTCATTTGCCGATATAATGAATGGATTGATGGCGCTTCCAAACTTAATTGGTTTACTTGGATTAAGCGGAATAGTTGCGTCTGAAACAAAAAACTATTTTAATAACAAATCGTAGGTGCATTAATTGTGTATTAAATATCTGATGCAAAAAAAGTAAATTGCATAGTAATTGATGAATGAGTATTGCTATGAAAAAAATATTAAATAAATTAAAAAACAAACTGAAAAATTCATCATTCAGTCCCGGTATGATGATGTTTGTTCATACGGTAATTATAATTCCTTTGGCATTAATACTTGGAAGCCAAACACCAGAGGTTGAAACGCAGCAGCTAAAAAACGCGTCAATAATCGATTCATCTACGTTAAAGGAACCGGTAAAGAAAAAGAAGCAGGTTCAAAATGTAGAACAATCTGACTCTTTGCTCGAAGTAGACCCGGTTACTCTAAAGGTGAATGAATTGCTTGATACATACAAAGCTAAAAATTTTGATGATCTGCGGTTTGAATACACTTACGATTTACAGAACGATATCGTCGGTAAGACAATCCTGTTTCATGCTTACATAAGTGATATATACAAGGATGGACGTGATGTTTATATAAAAGCATTAAAAACAGTGATGAACAACAACTATTACTTAAAAGTAAAATGCGATACCGCTACAGCACGCATTTTAAGGAATAATGGATTGTTTAGTTTTTTTGTTGTAAAAGTGAGTGGCGCCGAAAAAATATTTATCAATTCCGGTTCATCACAGCGCCGCGTAAGAATTCCCGATCCTGAAGAGAGGGTTAATTCGATACCTGAAAAGGAAACTGTGCTGATTACGGGTAAGTGTCTGGCTTCTATAAAACAGAAATGATAAAATAAAAAGGGAGCTGTTCCCAAAACAAAAAACACCCGGGCACTGAACCTGTCGAAATGCGGTTCGTTTCAATTCTCGCAACCGATTTCGCTAATGCTTTCTGCTTGGGGAACAACTCCCTCTTTTTAAAACAACTAACTCTCTTCTCTAATTTTTCTCCATCGTTTCAAGAATCGGTATTTTGATTTTTTTTATCTCCATCTCTCTCTGCTTCTCCTTGCCGGTTCCATTATTGCCATTTGCTCCATTATTCCCGTTGTTTCCATTATGCGGCGGGTTGTTTTTATCCTTATAATTTTTGTAAGAATAAACCTTGTTTTTGTAATTCCGCAGCACAATCTTTTCGGAATCATGGTGAAGCACATAGTTCGGGAGAATCGGTATTTTGCCGCCGCCGCCAGGAGCATCGATAACAAAATGAGGAATTGCAAGCCCGCTTGTATGACCGCGAAGGGCTTCAACTATTTTAATTCCTGTTTCTATCGAAGTTCTGAAATGATTAGCTCCCTTGGTTTCATCAGCCATGTACATATAATATGGGCGGACTCTAATCTTCAATAACTTTTGTAATAATTCCTTTACAACTTCGGGTTCATCGTTTACACCCTTCATCAAAACCATCTGGTTTCCAACGGGCACGCCTGCATTCGCAAGCATTTCACAGGCTTTACTGCTCTGCGGTGTAATTTCCCACGGATGATTAAAGTGTGTGTTTATATAAACCGGATGATATTTTTTTATCATCTCGCAAAGTTTTGGAGTTATACGCTGCGGTAGAACGCACGGCATCTTCGAACCAATACGAATGATTTCAATATGAGGAATTTGACGAAGTCGTTTTAATATTTTTTCGAGCATTGTATCGGTAAGCATTAACGGATCGCCGCCCGATAAAATTACATCGCGTATTTCGGTATGCGCTTCAAGATATTTAAATGCGCTCTCCAAACCTTTCATCGATATTTTATCGTGGTTGCCAACTTTTCTTTTTCTTGTACAAAAACGACAGTACAATCCGCACTGGCTTGTTGTAAGAAAAAGCGCACGATCGGGGTAACGATGAGTAATGTTCGGTACAGGGCTCATAGCGTCTTCCATCAGCGGGTCTTCTTCGGCATCAAAGTCTTCAAGTTCTTTTTTGTCCGGCACGCATTGCCGCCAGATAGGATCACCGGGGTACCGTATTAAACTGAGATAATACGGGTTGATCCTTGCTTGAAAAAACTCATCTAATTCTTCGGCAACGCGTCTGTCGAGGTTAAATTTTTCAACTAACTGATCGACAGTGTGTACACTATCTCTAACCATCTGTTGCCATAGTTCCATGACTATCCTCGGCTTTTATTATTGAGTAAAATACTTACCATAAACTATCAAATTATCGCCGGTCGAATAAAAATCATTTATCTCGGCGATAATTGCATAATTGTTCCGCAGGTAAAAATTTCTCGTAGCAGAATAACTTTCTTTTGATGACGTTTCCGCCAAAAGCCATCTGCCGTTTTTTTGCTTCACAAAATCTTCTGCATGTTGTAAAAGTTCGCTTCCAACACCTTTTTTCCCGGAACCGGGATCAGCGGCTATCCAATATAAATCGTACGTGCCGTCAGTTAGCGGGCGCTGCCCGGTGCAGTGATAACCGATTACTGCGCCCTCATGTTCGTAAACATAAAGATGGTAATCTGTTTGCTGCGGGTTATTAACCGCTATATTTATCAATTCCATTGCAACATTCACTTCGCTTGGGCTGAAGTTTGAAATTTTATTCAACATCTGTTCGAGCGCTTTTGCGTCAGCTTGCTTTATTTTGCGTATCATTTCTGTGCCTTGCTAAAGCAAAATTTGCAATGTTAAAAAGTAGGTCGCTGTAACTTAAACCGGCTGCGTTTGCAGCGCGGGCAAAACCGGAGTCTGTGGAAATATCAGGGTTAGGGTTCACTTCAATAACGTAAGGTGTCCCGTCTTTTGAAAGCCGCATATCTACACGGGCGTAATCACGACAGTTCATAGCTTCAAAAGCAGCAAGCGCGGTGTCTTCAACTTTCTTTTTTATTTTTTTTGAAAGTTTTGCCGGGCATTGCGGTTTTGTGTGCTCATAATAAACTGTATCCGAAATCCATTTGCCTTCGTAAGTAACAATTTTAGGAAGGTGTGACGGAAGGGTTCCGAAACTTATTTCGGAAATAGGCAGCACACGCTTACCGAGTACTGCGGCATTAAGTTCTCTTCCCTCAATATACTCTTCTACTATTACATCCTGTTTGTATGTTTCGAAAAGAAACTTTAGCCGTTTTATTACGCCGGTGAAGTTTTTAACCACCGAAAGTTCTGATATGCCGATGCTGGCGTCTTCAGTATTCAATTTTAAAATGACAGGGAAACTAAGTTTAAAACTTTTTGTGGAAGGCAGTTGTCCGCATTTAACATAATAAGAATGTGGTGTACTTATACCGCATGCGCGTAAAATATTTTTCGTGCGGTATTTGTTTAAACAATTGCCAAGGCTGGAGGGGAGACTTCCGGTGTATCTTATTCCGAGCAGTTCATAAATACCGGCCATACAATATTCATAAGCCGAGATACCTTCAACCGATTCTACAAAATTAAATATTGCAGTTGGATTTTTTTTCTGAATTTCCCGGATGCTTTTATATGCGTCTAAATCTATGGGTAACGAATCTACATTTGTAAATCGTTCGCTTAAATTTTTTATAATAATTTCTAATTCTTTTGAAAAGCCGCTTTCGGATAGATCATTAGATAATTCTCCCACTACAGCGGGTTTACCGCTATAAACAGAAAAGATGCTTACAGGTGAGTTGTAGCAAATTAAAATATTTGCGTCTATCTTCATATCAAATTGTATCTTTTTGCTGCCGAAAGCAAAACTTTATTTATCATATCGTTATAATTTATCCCCGCCGTGCGTGCTGCTTTCGGGAAACAAGAATTTTCTTCCGGGTTTGGTAAAATACCGGGAAGAGGATTTATCTCAATTATATTTGGTGTGCCGCCGGCATCAAGACGAACATCGACTCTGCTCCAATCTTTACACCTTAATACATTGTAGGCTTTAAGAACGGTTTGTTTTATTTGTTCTTCAAGAGTCTTGTTTACATTTGCCGGGCAGCTAAAAACTTCTAATGGATTTTCTTTTGTATCGAGTATCCATTTTGCTTCATACGAATAAATGGGAACAAAGTTTTTCGGGAAATCATTATAACTAATTTCCACGATAGGTAGAACTTCGGCTTCCGCACCGTTACCAAGTACGGCGGCAGTAAACTCTTTGCCGGGTAAAAATTCTTCTATTAACGCCGCCTGTTTATATTGGATTATAATTCTTTCTGCTTCATCGGTAAGTTGTTTTTTGTCTTTTACAAATGAAGAAGAAAAAATTCCTTTACTCGATCCTTCCGAAACAGGTTTAACTATTAATGGAAATTTCAAATCGACTAAAAGAGCATCACTTAATGTTTCGGCAATAACAAAACGGGCATTAGGAATTTTATAATATGATAAAATTTCTTTTGTTCGTGCTTTATCCAGGCAAGTTGCAAGTGTTAAAGCATCCGAACCAGTGTATGGAATGTTAAGCATCTCTAATATTGCCGGTATTTGCGCTTCGCGGCTCACACCGTTGGCGCCTTCAGCAATATTAAAAACGATATCCGGCTTTAGCGATCTGATTTTTTCAAAAGCATCGTTGTTCGCTTCAACCATCGTAACGTTATTCAAACTTTCAAGAGCTAACTTAACCGCGTTTATGGTATCCCATGTATCCCACTCGGCATACGTATCAACAATACTCTCTGCCGTTGCTGTTTTATCTTTCGGATTAGGGGATAAAATTTCGTGGAAAGTTTCACTTTCAGGTTTGACATTAAATGTTAATGCAACATTCAATCTATCTTTTAAAAAAGATGATAAGATTTTTTTTCCTTTAATTTTTTTTCAAGCAAATATAACTATTATAATTTTTAAGTCAATAAGTTTTAGTTGTTATAAAAGAAAAAAGTAAAAATAATTTTGTAAAAAATGTTTTTTAACACCTATCTATGAAAAATTTTCTTATTAAAGTGTTATTAAAAAAATATTTTTAAACAAATCACTTTTACTTTTGAAAATAAAAAACTTATTACAACAAAAATATTTTTTACATACCAAAGTTATTAAAAATATTTTTATTGTTTAAATTATGCTAAGCAATCTTAGCGTACTTAAAACTGTTTGAATAGTTTTTTATTAGAGTTGATCTAACGATAGAGTGGTTTTCATTTTTTAAGTGCGGGTCTTGCTGTATAATAGCAAACGCGGCTTCCTTGGCTTCTATCAGAAGCTGTGTGTCGGAAGTTATGTCAGCGTGTTTAAGCTCGGGGAACCCGCTTTGTTTTGTCCCGAATATATCACCCGGTCCGCGGAGTTTTAGATCAACTTCCGCAACCTTAAATCCGTCTAAGTGCTGCACCATTGTTTGCAGCCTTACAGAAGATTTGTATTTTTCCATCTGAGCAGGCGACAAATAATCAACATTGTGTTTGTAATTAGACGCCGCTGCTACGTATTCATCTTTTGTTACAAGAATAGAGTACGCCTGCTTTGTACCGCGCCCTACTCTTCCTCTTAGTTGATGAAGCTGCGACAAACCAAAACGATGTGCGTCATTAATCAATATTATATTTGCATCCGGAATGTCTATTCCAACTTCTATAACTGTTGTTGCTATAAGTACATCAAATTGTTTTTCGAGAAAACGAAACATTACTTCTTCTTTATCGCGCCAATTCATCCTCCCATGCAAAAGTCCTAACCGCAGTTCCTTTAAATAAGTAGATTGCAGCTCTTTAAAATATGTTTCGGCTGCTTTTAGCTCCAACTTTTCAGATTCTTCAACAAGAGGATAGACAATAAACGATTGATAACCTTCCTTTTTGTTTTTATCGACAATAAACTTATAAATGTCCGGCAATTTTTCATCACCACGCAGAATAGTTTTTATCTCTTTCCTATTTTTCGGCATCTCATCAATTATTGAAACATCAAGGTCACCGTAAACCGTCATTGATAATGTTCGTGGAATTGGCGTAGCGCTCATTACAACAATATCGGGTGTTTTTCCTTTTTCAAAAAGTTTTGCTCGCTGTTCAACTCCGAAACGATGCTGCTCATCCACAACTACAAGTCCCAAATTTTTAAAAGCAACCTTTTCTTCAAATAAAGCGTGTGTTCCAATAATCAAATCGGCTTCATGCAGTTCAATTTCGGAAAGATTTTTTTCTTTAATCGATTTTTTTTGTCCGCCGATTAATAAACTAACCTTTATGTCAAACTCGTTATGCTTTTCGTGTAAAAGTTTCATCATTTTTGAAATGGTTTTTGCATGTTGATCTGCAAGGATTTCTGTCGGCGCCATAAGTACAGCCTGAAATCCGTTATCTATGGCGATGAGCATTGCCACCAGGGCTACAATTGTTTTCCCGCTCCCAACATCTCCCTGTAAAAGACGGTTCATCGGAGTTTCATCTTCCATATCTTTTCTTATTTCGCCAAGAACTCTTAACTGTGCATTTGTAAACTCAAATGGAAGTATCTTAAGAAATTCACCCACAAGTTTTGTTCTTACCTTTAGCGAATTGCCGGTAAGTTTGGTTTTGTAATTGTGCTTTCGCAGCGCGACAAGTGTTTCGAGATAAAATAACTCCTCAAACTTAAACCTATTCACCGCCCTGTCGAACAATTCCTTTGATTCAGGGAAGTGCATCGCTTTTACCGAATCGATAATGTTCAGAAGTTTGTGCTCGTTTATAATTTCCGCGGGGAGAGTTTCTGTCAGATGATGTGCGTATTGTTGAACTGCGGAAGCGATGATTCTGCGGATGCTTAAATCGCCGATATTCGTTTCACGGAGTTCTTTGGGAATTTTATAAAACGGAATAATTTTCCCTGTATTTAAATAACCGATAGATTCATCTTCGGTTATCCGGTCGTAATCCGGGTGGACAAATTGAATATTGCCGTATTTAGTTAATGTCGGTTTGCCTGAGACGGCAAAAATATCTCCTTCGTTAAAAACATCGTAAAAATAATTTACCCCCTGAAACCAAACACATTCAAAATAACCTGATGCATCTCTGAATTGAACTTTAAACAATTCTTTGTGGGCATATCTTATCTTCTCTCTGCTTACAACGCGTGCCACAATTGTAATTTCACCATCATAACCATCAAGTACATAGTTATATGCTTTTAGCGAGTTGATAGTCGTTCTTCTATCGAGATGGCGCGAGGGGAAGTAAAACATAATATCCCTGATGGTTTTTATACCAAATTTTGCAAAAGACTGAGCGCGCTTCGGTCCGACCGATTTTAGGAACTGTATTGAGTTCTCAACTATATTTTCTTCTTCTTTAATATTCATACATGCGAAAAAATAGCTGAAGCAAATTGAATTTACAACTATGATTTTTGTTTGTAACAAAAAAAAAAGTATTTATAGTTATATTTGAGCATTAAAAAATCAAAACGGAAAACATTTTGGAATGGAATATACTATTAAATAAAAATTTGCTATGTAGTGAAAACAAAACTGTCCAGACAGAAGATGGAAGAAGTCAATTTCAAAGAGACTTTGATAGAATAGTTTTTTCATCAGCATTCAGAAGACTTCAGGATAAAACACAGGTTTTTCCTCTACCCGAAAGTGATTTTGTTCATACCCGTTTAACCCACAGCCTCGAAGTTTCATGCGTCGGGCGTTCGCTTGGAACAAAAGCAGGAAAAATTATTATTGAAAGGCACAAAGAACTTCAGCGTGTGTTCGAAAGTTTTCACTTTGGCGAGATTGTTGCCGCCGCGTGTCTTGCACACGATATTGGCAACCCGCCTTTCGGTCACTCCGGTGAAGACGCCATCTCCGAATACTTCCGTTCGGGAAACGGGAAACAATATCAAAAAAAAATAGGGGATGAAAAAAAGTGGACAGACCTTATAAAGTTTGAAGGTAATGCACAGGGTTTTAGAATCATTACCCGCCTTCAGAATCCGAACATCACCGGCGGTTTGCGGTTAACACACGCAACGCTTGCAGCGTTTACAAAATATCCGAAAGAATCTCACGTATCTGAAACAAAAATTATAAAAGGTAAAAAGAGCAAGCTTTACAAAAAGTTCGGGTTTTTCCAATCTGAAAAACATTTGTTTGAGGAAACTGCGGAGGCGTGCGGGTTAATTCGACGCGATAAAAATTCATTTTCATGGAGCCGTCATCCGCTTGCATACCTTGTTGAAGCCGCTGATGATACATGTTACAGGATAATGGATCTCGAAGATGGTTTTCGCCTCGGTCTTCTTCCTTTCGAAACAACAGAACAACTTTTAAAACCATTAACCGGAAGTAAACCTCTTCAGGGTTATGAAGGCAGGGATGATAACGACAAAATTGGTTATCTACGCGCAAAAGCGATTAACAATATAATTGAAGAAATAACCGAAATATTTTTAGCTTACGAAGCAGAAATACTTGAGGGAAAATTTGACGACGATATACTCTCTATTATAAAATCGGGAGAGCCTCTAAAAATTATAAAAGACGTTTCGGTAGAAAAAATTTACAGCTTTAAGAGCGTAGTTGAGCGCGAGGCAGCCGGTTACGAAGTGCTTGCCGGTTTGCTCGATACTTTTATAACCGCAGTGAACGATTCCGCCGAGAGTTCAAACCTATCGTGGAAAAACAAAACCATATTAAAACTGCTCCCGAAACAATTCCTCGGCAATAACGGCAAACCGGATGATGAGCTTTATCCCCGTTTATTAAAAATAACTGATTTTGTTTCCGGCATGACCGACTCGTATGCGGTTTCGTTATATAGAAAAATAAAAGGAATATCGCTGCCGGGGAGATGATAAATTTAGACGGCTCACAAATTCATATATCAGGGGGTTTGAATTCAACGAAAACATTTTCTGTAGGAAGAGTTGGGAAAGCGTATTAATAAAAAAAAAACCGAAATCCAATAATCCTATCCGGGCGGGCAAGTGAAAACCTTTATGGAAATGAACACACATTATTGGGAGGAATGATAAACAAAAAAATGTTTTACGAGGCAGCATTAGACGAAGAGTTAAAAATCTTAATAAACATTTATTTTTGCACAATTGAGATTGGCTTTTGAAAACCTTATTTTTTATAAAATTAAATTAAGAGCTATGTTATGAAAAAGAATTTACTACTCGCATCAGTTTTTTTTCTTTTATTACCTGTAACCAATGCACAAACACTTGTTCAATCATTTCCTTTTTCCCGTTACAATTCCTACAATTATTTTTGGGCAATAACTGAAGTGGAAAATAATTTCTGGATAGGCAGTGATTATAATTCCACAAGCGGCACCTACATAAACTCATGGATGTACAAAGTAACAAAACAAGGAACAATTTTGGACAGCCTTCAAACTCCGCTTGGAGATAATCATGGCTTAGTTTGGGACGGCACTCACTTTTGGATTGTAGAAGGTTATCGCGCCTCGGGTTCAAGAATTTTCCGCATGAATACTTCCGGACAGTTTGTTGATACATTTTTTGTATCACAGGTTATAGGTGGAATACCGATAGGCATTGGTGATATCGCGCTTGATGGAGATAAAATCTGGTTCACAGTTTTCTCTCCCGATTTTGTTTCTTACCCAAACTCGTATGCCTACGCCTTTAACAGATTTACTAAGCAGTTGACTGACACTTTACCTCTATACGGAAGACAACCGCTCGGCATTGCGGTTCGCGGTGACACAATTTTTTATGTGAATGAAAACCAATACTCAAGCGAGACCGAAAGAATTTATGCAATAAGTAAAACTACAAAAGATACTCTCTTCTCTTTTCCTGCGCCCGACCCTGACGGCAATTGCAATCCCAAAGGCTTATATTGGGATGATAGTCATCTATGGCTTCTTGCGGAGAGGATAGGAAATTCATCGTGGGTTTACAAAACTTTATATAAATATGAAATAAGCGGTGGCGGAACTCCTATAATTACAACTTCGACTAACTCAATTGATTTTGGAAATGTGATTATTGGTTTGAATGAACAACGAACATTTTCAATCAATAATATTGGTTCGGCGCCGTTAGTCATTGATTCTTTCGTAATTGCCAATCAACAGTTTACTTCAACGGCAAATTTACCGGTTCAAATTCCGGTAAATTCATCAAAAGATTTTACAATAAATTTTTCACCGCAATCTTTTGGAAATGTAAATTCGATCTTATCAATTCATTCAAATGACGGCGGAACTCCGGTAAAAACTATTTCGCTTATCGGGAAAGGAATCAACTCAGGATCTGTCATTTCGGTTTCGGATACAATTTTAGATTTTCAATTCAGAGAAATATATTCACTTTCATCCAAAATTTTTGAAATAAGAAACTTGGGAAGTGAGCCGATATTTATTAACTCGGCTCAAACACATGATAACTTTTTTTCTTTCGACACTGTCGGAGTGCAGTTCCCCATACAAATTGATACAGGTTCGGGAAGAGATTTTCGCATCTGGTTTGAGGTAAATAGTACCGGGGTATATTCAGATTCATTGATAATAACCAACTCTTCACTAAATCTACCGCATATTATTATAAAACTAAACGCTAATGTAATCAGCAGCTCATTTAATTATGGCGATGAAATGTGGAGTGGTCGCGTTCCCGATAATCCATTCGCCTATATTCAAGATTATAAACCGATGAGTATAAAACATAGCTTCGGTGATATTCCCGGAAAAGAAGTTCTAATGGTTGCTTCACGAAATTATTATGTAATGAGAGTTAACCCTTACGCATCTCATCAAGGCGATATTTTTTGGAAGTTCAACACCGGGACGAACAATAATAATACCGGCGCTGTTATGTTTCAGGATGCGATGCAGATAAGAAGCGATATTGATAACGATGGCTACATGGATTTGGTATTTGGATGCGGAGGCGGAAACGAATTTGTTTACACGCTTTCCGGAAGAACCGGAAATTTAATTTGGGCTTACGGCGATTCGATTGATTATAATCGGGGGGATATCAACGGTTTGCGCGCAGACAAAGATTTTAACGGGGATAATATTCCGGATGTAATTATTTCCGCAAGCGGCTCTTCTGCCGGTGGAAGACATGCTGTGATCTGTTTGAATGGTTTAACCGGCGCGGAAATTTTTAACAAACCACAAACTGCTCAATATACTTTTGATGTTGAAACAACTCAATGGGGCGGAGTAATTTGTGTTGATCAAGGAAATGGGGGTCCTTATTTCTTAAATGCTTTTAATGATCTGGGCAATCCACTATGGAGTCAATCTATTCCCGATGTTTGTTGGAGCATAAAACAAATTGATGATATTAACAATGACGTCACGAAAGACATTGCGGCTTTTATAGGCGGCACAAACGTTCGGGTTATGGCTTTCAGCGGTGCAAACGGAAGTGTATTATGGCAGAAAAGTTATCCTAACTTCGCCACATTTAGCACAATTAAAATTGTTGAAGATAGGAATTTTAATGGTTATAAAGATTTAATCTTTTCAGGTAAAGAAGGAGTATTTCGTCTTGATTCAAAAACGGGCGCGACAGTTTGGGAAAATTTTGTTGACGGCAGTTATGTCTTTGATGTAGATGAAGGTACTCCGTTTGATTGGGGCGGTGAACTTCAAGTTATTGCCGGAACCAAAAACGCAAATTTCTTTAAACTAAATATTGATAACGGGTCAACGTTATTTACTCAAAATTTTGGTTCGCCCAATGATAATGCGGTTGAGCGGGTAAAGTTTATTACTTCCTACGGAAGACCGTATCATACTCTTGTTGTTGGTACAAGAGACGGCAGGATACTCGGGCTGTCAGGCGGATTGTATGTTGTGCCCGTTGAACTCAATTCATTTAACTATTCGCAGACTTATTCGTCAGTAATTTTTAATTGGTCTACCGCTACCGAAACAAACAATAATAGATTTGAAATAGATCGTAATGGCGTAGTTGTTGGCAGAGTAAAAGGCAACGGAACTTCAACTGTCCGGCAGAATTATTCCTTCGAAGATAAAGATGTACCAAAGGGAAAACATATTTACAAATTAATTCAAATTGATTATGACGGAACATCTGAAATCTTAGAAGAAGTTGAGATAGATGTTAATTTGTTACCCAGAAAATTTCAATTGTATCAGAACTATCCCAATCCATTTAATCCGGCAACGACCGTTAAATTCGATTTGCCCGAAGATGCAATTGTAAAAATTGATTTGTTCAATTCGATTGGAGAAAAAATTATTTCTTTATTGAACAGCGAGCTGCAAGGCGGTTCACATCATCTTAACTTTAATGCGAAAGACATTTCTTCCGGAATTTATTTCTTGAGAATGACAGCGGAAAACAGAAACGGAAATAGTCTATTCACATCAACAAAGAAAATTACTTTGGTGAGATGAAAAGAGCGGCGCCTTTATTAGAAGAATGATATAACGCAGTCATTGTTCGATAGTCCGGTAGTCGATCCGTTAGCTAACTGACTAACGAATGCAATTTTTAATTTCTAAGTATGAGACTGCTTCGTTCATTGCGGTGACGATTCTAAATCTATCATTGTTGGTAGGAATGGACGAAGCAATCTTTTTTATTATCTAAAAATTGAGATCGCTTCGCCCACAAAAGTTAGTATCGCATGAAACTATTTAACCAGCGTCATCTTCTTTGATGCTTTATAATCGCCGCTTTGTATCTCGTAAATATATAACCCACTGGCTAAGTTACTTGCATCAAACATAACCTCGTAACGACCTTTTGTTTTGAAATCGTTAACGAGTGTTTTTACTTCTCTACCGAGTATGTCGTAAACCTTTAATGTAACCATTCCGTCATCCGGTATCTGGTAGCGGATTGTGGTTGAGGGATAGAAGGGGTTGGGATATGGCAAGGAGTTTACTGGTTCTACCTTATTTTCTTTTTCTTCTTTCACTCCAAGAGGTTTGTCGAGGTAGAATCCTTCGATAGTTAAATGACTATGATCATGATAAATTACCGTATCGGTATTCCACCACTGAATATATGATTTAACTCCAGAATCATCACACCGCAGATATTCATGGATGTTGTCTTCTTTAAGACTATACCGCATAATTCCGCTTCCGGGATTTGTTAAAAGATCGCTAATTACGGCAAGGTTATTACCCTCATCATCCCATTTAAGATATGTAAGTCCATTTTCTTGACATACCGGATCTATTCCTTGATCAAATATTATTCTTGTCGAATCTCCATTCTTATAGTAAAAATAAAGTTTATTATGAGGATAATCATTACCATAACTATATGCGAGTATATTTTGCTGCAGATTATACGAATAGCCCATAATGTGTTGGTATTGTCCGGTTTTTACTAAAGTATCTATTCTACCTGAATAGAGATAACATTCCAGCATCTCATCATCAGAACTCAAAAAAACTAATGTTGAGTCGCTGCTCCATTCTATTCGAGAATAATCGAGAGTTTGGGCGGGACATATATAAAAAGTGCTATCTGAGAACCGAAATGCCTTGAGCCAATCTATTAGATCGGGATCACGGAATAAAATTAGTGAGTCATTTGGTGAAAATAAGAAAGAAGCATATTCCAATCCGCTGCCCAAGAATTTTTGTATCTTTTTTTTACTGTCCAGGTTAAAAATGTAATAAGAAGTATCGTTATCAAGATCAGTTAATTTTGCCAGGTATTGAGTTTCAAATAAAACATATTTATGACTTTTATTTGCAAATGAAGGGGCAAAATACCCAAAGTCAATAGTATCTATCTGAGACGAATAAAGGTTTTTTTTATAATAAATCCCTGTCCAATAATCGCGGTAATAAATTTCTTTTCCGACTTTGTCAATAACAAATCCATCAGACGGCACGTGATTGATTTGAAACTTTTGGGCTGAAATATTAATACTCAGTAGAGTAAAAAAGGAAATAAAAATTATGATTGTATTTTTCATGGTTCATTCCTCTTTACGTAAACTTTTAAGATAAAAAATATTTTCATGATACGTACCTTTTATTATAAACAGATAACTTTATCCCGGCTTTGTCAATAGCCAAAGCCGCCCTTCAGTTCTTCGTAACTTCTAAATGTCAAGTCCGGTAAGGTATCGAATTGTGTGCCTCCGAAATATAAGTTTGCATATCCAACCTCGGATGCCGCTCCTGCCACCTGGACGGGTGCACCGACCATCAAATCTTCGAAGCCATCGCCGTTTACATCTCCTAAGTTTTCAACAACACCGAATTGGTCTTTATCATTTTCACCGTGAAATACAGTATAAAGATAAAGGCTGTCTTGCGCTTTTAATAAAAGTGTGGAGAGAAGGAAGGTTATTATAATTATAGTCTTATTATGATTCATGATCTGCCTCCTTAAAAAATCGCTTTACAAATAATTCTGAGGTATTTGTCATTTTCATGCCTCTCGTATTCGAATCCACGAGCGCAGGTTAAGGAAAAATTAAAAAATAGTAATGCTATTAGTCTTGTTTTCATTGGGTGCTCGTTAATGGTTTTATAGGGAAAAGGAAAATAGGAAACAGGAAAAGATTTAATAAAATATTGTTTTGGTTAAAGGCGTATTTATCCGGGGGTTTGTCAAGCCGGTGGTCTTGCGGCATTCTCTGTGCTGAGAAGAATATGTTTGCAAGATAGTTGTGTAGTAACTGTGTAAAATGGTTATTCATTTTATTCCCAAATAAATTGACGCCGTTTTTACCAACCTAACGAACATTTTGTTTTGACGACTAAAATAATTTACTGTTTGTTTATAATTAATGCAACAGAGGAGTTGAAATTTTAAAACACGATATTTGTACACCTCATAAAAAGTTGATTAATTAAAACCCGGCACCCGCTCGATGCCGGGATGGTTAAGTAAAATATTTTTTATTAAAACTTGCTCACTACTTTCTAACTCTCTGCCTACTTCAGCAATATCATCTTGCGTATTGAAGAATATTTTTCAGTTGTTAATCTGTAAAAATAAACACCACTGGTAACCCGTTGACCAACGGTTGCAGCATTAAATTTTATTTCGTAAATACCCGCGGACTTAACTTCATTAACGAGTGTGGTTATTTCGCTTCCCGCAATATCAAACAATTTAACCGTTACATGTGTCTGCTCCGGTAACGAATACTTGATTGTTGTTTCGGGGTTAAACGGGTTAGGGTAATTCTGACTTAAGTTATATGTAAGCAGTTTATTAAGATCGACTTTAACCGCATCATAGATTCGATAAGTCCCATCATAATCATTTTGTTTCAACCGGTAGTACGAAACGCCCATTAACGGAGCTTTATCTTCAAACCGGTAGCTGTTGGCTGCGGTTGTTGTTCCCGCGCCTTTTAATGTACCTAAAGAAGTCCATTGTTCTCCGTCGGTAGAACGCTGAACATCAAAATCGCGGTTATTAAGTTCGGATGCGGTTGTCCATGTAACAACTATTTTGTCGAAAGTTGCTTCTGCATTAAACGAAGCAAGTTCAACAGGAACAGCAGAATATGTTGTAACCAAAACATTATCAATATACCATCCATCTTTATGAATGGAGCCGTCTGATTTGAAAAGAAATCTTAACTTTAATTGCTGTCCTAAATATGCCGATAAATCCATTGTTTCTTTAACCCATGTAGCTTGCACTCCATCAAAAAGCGGCTGCCCGTTTGGCTGGAATGTACCGGTGCCCGGGTTTGTGTACATACCCTGCATCGGTGTCCACGTTGTTCCGTCATTCGTTGATACTTGCACCATTCCGTAATCCCAATCGGTTTCTATATCCCACTGAGTATCAAAACTTAAAACTGCCCCAAGTATATCCGACAAATCCAACGACGCGTTATAAGTTAGAGTTGCAGTTGTGGTTGCCAGATAATTACCGGATGGAGAATCGGTAGTTGAGTTGGGCGGCGAAACATATTTTGAAGTTGTGTTGCCCCAGCCTCCAACCGCTGTCCAAATAGCCATATTATTTAAACTATCTGCAAGAAGATAGTTTGCCGGCGCGACAAAAAATCTGTAAAAAGTTGCGGGCGGCGTACTGCCGGGCGGGTTAAAGCCGCTTCCGCCCTTTGGCAGTGTTGTAACTATTGAACCATCCGCATCCTGTGCCGCAAGGTAATATTCAACAGCCGAGCCGATTGACTGACCGGGAATGGTAAATGTAAAACCCTGGCTTTCTTTTATTGAGGGGACGCCAACCACACTATAAAATTGAGAATAACCGCTGCCAGTGTTTACACGGTAATAAAGACGTGGTGCGGCGGCGCCGGTTCCGATTGTTAACCCGGTTGAAATAAACGCTGCAAGCTGAATATCACCACCGCTGTTTATCGAGCTGATCGGAGTGTGCTCAATGTTCATGTTTAAGTTTAGAGCAAACGAAGCGAGTGTAGCAACAGACGCCTTTATACATTTGTCAAAGTAGGGAACATTTATATATGTCCAGAGATCATTTACGGTGTGATAATAATTATTAAAATCATCCAAATCATTTTCAATCAATAATATTGAGCCATAGCCCGCATTCCAGAAAGAAGCATGGTCGCTCGCGGTGATGCCAGGGTCTTTTATAAGTGTGGTTAAGCCGATATTATAAACCTGATTCAACTCAATCATCTTGTTGGAAAGGTCGTATGAAGACGCAAGATTTTTTGTGTGAATACGAACCTTGTTATCGTTATTGCTGTCCCATGCAATCATATCAAGATTTATAACACCGAGAATAGAATCGCCTGCAAGAGACGCTTGGTTAGCATAATAAGCGCTGCCAACTAATCCCTGTTCCTCTTCATCCCACAAAGCAAAAATAATGGTGTAAGGAAAGGTATAATTTTTTAAGACTCTTGCAGCCTCAATCACACCCGCTGTGCCGCTGCCGTTATCATCTGCGCCGGGGGCAATGCTGCCGCTCGGCATATCATCAAAGTGAGCGCAAATAATATATTTTTTATTCGGAAACTCAGTACCGGTTTTTACACCGTAAACATTTTTGCCCGTACCGCTGAATGTTTGAATCGACGTGGTTAAACCGTAGCTGTTCAACTTTTGCTGGATGTACTGCATAGCCATATCGTTGCCTGCAGAATTTTTATGGCGCGATTGAATTGTATAAAGTTGTCCGCCAATAGTTGTTTGAACAGCACCCGAAAGTTCTTTATCGAAATAAAGAGCCGAATCTACGTTAACCTCGTTTATAATATTTTGAAGAGTACCCTGAGAGTATACAGTGGCTGAAAAAATAAAAAGAGCCATGATAGTTGAAATAATGTATCTTATGCGCATAACTGCCCTAAAAATTTCTGAGAAAAATAGTTTACAAGACAAACATAAAAATATTTTTACTCTTAAAATATAGCCGCGGGAAAATAATTAATTCCCGTAATCGTGAAGTGTTTTTCTCGACAAATCTGCCAGCGCAATTTTGTAATCAATCAATGCGTTTAGGCTGCTTGTTTTTGCGTTTGTAAGCCTGAGCTGCATTTGCGATAGATCGAAACTTGTAATTGTGCCCGCTTCAAACCGTGCGCGGCTTATCTCATAACTTTTTTGTGCAAGTTCAACATTACGGCTTAAAACCTCAACCCGCGCCTTAGCCGATTCAATTTTGTTTACTGTAGCTATTATTTCTTTTTCAATTTGTTGCTTTTGGTTTTGCAGATTAAGTTTGGTCATGTTCAAATTTGCTTCCGCCGACTCAACCTCTCGACTATTTTTTCCCCAATCCACTACGGGAACCTTCAATGTTAAAACGACACTTCTATCTTCAGAAAAATTTCTAAACACTTCCCTAAACGCGTTATCGTTTTTGTTGATGCCGTAATTGGCTGTTAGCATTGCAGAAATATTTCCGCGCGAGTCAACTTCGTCCATAGTCAGTGAATTTAATTCAATGTCAGCTAGCGAGTTTAATAGTTCTGTCCGGTTATTTAAAGAGTAGGTAACCGCCTCATCCAAATCAATTGTCAAAGGTTTGTACTCAAGGGCTGCTGTTACATCGAATTGTTCTTTTAACTCAAGTCCAATTAGTAATTTAAAATTATCTTTTGATTCATTATAACTTCGCTCTGCGTTCAGCAATTTGTTTTTACTTTCGGCAAGATCAATTTCAAGCTGCAGCGCTTCTACTTCTGCAATTAAACCGGCTTTAAATTTGTTTTGCGCGGTGTTGTAGGATGTCTGCACCTGGTTTACTTCTTCCTTCACAATCTCAACATTTTTTTTTGCCTGGTAAAGTTGGTAGAAAGAAGTTGTTACGTCGTATATCATCTCTTTTTCAGCACGGGTATAATTACGCTGTGCTTTTTGCATATTAACTTCGGCACGGGTAAGGTTTGCGCTAAGAGTATTAAAAGTAAACAACGGCTGCTGTAAACGTAAACTTATATTTGAGTAATAATCTATCGGGATGTCCTGCTGTGCGCTAAACTGGTCGCGGCGCCACATAGAACCGATAAGCGAAAAAGTGCCGTTAGTATAAACAATAGGCTGCGCAAACATAAGCCGGCTCTCAACAGTTGTATAACCGATTTCATAGAATTGTTCTATTCCTGTTGAAGGATTAAACTGACTTGCGAGCGAGCGCGAGTAGCGTGGTAAATCAAATTCCACATCTACAGAAGTTCTTAACCCGAGTTTTGCAGCCTCCAGGGTTTTTTGTGAACTTATCAAAGCATACCCGGCAGATTTTATTCCATAACTTTCTTTCAGCGCGATGGAAACAGCGTCATCGAGAGTAAGGATTTTTTGCGAGTAAGTTGAAATACTAACAATTAAAACAGTAAGAATTATATTAATAATTTTCATTTTATTATGTCCGCTTTACGGAGTAAAAATATTTATTCATAACGGAGAGATTCAATTGGATTTTTATCCGCAGCTTTTTTTGCAGGATAGCTGCCGAACAACAAACCTGTTGCTACCGAAACCACAAACGCTATAACAACTGCAAAGGGTGAAATTATTGTTTTCCATTCGGCATAAGTAGATATCAGAGATGTTAAAATAAACCCGAGTATAATTCCGAGAACGCCTCCCACAATACTAATTGTTAATGCCTCAAACAAAAACTGCATCAACACATCTTTTCGTGTTGCGCCAACAGCGCGCCGCACGCCTATTTCTCTCGTTCGCTCCATTATGTTTGCAAGCATAATGTTCATTATGCCAATACCGCCGACTAAAAGAGAAATACCGGCGATAGCGCCCATTACAATGTTAAATATGCGCTGTGTTTTTTGTTTTTGTTCTAACAATTGCTCCGGTAAAATTACCTCAAAATCTTTTACGTTATAATGCCGGCGTTCCATTATTCTTTTTATAAGCTGTGCCGCCTGCTTTAATTTGTCGGAGTTTTTTATTTTTACAGTTATCTGCTCAACCGAGCTGCGGTCAACTACCTTTGCTTGCTCTTGTCCACCCGCCATAAAAAAAATGCCGCCAAATGTTGATTCGGTTTGTTCAACTTTATCCATCTTATACATCATTGTAGTAATCGGAAGATAAATATCATCATCGTAGTTACGCAGACCAAGACCTGAGATGCCGGCTGATGAAACTTTTTTTTCACCCGCTACACCTACAATTGAAAACCATAAATTTCCAAATTTTATTTTTTTCCCGACAGGCTGTTCAAACTTAAACAGTTTCTCTTTAATACCGGCGCCAATCACACAAACATTTTCATAAGTATCAAGATGATGTTGTTTGAAAAATGCGCCTTGTGTAATTTTTGTATTAAATGTTTCAGGGTAATTTGATGATGTACCCACAAGCATCGCCTCCAGCAATGTCGATTTATATTGAATTTGCGATTTGAGCTCGCGCTGAGGGGTAATAAAATCTACAAGCGGGTTTAACTCTTTTATTGCGTAACCGTCTTTTAATGTTAAACCGGGAGAGAACGATGCTTTTGATTTTGCTTTATTTTGCGGTGGTTGAATTTTTTTTATTATTATGTTGTTTGTACCCATCAACTCAATCTGCTGTAATGTTTCCTGGCGGGCGCCTTCGCCTATTGACATCATAGCGATGACTGCGGCTACACCGAACACTATTCCGAGCATTGTTAATGCCGCACGCATCTTGTTCGCCTGCAGTCCTTTTATTCCAATCTTGAACGATTCGAAATTTGTCATTAGTTCACCGAGGAAGGAACAGTAACCGAGTTATCTTTATTCTCGGTGTCATTGGCATTCTCAATATTTATTGTAGGATCCTGAAGCGCAACCTTATCGCCAACTTTTAATCCTTTTTTTATGATGATATGATTTTCACCTTTTTCACCTACTTCAACTTCAACCTCATCATAACTTGAACCACTCATCAAGAAGACTATCTTTTTCCCCTCTTTTTCAAACACAGCTTCCTGGGGGACAAAAAGAACGTTTTCAATTTCGTTTATAATAATCTGGTTGCTTGTCGTCATTCCTGGTTTTAATATCTCGGACTGTTTATTAATATCAACTTCAATTTCAAAAACTTTTATGTTTGAATTTTGATCTTTTGTTTTACCAAGCGAAGCAACATTTGAAATCGCTCCCTCAAAAGTTGAATCCTGAAAAGCATCGAGCTTTACGTGCACCGCTAAATTTTTTGTTATTCGGCTAACGTCAACTTCATTTACGTAAGTCATGCTTTGCATCTTTGAGAGATCGGGGAGCGAAATTAATGTCATTCCGGGCCATGGCGTGTCGCCAATAGAAATTTTTCTGCCGGACTGCCAGTTGATTTCGTAAACAACCAAACCGCCGGTGGGAGATGTTAATGTAAGTTGTTCAAGATCGCGTTTAGCGCGCTCTAAATCCGATTTACGCTGCTGAACTTCGATATCGACTTTATTTAGTTCCGATTGATTTATTATATGTTTCGATTCTAATTCTTGTTTTGCTTTTACATAATTTAATTCATTTCGTTGATGATTTAATTTGGCTTCCTGTTGTTTAATTTCAGCTTCAAACTTCATTTGCTCAAGATTGAGTTTCGAAAGTTCATAAGAAAGCTCGGCGCTCTTTAAGTCGGATTCCAATCTTGTCATTGAAGATTTTTGTTCGGCAACCATTCGCGCTCTATCGGAAAGAGCAATCTCCAACTTAGCCTCGGCATCTTTTAAATTAGTTATTGCCTCCGTTGGATCAAACTGGACTATTGTATCTTTAGCCTTAACATATGTACCCTCCGGAACCAGGTATACAATTTTTAAACTTCCTCTTATTCTCGGTGTTGATATTGATATTGAATTTTTTGCTCTAATTTCACCGCTCTCGGTTATTGAAACCAGAAATTTGTCCCGCTTAACTGTATAGGTCAGCAAATCTGAACTGCCGCCGGAGAAAGATGATAAAACAAATATTAAAAAAAGAATAATTATAATTAGACCGGCAAAAAGAAATTTAGATTTCTTTAAGAGGGGTGGTATATTAAATCCGGATAATTTATCATCGAAGTTATCAAACAACAATTTTATTTTTTTTAATTTAGCCGAAGAACTCATAAAGATCGAACCTGTTTTTTCAGTCATCTCCTATCCCCTTAGTGGGTGGATAAATAATATTTTAACTACAAAAATAATATAAATATTGGTATCAAAAAGAAATGAAGTTTTTTAGTCCGGCGGTTTATATAACGGATGGACGGTGTAAAAAATGCATAATTAAAAATTAAGACATGCACAAAGTTTGAAAGGTGATAATACAGAAGCGGAGTATGTGCTAATAAAAAATAATTAGCAGAGATACTCCGCTTTATAATAAATGATGGATATTCTTTTCAACGAAAAAAGTTTATCTCAATAACACCATTTTTTTTGTCATAGTAATTCCGCCTGCAGTAAGTTTATAAAAATAAACACCGCTTGAAAATTTAGAGGCGTTAAAATCAACCTCATAATCACCGGCTGGTTTATCTTCATTAACTAGCGTTGCAATTTCATTACCGAGAACATCATAAACTTTAAGATTTATGATTGACGATTGATTATTTATGATTTTGGGCACCGAATATTTTATTCTTGTTGCTGGATTAAACGGGTTCGGATAATTCTGTGCAAGATTAAATGAATGAATTACGTTATCATATTTATTATCAACATCAGTAAGAATAACCTGGAACTTCGAACGGGCATTAGTAAACGCCTCACTTAAATCTTCTTTCTGGACTCCTGCTGCAACTGCAAAAGCAATATCAACCGAGGAGGAAGCGGGGATATCAACCGGACCTGCTGAGACAACATACGAAATATCACCGCCGCCGGCTTGTGCTTTTCCAATTCCGCTCGTCAGCGCTTGAATTTTTTCTGCATCAATAAATCCGTCATAAATTTGAAATCCTCCGTCACCGCCTGGATTTAATATTCCCCAATAACCATTATCAGTATTAGAGACAACCGCGGTGCCAACCCATGGGACGGTTGCGGCGCCAATGTGCTGAGCATAACCGAACTGCCCGATGGTATCATAAGCTGTAAAATCATCCGAACCATCGGAGGTTAAGTCCCAATCACAAAATATTCCGCCGTAAAGATTTGTAATATCCGAAGTTGTTGTATTTGAAATTGTGTACCGTAAAATTATATAATTACTATTAGGCGCAGCAGCAAAAGCATAAGAACGGAGCTTAACACTTACGCCAAGACGTTGTGCCGCGTGGTTATCATTAAAAACTGTCAGCCCTTCCTGATCGGCAATAGCGCCCGGAGTACTAATTTTTATGGGAGACTCAATAGTAAAGTCTACATTCTGAACAGAAGAAACTGCTCCGCGGACAGCATCAGAAATTTTACCGTTCGATGTTAACATTAACCCGCCTTCAAACATTAAATTATCTCCGTCAAGATATTTGAAGCCGACACCCTGCAGGTTTGAACCGTAATCGTTAAAACCCAAATTGCCTTTGCTCGTTATTGTCATTGCAATATCATTTCCGGCTTGCGTAGCATAAGTTGGGTTTGCAATTATTTCTATCGGTTGAAAATCTGTATATGCGCCGTCAATGTAATTTATGCTAAAAAGCAATTTTGCATCCAATGGCACCGACGCGCTTAATTTGAATGTAAACTTTGCCGAGGAATTATCGAATTGCTGCATTGTGGCTACTTCACCCGGAATGAATATTCCCTGAAGTACTTCCGAATAACTATTTTTGCTTTCAAGATAAATACCGAGGTTGCTGGCGGGCTGCAGATAATTAACAAAAGTTAAAGTTAAGGTTATGGTTTCATCATTTTCAGGGAAACCATTACCATTTCCGCCCGGGGCGGCATCGCTGAAAGAATAGTCTATATATCTTACAGATTTTGATGAACTTGACGTTAATGCATTCTCCGCATTAATTCTTCCTCTGCCGAGTAAATTTGCATACCCGGGATTAATTTGATTTATATCATCACAGGTAGCTCTTATTTGTTCGCCAACCTGCAACGGATTGTAAGACGGAAATTGTGACCACACAAGAGCAGCAAGACCCGCTGTTAATGGAGACGCCATCGAAGTACCGCTTAAAGTTGTATATGTGTCATTCATCCATGTACTTAAAATTCCTGATCCGGGGGCAGAAACATCAACGGTAATTCCATAATTTGAAAAACCAGATTTCATGTCGCCCTGATCAGTGGAAGCAACCGATAGAACCCCTTTGTATGCGGCAGGATAAAAAGGAGAAGAAGTGTTACTGTTGCCGGAGGCTGTAACCACAAGTGCGCCCTTGGAAACTGCGTAATCAACCATTTCCTGTCCGAATACCGAATAACCACCGCCGCCCCAACTGCAGTTAATTACTTTGCATCCATTATCAGCGGCGTATTTTATTCCCTCATATCCGAAGGCGATATATGCCTGTCCGGAGGGATTGCGGTAATTGTCCTGACTTGTTTTTACAGCCATTATTTTTGTTTTAAAACCGATAGAAGCAACACCTGTTTCATTATCAGTTACTGCCGATGAAATACCTGCAACGTGGGTTCCGTGATCGGATCTGTCTTCAATCGGGTTATTATCCGGGGTGCCTGTTAGTCCGCCAAAATCCCAGCCAATGTTATCATCAACATAACCGTTAGCATCATCATCAATTGAGTTATTGGGTATTTCATTATAATTGTGCCAGATGTTGGCGCTTAAATCCGGGTGATCCCAATCTACACCGGTATCAATTATTCCGATAACAATTGAAGTGTCGCCTTTGGAAACATCCCATGCTGCAGCCGCGTTTATTTTTATAAGGGAATATTGGTTCGAATACGACGGATCGTTCGGAATATATTCTGTTAAATAAACGAACTTTGGTTCAATCCATTCTATTTCGCTCAAAGCTTTTATTTTTGATGAAAAAAACATCGGGTCGATTTGGTTTTCATATTTTATAATTATGATTTTGCTCAATTCATCGGTTGAGTTAAAAGCGTAATTAAAAACCTGTCTTGCCGATTCAATTTTTAATGGACTTAAAACATTTTCTAAATTGGGTGAAAGTTTTACACTTCCTGTAAAGTCAGAAGTATATCCGTAGTTTAGTTTTACGATAAGTGTATTTGAGAGATAATTAATATCCCCCCTGCTAATTACTTTTTCATTAGATGCGGCGAATAAAACAGCTTGTAAAATAAAAAGCAGAACAAAAACGTGTGTAGAAAATTTTTGCATAATTAATCTTCAATTTGTTATGATGTGACAACTTTGATGGCAAATATCAAAAAATACAGGGATAATTACAAAGGAGAAATTGATTGCGTTAAAAAAAAAAGCAGTTTTATATAAAATAAAACTGCTCATTTAATGTTAGTGAAGTTTTTTACACGGTAAATCTTTATTTACTCCGGACGATATTTCGATTAAAAAACTTTACTTGCGGCAAGTTTCTTTAATTACTCAACCGAATTAACACTTGGTTTGTTACTTCGGGCGTTGAGATGATTAAATATAAAAATCTTTTACCATTACTTCTTCGGCTTCGGCATCGTGTTCGTGTAAATATTTAACGAACTCCGAGGCATAAACCTTTTCTTTTTTTTCTTTGTACTTCTCAAGCAATCCTTCAAGTTGTTGATGATCGAATGAACTTAAGATATAATGTTTTTCTTCGTGATCATCGAAAAACCTGTAGACTATTAATCCTTTTTTCATAACTGCTCCTGTTAGATTAAAATTGTATCCGCATATAAGATATCGGAGTATAGTTCGTTTTTAATTGACTCGGCATTTTTCCGTGCTTTTGCAAGCGAGTCTAAAATAAATCTTTTTGTCGTAAATATTCTTTTTTGGTTATCGTTAGCTTCCTCTAAAAGAAGATAACCGGTATAAATGTATGCGTAAAGTTCAACGAGATCTTTAGCCGCAACTTCCTGGAATCCGGCGTCTTTTTTCTCTTTTACATACTTTAACGCATCGTTAAATAAAATCCTAATCTCAATTAAACTATCTTTTAGTTTGTTAAGACTTCCCTTATACTCCTTTTTCTCCCAGTTGTCAAAATACTCAGACAGCACATCGTTAACAACGCTGCCGGCTGCCGCAACAACCTGAAGCTGTGATGTGCCTTCGTATATATTTGTAATGCGGGCGTCGCGAGCAAGTCGCTCAACAGCAAACTCGCGCATATAGCCGGTTCCGCCGTGAATTTGAATAGCGTCATAAGTCATCTTGTTTGATGCTTCGCTCAAAATATATTTTGTAACCGGAGTAAGAAAATTTGTCATCCGCTGTGCTTCTTTAAACTTTTCATTTAAACTATTTAAAGGCAACTTTTGGGCTTTATGTATTTCAATCAAGTCTTCGTAAGCTTCTTTTTTATCAAGCCAAACACATGTATTGTAAAACAATGTTCTGTTTGATTCCAAAGTTACACGCATATCAATAAGCATATTTGCTACTACCGGAAAGTTATAGATAGGTTTACCAAATTGCTCGCGTGCTTTTGCATATTTTAATGCCTCTTCATAAGCCTGCTGCGAAAGACCGAGTGATTGCGCCCCGATACCGACACGCGCACGGTTCATCAAATAAATAACATATTTTAGAAGTCCGAATCTTCTGGCGCCCACAAGTTCAGCCGGTGTATCGTTAAATTGAAGTTCGCATGTAGGCGAACCATGAATACCGAGTTTGTGTTCTATACGACGAACGATAATTGAATCATCCTTTTTACAAGCAAGCATGCTTAACCCGCGCGCATCTTTTGTTCCTGCTTCAGTTCGCGCCAATACGAGGAGAACATCACCGTTTCCGTTTGTTATAAATCGTTTTACGCCGCGCAAAAACCACTTGCCGGTTTCATCCTGATAAGCAGAAAGTTTTACCGCCTGAAGATCAGAGCCGGCATCCGGTTCGGTTAACGCCATTGCTCCGGTATGTTTTCCCGTGCTGAAATCGGGGAGATAAAATTCGCGTTGTTCTTCCGTCCCAAATTTATCTATTGTTTTTGCAATATCCTGAAGACCGAAAATATTCATTAGCGATGCTTCAGCGCGGGAGATCATTTCAACAGCCATCATATAAATAGTAGTAGGAAAATTTAGTCCGCCAAATCTGCGGGGAATAATCATTCCCATCAGTTCTGCTTTCGACAACATATCGAGAGCTTCCTGGGTTCCTTTGGCATATGTAACTTTTCCATCTTGAAAAACGGCGCCCTGTTCATCAATATCGGCTGCGCGAGGGGCAATATAATTGCCGGAAATATCACCAACTATTTCGAGAATCCTCCGATAGTTTTCCATCGCGTCTTCATAATTAACCGGCGCATCGTCGAACTTTTCTGCCTGTTTATATTCATCTTCAATAATTTCAACAATACTTTTTAAATTTAATCTCTCAAATTGGTAAAGCACATCCGGGTTATCTGAAAAATAATTTGACATATTCTTATCTCAATTTTTGCTTAAATACATTGATGAATTTCGGAATAATTTCCATTGCATCGCCAACAATTCCGTAATGAGCTACTCCAAAAATGGGAGCGTCGGAATCGCTGTTTATGGCGATAATTTTATTGGCTTCCTGCATACCGGCGCGGTGCTGTATTGCACCCGAAATTCCGCATGCAATATATAATTTTGGACGAACAGTAACTCCGGTTTGCCCAACTTGACGATCGTGGTTTATAAATCCTGCATCAACTGCCGCGCGGGTTCCCGCAACTTCACCTCCAAGCAAGTCGGCTAATTCGTGTATAAGTGCAAAGTTTTCTTTTGTTTGTAAACCGTAACCCCCGGCAACAATAATTGATGCGGCTTTAAGATTTACTTTGTTTTCTTTCCGATGTTGTTCAATTAGTTTTACAAATTCATCAACCGGGTCCGGCACGTATTCAACTTTTCGTATTTTACCTTTAACAGGTTTATCAAGCGGCTCCATACGCATAACACCTTCGCGCACCGTTGCCATTTGTGTCTGCACATCCGGCGAAATAATAGTAGCAATAATATTACCACCAAAAGCCGGACGAATTTGAAGAAGAAGATCTTTAAAATCTTTTCTCAGGTACTGCACATCAGATACTTGTAGTTCCGTACAATCTGCCGTTAAACCGCTTTTTGTATAAGAAGCAACACGCGGAGCAAGATCGCGCCCGATTACTGTTGCCCCGTAAAGCATTACGCGGGGTTTTTCTTCTTCAACAAGCTGATTTATAATGCGGCTATATGGCATCGTTCTGTAATGTCCGAGAGCTTCATGATCAATTAGAATAGCTTCTTCAGCGCCGAATTTAAATGTCTCTTCGGCAAGCGCCTTTACATTATGCCCGATTACAACAGCCTTCAAATTTCCTTTTAAATTTTCAGCAAGCTTTCTTCCTTTTGAAAGAAGCTCGAAACTCACATCTGCGGGTTTGCCGTCACGCTGTTCAACAAAAACCCAAACGTCTTTATTTATTTTGTCCATTGTTTTAACCTAAGATATGATCTTCAAGAAGGTGGTCAATTAAACGGCTAATGCCTTCATTTGTAGGCTTAATCATTTTATGATTACCGCCTGCAAGCACAACCGACTCTACTTTATGTACTTTTGTGGGAGACCCGTGAACCCCGCATCTTGTTTCGTCAAGTTTAAGATCATCCATTGTAAGAGTGTGAATATATAAACCTTTTTCAATGTATTCGTCTTTTAACTGATCGATATAAAGAAGAGAATTACCCTCGGTTAATTTTTCAAGTTCAAGCAGTGTTTTTGCATTTTTAAACGCCATAACCCTTCTTGCTTTGAATGGACGTGGTGATACCGCATCTTTTATAACGGTTACTAATACGGGCAGCTTACTTTCGAGAATTTCAAAACCGCCGTCAATTTTTCTTTTTATTTTTACACTGCCGTTTTTGATGCTCAATATTTCTTCAGTGTAAGTTATCTGAGGAATCTGAAGTTTCTCTGCAGTTTGCGGTCCAACCTGTGCTGTATCGCCATCAATTGCCTGGCGCCCGGCAAAAACAAAATCGTAACTGCCGATTTTTTTTATAGCCTCCGAAAGTACGTAAGAAGTGGCGAGTGTGTCTGCGCCGGCAAATTTTCTGTCGCTTATAAGGTAAGCTTCATCTGCGCCCATAAAGAGGCACTCTCTTAAAATATCCGAAGCGCGCGGCGGGCCCATAGTAATAGCGGTAACTTTTCCGCCGAATTTGTCTTTTATTTGAAGTGCGAGTTCGATTGCAACCCGATCTTCGTGGTTGAAGATAGCCGGCAGCTTTGCTCTGTTTACCGTACCGTCTTCTTTCATAACCTGCCCGGAAATGTTTGCAGTATCCGGAACCTGTTTGACCATGACGATGCTGTTAAAACTCATGGCAGCCTTATTTTATTAATAAAATGGTTAATTAATAAGATATGCCGGTTTGGGCACACCTCTGCATAATGTCGCCTTCAAAAACAATTATTATGCCGCCCGAATATAGGGAAATTATAACCCAAAAAGGTTGCGAATTGCTAATTTTTGCTCGAAATATGATTTTTTGAAGAATTTATTTTCCCAAAATTGGGAGAAATGTTTTTTGGTTTTTGGAGCAAATGGAAAATACTTTTGCTTTAACCCTGGTTAGAAAAAAGGCATAAATATTTTTAAATCATATCTTTTTTTGTAAATTAGCATAAATATTAATAACACTTTTACTGTATCAATCATTTAGTCTATTTTGAAAACAAACTACTGAATTAATAACCTGTATGGGAAAAGTTATCTCTGTAGCCGTTCCAAAAGGGGGAGTAGGTAAAACTACGACGGTTGTTAATTTAGGGGCAAGCTTAGCCGTTGCAGAGAAAAAAACTTTAATAATTGATTTTGACTCATCCGGCGCCTGCGCAATTGCTCTTGGCTTTACACCCGACAAAATACATGGCGATATTTTAGATTTATTTAGTTACACCAAATCGATTGATAAAATAATTCATAAGACCGAAATTCCATTTTTAGACTTTATTCCTTCTCTTGTTTCATCCTATCAATCTGAGCAGAGATTAGAAAAACTATCTACTAACATTATGTTTATTGCAAATGTAATACGTTCAAAATCAGACGCGTATGATTACATTATAATAGATTGCCCGCCGTATTTAAAAGGAATGACAACCAACGCAATGGCAGTATCGGATTCGCTCTTAATTCCAATACGCGCAGAAAATTTCTCTTTAGATGCATTGGGGAAGATTATTCGTCACGCTGAATTTGTTAGGAGAATGTATAACACAAGGTTAAAAATTGAAGGGATACTTTTTACTATGTTTGAGGCACATACAAAAGTATCCCAAATAGCGATGAATGATGTACAGGCAAATTACGGTCAGTATCTTTTTAAAACCACAATTCCAAAAAATGTCACAATTTCAGAATCCACATTTAAGGGAATTCCCGCTGTGTTATACAAAGCGGTTTCTAAGGGTTCGCAAGCGTACCTGAATTTAGCAATAGAAATAATGAATAAACCGTAACGACAACCTCCAATGTAATACTTAACATTTTTTTAAGTTCAGTTATCATCCTTTTTAGAGCAAACCAGAAAATGTTTTTCGATTTTATTCACCGAGCAGCTAAATATCAATTTTATTTTTCCAGCGAACCAACTTCTGTTTCCACCGCGCCTAATATCTCGCACGACTTTACAAGTTCCTTCATTTTATTGTGGTCATTGTAAAGAGGCCTGTCAACATCAAGGTGTTCAACATATTTTCGTACGGTATTTCTGGCTGCTGTTACACCTTTTCCATTATTAAAATTTCTAAAGTCAAGAGCCTGTGCCGCCGCCATAAACTCTATACCGAGCACGCCGTAAGCGTTATCGAGAATCTGTCCATTTTTTATTGCAGTGTTCATACCCATTGAAACAAAATCTTCCTGGTCAGCTGCCGCAGGGATTGATTGAACCGAAGCAGGTGCGGAAAGAAGTCTTTGCTCAACAATTAACGAATCTGCTGTGTACTGGCTTAACATCATCCCTGAAAACATGCCGGCGCCTTTTGTTAAAAATGCCGGGAGTCCAACGCTTAACGCGGGGTTAAGAAGTCTGTTTAATCTTCTTTCCGAAAGAACACTAATCATCGTTACAGCAGCGCCAACCATATCCATGGGAAGAGAAACCGGTGTACCCTGAAAATTAGCGCCGGTTAAAGTTAAGTTTTCATCCGGTAGAAAAATGGGATTATCACCAACACCGTTCAGTTCTGTTTCTACCTGACTTTTTGCGTATGCAACAGCATCATGCGCCGCGCCAATAACTTGCGGAGATGAACGCATTGAGTACGCATCCTGAACTTTCATTTTCATTTTACCGGTTAATAAATCACTTCCTTCGATACAGCGTTTTATTGACAGCGCGCTGCGAACGGCGCCGGAAAACCCGCGCAATTTGTGAAGGCGCTCGTCGTAAGGTTTCATGTTTGCGTATAAAGCTTCAAGCGACATTGCCGCAGCAATCTCCGCCTGTTTTAACCAACGGTTTATATCGTAAAGATGAATTGCGCTCATCGCCGTTAATAAGTTTGAACCATTAATAGTGGCTAACCCGTCGCGCGCCTGAAGACCCGGAACGATAATGCCCGCTTTTTCAAAAGCAATTTTGCCCGGCATTCTTTCGCCATTATAAAATGCTTCTCCTTCACCCATCAGCAATAACGCAATTTGGGACATAGGGGCAAGATCGCCGGACGCACCCACAGAACCCTTTTGACAAACAACGGGAGTAACTCCTCTATTGAGCATTTCTATTAAAGTAAGTGTAATTTCCGATCGACATCCGGAGTTGCCATGCGCATGAACATTTATTCGACCTGTCATTGCGCCCCGAACATACTCAATCGGCGCAGGCTCACCAATGCCGGCAGAATGATTATATATAAGATATTTTTGAAACTCTTTAACCTGTTCATCGTCAAGAACAATTTCTGAAAACTCACCAATACCGGTGTTAACACCGTACATTATTTCATGAGCAGCTATTTTTTTTTCTATCAACAGTCGGCACTTTTTTATTCTGCCTAACGCGTCGGAATGAAGTTCAACTTTTTCGTTGCGGCGGGCAATGCGGACAAGTTTTTCTATTGTGAGTCCGGAACCATCAAGAACTACTGACATATTTTTTGCTTCCGATAAATTTGAAAATATTTTATTCAAACTTAAGTTAACCCGAATTAAAAGTGAAGAAATATTTCTTTAAACTTTCAATTATTTCACTGATATTTGTAAAGAGTTAATTTTAATGGAGAAAAAATGTACGGCACACCAAAAAATATTTTTGTAATAGGTATTTCTATTTTAATTCTAATTCTCTTTATGACCGGCTGTGTCTCAACAAAAATTCAAACTGTTGATGTTTACTCCGCGCCGTATCGGGCGCCTATAAAAATAACGGAAAACAAACATCAGGGCTCTCTCGAAATTCACTCACAATTTTCTTACAATAAAAACACAACATTTAAACAAAACATCGGCGGACATACAAATGTAAATGAAAATGGTGTTTATATTGTTGAACCCGTTCCGGGAGAAAATTATTATATTGAAAGAAAGGGGGCAAACCAGTTTAATTATCAATGGCAAAATCTTACCTGGCATGTTCCGCAGTGGCAGGGAATATTCGATATTGAATATTGTTTTACAAACCATGGTGCCATTTACGGCGGCATAAATTACGCAAGTATAAATAATGAATTATATCTCGGTGAAAAGGGCGGGTTGGCATTTTTCAGCAACGGTAAAAAGATGTCGTTTCGTTTCTCGGGTGATGTAAAATTTCAGGAAACTGCATATACCGCTAATTATCTTGAAGTAGATGATTGGGCTGCAAACAGCAACCAAAGAACGGTTCGGTTTTATACAAAAAATGAAAAAGTTACTTATTTTAATTTAAACTTCTTTGTCGGTGTTAATAGCAATGTTCCCGATTGGCTTGTTAATTATTTCGCCGGTGTTTCGTGGGGCGCACAAACATTGTTCGATTTTTCCGAGATGACCGAAACCGAATCATATTTTTCATTTAGTCTCGGTATTTACAAAAGTATTCCCGACCAGGGGCGGTTAATTTTCGGAAAAAGGTTTACCAATTTATCCGGCGAAACCACGAAAATGTACCTTGACGACTATTTTATACAATATGATTTTATTATTCTGTAAATACTGGGTATAAAAAAGGGCACTACTGTCCACACTGCTGTACTATGCCTTACTAAAAAGAGGAACTTATTGCTATAATCAAATCCTTTTGCTGGCACTATGTTTGAATTTGAATTACCAAATTTATTGGTAATACGAATGAAAACAATTAACAAAACAATACTGCTCGCAATTTTATTTATCTTTTTCTTGAGTGTTTTCGCCGGGTGCGAAAATTGTCTTGATCCCGAAGATGATTACAGTTATAGTGATGATTCATGGGCAGACGATTACCAGGGGTGGGATGCCGCGTTATACACGGAGCTGTCCGTTACTTACTTAACATTGTCGACGCAATCCGGTTCCGGCACAAGCCATTTGAGCATGAGTGTAAAAAACACCGGGGACGCAGTTTGCAAGTCGGTTGAAGTGTACGCGGTAATGAAAAAGGAAAACAGAATTTTAAATGATGGAACTGCTTCGC
Organism: uncultured Ignavibacteriaceae bacterium; assembly: GCA_964372115.1. Classification (GTDB taxonomy): domain Bacteria; phylum Bacteroidota; class Ignavibacteria; order Ignavibacteriales; family Ignavibacteriaceae; genus CG2-30-36-16. The sequence goes on from CAYJPN010000025.1 coordinate 51,022, forward strand.
TGGGTGACATACCTGTTAATTATCACTCCACAACGTCAGTAATTTTTTCAAAAGCAATACCGTATGATCCGTTGTATACAGTGGAAGCGATAATAAGCTGGTATAATGAAGATGGTGATTATTTCGAAACTATAACGCATCTCTAACTCCGGTAAAATGCGGCGGAGGTTTCTCATCTCATAAACTTCCGCCGTTATTTATTAAAAGATTACCGAATTCGAATTTGCATATTCCGCATCTCCGAAACCAAGTATCGGGTAAAAAATCATGGGAAGAAAAATTAGCCCGGCGGCAAAACCGCCCCCCTTGCCGAATACTTTTGCAAGGTCAATAGTAACAATAATATATATTACAATATTTACAATCGGGATGAACAACAATATAACCCAAAGAGGCGGACGCCCGACAATTTCTAAAAGAACATAATAATTATAAATTGGCACAATGCAGTTCCAGCCGGGTCTGCCTGCTTTTTCATAAATTTTCCATGAAGCCATTATATAGAATCCTATTACCGCTATATAAATGGGGATTAATAAAAATATTAATAATTCTTCGCTCATATTATATCCATTAGTTTTTAGTTTTTAAATTTCCCAAAATTTCTTTTAAAGCATCTTTATGTACCACATACGCCAGCACTTTAAGTTTTAGATAATTTTCGTCCATAAAAATAAAACCTTTTGGCAAATCGGTTTCGTATGCGTTGCGCCAGGAGTCTTTTAATAGAAACCAGTCTTTGCCTTTCACTTTTTTATGAGCAACAATGTGCATTAAATGATCGTCAGTGGTAGAGCCATTATTAAATCTGAACTCGCGCGACACCTGGTTGACATCCTTTTCTTCAACATCAAACGGCGGAATCACGCAATATTTTTTGTTGATATTGTATGCCGGCTCGCTTATGTCGGCATCAATTGCAGCGCTGAATCCATTATTAACTGCAGATGATAAACTGTTAATAAACTCATCAAGCGGAAGATTTAAATAATTAGAATTACCCGTCCAATTATCCGGCACATTTAATTTTATTTTTTCATAAAATGGTGAATAGGTAAATGAAGTTACCATCATATAATCGTCCCAAGGAAGATTTACAACCTCATCGCGGAAAGACTGCGAAGAATATTTTTTCCCCTCAAACTCGAAATTAGCGGGAGGAACACCAAGATATCTATTCAGTATTTCTTTAGCTTCCGCAACAGCTTTATCGGCATCCCAAACGTCTTCCTGCTTAAGCTTTTTTGTCAAAGAAAAAAGTTCTTCATAAAGTTTAGAATGGTTAAAGGTATTGCAGCCTCTTGTGTCTCCGGCGTATAGGCTAAGCGGTACAATCCCATATTTTTTAATCACATCCAGCACACCTGTAAATAAATCTCCCGGTGAAAACCGTGATTCACCTTTTGTTGAGGCATATAGTTTTATCTTTTCAATAAAACCGTAGTATACCGGAAACATCATGGCGAGTTTTACCGATTTGTTGTTAACCCGGTGCATTTCCGTTTCGACGAATGACAAAGTTGCAAAACTCCAGCATGAAGACGTTGTATCTTGATTAACCGGCGAAAGATGGAATATTGTTTCAAACTCTTCTGCTGTTTTTGGTTTTTCTATAGATTGCACATAAAAATCAAGGGACTCTTTTATACTTTGTGCATTAAGCGAATAAACAACCAATATGCTTAAAAGTAAAATATTTATTTTCATTCGTTAGTCCGCAGGAGAAAAATTATAATTGTCCTGACTGTAGTCAATTGTTTTTTTCATTCCTTCTATAAATTCGCTCAACTCTTTATCACTCAATTTTGAAGAGGGGTGAAGCAGGAGATAACTTTTAAGCGGCATTTCTCTCTCTTTTAGTTCCTCTATAATTTTGTCGCTGGATTTGCTCTTCCATTGTGAAAAGTTTAAATGTTTACGTCCGTCCATTACATGCCCTACAACAAACCAGGAAATGGGTGCGATACTTGCATAGCCCGGCCAAACCGTTTCGTTGCTGTGACAATCGAAGCAGGCGCGTACCGCATAGTTTCTTGTTTTTTGAGTATCCCAGTTTGGTTCTTTAAGTATCGGAGGATTTGTTTTTTCAACCGGAACAAACTGAATTAAAACTAAAATGGCTGCCAACAACAAAAATATTTTTAAGCCCGCATTTTTGCCGGATAAAAAATTTCCACTCATTATGATCTCCCATAAATATTTGTTAGTTAATATTATTTTTTAAGAAAAACATATCCCTCTTTTTCCACACCCAAATCCTATTATCCCTCAGAATCAAAACTAAAGGGATAATGTATCTTAGATAAAAATGCGAATAAAATAATTTGCTTCATCTAAAGTTATTGTTTAGTGCTTTGTTTATAAGTTTGCCACCAGTAATAAAAAAACATTAAACCTGTAAACGGGAATAGAAAAAAAATAAAACCAATTTTTATTGAACCGGAAGAAAGATACTCGACAACAAGAAAAAGTATAAAACCATCGATAATTAAAACTGCACCCGGTCCTTCCCATTTTAGCGCAACCAAAATGCCTGCAACCATAGTTAATAAACCAAGAAACATAAAAGCTTCGTTTACTTTTAAGTTTGCCGGGTTGGGCAATCCCTCACCTGCTGCAAATGTTAGAAACAAGAGGACGAGCAATACACCCATTATTCGGGCGCTCCATAAAATACCGCTTACGAAACGTGCATCAGCAAATTTGCGCAACATTCCAACTCCTTACAATTTAGAATTATCTGAAACGGCAACTACCGCTTTTTGTGAAGTCTGTAAATAATCTTACTATTAAAATAAAGAAAATTCTCAAAATACAAACACTCACAACATCGAATGATATGCGAATTTCAATTTTTTTGGTTTTACAATTCTTTCATAATCTGTATAGCTCATCCTTATAAGTTCGCTGTGCGAGCAGGCATTAAAAACAATTTCTTTATCCCCGGCTAAACTTTCCGCAACATAAACATCCAGATTATAAAGGTTGCCAAACGGGGGCATCGCGCCAACTTCACAGTCCGGAAACTTATCAATAAACTCCTGCTCATACGCAAGCCGTACGCTGGCAACACCGAGCATTTCTTTCAAAATTTCGAATTGAATATTAAACGGCGCAGGTAAAACAGCCATCGCCATTTTACCGTCAATTTTTATAATTACGGTTTTAGCAAGTTCTTTCCCCGGTATATGCGCTGTAGCGGCTATTTCCTGCGAAGTAAACGCAGGCGAGTGCGATATGCGCACATATTTTACATTATTCTCATCGAGATATTGGGTTAGTTTTTTTATTGGCATAACAACCTCTATAATTATGGGCATTGCCCGGTTGAAAAATATTTTTAAATGTTGAAGCTATTCAATCAAATTTCACCGGTTAGTTCTAAAAATCTTTTATATGGAATGGCAATTAAGCTTTGCGACTCGAATGCTCCGTTGTTTAAACTAATCATCGAAACCTTTGCCGCTGTTTCTTCATCCGGCGCTTCGTAAATATCAAGAAAATCGTAAGGACCCAGCAGAGCATAATGTGAGATGAATTTTACATCAGGGCATTTATCTTTTACCTGATCAAGCCACGAGCGACCGATTTGAGCCCTATCTTTCATCTGTTTTGTAATTTCGGGTGAGAGTTTTGTTAGAAGAATAAACGTTTTCATAAGAGCCTCCTGCAATAATGTTGTAAAATTATTATCAGTGTCTTAAGCCTTCGGAAAAACAAGACGGTTTAAGTTTACCTGTAATATATATTTTGGGCATCTAAATATCAAAACAATTCGGAGATATTATGTAAAAATTATCTCGCCAATAAAATAAGGATAATCAACAATTTTTCTTATCATTTTCAAAATACATTTGTTCAGTGTACCGGGCTGTCTATTAGATTAAAGCAAATGTTTCCTGCGGCTTGTTTATATTTGCGCAATAAAATTACAAAAGCATTTTTTTGAGATGATATAATGACAAAAAAATTATTCTCTGTCCTGTTTATTCTTTTCTTTTCTTCCACCTTATTTTCGCAGTTAAAATATTCCAACCTTGGCAATTTTAATTTAGAAAACGGCACAGCCATAAAAAATTGCACCGTTGCCTATAGAACTTTTGGCATCCTAAATGAGCATAAATCAAATGTGCTTTTATTTCCCACATGGTTTGCCGGCACAAGCGAACACCTCGCTAATTATACCGGCAAAGGTAAAATGGCAGACAGTACAAAATATTTTGTCATCGCTGTAGACGCACTCGGAGACGGCGTTTCATCATCACCATCTAATAGTAAGGAACAGCCCGGCGCTCTTTTCCCGGTTTTTTCAATTCATGATATGGTTGAATCTCAATACATGATGCTAAAAAAAGAATTCGGCTTCGAAAGTATTTATGGTATAATAGGGGGGTCTATGGGTGGCATGCAGGTTTTTGATTGGATAACAACGCATCCATCTTTTATTAAAAAGGCTGTAGCATATGTTGGTTCACCAAAGCTGACTTTTTACGATAAACTTTTATGGCAAACAGAATTAAGTATTATTGAACTCGGAACTATCGGAAATATTCCGGATAGTACGGCATGCATGGCTGTTTCATCACTGCAAACATCACACATCCGGAGTATAAAATATTATAATGATAAATACTCACCCGAAGAGTTTGATAATTTCATTCGCGACAACTACAGAGTATATAAAAAACTCTACAACAGCTACAACTGGGCATCACAGCTAAAAGCAATGATGCTGCATGATGTTTATAAAAAGTTTGATAATGCAAAACAAAGCGCCGCTTCAACATTCAAGGGAGATTTCTTTATTATAGTAGGCGCACACGATATGATGGTGAATCCTTTACCGGCAATTGAATTTGCCCACCTAAGCAGAGCCAGGTTATTGGTGCTCGAAAATGATTGCGGACATTTATCACCCGGTTGCGAAATGGATAAATTTGTAAATCAAGTAAATGATTTTTTTGAAGGTGTAGACTAAGAATAAAATTAAGAGAATGGGAGTTAACCGCAATTAATTTTATTGAAGATTGGAGATGAATTCGGTTAATTCAGCAACTCGCTGAAATCTTTCATCAGCATTTTTCGAGAGACATTTCATTATTATTTTATCTAATTCTGCCGGTATATTTTTATTTATTGATGACGGAACAGCCGGCTGAGTATTAAAAATAGAATGGATCAGTGCAATTTCGTTTTCGCCGTTAAAGGGGAGTTTGTTTGTGCACAGCTCGTATAAAATTACACCGAGAGAAAAAATATCGCTTCTGCTGTCAACTAATACATTTGTTACCTGCTCGGGGGCAACATAACCAAGCGTACCGAGGACGGTACCGAGTGACGTCATTGTAGAAACAAGCGCTGATTTTGAAAGACCAAAATCCATTATGCGAAGTTTGTTTTTTTCATCAAGCATAATGTTCCCGGTTTTCATATCCCTATGGACAATATTTTTTGCATGTATATCTTCAAGCCCGGCACATATCTGGAGAATAATATTTTTAATTTCTTTCCAACTTAGGGGATAATTATTATCGAGATATTCTTTTAAAGTCCCCCCGGGCAAATACTCCATTGCAATAAAACCTGTGTTTTCACTCTCGCCGAGTTCAAATACTTTTACAATGTTCGGATGATTAAACGAGGATAACACTCTTGCCTCGCCGGAAAAACGTTTTTTGTTTTCTTCATCATGCAGCAGTTCCGGCATTAATATTTTTAACGCCACTTTTTGTTTTGTGTTAACATCGAGAGCAAGATACACTTTTCCCATTCCGCCTTTACCGAGGAGCTTTTCAATTTTATAGTGGGATATAATTTCGGCATCAAGTTTTTTATAAACAGATTTCGCCCTCATTATTCCTATACTTCCCACAACAAATACAAAAACAAAAGGGAGGATAAAAATAAACGTGCCCGATGATAAAATGGTATAATGAATTACTACTAAGAAAAGGATAAACAGACCGGTGGAAAAATACCAGCGGTTTACAAATCTTCCGGCACCGGCTTTTCTTCCGGCAAAAATTAACGATGCAATTAAAATTAGAAATATTGCAAATCGAATTATCTCGACAGTTTTGTTAGCAAGCAGAAACGTCCTGAATACTGATTTATAAATAAGAATAAAGGATGCTTCAAAAGTCGAGGTCTCTGTTAGAAAATATCGTTCGCCGGGTTTTATATTTTCTATTACTTTAACTTTGCCGGATGGGAAAACTACTTGAAAGTTATTCTGATATTTATCGTCAACAGCAAAAATGTAATTGCTAATACCACTGTTCAGCATCGGGGCATTTCCCGCACCTATTATTTTACTGCCGGTTAAAAGCGTATCTCTATTTTTTATTGTGTACAAATTGATCCGCGCGCCCCGCGCATATCGATTTGAGTAGATACCTTCGACACTAATTTTTACATAATTATTTTTATTTAAATTGTTACGGTAAAGCACCGCGCCTTTGTCGCCCTGTGCATCGGTAGAAGTACCGACAAATAAATCTTCATCCCCGTCATCATCAATATCTGCAAAAGATGGATTACCTGTAAAGTTTAACCCGGAATATTCTGAAACTTCTTTAAACATCATCTCCGGGGAATTCAAATAAAGTTTTGAACTAATATACAAATCTATCCAGCCATCGTTATTTACATCCGCCGCCGCCGCGGTCCCGTTTACCGGCTCAGGATGGAAGATAGTTTGGTTAAAGCCGGCAGCGGCTGAAACATTTTCAAAGTGTTTTCCTTTTTTATTCAGCAGCAGCCACGGCGCTTCTTTTTGATGATGAACAAAAATATCTATCCAGCCATCGTTGTTAAAATCTTCTGCAAGTGCTACCGATGTTGAGAGCGATTTTCCCTCGGGGGAGTTAAAAGCAATGTCATCGAACAAGGAAAAATTAAAGTTGCCATGATTAATGTAAAGTGCAAGTGATTTCCCATTATTAGGCACCTGGTATGGGAAAAGTATATCGATCAGTCCATCGTTGTTAAAATCGGAAAAACATGCGCCGAAAGATTTTTTCTTGTTATCGGGAAGAGATGTTTTATGGAAAACATTTTCAAAATGACCGGCTCCATTGTTTTTAAAAAGCATATCACGCCGAATATCATTGGAAAAGTATAAATCAATGTTGCCGTCATTATCAAAATCAAAAGCAGAAATAGAGATTAATGAAAAAGTATCAATAGAATCTAAAACCAGATTACTTCGTTCTGTGAAATCAATAAATTTGTTTTCACCGATACCGAGAAAAAATTTATAATTCTTATCGTCTGCAATGTGTATAAAATCCAAATAACCATCGTTATTAAAATCAGCCGAAATAGCACCTCCGGCAGATGAAAGTGAATTTATCAGTCCACCTTCTATTGAAATATCGCCGAAAACTCCACCGCCGTTATTTTTGTAAAGGAGCGGCGGAGCTTCTTCATTTATAACAATAATATCAGGATATTTTTCGCCAAAATTGTGAGCAAAAATTCCGTTTCTGCCTGTGGGGCGAATGAGTGATTGCACAGTATAATCGGTAAAAGAAAAACCTAATGCCTGTGAGTTTGTGTAAATACCCCTATTACCGATAAGCCAGATTAAATAGCCGGTGCTGTCATTTACAACCGATAAATCCCAGAAAGATTCTTTAAGGTATTCGGCATTTTTATCTTCCGTCCATTTTGTTCCGTCATAAAAATATAAACTTGAGTTTGTTCCGCAAACCCAAACATGGTTTTCGTCAATTGCTTTTACAGAATAGAACATTGCCGGACTATTGATTTTACTTTTGTTCCATGTTCCATTTTTGTATTCCAATACTGTTCCGTTAAAACCTACTGCCCACCCTTTGTTTTCCCCAAGCATAACAATTCGCTGAAGATGTTTATCGGTCGGGGATGGATAGTTTTTCCACTCAAAGTTTTTATAACGCAAAATCATTCCGTCTTTACCAACCGCCCAGCCGCTCGAGGAGTCGATCATATAAATATCATTTATATCACCGGATATTAAATCAGAAAGTTTAGTTTTATCAACCGGACTTTTTTTAGTCTCCCATTTTTTCCCATTATAAAAGATAATATTACCCTGCTGACCGCCCATCCATGCAGTTCCCTCCGGAAGTACGGAAAGATTTTGCCACATAACATAATCTGTTGCGTCCCACATTTTTTTCGGGAGAGGTATTTCCTTTTTCGTGTTACCTATTTCAGTGAGAACGGGTTTAAAATAACCATTGTGGGTAAGATGATTAATTACCCAGAGTTTGTTTTTGTAAAAATCAATTTGAGGAAAATCGGAGTATGGAAATGAATGAATGGCAGTCCATGTGCCGGCATTATAAGAATAAACTTTTCCGTCAATATCTCCGCGTCCCTTGGAGATAGCAACCCCGGAATCGGCAGAAAGCATTTTAATCCTCGCGCCTAAATCCACGCTTGCCTGTCGGTACCAGACATTATTGTAGGCGGTAATCAGCTGCTCATCATCTATGTGTTTTTGTTCACCGCAGGAAAAGAACAGCAGCGCGAGAAAGATTGATATAATAGATTTATAAAACGATCGCAAAAATGAAATCAACAATTTGTTTGGGTAAAGGTAAAGAGAAGAAAGAAAGATTACAAGCAGTGTATTTTAATGGAAGCATGGCTGAACTGATTAAAAAATTAAATCAGCCAGCCATGCACAAGCTTAGTTTGAATCAGCTATACTTTTATAAATATTTTTTTTGCGTACAAAATCCACATTAAACCAAGCCATATTATTACATACACAAGGGCATATGCAAGAGAAGCATTAATAGTGCTCAACCACGAATGAAAGAAATTTTCGAATATGTAAGTTTTTAACGTAATCTCTTCACCCGTTGCGGTTGTTAATTTTATTATAGTCATCAACCGCCCGATAATACCGGAAGCAAAAAATACTGTTATCGCATTTAGACCATAAACAACAAAGGGCTTCGTCCACCATTTGATTCCTTTAACATCAATAAACCAATAGCAGAAAGCCAGAAAGTGGAGAGCGAGACCAGCAGTATAAACTACGTAAGAACTTGTCCAGATACTTTTATTAATCGGGAACCAAAAGTCCCAGATATAACCAAGCAGTAAACCGATATTTCCAAAGATAAACATCCAAACAACTTTTGTTGTGTCATCCATTTTTTTACGCAGCCAGTAGCCGGTTAATATTCCAAACAACGCCGTAGAAACTGCCGGAATAGTGCTAAAGATGCCCTCTGGATCCCAAACCTTTGTGGCGCTCCAAAGATGACCGGACAGCAAATTATTATCAATCCAGGCGCCAAGATTTGTTGCCGGTTCGAGGTTAGCATAACCAACACCGGGCACAGGTATTAAAGTCATAGCCAGCCAGTAAAAAATTAACAGCACAACGGCAATAATTGAAATTGTTTTTATGCTGCTTTTTAAGAAGAGGAAAGATGCAAAGAAATAAACCACAGCTATTCTCTGCAATACACCGGGTATTCTTATAACAGATAAATCATAATAAGGAAACCCCTGTAAAATTAAACCGAGCAGAAATAACATTGCACCGCGTCTGAATACCTGCAGCATAAGTTTAAATTGGTCATCACCTCTTTCTTTTCTTTTTGAAAGGGAATAAGTAATAGCAACGCCAACTATAAAAAGAAAAAAAGGGAAAATTAAATCGGTTGGTGTGCAGCCATTCCATTTGGCATGTTCCAAAGGAGGATAAATTGAACCCCAGGCTCCGGGATTGTTTACGAGAATCATTCCCGCAATTGTAATACCCCTAAAAACATCAAGTGAAAGAAGACGAGTAGATTTTTGTGTTTCCATAATAACCATAATTTTATTATCTATCAAAAATTATATTTTTCTTCCTTCTAATACAATATTATTTTTGCTAAGTTTGGTCTTTAAAAAATTGAACAGCAAGGTAAATGAAAATTTTAAGAAGGCTTTATGACTGGGTTCTTCATTGGGCAGAAACTCCTTATGGAGCAATTGCATTATTTTTTATTGCATTTGCCGAATCATCATTTTTTCCAATTCCACCGGATGCTTTGTTAATTGCGCTTGTACTCGGTGCACGAGCTAAGGCATTTAAGTATGCAGGTGTTTGTACAGTCGCATCAATTTTAGGCGCGATGCTCGGTTATGCTATTGGTTATTTTGTCTGGTGGTCGGCACCGAATGAGTTTTCTTCAGTAGCATTATTTTTCTTCAACCACATTCCCGGTTTTAGACCGGAGGTTTTTGAGCAAATTAGAAAAATGTATGTGGAGTATAATTTCTGGATAATTTTCACAGCCGGCTTTACTCCGCTGCCATATAAAGTGTTTACAATTTCCGCGGGGGCTTTTTTTATAAATTTTCCGATGTTTCTTTTTGCTTCCATGGTAAGCCGGGGTGCAAGATTCTTTTTAGTCGCGTTTCTTATCTGGCGGTTCGGTCCGCAAATTAAAAGTTTCATAGATAAATATTTCAACTGGCTTGCAATAGGGTTTACGGTGATGTTAATAGGCGGGTTTGTAATAATAAAGTATTTAGTTTGATATAAGCGGCGTGGTAAGCGCCGCATTCAAATAGAGGGCTCCTCAAAAAATTCGTTATCTAACGGATAACAGAATACTGGTATTTGCTGCCAAATCGGATTTTCGAAGAAAGCCAATTAAAGTTTTTAGGGATACCCTAAACATAATTTAATCCTTTTATGAAACCCTAATCCGCACTCTTTTGCTTTTCAGGAAACAACTCCTTATATGCATTTTTTCTTCCTTTCCAAAAAAACTCTTTAGGAATAACTTTCCAATTATTAAGGTATTTTGGTTTTATCACTTTTTTTTCTGTCATCCATCGCATCAAATAAAAGCGTAAATCTTTGCTTGTTGTTTTCACAATTCTTTTTTCAAGATCTTTTTGTGCAATTTTTGCCCCGGCAATCAAATGACCACCACCTCCGTTGCCCCGATAACTATTGATAGCAACTAAATAGGTTGAATCTATTAAGAAGGGGCGCCCGTTACTCATAGATACGATATTTACCCTGTTACCTGTTAGTTTTGTAACATCAACAGTATAGTTAATGCCTGCCGCCGATGAAAAGTTATAATACTGATTTTTAAGCTCTTTTTTGCTTTTGTTAATTGTTTTAAAAAGAAGGAGTTCGTCATTTTCGTCCTTCATTGTGTTATACCAGAGCGCGTACGAATATTCAAGATAATCTTTTATTTCCTGCCCGGTTAATTTCATTGTGTAGAGTAAGTTTTCATATTTGTAAAGCTCAAACATATCCCGCACATATATTTTCCCCCGGTTTAAATCCGCGTCAAACGAAAGTGGCGCGGCAAATGAAACATCAGCGCCGGTAATATCAAGTTGAAACCGGTGAATTAAATCAGTAAAATGGGAGGGTCCAAGCAATGCGACGCGCGTAGTCATTGTTTTTGTTAGTTTGCCTATTTCTTTATTCACATATGCGCGTGTTAAATCAAAACCGTAGCTAAAGTGCTTTACAAATTTTTCGTCGGCAGGGTAGAAGCCAATGTTTATAATACTGCCGGTAATACTTTTTTCCCAAGTTTCGGAAGATTTATCATACTCCATTGTAACATCGGCAACCGCAACAGTTCGTGCTTCGCTTTTTGTTCCTAAAATCAGAATTTTTTTGCCTTCGCTGTCATTTACCGTATAGTTCCATCCTTTATGGTCGTGACCGACAAAAACCAGATCAAAACCGGGAACTTGTTCAGCAATTAATTGCGAGGCGTTTTCATTTAATGGTTCATCTTTGGATTCATTGTTATACTTATAATCAACCCCGGCATGAAATAACCCTATAATCAAATCAGGTTTTTCGTTTGCATTTATTATTTCAACCCACTTCCGGGCGCTTTTAATCATATCATCAAAATAAATTCCCCGCCAAATATCCTCCGGGAGCCAATTTGGTATTGCCGGCGTAATTAATCCGAGTACCGCAACCTTTACTCCCTGCCTTGTTATAATAGTATAAGGTTTAAAGTATGGTTCTCCATTTTTGGTATTGATAGCATTGGCAGCAAGCCATGGAAATTTTAACTCACCGTTAAATTTATCGTATACCGGATGACCGGTTTCGATATCATGATTACCGATAGTCGCGGCATCATATTGCATATAATTCATAACCTGGCTAAGAAGATGCAGCGTATCTTTCCGTTCGAAATTGTAGTAATAAACCACTGGCTGTCCCTGTAATATATCTCCGTCATCGAGGAGTATAACCCCGCCGGGATTTTTTTCTTTTTCCCGCTCAACATAGGTTTGAACTTGAGCCAATGAATATTTGAATGAAGCATCGTTCTTAAAATCATAGGGAAATATTGCCCCATGGACATCGCTGGTTTCAATAATTTTTAATCGCACCGTCTGGGCATATATTGAAGCAGAGAGTGCCACTAATGAAAATAGTAATATATAGATAGTTTTAGGTTTTATCATCAGCTTTTATATCAATAATTTTTGATAACTAAAATAAGTAAATAGTTGCTCCGAATGAATTCCTTTTAACCTGAACATTTTATTTTTGTAAGTATTATTTATCCTGAACCTTCCGGATTTGCGCTAATGATGAAGTTGAATTTGAGTAACCATGCATCTCCTAAAGGAGAGAAAAACGAAAGGTGTAATTGTAAACTATCAAAACCAACCCAAAACCCAAATTAGTCGGTTATTCGTTTATTCATGGACTGACAGCCGCGGAACCAAAATACATTGAAAGTGGGAGTAAACTGGGATAAATTTGGTTCGTATTTATAAACAAATAATGAGGTAAATGATTTGAAGTCATTAACGAAGTTCCTAATACTCCTAATAATGATTTCCCTTGTTGGATTTACATTGACAAAAGAAAACGAAAAAACTGAAACAACAAAGAATGAAGCTGAATCTGTTTATGTTGAAGAAAAAGCTCCGGCAGTTATACCGGTGGTGGAATACATAAACAAAGGAGTTATGAAAGCCTCATGGTACGGACCAAAATTTCACGGTCATGCTACCGCAAATGGGGAGGAATATGATCAGATGGCGTTTACTGCGGCTCACAAATCGTTAAAATTCGGAACCCTCTTAAGGGTTACTAATCCGAGAAACGATAAACAAGTTATCGTAAGAATTAACGACCGCGGACCCTACATTACGGGAAGACAATTAGACCTGTCCAAAGGCGCAGCCCTCGCGTTAGGTCTAATTGACAAAGGAGTTGCCAAACTCAAAATAGAAGAAGTTGCTCTAAAAGGCGTCAACTTCCCGGCAGTTTCTTTAAACTGAAATTAAAATAGACACTATAATTTAAACCCCCGATTTTACCGGGGGTTTTTTTTGCCCGGATGAGTTTTTCCTTAATATTTAATTAAATTTGCTGCATACTTTGTATAAAATCTAAAAAAAAACAAATACCCCAACTATCAACGGTCTAAAAATGAAATTAAATTTAGGATGCGGAAACGACTTAAAAGAAGGCTATATTAACCTTGACATTGTAGATTACGGCGGAAACGCAATTCATGACATAAATACTTTTCCCTACCCGTTTGAGGATAACACATTTGATGAAATTTATGCCAGCCACGTTCTCGAACATCTCGATAGTTTTCACAAAACAATTACCGAGTTGTACAGAATAATAAAACCGGGCGGGACATTAATTGTGTATGCCCCCTTCTTTTTAAACACAAAATATTTCGGCGAACCCGACCACAAAATACCCTTTTCAATCAGGACATTTGATAATTATGAGTACATCGGCAGCAGGGAGCTTAAGTTTTACGAAAAGTGGAAGTTAAACCACCGCACAAACTACCAGGGGAAAGCTCAGTTTCAAATTGAGGAGAAAAAATTCATAACCTCTCACTTTGCTGCTCTAAAGTGGATGGACAATATTGTAAATATTGAACCTGTTATTTATGAAAGATTTTTTGCCGGTATCTTTTCGCCTGAAGAAGTTTATTTCAAACTTACAGCGGTTAAATAAATCTCTAATTTATAAACGCTTAACAGTCTTTAAAAATAAAACTTGGCTGTTTTTTCTTATTTTCATAAAAAACGGTTGACCGCCGGATTATAAAACCCGGCAGTTAACCGTTAAATTATTTTTAATAGTAATACTGCTATAATTTTCTATCTTTATACCGCTTTGGTTTTGAAGCCCTTCATCATCCAATTTTTTAATAAAATTAAACTTATTGGAGTAACTATTGCTATCAAACCATAAATTAGCCACATAAACTGTGTGTTCATATCCTCAGGCAGTGTGTTGATTGGGCAATAATGCATTAAAAACCAGCCTGAGTAAAAACCGGTAATTACTTTTGTTAGGAACCAGGGAAATTGCCCGACGCCCATATATAATCCGGTCATACCTTTAGGTGCTACTTCGGCAATCCATTGCAAAAAACGCGGCTGCCACATTGCTTCACCTACAGTCATCAAAAATATATAAAGAAGCAGCAAATATACATTTGGTCCAAGCGCCAGAAGAAAAGTCGGCAGCGCCATTACTGTTGTTCCGAGAATCATCATGCGGTAAACATTTGCCCGGGCGGTTAAACCGGCAACAAGCGGCGCCAGGATAAATATGAGCAATGGGTTAAGATTTGAAAAAACCTCGAAATAGTTACCGACAAATGAACCGGCAAAGGCACGGTCGAGATAGTAAGGAATAGTTAACCAATTGTGGGCAAATAATGTCTGTACCGGGATAAGGATAAATATAAAAAGAGAAAAACGTTTATCTCTAAATGGGTGCAGCGGACGTTTTCTTAAAAACTCAAAAATTGTTAAAACGAATGCTGCCACCGAGAGGATAAAAAACAAATCCAAATTGAGATTGAACCCGAAAAAGTTAATTGCGTACTCAACATTTAACGGGTTATCCAAAGCAATGCCGGAAAAAATAAAAAGGAGAAGTGTTGCCATTGCGTATGCTATTAAAGGGATGTTGTTTATTTTCGGAGTAATTACTTTTTCTTCCTCTTCATCAGGCGAGGTATCGCCTGCATCAGCTTTTATACTTGCAACAGCCGCCTTGTCATTTTTCTTTGATAAAACAATTAATGAAACCATAAGTGCGACAAATGTTAATCCGACATAAACCCAAAAAACAGCGGTTAAACCGTTTGGTGGAAAAACATCCTCAAAACGCTGGCGGGTAAATGAAGAAATAAAACCGGAGAAAAACGCGCCGAGATTCATAAAACCATAAATAGCAGCGTATGCCATTGCGGCAGTTTGAGGTGTTGTGTAACGTTTAACCCCTGCGTATGCTGCAGGCTGGTACAAACCATAAGCAATAACCATAATGAGCAAACCGGATGTCATCATAAAAAACATTGGCGACCACAAACCGGCGCCCATATTTAAACTGCCAGAAAGCGCCACGAAAAACCTGCCGGTTAAAAATAATATAAACGCAAGAGCAAGTGATTTTCGTACGCCGATTTTATCGGACACCCCGCCAAGTATAAGCATTGAAAATGTTATGCCCCCGGTTACAAAACTGTAAATTAAACCTGCCTGCGCATCATCAACAGAAAGGTTTTCGGATGAATATTTTCCGAGTATGGTTAATATTCCGAAATAAACAAGTCCTTCAATAATATAAGGGACGTTGATGCCCTATAAAGCTTTTGGGGCTTTAAAGAAGGCAATAACCGTTTCCTTCAATTCCTTAAATGCATCCTTTACAACTTCGGATAAACTTTTCGGTTCTGTTTTTTCAGTCGTTTTGTCTGACATACGATTCTCTCTTCATTAAAAAACATTTAAAAGTTTTAATGCCATTATAAATATGGCAATAAACAAAACAAATTTTATAACCCCTTCCCCTTTTTTAACGGAAATTTTTGCTGCCCACCATGCGCCCAAACCATTGCCGGCGGCAAGACTAAGCCCAAAACCCCAATGCACATTGCCCGTAATAATAAAAATTATAAGCGCGGGTATAGTAAAAATAAAAACTATAAATACCTTGTGCATATTTACATAAACAAGGTTTAATTTCATCAAATAATGAAGCGCGCCCATTAGCAAAAAACCAACGCCAACCTGTATAAACCCGCCGTAAAATCCGATAAAAAACATTGATAGATGAGTCCATAATGAAATTTTTTTAGCCGGGTCATCCGAATAAACGGTTTTTGATTTAGGAATCATCATCGAAATGATAATGGCTATCATTACTACCGCGAGTATTTTTTGAAATAACTCGTCACTCATTTTTACCGCTGCTACCGCGCCTATTATTGAACCGGGGAGAGTGAGGAGTGAAAGTTTTATACTGGTGCCGAACTGAGAATATTTTTCTTTTTTAAAAGAGGAAACCGCTGCTACATTTTGAATAACGATGGCTATCCGGTTTGTGCCGTTCGCCAGGGCGGAGTCGAGACCGAGAAAAATAAGTACGGGCAGAGTTAACGAAGAACCGCCGCCAGCCATAACATTAATTACACCGGATATTACACCGACGGAAAAAAGAAGAAGTGCAGCAGTTAGTTCGTTCAATATCGCTTCATGTTTAATTTCAATTGGTTCAAAACTAAATAAAAATTTGGTTAAAGTTTATTAATGAGGAATATTTTTTTATAAATAGTTAACGCGGTATGTTTGCAGTTTCAGCCGGCAGTTAGTCATTTGGATGAAGGGTTCCAATGTGCAGCTATTTGATTTAAGTATTGAAGATGGTGAGAGAAAAAGATAGCGCCCGGGAAAATATTTCTTTCTTTTTTCAAACCAAATTAATACTTTTTAACAAGAAACATTTAGAGAAGATGGAGATGAGAGGCAAAACAATCACACAGTCCGTTAGCTAACGGATTAAACAAAGAACGAAACGAAATGAGAGCCTGGCACAAAAGTGCGCGCGCAGAGGAATCCTATACTAAAAATATTAATTAAATTATTCAAAATTTTGTCGTACTGATTTGGCAGAAGTCAGGAACCATTTAACCATTATGCGGTTGAAAAAGAAAAAACCAGATTATGGATAGTTCGAGTAAATTTAATATTTATATTATCGTGTGGGTATTTACATATGAATATTTTTTTATCATATTTGGGTTGGATTAACAAACACCGGAATTTTTATGGTAACCAAACAAAAATTGAAAAATTATAAATCAAAAAAAGCGCCGAAAACTTTTATACTCGACACAAATGTTATCCTCCACGATTCAAGCTGCATTCATCAGTTTCAAGAGAATGATGTAATAATTCCTTTAACTGTTATTGAAGAGCTCGATCATTTTAAACGCGGCAGCCAGGTAATAAACTTAAACGCACGGGAGTTTGCCCGCACACTCGATATGATGACAGGCAGCGCGTTGTTTAACGGCGGCGTATCGATGGGTAAAAACAAAGGGAAAATGAGGATAGCTATTTCCAATGGTCTGAGCCCTGAAATAAAAAATATTTTTAGGGAAGATAATCCCGACCATCGCATACTTTCTACCGCGTTTGATTGGAATAAAAAAATCGGCGGCAAGTCAACCGTGGTACTCGTCTCCAAAGATGTAAACCTAAGGATGAAAGCAAAAGCTCTCGGCATTCAGGCGGAAGATTACACAACCGACCGGGTAAAAAGTGTGGAGGAGCTTTACAGCGGGAAAGAAACAATTGACAATTTTGATGATGATATAATCGTAAAATTTTTTCAGCCGCCTTATGAAGTGGAAGCGGCAAAAATTATAAAGAAGTTAAAAGGAGAAGTTGTTCCGAATAAATATTATGTTTTAAGAAATTTAAACCGTTCAGTACTCGCTTACCTCGACCACGATAAAGCGTTTTTCAGGAGGGTTGATAAATCGGTTACATACGGTATAAACCCGCGCAATGCCGAACAGACCTTTGCAATACACGCCCTTACAAACCGTAACATTCCGCTTGTTACTCTAACCGGTAAAGCGGGAACCGGAAAAACCCTGCTGGCGCTTGCAGGCGCGCTTGCAGTAAAAAAAGACTACAGGCAAATATACGTTGCCCGCCCTATTGTTCCGTTGAGCAACAAAGACATCGGATTTTTGCCCGGTGATGTTCAAAGCAAACTTGAACCTTATATGCAGCCTTTATGGGATAATATTAAAGTTATACAGGATCAGTTTTCTGAAAACGATAAAAACTTTGTAGCTATCAACACGATGATAAAAGATTCAAAACTTGTTGTTGAACCTCTTTCTTATATTCGTGGAAGAAGTTTACAGCGTATATTTTTTATTGTGGATGAAGCGCAGAATTTAACTCCCCACGAAATTAAAACAATAATTACGCGTGTGGGTGAAGGTTCAAAAATAGTTTTTACTGGAGATATCTATCAAATTGACCATCCTTATCTCGATTCGCAATCGAATGGGCTGACATACTTGATAGATCATTTTAAAGGACAGGAACTTTACTCGCATATAAATCTTGAAAAAGGAGAGCGGTCGGAATTGGCGGAGCTGGCAAGCAATTTATTATAATATTCATTCGGTTTAAAATAACAAAGCTGCTCATTTTTGGTGAACAGCTTTTTCTCTCTTTAGTTCATTAATCGTAAGGGGTATATCTAAACCTTGCTGAATTTTGAAGACCATTAATAAAATAATCATTCACTACTCTCATACGGGGAATAACTCTTTGCCTCGCTGCTGTTTCGTAAAATGTTGGTCTCATTCCTCTATCGAACGCTGCGGCAGATTGATACTGCTGCGAAGAATTTGATTGAACATCTTCAACACTTCGGATATAATCCGGATGGTTGACTGAGTCTGCTCTTAGAGAAAAAACCTGCGAGGAGTAATCAGCCAGAGTCGGTATATGGGTCCTCATTTGTGTAAAATCTTGTTTGGCTTTGTCAACACCGCTTTCCTCGAAAAAATCTCTTCTTCCTCTTGAGCGGGAAATTAAAAAAGATATAACCACTAAAAGTGCGGCTCCAATGGTTACAGCTATTATTGATGTTAAAATTATACTGCTTAGTGTCATCAATAAATCCTTTATGGATGAATAAATACTATCGTCTGTGTTTGTTTATGCAGGAGTTATGCCACCGGCAAAACTTTGATATTGGCTAAATTTGGGGTTATATAGATTTTACAATTGTATCATTCTAGTACACCACATCATTATAAAACAAAAAATGAGGGATGAAGAATTATTTTTTGAGACAATATTTTGTTTACCGATTTTGTTTTACCAAACTAATCGTCAAACATTATTGCTTGTTTACTATTTTAAAAATCCCTTTTGCCTATCCTAAATTCGTTTCTTCTTACGTTGTCCTTTGTCCCTTTAATCTCTAATTTTGAACTAATAATTTGAAAAATTTATCATCTTAAAAACAACCTTAACAGAAGGAAGAAATTATGAAAAAGATGAAGGCTCTTGTAAAAAAATCATCCGAACCCGGCTTGTGGCTTGATGAAGTGCCGGTTCCGGAAGTTGGAATAAATGATGTTCTTATAAAAATAAAACAAACCGCAATTTGCGGCACCGATGTACACATTTATAACTGGGATGAATGGGCGCAAAAAACTATTCCGGTTCCAATGGTTGTTGGTCACGAATATATGGGTGTTGTGGAAGCCGTAGGAAGTAATGTGCATGATGTAAAAATTGGCGAGGTTGTAAGCGGCGAAGGACATCTTGTTTGCGGACACTGCCGGCATTGCCGCGCGGGGCGCGGTCATCTTTGTCCATATACAAAAGGCGTCGGTGTTAACCGTGCCGGTGCGTTCGCTGAGTATCTTTCAATACCGGTTACAAATATCTGGCACAACGACCATAAAACACCCGATGATATTTTATCGATATTCGATCCGTTCGGAAATGCCACGCACACGGCTCTTTCATTTGAACTGCTCGGCGAAGATGTTTTAATAACCGGCGCCGGACCTATCGGGATAATGGCTGCCGCAATCGCAAAACACGCCGGCTCGCGCAATGTTGTTATAACCGATATGAATCCTTACCGCCTTGAGCTCGCGCGAAAAGTAGGCGTTACCCGCGCTGTAGATGTATCAAAAGAGAAACTTAACGATGTTGTTAAAGAACTTGGCATGAAAGAAGGTTTTGATGTCGGTCTCGAAATGTCGGGTAACATACACGCGCTTAATGATATGATTGAAGTTATGTTCCACGGCGGCAACATAGCGCTGCTTGGTATTCTCCCTTCATCCGCCGCTATAAACTGGGAAAAAGTTATATTCAGCGGTTTAACATTACGCGGAATCTACGGAAGAAAAATGTTTGAGACGTGGTATAAAATGTCGGTAATGGTTCAATCGGGTTTGGATATATCGCCGGTAATAACCCACAAATTTTCATACAAAGATTTTATAGAAGGCTTTGAATTAATGAAATCGGGCAACTCCGGAAAAATATTACTCGACTGGAAAGAAATTTAAAAATAAAAAGAAAGGATTACGATGTACGGTTCAATAAAGGAACAGCTTCGTGAGACGCTTAATAATATTGAAAGCGAAGGACTCTACAAAAAAGAGAGAATTATTACCAGCCCGCAAAGCGCAAACATTTATGTTGCCGGCGGTATAAAAGTTTTAAATATGTGCGCCAACAATTATCTCGGTCTGGCGGACAACAAAGAAATAATAGAAGCCGCAAAAGCAAGCTTAGACAAATGGGGCTACGGTTTATCATCCGTACGTTTTATTTGCGGAACGCAGGAAATACATAAAGAATTGGAAAGTAAAATTTCTCACTTTCTCGGCACCGAGGATACTATTCTTTACACTTCATGCTTCGACGCAAACGGCGGTTTGTTTGAAACACTTCTTAATGAGGAAGACGCAATAATAAGCGACGCGTTAAATCACGCTTCTATAATTGACGGCGTAAGGCTCAGCAAAGCGCAGCGTTTCCGTTACGCAAACAACGATATGAACGAACTCGAAGAAAAATTAAAAGAAACAAAATCGGCGCGTTACAGGTTAATAGCAACCGATGGTGTTTTTTCTATGGACGGTTATATTGCAAACCTAAAAGCCATTTGCGATATGGCAGATAAATACGACGCGATGGTTATGGTTGACGACTCGCACGCTGTTGGTTTTATGGGCAAACATGGTAAAGGCACGCACGAATATAACGAGGTAATGGGTCGTATTGATATTATTACCGGCACGCTCGGCAAAGCGCTCGGCGGCGCAAGCGGCGGTTACACATCGGGCAGAAAAGAAATTATAGAACTTCTTCGTCAGCGTTCGCGTCCCTATTTATTCAGCAACACGGTTGCGCCGGCTATTGTTGCCGCCTCAATAAAAGTGCTCGATATGTTAGAGTCGTCCACACTCTTGCGGGATAAACTTGAAGAGAACACAAAATATTTTAGAACCGAAATAAAAAAAGCGGGTCTCGAAATAAAAGACGGCGTGCACCCGATAGTTCCTATTATGCTTGGTGATGCCGCGCTGTCGCAAAAATTTGCCGCGCGCATGCTCGAAAAAGGCGTTTACGTAATCGGCTTTTTCTTCCCTGTTGTACCGAAAGGAACCGCGAGAATACGCACACAAATTTCAGCAGCACACACAAAAGCCGACCTTGATTTTGCGGTAAATGCATTTAAAGAAGTAAAACAAGAACTTGGTTTGTAAAATAATTTTGCCCCGGCGTGCATGTCCCGTTTTTTTTACGGCGCATGCATTACCGGAGTTATTAACTATAATTAAGGAAACGTTGGGTTACTTTAAAAACGGTAATGTATCTTCACTTGGTTTGGTAAACAAAGGTAACAGTTCGTGGCAAAACCTCAACTTCACCTATACTTACGATGATCAATCGAGGTTGATGTCAAATGTCTGCTCAAACGCGAACTACACTGAAAATTACCAATACGACCCGGATGGAAATATTTCGTCGAAGAATAGAACCGGACAAAATATTTCTTACTTCTACACAAACGGAACAAATAAATTGGACCATGTGCTGTTTAATGGTTATACAAAAAACTACAGTTACGACCCCCGTGGAAATGCTGTTTCAGACAACCTGAACTTAACCTCGCTTTACAACTATGATTACAGAAATCTTCCGCTGCAGGTTGAGAACGAAGATATGGTTGATTACTACTACGACGATGCCGGGAACCGGATAGGCAAAAACGGATCGAGCGGAATGGAATTTTACTTGCGGGACAATAACGGGCGCGAGCTTGCAATATACCAGCTTGCAAACACCGGTCACCAATTAAAGATGGTTAACCTTTACGGCAACGGGCTGATGGGCAGAGTTGATGTTAACTGGGAGGAAGTGGAAACAACAAATGAGCGTGGCGAGCCGGAAATAGGCTGGGAGCGCTATGACTCCCGCAACTACTACATTAAAGACCACCTCGGCAGCATACGTGTTGTTGTTGACCAGGATGGAGAAATTGTAAGCGCGCAAGATTATTACCCCCCGACACAGTCGCATAGGCGTCAACTTAAGGGATGTGAAAATTAAATTAATTTTTGATTATGATGCTGTAATTCTAATAAAATAAAACTATATAGCACTCCTACGGAGTGCTGGTATATTGGGTATTTATGTATTTCTACAAATATTTCGCTCCTCTGGAGCGAAGATAAACAAGTTAAAAACTCCGTTAGGAGTTAAATGTTAATAGAATTAGATAACACAAAACAAATCGCAGCCCATTAGGAGTGCCATATAAAAAATAAAAGCATTTAGTAACCATATTCAATTATATTTTAATGATTTACACAAATTATTAATAAAATTAAGTTGACGCCTATGCGACACAGTCGGGGGCGAAACTCTTAGAACTTACACAGTAGGCAGCGGGCAAAACGACAAATACAAATTCACCGAAAAAGAGCGTGACATTGAAACCGGTTATGATTATTTTGGCGCACGTTATTATGACAGCCGTATAGGCAGATGGCTCTCAGTAGACCCGCTGGCGGACCTGTCCCGTATCTTCGCGGGATAAGTACCCGGGCTGGAGTCCGTATAATTATACACTAAATAATCCGTTGAGGTTTATTGACCCGGATGGAAGATTTGTTGGTGACCCTATAACCGTAAGCGTTGCGGGAGCGGCTGTGGTGATTGGGACTGGAATACTAGTAACTGCTGCAATTATTGATGCAGCAAAAAATAACCATGGGAAAATTCCTTCTCAATGGGAAGTTGGAGCGTCACTGCTTAAAACTGGATTACAAGCTTACAACGACATTAAGAATTGGTTTACCGAGGAACAAAAAACTAGCGGTGCTGGTAGTGAGGGTGAATCAAGTCAAGTCGATTGGAATAATCCAGTAAGGCCTGAACAGTTAGGTGATACATGGAAGGAAACAACTTCTAATGAAAACAAAAGTGGTAACCATAAAGAATATTCAAATACAGAAACTGGTGAAAAAGTTCGGTTTGATAAAGGCGTATCGGGAGCTAAAGGCTACGAAGGCAAAGATCATTATCATAGATATAATCCTAAATCTACTGGGAAGAAGGATAAATATTTAGATAAAAATGGAAATCCTTGTAAGCAAGGTTCGAAAGCTTCACATATAGTATTATGAAAGTAGATTTGGTGATATAATGAGACTAAAAGAAAAAGATGTATTAAATTATTTAAGTTTTTCTGATTTACACGATTTGGCTCTAAATGAAATAAAATTTCTTCCTGAAAAGAGGGAGATACAGTTCGAATTTTTGAAATGGGTTGAAGAGATTGATGATTATGAGCCTTTTAATATTAGGTTTCTTAATGTAACATCTTTAAATTTTAACCAATTTGAAGAATATGATTTCGTAGTTGAAGAACTTTTAAGTGTGAGGAGCAGAATACTTGATGCTGGAAAAATTGAATCAGTTTTAGTATTTCTTCGGAATTTTGGTACAGCTCATTGGGAAATAGAACTAATTTTTTCTGAGTTAGAAGTATAAAATTATTCCCAATTCACAAAGAAGAATAGTTACATAAATTAATTTTAAAGCTAAAGAAAACAAAAGCAGACATTTTCGTATATGGCTTTTATAACAATTTTAATAAGTATAACCAATATTCTTCTGCTTTCACCCTAATCGAAACCCTAAGCACCATCACGCTCGGCACAATTATAGCCGGGCTGCTGCTGGGGTTTTATTTTGGTTATTTCAAAATAACTACTACAGAAAGCAAAATTATTTTTACAAAAATAGAATTGCTCGAATTAGAACGTGAGATTAAAATTTTACTAAAGGAATCAGATAGTTTCGTTATCACGGTTCAGCAAAAAAACATAACCTTTGCCGGACCGGGTAACGATACATTAATAATTTAATCAGATATTCTTTTAACAATTGCTCCGTCAGGAGCAAAATGTTTGTAGCAAAAATAAAAAGAAAAAAACATCCCAACTCCAGCGGAGTTGCATGTTCCTTAATATCAAACTTTTCAAAGAACATAGAACTCCTGCCGGAGTACCTGTTGTTTTTATGTTCGATTTTTCTACCAACATAAAACTCCCTTCGGGAGTATCTGCCGAATTAAAATTTGTTATACTTATTTTAAACAGATAATTTTTCTTAACCATTTTTTGATTAGGATGTTAGACCACAACATATATTGGCGCCGCGCCGACCGCCGCCGCTACTACATAAAAGACCACCTCGGCAGCATACGTATTGTTGTTAACCAGGATGGAGAAATTGTAAGCGCGCAAGATTATTATCCATTTGGCGAAACTTTAAGAACCTACACAGTAGGCAGCGGTCAAAACGATAAATACAATCCGTTAGCCAACGGACACAGAAAAAGAGTCCCGACTTCATCTCCGATTCGTCGGGACAGGCGTGACATTGAAACCGGTTATGATTATTTTGGCGCACGGTTTTATGATTCGAGAATTGGCAGATGGCTCTCCATAGACCCGCTGGCGGATATGTACCATGGTTTAAGTCCATATAATTATACGTTGAATAACCCGTTGAGGTTTATTGATCCGGATGGGATGAGGGTTGATGATTACTATTTCACTAATGATGGAAATTTATTACATAAGGAAATAAAAAAAGAACCAGATAGATTCTTTATTGAGGAAGATGATGGTCCAACAGAATTTGATGGGTATAATTTTTCAGAAATTGATTTGAGTAGTGATTTGGGCAAATTAGGTAGAATTATTTATGCTGAAGGAGGTGGTGAACCAAATCAAATTCAAAGAGCTATTGGTGAGGTAGTCTCTAATAGAGTAAATAGCAAGAGATTCCCTAACTCTTATTCAGAAGTTATTGAGCAGAAAAGCCAGTTCACTGCCACTCAATCAAATAGACCAGAGTCATGGAGATACCATAATCCAAGATCTACATCCAATAAAATTGAAAAAACTGCTTTTGCAAATTCAATGGCTAATGCAATAAAGATTTACTATAATGGAAGCAACATTCTTGATGGAGCAGACCATTATTATAGCCCCATATCAATGAGCCCACCCTATTCTGAGCCAAAATGGATCAAGGGGATTACCGAGACCACACCGAATTATATCAATAAAAAAAGCTTTAGAAGTTTTAAATAACCAAATGAGGTATTTATGTTTAAAACCAAAAATATTCTTTATTTCTTAATATTTACTCTTGTAGTAATGAACAAGTTTTCTTGTATAGAAAATATTGATAAATATAATGTTAGTTATGAGTACTATCATACCAATAGTCCCGATTCATTATTGGAAAACTTTCCGTTTCTGAAATTATTAGACACATTAACTCAATATTATGAAATGAAAAACATTATTAGTGGTGATACCATTGCTAAAGATTATACGTGGGATTTATTAACATTTGAAAAAATTATTTATGCTAAAAGAACGAATGATGAATGTTTATTAATTGGGAATCTTTGGGGTTCAAAAAGAGCAATTATAATTTTCGGAATAAATAATTCCAAGGGTTTTAATAAGATTTATTCATATGAGATAAATTTTATTGACACACTAAAATTAACAAATATCAAGAATTTTTACTTTTTTGAGATAGAGTCTTTTTATCAAACATATTGCGAGAAACATGTGGGCTATAACCTTTTTGTATATCAGAGCCCAAAATTTGGCGATGCATTTACCACATTAAAATCGGTAAATATAATTAATGATGACCCACTATGTTCAGATGAAGAATCTTACAACACAATTTTTAGTCTGTTAGAAGAAAATAATTCGATTAAACTTTTGTCAAAAAAGTATTACTATCAAACTACAGATACTTTATTAACATTCTATAAATTTGATGAATCGTCGTTAACTTTTCTTTGAGTTATTTTTAAGTTTTTAACTTTAAGTAAGGATGAATACTTCTCTTATATTAAAGACCATCTCGGAAGCATAAAAATGACATTAGACGAAGACGGCAATGTAGCCGGTTACGATGACTACTACCCGTTTGGAATGGTAATGCCGGGCAGAAGTATGAATAATTCGAATCCGAATAGTAAATACAAGTTTACCGGCAAAGAAAGAGACGAAGAAACGCATTATGATTATTTCGGCGCACGTTATTATGACAGCCGTATCGGCAGATGGCTTGCGGTAGACCCGCTGGCGGACAAGCACCCCGGCTCGAGTCCGTATAATTATACTCTAAATAACCCATTAAAATATATTGACCCTGATGGTAAAGATGTGGCTTACTTTGTTGACCCAAAAGGAGCCGGGGGAAAAGGGCATACAGTATTATTTTTCCAAGATAAAGGTGGACAGTGGTACTCTTACAATCAAGGTGCTGCTGGAGAAACATCTTCTGGAAACTTAGGTTTTGTGTCGGGCTCGAGTACACAAGCTGGTGTATCTATTGAGATGGTTGATGGACCGGTAAAAGGTTCTCTCTTACTTCATACTACATCTGAGCAAGATGCAAAAATCACAACAAGTGCATTTAATAGTGCATTAGACCATAATTCTGGCAAAACAAAATATAATTTATATACAAACAATTGTACAGATGCAGCAGTAGATGTTGTAAATAGTGCTGGCGCTGGTGTAACAATTGAAAACTCTGCAACTACTGTAAAACCAAATGAATGGTTCAAAGAATTAAAGAAGGTTAAAGTTGTAGTAGGAAAAACTTCTGGAGAAGGAGTAGATAATACGTCTGTAATAATAGAGGTACCTAAATATGAAGAGGTTAAGTAAAGCTATATTTATATTAATAATTTTTTTGTCTCAACAGAGCTGTAGTGATAGTTTTGAAATAGACAAAATGATTGATTTTAAAGGTGATAATTTCGCAATTCATTGTAATATAAAAGAATTAGAATATAATACTGTAAATGAAAAACATTACACTTATATTAAAGGTAAAATCGAAATAGCAAATACCAATACAGATACGATAGATTTTAATTTAAAAAATGCCAGACTCTTAATAGGAAGCGGTGAAGTAGGTGAAATATATATTAACAGTATTGCGTCTGTTATTATATCTAATGAAAAATTATCTCCTAATGAGAAAATAATAAAAGATGTTTATTGGGCATTTAATAGAAAAATAAAAACAAGTGAGATAGAGAAAATTAAAATTGTATATAGCAAGGGCTAACAAGCTGCTGCTAATGAACCAATCCTCAAGCAGGGCGATAGAGATTTTGTTTTTTAAGTCAGATTTAAAGAAACAGTTATTGTAGGGGCAGAAATTGTAAAGCTTCAATTGGAAATGGAATTTGATAATGATATTTTAAGATAAAAATATAAGGAGAAATTCCATGAGACAGTGAAGACATTTAAGTGCCGAGCAAAAAGTAAAAATTTTAAGGGAACATCTTAGATAATAATGTTCCCATAAGTGAACTATCAGAAAAATACCACGACTTTAAATAATTGATTAAAAAGGAAGTAAAATGATAAGCAAAATATTAAAAACTATTAAAGTAAAATTTTTTTAATCTTCATGTTATTTATCCATTATAATAGAAATATTATGAAACTTATCATAATTCATAAACGATAGTGAGTTAAACTAAGATTAAAATTCCCAAATATTCTGAATAATATCCATGAAAAAAATATTTATATTCCTTTTGTTAAGTTGTTCTTATATCCATGCCACCGGGTTTTATCCGGTAGCAAATTTTGTAATAAACTATCAGCTAAGTCTGTTGAAAGTTGGTGGAACCGTAGTGTTTAATGCATCATCAAGTTATGATCCGGATACACAAAACGGTGGATATACACCAACATGGATATGGGATTTTAATTACGATGGAGTTACATTCACGAATGATTTAGTAACTACCAATGCCATCTGTTCGCATATTTACAATCAGAGTGGTATATATAGGGTAGCAGTAAAATATATTGATAATGATAGGTGGGTAAGTAGTATAAAAACACTTCAAATAGAAATAATTGAGGAAGAATACTTTTATTATGTAAAAGACCATCTCGGAAGTATAAAAATGACATTAGACGAAGACGGCATAGTAGTCGGCCACGATGATTATTATCCGTTTGGAATGGTAATGCCGGGCAGAAGTATGAACAATTCGAACCCGAACAGTATATATAAGTTTACCGGCAAAGAAAGAGACGAAGAAACACATTATGATTACTTTGGTGACCGTTATTATGACAGCCGTATCGGCAGATGGCTCTCTGTAGACCCGCTGGCGGATAAGTATGCTGGGTGGAGTCCATATAATTATGTAATGAATAATCCTTTAATTTTAATTGACCCCGATGGTAGAGAAGTAAGGGTAAAAACAGAAGATGATGCCAAAAGATTTATAAAGGATGTAAATTCTCTTTATGCAAACGCTCCAGTTTCATATCAGAAAGTAACTGAAGAACATTCATTCCTTTTTGGAATCTTTAACTGGACATCGGAACACTATGTAATAAATGCAGATGGTGGTGGCTCTTTTGATTGGTCTCAAGACAATTATGCTTCTGGCTTATATGATGCCATTGCAACAACCGAAAATGTTTTTAACGTTAATTATGTCGATGGAAAAAAATTTCGGGTCCACCCGTATTCACTTTATTCAATTGGCGGAGGTCATACTGATTCTGACTATGGAGGGGCCAATATTAACATATCATACACAGGCCATAATACTCGCACGCCGAGAGCAGTTGTTATGATGCACGAATTAGTTGGTCATGGTCATCCGGTAGGTGGAAACCATGCCCATGACATTGATCGTTTTTACGGTTATCCCCCTAAAGAGGGGGCTTATGATCATCCAGGTTATCATGAGAATATAACTTGGAAGAAAACTGGACTTTTTCAAAAGAAAAAATAGGTTTGAAATATGAAAATATTAATTAAATATGTTGTCATATTAATCTTATTAATTATTTGCTTATCAATTCTTAAGAATATTTGTTTGTTTTTTGAATATCACCACAATACACAGCACCTTAGTTATAGGGAGTGCACTAAAGCTGACATTAAAGTATATGAAGGAATTGTTGATTCATATGAAGGTGGATATGATGCACGAACTTACTTTAAGATCGCATTCGTTGTAAATAATAATGGATACATCTATTCTAAATCTTTCTCTAAGAAAATAGATGGATCAGTTTCCAATTCATATAGTTTTCATTCGCTTCTACCTTATGACAAGAATGAATACCTTGAAACAATCAAAAAAATTAGTAAGCAAGATGAATATTTATTAATATATGATGACTCAGATAGTGATACTATTTATCGTAAGTATAAAGTTGTTGATGAAAAATTATTTTTGGATAAGAAAACACAATATAAAAAGTACAATGATAATCCTGAATGGGGCTTTATATTTAATTCAAAACCAGATTTCTTAGATATGTTCAAGTTTTGGTATTTCTAAAATTCTGAAATAAAGTTGTAAGGGAAAAAACCGTATAACATCTTTAATATGTAAAAAGTCAATAGGTTAATAAAATTCCTTAACAAAAAATATTTGCTTAAAAAACGAGTTCCTTGATATACTGTACAACCAAATTCACAAAGATTAATGCCAATTATATCTTATAGGTATGGCAAACCAAACCTCTTTTGGGATTTAGCCCCTCTTACTAACGGGACCGCATTCGGCTAATTTATAATTTAACAATAGACCAGAACGGAGAAACAGTCTCAGCGCAGGATTATTACGCATACGGTGAAATCCTGAGAAGCTACAACTACGGTGATGCGGATGATCGGTTTAAATGAGAAGGAAAGTGACAAGGAGAGTGGTTACGATTACTTCGGCACCCGTTATTACTACAGCCGTATCGGCAGATGGCTCTCTGCAGACCCGCTGGCGGACCTGTCCCGTTTCTTCGCGGGATAAGTACCCGGGTTGGAGCCCGTATAATTATACGATGAATAACCCGTTGAGGTTTGTGGATACGGATGGACGATACGTTCGTGAAGGCACAAGTTTTATTTTTATGAGTGAGATGGACTTTAAATTTAATTTATTTATCTGGGATGCCATAGGTGTTGCTCCAACAAGAAACGAAACATTATTCCCGAACAAGACAAGAGAAGTTGCAGCCGATTATCTTTTATCTGCAATCCTAATATTACCAAAAGCTGTGGAATTTTCTTTAAATGCTATTTCTGCAATGACACTCATAGGAGAAGCGCAGGACAAATATTTTCAATGGCAGGCTGAACAAGAAGTCTTGACCGAAATTCAGAATGGGATATCCAGCCTTAGTGAATATTTTAATCCCCAGTGCCTAAATGAGTTAGACAAAAAATCAAATAATTCTCGATATTCAAGAGGTTCCGTATTGAATCTCGACCCAAGATATGTCCGGGGCGAAAAAAATAGAAAAGGTTTAAAAAATGCTCCTGAAGCATGGAATATCAATAGAATAGAAACTCGCTTGGGAATGGAGATAGACACAAAATATAGAAGGAAAAAGGACAAACAATTTTTTAAGAGTCATAACGATAAATATGATGTTGAAAACGGAGAGATTTAGACATGGGGAAAAAAATTAGTTTTTTATTTTCAATTTTCTTTTTTATAGGTTGTTTAAAATCTGGTGTTACAGAATATAATCCCGGTAATACTTTAATTTTATATGGGAATGATTTTATAAGTAAAGGGGGGAAATTAGTCATTTTGGATTTGGAAAATAATATTGAATACAATATTCCGGTGCCAGAATTTAATGCAAAATATAAATTTTTTTACAGTAATAAAAAATTACTTGTAGCCCCCATGGGAGGTCTTCATGGTCAATATGAAATTATGGATTTTACTGTAAACAAAAAGAAAATATTTCATTCCCGCAATAATCTTAACGGTTGGACAAATTTTTTTGATGTTTATAAGGATAGTCTATTAATTTTTTCAAATTATAGGGATGTGTTTTATGAAACTATTAATACCAAAGGTATTGACTCGATTAGTTTAAATTCAGAGATAATTATGGATATTATATGTAATAAAAATAGGGTAGTAGCCATAAGTTACAATGAAGCCGATAATAAAAGTGATAGAATTAATGACCCAATTATTTTATTGTTTGCCAATTTAAAAAATAAGAAGATAAAAAAAGTGGAAACAAAAACTTCATTTATCTTAGATTGGTCGCCTGATGGTGGTAACTTGATTATTGCCGACTCATCGATAAAAATATTGAAGTATCCGGAGTTGACAGTAACTTATATTAACGGTATGGATACAGATTCGGTGACAGCTATAGCTAATCTAAAATATTTAAATGATAGCTTAATTGTATTTGTTGGGGATAACCTAAAAAAAGCACATGGAGATGAACAACTTTATCTTTATAATCTAAATCAAAAAAAAATAATTAAACAACTAACAACATGCACTGGGGCTAAGAACATTTTTGATGTTTACAATCAAAAAGCTAATTAATAGAATAATTGTTTTTATTCAAGCAACACAGGGTATTCTATAGTATAGAAATCGGGACAGGCGTTACATTGAAATCGGATATGATTAACCACTATAAAATATTTATAAATGCATTCTCTTTGCTAGTATGTTTGAATTATTATAAATTTATAGAAGAATAATTGAGATACTAAAATGGAACTTTCAGCAAGAATTACAATAAACGAAAAAATTTGCGGGGGAAAACCTATAATTAGAGGCAAGAGGATTACTGTCCAAACAATTATGGAATATTTGTCTGTTGGAGAAACAGAAGGAGAACTTCTTAAGCAATTTCCAACTTTAGAAGCGGATGACATTAAAGCATGTTTGTTATTTGCCTCAAAATTGATGGATAGGCACTATATAGTTAAGTCACTCTCAAATTAAAATGAAGAAGTATTTAATCGATGTGAATCTTCCTTATTGTTTTTCATTGTGGAATAGTGAGGAATTTATTCATCAAACAGATATTGATGACAAATGGACAGATACACAAATATGGAATTTTGCAAAGAAAAATAATTTAACAATTATTACAAAAGATGCCGATTTCTCGCACAGAATTATACTTAATACCCCGCCCCCGAAAGTAATACATATCCGTTTTGGAAATCTGAAGTTGAAAGACTTTTTTCGAATGATTAGTGATAACTGGGATGAAATAAAAAAGTTAAATGACCAGTATAAATTGGTTAATGTATTCAAAACTAGAATAGAGGGAATAGGTTAAATTTAATTCGGGGTTTTAAATAACGATAACTTTTCGCGGCACAATGCCCGTCTGCCTGTCCCGACGAAGACGCGAAATCCCGTATAATTATACGATGAATAATCAGTTGAGGTTTGTTGACCAGGATGGGAGAAAAATTAAATCTGTAACCAAGCAAGATGCGGCAAAATGGACAAAAACAAGAGCAAAATTAGAAAT
>CAYJPN010000026.1:0-83571 GCA_964372115.1 uncultured Ignavibacteriaceae bacterium
TAAATGACATTTCTAAAGAGTTTTAGATACTGACATTCTTAAAGAGTTATTACAGAGGAAAAAATACCGGTAATCGGTACGCAGTTCACCGGAAAGAGGTTGCCAAGGGATTTTGTTATTCAATCAAATTATTCTGAATAGCGTACTGCGTTAATTCTACGCTGCTTTTCATGTGCATTTTTTCGAGAATCCGCATACGATACGAGTACACAGTGTGTACGCTTATCGACATTTCGTCGGCAATTTTTTCGGCGGTTTTACCCGAAGCAATTTTGCACATAACTTCAAACTCGCGGTCGGATAAATTAACATGCGGATTAACCTGGTTTGTGCCGAAATTTTCCGCAAGACTTTCGCCGAGCGACTGACTGATATATTTACCGCCGCTTACAATTTTTTTTATTGCGTTCACAAGTTCATTTGGAGCGCTAACTTTTTTTAGGTAACCCGCTGCTCCCGCTTTTATAGAGCGCACACCGTACTGATCTTCTCCATACATGCTTAATATCAGCACCGGAATTTCGGGATGCAAAGTGCGCAGCTCTTTTAATGCCTCAATACCGCTTTTACCGGGCATGTTTATGTCAAGTACTATTACATCGCATTTGCTTTTTTCGAGCAAACTGAAAAGCGACGCGGCATCTTCCGCTTCGCCGATGACCTTTAAATCATCTTCTTCCGAGACTATTTGCTTTAACCCTTCGCGTACAATAGCATGGTCGTCAGCTATTAATATATTTATCATAACTTTTTCCTTGTTCACTTTGTTTGATGATCGGAACGGTTACAACAATCTGTGTACCTTTTCCGGGTTTACCTGTTATATGCACTTTTCCGTCAAACAGTAAAACCCTCTCTTTTATGCCGAGCAGCCCGAGCGAATTTACATCATCAATTTCTTTTTTGCTTATTCCTTTACCGTTGTCGTTAACATGGAGTTCAAGATTGTTGTTGTTTATATCAACATTAATTTCAATCTGGGTTGCTTTAGCGTGCCGCGCTACATTTGTAAGGGCTTCCTGCATTATTCTAAAAATAGCGGTGCTTTTTTGTGTCTCTATTTTTACTTCTTCTTTCGGGAGATTGCATATAGTTTTGATACCCGTGAGTGATGTAAACTCGTCAGCCTGCCATTCAATCGCAGGGAGTAGTCCGAGATCATCCAGAATTCCGGGGCGCAGTTTTGCCGTAATGCGCTGTACTGAATCAACTGACTGATCAATGACTTTTATTACCGATTCAATTTTTTCTTTCAAATCTTTTTGATCATCGCGCAGCTTGTTTGAAAGAAGAGTAACTTGAATTTTAAGCACGGTTAATACCTGCCCGAGTTCATCATGAATTTCACGAGCTATCATCCTGCGTTCTTCCTCTCTAATCGACTGAAGATGGGCTGCAAGGTTTCTCAACTGTTCGGCGGAATGTTTTAAATCAACTTCCGATTTTTTACGGTTGGTTATATCCTCAATTGTGCTAAGCACAAGGTTACTATTATCGGAGAGCGTAATTAGGGAATTAGAAAATTCAAGACATACATATTTATCGTTCCACAAAATTCCTTCGCGCTCAAAATGGGGCTGGATTTTGTGATTATTAAAATCATCTAAATAAACATCTAAAATTTCTTTTCGTAAAGAGGGATGATAAATATTAGAGAAAGGTTTCCCCTTTATTTTATCAAACGGAAGTTGAACTATCTGACAGTACGCGTCGTTAGCGGCAATTATTTTCCCCTCGCTGTCGGCAAGCCGCATTCCTTGCGATGAAATTTCCCAAACCTTTTTAAATAAAAACTCGGATTTGTGAAGCGCTTCTTCAACTAAAGTGTGTTTTTTTATTTCATCGTTCAGCGCGGTTTCAGTTTTTGTTAATCGTTCGAAATTTTCTTTTATACTCGTCCCGATGTGTTCAATCATACGGTTAAAATTTTCACTTAACCCGCTGAACTCATCATTACTTTTTATATCAACATTTACGTTTAATTCACCGTTCATTACTTTGGTTGCAGCTTCTTCAAGTATACGCACCGATCTTGAAATTCTGCGCGTAACAAAATAAAACAAAAAACCGGTTAGCAGAAGTAAAAACCCAACCAAACCGAGAGCTATATACATTCTATCTTTAAGTTCGGTAATCCTTAAATCGAGTAGATACTCAAGCTGCCCGAGAGCTTTCATACGGAAGAAATGATTTTTTTTTAGCGCATCAACGGCGGCTATTTTTACATGGTTATTGGTTTCATCGTTTGATGAGTTAATCGCTTTCTCAAATTCGAGTATAGATTTTTTTGCTGTTTCAAAACTTCCCTCCAACTCATCTTTTATTCGCGGGTGATTTTTGTTGGTTATTGAAACATTTAAACTGTTCTCGGTTTCATCGATGTTTTGTTGTAACGATTCAATAAAAGCTGGAATATTTCTATTTTCTATTTGCGTTGATAAATATTTAAATAGTAATCTTTGTGTTTTCGGCGCACGATGAAGGATTACATCCATTAAATAATAGCTGTCGATATCAGGGTCGAGAATTAGATTTGACCTGTTGCCTATTATGAATGTTATATAATCAGCATGCTTTAAAAAATTTAAATAGCTTTCCGGCTCGTTCGTTTTAATATTTTGCCAGCATTTTTTTAGTGAATCGAGTTCGCGCTTATGAATAATCCGGTTAGAATTGTAATGCGTTTTTTGAAAAAGGGTATCAATTTGCGATTGTCGTATTTGTATTGGCTCATTAAGGGGAGATGACACCACGCTTGCCGCATAGATCATTTCAATATTGTATTGAAGTTCATTAATTGGTTTAAGAAGTTTAGTTCCTTCGAGTTCTTTTTTTGCAAAATCAATTGAAAGATTTTTTTCAGATATTAACATGTATAGCAGGATGCTTATAGGCAATAAAAATCCTGCCGCTACAAGTTTGAGCTTATGATTTATTTTCATCGAACCAATGCAACTTTTTGATTAATAAAATAGTACAGGAGCTCAGCCCATCAACAAGTTATAAATTTATCTGCCGGGCTTTATAATTACACCTTTATTTTTGTGTCCGTTTATTTTAACCGAAACCGGTTGATCAAATTTTATATGTTTTGTGTAATGTAATTCTTCAACTGCTGTATGCTGTGCAAGCCACTCCCAATCAATAAAACTGGCTTTATTCAATATGCTAACCGTAAAATAGCCGACTCTGAAGGAAGTAATATTTTGAAAAAAATGACTCCCCTGTGACGGAGTAACATCCAGATCTTTAAAGCCCGCTTCAACAATAACGCACGCACCGGAAATTTGATCCCAGGTTACAGGTATGCCGAGCCATGGATCGAGGCTGCCCCAACGCCCCACACCAATTAACAGATATGGCGTTTTGGAATTTAAAAGTTTTGAGTTGAAGTAACTTATTTCGTTTGCTGTTTCACGACTTTTTGCGCGGTCGAATTTTTGAATGTCGACAATCAAGGCATCGTATATTCCATCAATAGCGCCATTGCCAAGAACCTGAGTACTGGAACAAATCAAATCTTCTTTTGGTTTTGAATCAACATCGAGTTCTTCAATTTCGTGGCTTATTACTAAAGGACGCATTTGAAGCAAGCCGAATTCCTTCCGATGCCCGCGCTGTACATTCATGTTTACGGCGAATTCCAATTCAACCGGAACACCCATTCCCCACTGCCCCATATCAAGAAGCATGTCTAAAATATCTGCGAGAGGAAATGCTTTATGTTTTAATATCGGGGCAAATGTAACAACACGCTTTCCGGCGCGCGAAACACCATCATAAACCGCGTCGTTCTCAACCGAGTAAGTAGAACCTACGTGGTATAGGGTTTGATCTTCCTCGGCTTTACTTAAATCAAATTTTTGAACAAGCGTATCGGGTGATTTTGATTCACTCGGATCGAGATGACCTTTTAAATTTAACGCGAAAAAATGCTGCTGAGCATTTCGAATAGTTTCTTTTGTAGAAAAAAACTGAAGCAAGTGTTTGGGATACTTTGGGCAGAAGCGAACAGTGTTGCCGCCTTCAACAACGGTTTTTCCAAGTCCGAGTGCAACAAGCGCAATGCCATCTGCCGATTTTTGCGGAGGCACCGGATAAAAGTTATACGATTTTGCCACCCCGGCAAAATCAGGATAAAACCGATCGTGCCGCGGAGCCCCTACTAACCTCTGCACAATTACCGCCATCTTTTCTTCTTCAAGACTGTAGGAAGTGGCTTTCATATAATCTTTTGCCTTACGGAAAAATGTTGAAGCGTAGACGCTTTTTATACATCTTAATAATTCATCAATTCGTACCTCAGGGTCGGGGTCGTTGTTGGGAATCATGTACGTTTCATAAACTCCCGCAAACGGTTGAAATTGTGAATCTTCGAGCAAACTTGACGAACGAACAGCAAGAGGATCTTTTATAACATCAAGAAAATCTCTCAATTTGTTTATCACTTCTCTCGGGAAAATCGGGGCATGCTGAAACCTGCGTGTAATTTCAACATCGTCGTCGCTGTGGAGAGCGAAAATATCGAGATGATTTTCTTCAAGAAATTGATCGAAAACATCTGTAGCTATTACTACAGCCGAGGGAACTGAAATTTCGACATCTTCAAATTTATAACGAATTTTATTGTTATTTATTAATGTATTTATAAAACCCAAACCGCGGGCTTTACCGCCGAGTGAACCATAACCGATTCGAGCAAAACTATTTTGAGGATCGAAACCCTCTTTATCAAAGTCGGTTATAATGCCGCGCTGTCTAAGCTCCTGGTACACCTTTAGCAAAGTAATTAATTCATTACGCAGTTCCCCGGCGGATGAAAAATCGCTTACCTGTTGAGGACGGATTTTATTTGCGAGCCAAAATTCAGTTCGTGCTTTTAACCATTTGGAAAAATGATTTCCTTCGGCATGAAATATTACGCTTTCATCAGGTATTTTTTGAAGTTGTTCTTCGAGCGCTTTTAAATTGTTTGCTCTTCCTACTTCAAAACCATCAGGGGTTAGAAAAATAAAATCACCGAAACCGAAATTGTTCATCATAAAATTTCGCAGTTCGTGAAGCAAACGGGGGCTGCCTTTTTGAAGAAATGAGGCTCCTACTTCGTAAGCCTTTACCGCATAATTTGAATTGCTGGATTGTAATAATATCGGGATATCTTTATGAACTGCTTTTACTGCTTTTGCAAATTTTATCCCCGCTTCAGGGTCCTTCACGCCCTGGTGTTTGAAATTAATATCTGTTATAATTCCGAGAATATATGCTTTGTATTTTTCAAAATAACCCCATGCTTCGTCGTAAGTTGTACATAAAAGTATTTTAGGACGCGCACGCATTCTTAAAAATTTGTGCGTAAGATTTATACCTTCCGAAATAAGCCGCTGCGACTGCTTAAAAATTTCAGTATAAATAAGCGGCAGATACGAGGAATAAAATTTTACGTTGTCTTCAACAAGAATAATTGACTGCACACCCACAGCCTCAGAATCATTATCTACGTTTAATTTATCTTCAATATATTTAATAATACCTATCAGCAGCCTATAGTCGCCCTGCCAGATAAAAATACGGTCGAATATGGAAGTATCGTGGTTTAGTTCAAGTTCTTTTCGTTCACGGTTATCGTAGGCAAGCAAAATAATGGGGGCGTTAATTTGTTTATCGCGGCAGAGTTCCGCGAACTTTACCGCGTGCATGTCTTCGATATGCAGAGTAGATATAATTAAATCAAAATGATTTTCTTGAAGAGCAAGCTCAATTGCTTCGGCGCCGGTGGTAACATGTGTAATTTCAGGAGCCTGGCTCAAATTCAGCACCTGGTACTCCTGCCGTATTAAGTCGTACAATCGCCCGTCTTCTTCAAATAGATAATAATCATATAAACTGGAAACGAGGAGTATCTCACGTATTTTATAACGCATTAATTTCTGGAAACGTTTTATACGCGTGCTAAAAATATCTTCTAAATCAAACTGTTGAAATTTGTTCAAATTTGTTGCCATCTCTTTACTATAGTTAGTCGGGACTAAAAATATCAAAAAAATATTTCAGAAGGTAATTAGTTATGAAAATATTATTTTTATGCATCTGCTTTTCTCTGTCGCCGTGTGCCATTCTGCTTACACATAAATTTTAATTGATTAACATTTGCGTATGATCGTTACCAACTATTTTCTATTTTTGAATTAATAAAATTAATAATTAATATGATTGAAATAGTAAATCTTCATAAAAGTTTTGGCGACAATAAAGTTCTAAACGGCGCTTCGCTAACAATTAAACAGGGTGAAACGCTTGTGATAATTGGTAAAAGCGGCTGCGGTAAGAGTGTGCTAATAAAACATATTGTTGGATTGCTTATGCCGGACTCAGGATATGTAAAAGTAGAGGGTAAAATAGTAACCGAACTAAAAACAAAAGATTTGTATGAACTGCGAAAACAGTTTGGCTTTTTATTTCAGGGCGCCGCGCTTTTCGATTCTATGACCGTTGGTGAAAATGTTGCCCTGCCGCTCGTTGAGGGGAATAATGAATACTCGCAAAAACAAATAGATGAAATTGTAAAAGAAAAACTCGAGCTGGTTGATTTGCCAGGGACAGAAAATATAAAGCCGGCAGAACTCTCCGGCGGTATGAAAAAGAGAGTAGGGTTGGCACGCGCACTTGTAACAAACCCGGATTACATTTTATACGATGAACCCACTACCGGGCTCGATCCGATAATGAGCGACTCAATTGATAACTTGATAAAAGAATTATCGGAAAAAATACGTGTTACTTCGGTAGTGGTTACACACGATATGTACAGCGTAAAAAATATTGCGCACAGTGTAGCAATGATTCACGAGGGTAAATTTTATTTTTCGGGAACGCCGGATGAATTGATTAATTCTAAAGATCCGGTTATTGTGGATTTTATAAAAAGGACAAGCAGATAACCCAAACTTTGCTTTAGCGCACCCGCCTGTTATTTATCACATTTCAAGAACATTCTTCTCGATAAGTTGAACCATAAGGTTTGGAATTATTTTTCAACATTAATTTAGGCATATGAATGAAAAAAATACTTATTGTCGAAGATGATCAAAGTCAACGGTTTTTAATAAGCCACTATGTGCAGAAATCATTTGAGGATTGCGAAATTATTACTGCAGATAATGGTATGGAGGGATTGCAAAAAATCCAGATGGAAACACCCGACCTTGTTTTACTCGATATTTCGATGCCGATTCTAAACGGACTTGAAATGCTCGAAAAAGTCCGCTGCGTGTTTTTGAATAAAATTCCCGTCATAGTTTTATCCGCTTTAAGCGATCAGACGATGATATTAAAAATGGTTTCGATGGGAATTGTAGATTATTTAATAAAACCGGTAACACCCTACCAGATTATGGAAAAGATAGGAAGAGCTTTAAACACAGCTTAGATGTATATGAAAGGATAATTATGAAACGAATACTAATAATCAGCAATCGTGAAAAAATTGCAGCCTGGCATAGATTATTACTGCGCCTTTTTCGCTCAAAAAAGATGGAAAAAGTTACCGCAGATGAGGTAATTAAATTGCTTGAGAATGAAAAAGCCGCTCTTGTTTTTTTTAATTTAGTAGATGTCGAAGAAAAGGAAAGTATTATAACTACAATAAAAGCTTGCGGAGATGATTTACCATTTAGAATTATTTTGCTCGATAAATTTGCACCATATGAATCGCTAAAATCAATGATGCCCTTAGGGTGGTTGTTCGATATGTTTTCATTAACCTCAGCAAACAAGATCGAATAACTTTTAGAATTTCTACCCGGCGCTTTTAATATATCTTAGTTTGATCTATTTTTGCTTCCGTCCTATAGATAATATAGGGCGCGACTATTTTTTAACTTCGATTAATAAACATGGATATAGTAAAAAACTTTTCAATTGCCCAGGTAATACAATTAATGCTTGCACCGGGGTTGATGATTTCAGCATGCGGACTTCTGCTTCTCGGTATGAATAGCAAATACTCCCTCGTTGTAAACCGGATAAGACTTTTAAATGAAGAAAAACGAAGACTTTTTTCTAAAGCGGGACACAAAGATTTTCATACAGATGAAAACGTACGACTCGAAAGTCTCTCAATGCAGCTTCGTAAACTTGTGTTCCGGGTAAAACTCATCCGCAACGCCGTGTTTGCTTATACATCGGCAGTGGCTCTTTTTGTAATAACTTCAATACTAATAGGGTTTCAATACTTTTTTAAAGTAGAAAACTTTTCGTATTTTATAACACTTTTATTTTTACTTGGTATGATTTCTGTATTCACGGGAATAATTTTTGCGGCTTACGAAACTATAAAAGGTTACGACATTATTCGTTTGGAAGTAAAAGTTGATGAATAAAATCTATGGACAGGAATAAAGATTTTAAATATAATGAACTGCTTAAACCGGAAATTATGCTCCGGCTTTACGCCAGCGGCGCTTTTCCCATGGCAGATGAGAACACAGGAGAAATAAACTGGTTTATGCCGGAAATTCGAACAATTATTCCTCTCGACAGCTACAATGTTCCCCGCTCTTTAAAAAAAATTATAAACAAAAATGATTTTGAAATAAAATATGACTTCGATTTTTATTCGGTTGTAAAAGCCTGCGCAAATAGAGAAATCACCTGGATATCGGAAGAACTTATTAACGCTTATATCCGGCTAAAAAAGTTAGGACATATACACACGGTTGAGGTATATCAAAATAATAAATTGATTGGTGGTTTGTACGGGGTGTCTTATGCAGGAGCATTTTTTGGTGAGTCAATGTTTTCTAAACAGCCGCAGGCAAGCAAAATAGCTCTTGTAAAATTACTCGAACACTTAAAAGAAAAAAACTTTTTGCTTCTCGATGTTCAATACATGACGCCCCATTTAAAAATGTTCGGCGCAACAGAAATAAGTTTTACCGATTACAATCAGTTGCTATATCTTGCCTACGGAAGAAAAACGGATTTTTAATGTACGGTGCACAAGGAATAATGTACAATTGTTCATTGTACATTTTACATTATTTAATAAGCATTAGTTCTTTTTGTGATTCCGAAATAAAATTACATCCGTCTTTTGTTACCACAATTTCTTCTTCAAGTGTTGCTGTTCCGAATCCCTCAACTGTAAGTCTCGGCTCCAAAGTAAAAATTTGTCCTTCTTCAAGCGGCATGTATGGTGCGTTGCCGTAACGGTCCCAGCGGGGGAATAAGCCCGCACCGCCGTCGTGCGCAACTTTGCCAACTTGATGACCGAGCCCGTGCGGATAACCTTCATAGCCGTTTTCGATAATATAATTTCTTGCAATGTCATCAATCTCGCAGCCCTGTACGCCGGGTTTAATTCCCG
The DNA here is from genome assembly GCA_964372115.1 of uncultured Ignavibacteriaceae bacterium. Taxonomy (GTDB): domain Bacteria; phylum Bacteroidota; class Ignavibacteria; order Ignavibacteriales; family Ignavibacteriaceae; genus CG2-30-36-16. The sequence goes on from CAYJPN010000026.1 coordinate 9,365, forward strand.
CTGCAGCTTTTTGAATTGCATCACGGATAACTTCAAAACCTTTTATTACTTCGGCGGGGGCTTCGGTTTCACCGTCGCGCAGTATGTACCACATGCGCTGCAAATCGCTGCAGTAACCTTTATACTTAATGCCGAAATCCATATTAACAATATGACCTTTTTGCACTTTAGTATCCGTCGGACCCGAATGCGCGCTGCCGGCTTCGGGACCTGTGAACACAGCAGGGCAATGATCTTCATCCCAGGCCATTTCAAAACCGCGTTCCGCTGCTTTAGCTTTTACAAATTTTGCAATCTCTAATTCTGTAACTCCCGATTTGATGAATTGAGTTGTTTCATCAAATATTTTTAGTGTCTCGACGATGGCATCTTTCATTATGTTTAATTCTGTATCCGATTTTCTACCGCGCAAAGCTGCAATAATTTCTTCGGAACTAACAAGCCGTTCAGCGAACGGAGTATCTTTTAAATGATTAAGAAGTATTTGATACATGCCGTGCGTTAAGCCGTCCGCAAGAGTAGAATTAACTGAATAGTTGATTGCGATTTTTGTCGGATTTTTCTTCGTCAAATAATCTGTAAAAGATTTTGTAAACGATTCAAGATAACCTTCTACATAATCAAACAAACCGGTGCGGTTTACATTATCAAGTTCGAGCGAACCGACAATTGCCGCAGCCTCACCGCCGCGGTTAATTATTATTGCAGACTGCCATGTTAAATTTATTCCGGCAATCATATCAAGTGCGGGGTCGTGAATGATTGAACTTTCGCGTACAAAAGTAAGCCACATGTCAATATCTTTTTCATTAAGAATATCAGCGGCTTGTTTAATTTTTTCTTTATAGATCTGGTTCGACATAAAAATACTCCGGCATTGTAAATTCAAATTTGATTACAAAATTAAAAAAAGCGCAGTTAATAACTAATAGCTTTAAAACCATAAAGCTGAATAATGCTGAAAAGTTCTTTGATGGTAAAGTAAAAATTGAGTTCAATACACAGTTTAATAACAATAAAATAGTTGACTTAATAAAAGAAATAGCAATTGTTGAATAGCCCACGCTGCGTAGTCAAGCACAACTTGTCCCGTTTTTCGGGATTAGCCCGTCGCTCAAAAAAACAACACACAACCAAAACCAGCCAACACGTTAGCGGTCATGCTAATGCGACTATGCAAACTTGAACAGTCTATATTAAATAAACAGAGAACTTAAAAGGAATAAAATGAAATGAGGAACATTTATTTTATCGGCACTTGCACTTTTTCCATTGAGTATTTTTGCCAAAATTAAAACCAATATTTTTATGAGAACGAAAAAGGATTCAAAGTAAAGTCGGGTGAAGCTAGATTTGGTGAAAACTTCAAAATGAAAGGTATCACCCTAAATAACTTAGACATAAAAATTTCCGGGACTGACACTGATAATGATTTAGCTGTGCTTGAGCAAACCGGATTAACACCAAAGGGAGTACCTCCATTGCATATTCATCCTTTCCAGGATGAATGGTTTTATGTAATTGAAGGAGAGTATTTATTTCAAGTTGGCGATGACAAATATCAAATGAAATCAGGTGACACAATTTTTCTTCCAAGAAATGTGCAACACGCCTTCTTGCAGTTAACAGAAAAAGGAAAGATGATAGTTTCTTATTTGCCAGCAGGAAAGATGGAAGCATTTTTTAAGGTTACGGACAAATGGACATCTCCACCGGCAAAAGAAGAAATCGTAAAGGTTTTTGCAGAACATGACATGAAAGTTGTTGGCGCACCACTTAACGCTGACAATTAATATATAAGCACGAACCGCTAACATGGTATAGCCACAATAGCGGGGCATGGTTGTAATTTTGCTGCCACTGCTCCGCCCGGGCTTTTGCAAGCGGAACATACTTTTACACATTGAAAAGCGGAGAATACATGGAAACCAAAAAGATGGTTTTGATTAGGTAGGCAAGATAGAATTGAAACTAAAAATGCTGGAGCTTTGGGGCTCAGGCAATTTATACATTTTAAATAAGTAGATTTAGAGCCTGCCACATTCAACTCTCGCAGTTAATTACGACAGCAAGTCATCTACACCCCTGGCTAATCTATTTAACAAATGGAGTTTTAAATACCCCCTTCAATTTCTCAGTTCTTTTCGGTATCAATGTTAGTGTAAGGATAAAACGACTGGCGCTTCTGAAACGAAATAATATCAGGTTTTTTTATAACGCCTTCATCAATATTTACAGCTTGTCGTATAGTTTCATTTTGCTGCCATTGCTCACGCCCCGCCACCACAGTTGGTAAATGAACAATTAGCGCCGCGGAAATGGAACGTGAAGCGCTTTCCCAAAGATAACTTGGTGTATGATCCACGGCGTAGTAATCAACCGTGCCGATTTTAAACATCGGTTTTTCGAATGTGGTTGGTCTTGCAAAATAGAATCCCATACCTTCATCGCAGCTTACATCTATAATCAAACAACCGGGCTTGAGGCACGATTTTTCTTCTTCGGTTACAAAGAGTAATGGGTGATCCGGTTCCTGAAGTGTTCCATTTACAATTATTTCCGATTGGCTGATTAGTTCGCTCAACGGCGACTCTGTTCCATCGTGTTCCACTACAAGCATTCGGGGTTCTCCTTCGTTACCTTCGCGAATACGGACATAGTGACAATCAAGCACCTCTTCACGTACTTCGTGGTCGGGGCGTTGAATGCAGATTGTAATATCTTTAAACCCACGTGCTTTAAGTGCGTAAATGGCGCCGCGGCTTACTGCGCCAAAACTAAAAATAATAGTCTTCCGTTGATTACCGTAATGTCCGTCTATTCCTTTTAATTGTAAGGCATGTAAAACGGCACAGTAGCCAGCCAATTCATTATTCTTATAAAATGTATGACGTCCAATCTGTCCGGTCGGCGTCCAAACAAACATATCCTCAAAGGCGATGAGTGTTTGTTTGCGGTCGATGGCTGCTTGAGTATGATCCCGCTGTTGTACACAATGCGGATAACCCCAAAGAATTCCACCTTCGCGAAGTTCTTGAAAATCGGATAACACCGGTTTTGTAAGAATAACGTTTCCGATGTCGGCTAAAATCTGGTGGCGTGTTGCAGTACCGCCCGTCTGGGCTGCAATTTCAGAGTCGCCAATACCAAACGGCGATCCATAACCTTCCTCAAAAATCAATTGCCGGCGAATTTTTTCAGATAGACGTGGAAAATGTTCGGGATGAATAGGAATTCGCTGTTCATCTTCTTTTTTTGAAGTTCCAATGACTCCAAACGCTAATACACTCATTTCGTTTCCTTTATCTTAAAATCATTAGAGTGTATAACTTAATAAGAGCATAAGCAACAGTGTAATTCTTACCCTCTTTATCTTTGCGCTATACCTTACAGACAGGGAATAGGAGGTAAAGTTTATATCAATCAGTAGATGATAAGGTGCGATGTTAATTAAGATCAGGATATTTTTTTTGCTTGTACTTACTCTTTAGAAAAGTATTTAGAATACTCAATCGAGAAGTACAAGCAGAAAAAAAAATATTTGCAAATCAGCGATAATAACCGGTGCCGACAACCCATCCGAATGGTTTAAAAAGCAAAACATATGATCTCTTGGGTTCTGCTTTTTTCTCCCCTTTTTTTGTAAACCAGTATTCAAAATAACCGCCGCCGGCTTGCGCTTTGATTATAAAGTTCTTTACATAGTATGTGCCTTGTTCATCTTTTGCCTCAAAACGGTTCTGCCCCTCAACATCCTTTCGACCGTATAAAACCACATTTACACCTTCTTCAGTATCTGCCCAGAAATATCCATCCTCGCCGTAACGGAGTTCACGAAGAAGGTCAGCGCCAAGTTGTTTTGCTTGCTCAAGTGTCATCTCACCCGCTTGATGTTTTTCAAATATGGCTTGTAGCAGACTAACTGCTGTTTCCACTTCGCTTTTAATCAGTTTGTCCTGAAATGGGTTTTCCAATTTATGATCCTGGGCAATAGCAGCCATAGAAAATATAACCAGATTAATAAAAAAGATAACCACGATCGACAGTCTATTTCTCATACTTTCTCCAAGTTTGTATTTCAATTTTAACCGGAAATAATTCTTAACGAACAAAGAATTATTTCACGATGACTAAAAAATCTAAATTATACTGACCAAAAATACGCATACAAAGAAAAAGAAAGAAAAAGCTAAAAAGTTGATACCTATTCATAATAATTCCTTTCACTTTAGATAAATTAGTTTTGTAATAGATTGAATAGTTTTTGTTTGATTTTGGCAAACAAGAAAATAAACACCGGACGGAATATTCTGTTCGTAGTTATTCTTTCCATCCCAAATAATTTTATCACCGCGATGCTGATATAAATTTCTTACCACCTCTCCTAAAGAATTGTAAATAACTATTGTTAAATCGGTATAATTATTTATAAGATTTAACGTAACATTACTATTGAATGGATTTGGGTAAACTTCCAGTTTTGTATTTTCATACTTATCGTACTGTTCATTTTGTTTAACCGAGACAGGATTTTTTAATTCAAATCCGTCAATGTTAAAATTAGTTAAATCTAAGTAGATAATAGTTTCTTTATTAATCCAATCTAAATCATATTTTGTCCCATAGTACTCACACTCTGTATAACGGTAAGTTTTATTTTCCTTTAATTTATAGACATATATAGCGCCGCCGTCATTTGTTAGTAGAGTACAAAAAAATGCTAAATCATCATCTTCAGAGTCCCATTTCATGTATTTAAAAGCCAGCGCACTGCCCAAACATGGGTTTGGATCATCTGTTAATATATTGAAAACTATAGTCGTCGAATCTGTTTTTTTGTTATATAGATAGAGTTTTGGATAAAGTTCATCGGTACTATAGATAAGGATGTTTTTAGTTTTATTATAAGAATAATTAGATATTCGGGGATATTCTGGTAAATTTATTAAAGTATCTATCTTTCCTGAATAGAAATAATATTCTAATATTTTACTTTGATTATCCCATCTAAAGATTACTGTGGAATCATTGCTCCAATGAATAAAATAATCCTCAGATGCCGGCATATTTATTTTATGGAATGTACTATCAGATAATTTAAACGCAGTGTATTTAAGTTCTGCCGGTTGAAACAATAAAAAAGAATCATTCGGTGAAAAAAGAAATCCATAAGTAATATATGTTCCCCCTTTGTTTTCGTTTGTATGAGGCGGATAAAATAGAACATAACTTGTATCTTTATCGTGGTCATGCAGTATTACACTGCCGCCGCTGAAATGAACTGATTTATGGCTTTTATTTGCAAAAACCGGCGGCGAATAAAAATAGGAAGTAGTATCTATTTTTTGAGAAACAAGGTTTTTTTTGATGAAGTAATAAGTAAATACATCTCTATAATATACTTCCTGAGCAAACTTATCTATATTGAACTTGTCTGCTGGAATATGATTTATATGAAATGCTTGCGAAAATATAATGTTTGATAAAATAATAAATGAGATAAAAAAGGGTAATAATAATTTTTTCATTTCATCGCCTCCTTTGGGAAAACGTTTTTGACGATTAAAAGCATTATTGCATATTTGGGTTCATCATTAATTACAAATGCTTTGTTATTGTTAGCTATAGAAAAACATGGAGATATACTTAGCGGCATTATCAGTGTCGTTGGCAGCGGAAAGAGAAGCACCCCGGAATATCCGTTCGTTTTAATTAGAAAACCATTATACATAATCATACTACCCCGGTACGTTCGTTAAATGAAATTCTATTTTTCTTCAGTTAGAACTTACTGCAGGCAAATGTTAAAATCAAAACAGTGAATAAAAATTTCACGTCGCGCTATTTGCTAAAGACGCTTTTAAAATTTATCACTAAGTTTATTACATTTCAAAAAAAAGCACAGAAGAAATCAACCCTGTGCCTTTATAAAAATTAAAACGAGATATTACATCACAAGCGCCATAATAGCTTTTTGCACGTGCAGACGATTTTCTGCTTCGTCAAAAATTACAGAGTTTGGCGAGTCGCAGACTTCGTTTGTTACTTCATCTCCTCTATGCGCAGGCAGACAGTGCATGAACAAGTAATCATCTTTTGCGTGTTTAACAAGTTCTTCGTTAACCTGGAACTTCATAAATTTTTTCTTACGGTCTGCAGCTTCGGCTTCCTGTCCCATCGACGCCCAAACATCTGTATAAACGATATCAGCATCTTTCACAGCGGCAATCGGATCGGTCATAATTTCAACTTTGCTGCCCATGTATGCCGCGTTTCTTTTTGCGTTCTTTACAATCTCTTCGTCAGGGGTGTAACCCGAAGGAGAAGCAATCACTACATCCATACCAACTTTGCTGCAGCCGTGCAGTAAGCTGTGTGCCATGTTATTGCCGTCGCCTATGTAAACGAGTTTCTGTCCCTTTAGTACTCTTTTCTTTTCAAGAATAGTAAACAAATCGGTTAAAACCTGGCAGGGATGCAGAAGGTCGGTTAAACCGTTTATAATAGGAATTGATCCAAAGCGCGCAAGATCAATAACATCCTGATGGCTGAATGTGCGGATCATTATTCCGTTTAAGTAGCGGGAAAGAACTTTTGCTGTATCCGCAATAGATTCACCGCGGTTTAGCTGCAAATCATTTGGCCCAAAGTACAACCCGATACCGCCAAGCTGGTAAATGCCAACTTCAAACGATACTCTTGTTCTTGTTGATGGTTTTGCGAATATCATACCAAGTGTTTTTCCATCAAGAACTTTGTGCGGTTTGCCGGTATATAATTCTTCTTTTAATGTTTTACTCACTTCAAAAATCTGGTAAACTTCTTCTACCGTCAAATCGTTTATAGATATAAGGCTTTTGCCTTTCATGTTAACTGCCATAATACTCTCCGTTAATTTTTTGTTTAAACTTTAAACTGCAACTATTTTTGTAAACATACCTTTTTTACCAATGCTGGAAGCATCTGTAATAATAGTTTCTTTGCCGCCGCTCCGCACAAAATCAATTGCGGCTAGAACTTTTGGACCCATACTACCCGCGGCAAACTCGCCTGCTTCAAAATATTTCTGAGCCTCGTCCACATGAACAACGTCGAGAGCCTGCTGGTTAGGTTTGTTAAAATTAATATAAACTTTTGGAACGTCTGTTAAAATAAAAAACGCATCGGCGCCTATTTCGCGTGCCAGGAGCGCCGAAGCAAGGTCTTTATCTATTACTGCATCCACGCCCTGCAGCATTTTGTTTTTATCTCGGTAAACAGGTATCCCGCCGCCGCCGGAAGCAATTACAATGTTTCCTTTTTTTACAAGATCTTTTACAATTTTTTTGTTTAAAATATCTTTCGGTTTAGGGGAGGCAACCACCCGGCGCCATCCTCTTTTGCGAGGATCTTCTTTAAATATCCAGTCATTCGCGCGGGCAAGCAAATCGGCTTCCTCTCTCAAATAGAACGCGCCGACAGGTTTAGTGGGAGTTTGGAAAGCAGGATCTTTTTCATCAACCAGAACCTGGGTAACAAGCGTTACTACATTTTTTTTTATTTTATTTGCGGCAAGTAAATTTAGCATCTGCCTTTCAATCATGTAACCAATTCCGCCTTGAGAGTCGGCTACACAAATATCGAGCGGCATTCTTGGAATTTTATATTGATTATACCCGGCTTCATTCCTTAACAAAATGTTGCCAACCTGAGGTCCATTACCGTGTGTTATTACTATATTAAAATCATCAGCGAGGAGTTCGAGCAGATTTAAGCAAGTTTCGTATGTGTTTTTTTCCTGCTGCTGTATTGTGCCGATCTCATTTCCTCGAAGCAAAGCATTGCCTCCGAATGCGACAACAGCCAACTTTTTCATCGGGATACCTTTATTTAAGAACTTAGTTTAAAAATTTCTGATGTTTTTCGGTGCCCCAAAAAATCAAAATTTGAATTTCAAACTTAAGGAAAGTTTTTTGAACTAAAAAATATAAACGGGTTATAATTGAAGACGTTTGTTTGTTAAATGGGCTTTGAAGAATAGAATAGTTTTATACCGCGTTGAGATTTGATTATTCATCAAAGTAAACCGGGGAACAGCAGAATTTAGAATATATTGTGCCTTACTGATTGTATTATTATCTTGCGCACCAAAAATTATTCCAATTAAAAAATGTATCTAAATAATATTATACCGGTCGATGATGTCCTCATCCGGGAGGAAATATTTGAGGTCAAGTTTTCTTGCGATTTGCAGAAATGTAAAGGTGCGTGTTGTACGCTTAAAAGCGACCTTGGGGCGCCGTTAAAAAAGGAAGAAGTTGACAAGATTGCTGATATTTTACCATCGATTTTACCATATCTTCCCGAAAGGAATCAAAAAGAGATTATTTCGAAAGGTTTTTATGAAGAAAAAATCGGTGAGTTTTTGACCCGCAGCATTGAGAGCCGTGACTGCGTATTTGTTACTTATGACGGCGAAATTGCAAAATGCGGTATTGAAAAAGCGTTTTTTGACGGCAAAATTGATTTTAGAAAACCGATTTCGTGTCATCTTTTCCCGATCCGGGTTTCTAACTTCGGCGGAGAGGTTCTCCGTTACGAGAGTATCCGCGAGTGTAATGACGCGCTTGAAAAAGGTGAAAAGGAAAATGTTACTGTTGCAGAATTCTGTGAGGATTCTTTGGTAAGAAAATATGGAAATAATTGGTACAAAAAGTTTAAAGGAGCATCCGGTAAGTAGGTTATGTTATCATTACATCAAAAATTATCACAACAGCAAAGATTATCACCGCAGCAGATTCAATATCAAAAACTGCTTCAGCTTAACACAATGGCGCTTGAGCAACGCATAAAAAATGAGCTTGAGATAAACCCTATACTCGAAGAGGTAATGGATGAAGAAATAGAAATATCTCTTGAGCAGATTGAAAAAGATAAAGAAAAAGATAATTCATCCGATGACGAAACAAAGGATGACGCCGATGCATATGAGGATAACGAGTTTGAGCTTGAAGATTTTATGAACGATACCGAACTCGAATATGATTTTGAAAAATCGAACAGGAATAATGATGAAGAAACATACCAGCCATTAGCGCCGAACAGAGAAAGTTTAAGTGAACATCTTCTTGAACAACTAAGACTGCTCGATTTGGATGATGAAATTTACAGGCTCGGTGAGGAAATAATAGGCAACCTCGACCAGGATGGTTATTTGCAGCGAGATCTTTCGGCTATTGTTGAGGAATTGAGGATGTTTGAACATCTTGATGTTACAGAAGCACAGGCTGAAAAGATATTAAAGAAGATTCAAAAATTTGAGCCGGTAGGTATTGCCGCACGCACGCTTCAGGAATGCCTTCTTATTCAATTACAAAATGAGGAGTTCGATCCCTACTTTAAATATCTTGCCGAGCAGCTTTTGCTCAATTATTTTGATGACTTTACAAAAAAAAGATACGAAGTCATCAAACAAAAAATGAACTTTACCGATGATACATTAAAAGCTACAATAGAACTTATTCAGCATTTGAACCCGAAGCCTGGTGAAGGCAACATCGAGTCAGCCGAGTTAAATCAGATTACTCCCGATTTTATTCTTGAAAAAATTGATAACAATTTTGTTATCACACTAAACGACCGTTCAATGCCATCGGTAACTATAAGCAGAACATACCTCGAAATGTTTAACATAAACAAAAGGGCGAAAAAAAATAACCGGGACAAAAACACGTACAAATTTTTGCGCGAGAAGTTTGAATCAGCAAAATGGTTTATTGCCTGCATCCAGCAAAGACGCGAAACGCTTATGAAAATAATGCAGGCAATACTCGAAAAGCAGTGGGAGTTTTTTGAACGAGGTCCCAAGTTGTTGCACCCGATGATTTATAAAGATATCGCCGAAGAAATAGGAATGGATATTTCTACAATCAGCCGGGTTGTTAACGGCAAATATGTTCAAAGCCCGATGGGAGTTCATGAATTAAAATATTTTTTCAGTGAAGGTTTGAGCACCGATCAGGGTGATGAAGTTTCGAACAAACACATCAAGGAAAGATTAAAAGAACTTATTGAAGCTGAGGATAAAAACTCTCCGTTAAGTGACGATAAACTTGCCGATATGTTGAACGGCGAAGGTATACATATTGCCCGCCGTACAGTTGCTAAATATAGAGAACAGTTAAAGCTGCCTATTGCCAGGCTGCGCCGCGAAGTATGATTGATGATGTTTTTGATCTTCTACTAATCATTTTATCGTTTGCGCTTTTTGGTGCGCTTCACTCTTATTTTGCTTCATTAAAAGTAAAACAATACTTAACAAACCGGTTGGGCAGGCACATGGCATTCTACCGGCTTTTTTATAATTTTATCAGCCTTGCGCTTGTCTATTTTATTTACGATTTGACGCCCCGCCCCGATGTACAACTTTACAGTCTATCCCAACCTTTCGATATAATAATACTGATTCCGCAGTTATTAAGTGTTGGCGGTTTACTCTGGACTTTAAAATATTTTTCCGGTCGCGAGTTTCTTGGTATCAATCAAATCTTTCGGTGGTTTTACAACGAATATGACATAAAAGAATTGGACGAACACTTAACCTTACGCATTGGCGGACCTTATAAATATACAAGGCACCCGGTCTATTTTTTTTCGATAACGATGCTTTTATTCCGTGCCGAGATGAACCTATATTACCTAATATTTTTAATTTGTATCACTTTATACTTTTATATAGGTTCTATTTATGAAGAAAAAAAACTTGTTGTAATGTTCGGCGATGCATACCGTAATTATCAACAAGCGGTGCCGAGAATAATTCCAACAAAACTATTTAACTCTTACAAAGATAATTAGAAGATGAAAAAGATTTTAGCCGTACTTTTAATTAACTATTTATTCTCATCATTAACCGTTGCTCAGGATACTGTGGTTGTTAGAATTGGAAACGACAGAATAACAACCTCCGAAATAAAAGAACGGTTCCAATTTTCGCCGCAGGTATATACAAAACAAGCACAGAGTCTGGAAGAAAAAAAAGATGAGTTGCTCTATTCGCTTATTGCCGAAAAACTGTGGGCGCTCGAAGCCGAAAATCAAAAGCTTGATACGGCTTCCTTTGTTCGTTCTACTTTTACGATGATAGAAAAAATGTTCGCGCGCGACGCCCTTTATAAGGCGGAAATAATCGATAAAATAAAAATTACCGAAGATGAACTCACCCGTGAGATGGAAAACTATTTTACAACACTTTCACTTTATTTTTTATTCTCCCCCGATTCATCAACCATAAATGTTTATTATCAAAAATTAAATTCGGGTGTGCCTGTTTATTCAATTCTTTCACCCGGTGAACTTGAGATACCGATGATTGATGTCAATTACGGCGAAATGAAACCCGGGATTGAAGAAGAACTTTATTCACTAAAAGAAAACGAATACACCAGACCGGTACCTTCCGGCTCGGGTTGGGTTATTTTCTATCTCGCAAAACGTACTCAAAAATCTTTCACATCGGAGGATGTAAATTCGTCGCTAAAAAAAGTTGAAAAAAATTTTCATGAAAAGAAGGAACAGAAGCGGCTTGATGAGTTTATGAAGAGATTTTTTTCGGGACGAAAAGTAACCACTGACGGCAATTTGTTCTGGAGCATGTCGGTGCAGGCAGCGCGTCAGTTGCAAAAGAAAAAACCATCGAATAACAACGACAGCGTAATAGTTTATTTGGATGCGGTTGATTATGCGGCAGCAGCCGCAAACTTAGGAAAAGATACTTTAACAATGCGGTTTATAAATCTGGAAGATAAACCTATTACGGTTGATGAATTTCTTCGTACAATAACATTTGAAGGTTTCGGTTCAAATAAAACAGATTTGAGTTCGGTTTCTTATTTACTAAATAAAAAGGTAAAAGAAGTTATTGAAAACGAATTATTAGCAAGGGAAGCCTTTGAGAGAGGTTATCAAAATTTAACTGAAGTTAAAAAATCAATTACAATGTGGCGCGATAATTATCTCGCAAGGACATTTAAAGACGAAATTATATCATCGGTTAAAGTTGATGAAAATGAAGTGCGCGATTATTACACAGACCTGCGCAATGGTGAGCAGAAACCTGTTCCGGAAGTAAACATAAGCGAGGTTTTAACCGACAGCCTTGAAGTAATCGAAAAAGTACTTGATGATGCAAAAAAAGGAATCGATTTTAAACTGCTGGCAATGGAACATACAAAACGTAACTGGGTAAAAAAAAACAACGGCGAGTTCGGATTTTTCCCGGTTAACTCTTACGGCGAAATTGGAAAAGCTGCAGCGCGTTTGAATGTCGGCGACATTTACGGACCAATTAAAGTTGATGAGGGTTATTCGGTCTTCAAGTTATTGGATAAAAAAGAACCCGAACTTAAAACCGAAATTCCCTTTGAACAAGCAAAAGACGGACTTTATAAAGATGTACGTTTAAAAAAACTTGCTCAAACATTTATTGAGACTACGGTAGAATTAGCAAATAAGTATGGTGTTGAAATAAATAACCTGGCGCTTAAAAATCTTAAGTTAACAGATTATCAAATGCTCGCGTTTCGATATATGGGTTTCGGTGGCAGGCTGCTTGCGGTTCCGCTTGCAATACCATTTACCGAGTGGGTGGCGCCCTGGATGGATAAGGGAAAAATAAATCCTTAAAAAAATCAGACTGTCTTGCAATCCAATCGGTTTGAGCAAGAATGAAGAACAAATAATTTGTAAATTTGTTTTAATGATCATTTGGATTTGAATTACACTTTTTTTTAATTAGGCAAAGTTTTTACAAGGAGATTGTAATGGAACAATTTAAGGCAACCACAATAATAGGTGTTGTTCATAACGGAAAAGCCGCTCTCGGCGGTGATGGGCAGGTTTCGCTTGGCAACACAGTTATGAAACATAACGCAAAAAAAATTAGAGTAATAGCTAACGGTAATGTTTTATGTGGTTTTGCGGGTGCCAGCGCGGATGCATTCACGTTAATGGAAAGATTTGAAGAAAAACTTGAACAATACCGGGGCAATGTTTCGCGTGCTGCGGTAGAACTTGCAAAGGACTGGCGTACGGATAAATATCTCCGCCGTCTTGAAGCGATGCTTGCAATTATAACAAGCGACAATGCAATGATTATATCAGGCAACGGCGATGTAATCGAACCCGATGACCAAATTGTTGCAATAGGTTCGGGCGGAATGTATGCCCTTGCCGCAGCTAAAATGTTAAAAAAGTACAGCACACTTTCAGCAGAAGAAATAGTAAGGGAAGCATTAAAAACCGCTTCCGAAATTTGTATTTACACCAACGATAAAATAAACGTTGAAGTTATAGAAAAATAAAAACCGGATTTTAAAATGATACGCTCAATGAAAGAATTAACACCCACACAAATTGTAAAAGAATTAGATAACTATATTATAGGGCAAACCGAAGCGAAACGTGCGGTAGGCATTGCTTTGCGAAACCGGTGGCGCCGTCAGCAGGTTACTTCCGAGCTGCGCGAAGAAATAATGCCAAACAATATAATTTTAATTGGCCCAACCGGTGTTGGTAAAACTGAAATTGCACGCCGGCTTGCAAAACTTGCCGAGGCTCCTTTTATAAAAGTTGAAGCTTCAAAATTTACCGAAATTGGTTATGTGGGTCGTGATGTTGAGTCAATGATACGCGATCTTACCGACTACTCCGTAAATATGGTTAAGGCAGAAAAAACAGAAGAAGTAAAATTTAAAGCCGAGGAAATGGCTGACGATAAAATTCTCGATCTTCTAATTCCGCCGGTTAAAAGTCAGGCTGTTCAAGTTCCTGCCGAGGATGGCGAAACGCAGAATACTGAAAGTGAAGCATATCAAAATCAAAAAACACGCGAGTGGATGAAAGCAAAATTAAAACGCGGTGAGCTAAACGAAAAGATGATTGAGTTTGACACTCAGTCAGCGCCTTCGGTTGGTATGCAAATTTTGGGTCCGCTCGGTATGGATGATATGGGAATCAACATACAGGATATGCTTGGCAATTTAATGCCGAAGAAAAAGAAAAAAAGAAAAACTTCAATATCGGAAGCGCGGCAAATTTTTGCAGTGGAAGAAGCGCAAAAATTAATTGATATGGATACAGTGCAGAAGGAAGCTATACAGCGGGTTGAAAATTCGGGTATTATATTTATTGACGAGATTGATAAAGTTGCCGGCGGCGGAAAATCGCACGGACCCGATGTTTCGCGCGAAGGTGTGCAGCGCGATTTACTACCGATTGTTGAAGGTTCAAACGTAAATACAAAGTATGGCATTGTAAGAACAGATCATATTTTATTTATTGCTGCCGGAGCTTTTCACGTTGCAAAACCATCCGATCTTATCCCGGAACTTCAGGGACGTTTCCCGATACGCGTAGAACTAAAAAGTTTAACCGAAAGTGATTTTATACAAATTTTAACCGCGCCCCAAAATGCGTTACTAAAACAATACACTGCGCTTCTCGAAACCGAAGGTGTTGTCCTTCAGTTTACAAAAGACGGGATAAAAGAAATTGCAAAGGTTGCTACCGAAGTTAATGAGCAGGTAGAAAATATCGGCGCGCGAAGGCTGCATACAATTTTAACAACTCTTCTTGATGAGATATTATTCGACGCACCCGACAAACTGCCGAAAGATAAAATTGTGGTGAATGCAAAAATGGTTCACGATAAATTGGACAAGATTGTGAAGAACAGAGATTTGAGTAAGTTTATTCTTTAATAACTATTTAAGCGGGAGTAAGCTTAGTGCTTACTCCTGCTGTAACTATTGCTAATTTATTTTTCTCCAAGCTGACATTAATCATCAGTTTTTGAAAATCCTTTTATTTACATTTTCAATTTTTTACCGGTCTTATTTTAAATAAAGCATCTTCTTTGAAACAACAAAGTTATCCTTTGTCAGCCGGTAAACGTAAACGCCGCTTGCGAAGGATGAGGCGTCGAATGTGTATTCGTATCTGCCGGGTTCTTTGTAGTCATCGGCAAGTGTTGCAATCTGTCTGCCGAGTATATCGTACACAGCTAAATTTACTTTTGCTTTTATAGGAATTGCAAAAGTTATTTTTGTTACCGGATTAAACGGATTGGGATAATTCTGATAGAGAGCAAATTCTTTAATAACATCAACATCAATTTCTACTTCGTTTGAGTACTCAATGCCGCCGTCGTTATCAATTTGTTTTAATCTATAAATATATTTTCCGTTACCAATGTTCTCATCTGTAAAAGAATATTCTTTAGTGGAATTAGAATTGCCCGCCCCATCAACAAAACCAAGAGCTTCCCAATTTTTCATTTTTAATTTAGAATTTTTAATTGCACGTTCTATCTCAAAGCCATAGTTATTTACTTCCGTTGCGGTTTTCCAAGTAAGCTTTACAATTCTTTCAACCACATTTGCTGTAAAAGAGCTCAGTTCAACCGGAAGCGGATTTGTTCCACCGTCGCCAATTGAAAATTCGCTGAAAGAAGTAATTCCGCTCATTGTGAATGTATGATTGTCTGTGTTTTGTATAGCTGAACCGGTAACATCCGTCCATGCGCTTGAAGCATTGGATCGTTTCATTAATTTAAGCGATGATTCATTTGTAGTAGCTCCAACAATCCCCGAGTAATCGAAAACAAGATCAGCCGTACAACTGCCAAACTCTCTTACTCCCCAAATAAAATTAGTTCGTTGTGTTATTCCGTCGGGAAAAGTCTCTACATCAATAGAAGCGTCTCCATCGCCGTAAGTATAAATTCCAAGGTAGTTTGTATCATCACCGCCGGATGAAATTGTGGCGGAAATTGTTTTGCCGGTTTGCCCTGTCGAGGTTTGAGTTGTGTTTCTAACATACGTACCATAAACTCCGATTGGAGCCGTTGACGTTAGCCAGTTTGTATTTAACATATTATTTAAAGTTCCATTATATCCGCCGGAAGTACCGTCTGAAATACTGCTGCCTGAACTATTATCAAAGTTATAATAGCACATAAGATTATCAGATGCAGGCGAAATGAATTTGTGCATATTATCACGTATTTGAGTTTCTGTTCTGACTGTATTCCATATTCTGAATTCATCAATCTTACCGTTAAAATATGAAGTCTTTTTTCCAATAGTCAAAGTACTACCAGGTTCCCCCCATGAATTTGGGATTGAAGTAAAATCAGCAAGAGTTCCATTAATAAACAATTGGACAGTGACAGAAATACCAGCTTTAAGCCATGTGATTGCACAATGATACCATGTGTTTGCACTTAAAGATTTAATTAATGCTTCGCCTCCCGTTTCACCACTAATCCATGCGTAAAGGTTTCCATTCGCAAGCTGAGTATACCAATGGTTTGCAGTTGTCGTCCACAAATATCCCGTATTAATATCATCGACTTTAAACCAAAACTCAATTGTTCCCTGGTTAGGAAGAGTAATTGGCGTACTTACATAATCATTAGCTCCGTCAAAATCGAGCATGTTATATAGTTGATTTGGAGTGTTAAAATTCTTTTCTTCGCCATAAGCTGTTCCGGTAGAATTTGTAGCATAAGCGCGGATGTAGTAACGGGTGTTTTTACTTAATCCTGAAATGCTGCTTTCAAATTCGTCCAAGCCTGTTCCATCAGAAGTATGTGCATCTGCAATTGTTGGATTTGTACTCGTACTCCAGCAGACACCTTTTCCGGTTATGTCTGTCCCATAAGCTTCAACATTACTTCCTCCGCTAATTGCCGAGGAAGTATTTATTCCGGTTATATCATTAGTGGAGATTGCGGGAACATCAAATTTTCTAACTATTATAAACTGACTGAATGAACTGATATCATTAAATGTAACTTCACCGGTTGAAGCATTTACCGAACTTGCTCTCTTTAAAAACGTCCAGTCTCCATCGCTGCCGCTTTCACGTGTGTATAATTTTATCATCAGCGGATTTGCTTCATCGGATGCGGTTAATCCCCCGGATAAAGTAAATGTAAGGTCAACATTAAAAGCTCCCGTTCCAAAACGGTTAATTACCCAGTATTGATTATCAAAAACAGCATCGACATCACCGGGAGTTATGTTGGGGGCATTATTTATTTTTGTTACAGTAACCGAAGCGCTGTTGTGAGTGTCATAATTCATCGTCACATTTGTCCCCGTAAAACCAATTATTCCCGAAGCCTCTGTTTGAGTATTGCTTGTACCGCCACCTACCGGTGCTGTTGAAGGATACCAATCGTTGTTTATATCCATATTATATAAATCACCATGATAGCCGCCTGTAACTTCTGTAGCAAAAGTTGAACCCGGGTCATCATTCATTTGCCAATAAGCAGTAAGACTTTCTTCGTAACCGGTATAGGTTATGTGCATTCCTTCGCGTATTTCCTGGTCAGAAAGGGCTTTACTATGGATTCGTATCTCTTCAATAAATCCATCGACTGATTCACTTGGATTGCTAATATTGAATTCACCGGTGCCGTCATCTAACGTACCGCCGGGGGAACTGCTGGTCAATAATTCACCGTTGCGGTATATTTTCATTGTTGTTCCATCCCAGGTTCCTGCAACATGCTGCCACTCCCCGGTTCTTAGAACATCCGATGTTCGAAGACTTTTAAGTGTGCCGTTTGTTTTTATGTAAAAATGGATTTGTCCCGGACCGCCTAAGCTTGACCCGTCATATCTTAATACAGCAATTTCATTTTTTAAAGAAATAAACCGTTGAATTTCTACAGTAAGAGAATTAGGATATACCCAGGCTTCTAATGTTATTTCGCTGAATTCATGAGGAAGTCCATATCCGGCAAGATAATCATTCGTTCCATCAAACTTTAACATATTTCCGGCAACACTCTCTGCTGCGCCGGCAAACCTGCAAATTACAAACTGCCCTGTTTGCGTTATATTATCAAAATGGATGTTATTAGCAGCAGCATCACAATAAGTAGCTGATTTAACAAACGTCCAGTCCCCCGAAGAGGTTGGTCTAAAATATAGTTTTACTGCCTCCGGAGTATCTTCCATTACTTCTGTTACTTCTTCTTCAATTGTAAATGTAATATCGATGTTGTATGAACCGGTTCCGAATTGATGGATTAGCCAATATTGTCTATCGTAAGTTCTGGTTACATTTGCCGGATTTGAATTAGGTGCGTTTTCATGCTTGGTAATTATGTAATTAGTTGTTTCCGATTTGCTGTTTACATCCACCATCATGTCAATTGATGAAAGATCTATACTACCTGTAAATCCATTTTCAATTGTCTGATAAATACAAATCCCTCCCGATACCGGTGCGCCTGATTCCGCCCAGGCATTATCGGTCATATTATTAAGCAATCCGCCTCTGCCGTTTGCCCTATCTGATAAAACAGTTCCGGTTGAACCATTACATTGAAAATATGCAATGAGATTGCTCTCAGTACCGGATAATGTTTTGAACATATTATCTCTTATTTCCTGTTGGGTTCTGCATGACTTCCATATGTGGATTTCATCCATCTTACCGGAAAAATATGAATCGGTAGGAGTATTATCGACTCCAGCCTCAGCCCCCAGGATAAGTGCATTTGCAATCTCATAGGTAATGGGTTCAACATACCAGTTGTCATAAGTGTCTTTTAATTCTCCATCCAAATAGATTTTTACCAGGTCATCATCAGTTGTACCGGTTATATGATGCCATCCGGTTAAAGCCGAAGCATCAAAGCTGACAATCCTATAGCCATAGCTGTGGGAAACTGCAAATTTTATTGTACCTTCATTATTTTGCAAATTATAACCGCCATCATGACCATTTTCCAATTCGGTATTACTAATGAGTTTTTCTGTACCGGTTATATCCCAATTATCAAAATAGACCCACATTTCTATCGAAATCATACCCGGTCTGAAAACGGATGATTTTCCCAAATTGACATAGTCATCTATACCGTCAAAACTTAAACAATTACCGTGAGAGATATCGGTTTCGCCAACGGAAAAATTCCAATCGGCGCTGTTGCTTATTCCTGCAAAATTTTTCCCTACATTATCTTCAAAGGCATCAGCAGCAATAGTTACGTAATAATTAGTGTTGAGTGAAAGAGATTCATTTACTTGAACTGTTACATCTTTTATATTAATTGTAACATCAGCACTATTACTAGCAATACTTTTAATAAGAGAACCATTTTCCCGATACAAACTGATGTTCCCCCCGGCAGGGATTATTTTCCGATTGAAACTAAAATAAATTTTCGTCAATGAGGTATTTGAGAACTTTACGTCATCTGCAGGTAATTTATATGTAATATAAGTTGCAGGCTCTCCCTGAAATTCGTAAGCCCCTATATCTTCTATAGTATTATAAAACCTGTTGTTTCCCAGAATGTCATAAGCGCCGATATCATCAGTTATTAATCCGAATCCCACATTCAAACATGGCGAATTTGCAGTAAGCGCATATGGATTATCCCCGCTGCCTATAAATTTGGGATCATCATAAGTTACGTTAGTTTTACTAATATATCCGGTCCCGTAATAAGTGTTTTGTCCATTATTAAAAAAATTACAATGTCTAAATGCTACTGCATTATTTTCATTGGAATTATTGTAAGTAATCCAATTCCCGTATGCAACAATTACATTTGTCGCTCTAAAAGTGCTGGAACCAGTAATAGTGAATGCCCCCTCACAATTAATAAAAGTACTATTGTAGCAATGAAAGGTTGCTGCAGTTGAATAGCACCCGGTATTTGAATTTACTACAAGGTTATTGACAAAATGAGTAGTATCTGTACTTTCTCCCTGCGATGAACGAATACCATTGTTTGAATTAGCTTCAAACTTGCAACTCCTTACAATAATACTTGAAGTATTGGCAAATATTCCTTCTCCATTATTATTGTAGAAATAACAATATTCAATAATCGGATCGCAGCTCCAAACTCCCAGAGCACAGTCTGCAGCGGAATGACCCGCATTGGTAAATGTAAAACCTCTAATGATACAGTTATTTGTAACGGGGACGTAATCCATCTGCATAATCTTGTTGCTTGCAGATGATGATCCATCTAGAATACATTGTGAATAATCATAATCGGCATCAATCCATAAACTTCCATTTCCATCATCAGATGTAATTTTCCTGTCACTGTCTATATTAATTATATCTGATAGATTATATGTTCCATATTTAACAAGTATAACATCATCGGGAGAAGAGGCATCATAAGCTCCCTGAATTGAAGCTTTCGCAGTTGCCCAGCTTAAGCCATTGTTTGCATCATTACCGTCTGTTTTAACAAAATAAGTTGTTTGTGCAAATAGATTTTGAATAAATAAAAAGAAGAAGACAACCAGGATTAACCTTTTCATTTTATGCCTCGTTAGAATGTTTAATATTTTCAAGAGTTTGACGAATGGATAACAGATCATTTTTGAGAAAGTAAAACTCAATTCCAATTGATTTGGCTTTTTGTCTGTATGAAAAGTTATCGCAACTTGTAACAAACGCAATGCGCATTTTCGAATTCATCTTTTTAATTTTTTTCAATCGATATAATCGTTACTATAACTCATAAAAATATAATCGCCGCCGGCTCCTCTATTTAAGTCCTGTTTTATATTGTTATTGCTTTGCATCATTATATCAAAAAATACCGCGCCGGCTTTTACATCTTTCGAAATTATATCGCTCGAAGTATTTTCATTTCTCAGCTTTATTCCTCTAATCGGATCGGTTGAGCCACGTTTGTAACAGAGATAAATAAAATCGCCGCTCGCGCCTTTATTCAAATCAACATTAATTTTTGTGTAACCGGAAGGAACACTTTCTCCGGCATCTTCATCCTGGAATTTAATGCTGCTGATCGGGGTATTAGAAGTTGTACCGTCATCGAGCCCTAACGCGTAATAGATGGCAATATAATCACCGCCCGCACCCTGGTTACAATCCATACCAAGTTTATAATATGTCAAACCATTTTCGTTTATAACATCGGCTAAACTGCTCCAGTTGTTCGAGGTTTTTACTTGCAAATCGATGATGCACGAATGCGGTGTGGAAGTCTGAGAAATTTTTTTATCGTTTGCCCATGTAGCATAGGCATCTCTAATTTCAGTTTTTCTTGTTTCAGAGCTGCATAATTCCCAGATGGGCAATAAAGAATTATTTGATGCAAACTCGCAGAACACCGGGTTATCATTTATACTTTGTATCCAGTTATTATAATCACCATCGTTTATTATGTTCTGTCCGTACTCGCTCAAACCGCCGTATGTTTCGAGCCGCTCTTCTTTGCTGTTGCTGAATGTACCCCACTGCGCCTCTGAAATAGTTTCGGTTGTAATTGAAGCTGATGAAAATTTAGATTTGAATCCATAATTTGCATAAGCGCCGACAGACTTACCGCCGGTTACGTCGGAACTTTTTGCAGATATATTATAATCTAATCTTCCGCCGACTATTATCCCCACCATACAGTGTGTGCCGTATGTTTGAAATATTGTTGCCGGGCTGACCGACGCATCATTTAATTTAGAACCTGCTGTTTCAGTTAAATAATTTTTAATTTCAGAAACAGAAACATCAATCGGTATACGAAAAGATAATTTTTGAATTATACTATGTACGGTTGCGTAAGAATATTCATGCTGACTGTACCGGTTCTGCGAAAAGCTTGCTCTCACGGCGCCGCTAAAGAACATATAACTGCCGGTAAGCTCTGCCTGAACCTGCAGACTCGTTGCATACTCACTAACTGTTGTTCCCGATGAAGTTGTAAATACGCTTTTTTCAATTGTCTTTTTCTCAATAAGATTTGCTTCGGCAAGTTTATCTAAATCGAGCAGACGCGCTTTTACTATAGATACATCCGCATATTTCTCAAATACATCATAACCACAGCCAAGATTCTCAACTCCTTTTTCTGTTGTTATCGGGTCAGGTTCAGGTTCGGTTGGACTTTTTTTACATCCCCCATCAAAAACCGCAATCAATAAAACCATGAGGAATAGTTTGACTGCTCTCCATGCCGGAAACGTATTCTTCAATTTAAACGAATAGAAATTATTTTTGAACATAACAGCTCCTTGTTATTAGAAATTAATTTTGAATTTTTACACTTACTGTAATCTTATTTAAGAATGATTTTTTAATCATACAGGGCGCGCTCATTCAGTAGTTTTCTTATTTCAAGCATATTGTTTTTTAGAAAGTAAAATTCAACACCGCAGGCTTCTGCTTTTTGCCGGTACTGAAAATTATCGTAGCTTGTTAATATTGCCACATGCACCTGCGGCATTAGTTTTTTTATTTCAGATGCCGCACTCAATCCGTTTTTTTTCCCCATCCGGATATCCATCAATATCCAGTCGGGACAAAACTGAGTACTGGCTGTTACCGCAGTTTCACCGTCAACACATTCCATTACTACATCATTTTTTTCCACAACCGTGTTAATGATTTCTTTTCTCATTAAAGCATTATCATCTACAATCATAATTCGCATCGGGTTCACATGTTTCTTTATTGTAAAAATATTGAGTTGGTTTGAAGAATAAATGAGTTTCAGAACTCATTTTTTGAAAAAGAAGTTAGTTGGGATTTGAATAGAAGTGATTGTTAATTCTGATGTTCAGAAAAGATCTTTATTTTCGATCGCAAATTTTATTAAACCATGTTTGCCGTGAAGATTCAGTTTTACCGAGATGTTAGTACGGTGATTACCTGCTGTCCTATCACTTATAAATAATGCTTCAGCAATTTCGCAGTTTGTTTTCCACTCCGCAATTAGGTTCATTACGGCTCGTTCTGTTTTGGTCAATGAATTTATTGATTCTAATAATACTTTGTTTAAATACCTGTCTTTTTTTCCACTCTTTATAATTTCTGAAAGTCTTATACTGATGTATGTTTCACCATTTAAAACTTTCACTACTGCTTCGGTTAACTCATCCACCGCAGTTTCTTTTAAAAGATAACCTTTAGCGCCTGATGAAACAGCCTGGTAAAAATATGTAATGTTTTCGTGCATTGTTAAAAGTAATATTTTGGTCGGTTCGGGTTCCTCATATAACTCCGATAAAATTTCCAGCCCTGTTTTACCTGGCATCCGCAGATCGATAACTGCAACATCCGGTTTTATCCCGCGTATAATACCGATTGCATCAATTCCATTTTCAGCTTCGTAGAACTCCAAGTAATTTAAAGATGTTAATGCTTGTTTAACGCCTGTTCTAAACAGCGGGTGATCGTCTGCAATTAGTATTTTTATTTTATTCTGCTGCATACTTCCGGCTTCTGTTTTTTAATTGAATTATGATGGTGGTTCCTTTATTAATTTCGGAGATTATCTTCATCTCTGCATTTAACATCCACGCTCTTTCTTTCATACCTTTTATACCGAGATGCGGTCGTTCCTGTTTTATATTTTTATTCGAATTATTAAAACCCCGCCCGTTATCTTTTATCTTTAAAATAAGATACTTCTGTTCGATAATACTTTCTAATTTTACGGTTGAAGCTTCCGCATGTTTAATTATATTGTTCAACGCCTCTTGTAATATTCTAAAAACATTTATCTTTTCTTCTTCAGAAAAATATTCATCAAGTGAATCAAGATTGTTCTCAATTATCAAGTTAGTTGCGGATTCAATCCTGTATTCCATCGATTCAATTGCTTGAGTCAGCCCGAGCGCTTCAAGTTCAGATGGATGAAGCAAATGAGAAATATTACTAATATCCCTGATGGATGTATCGAGAATATCTATAACACCGTTTACCCGATCTTCATAATTTTTATCTCGGCGGCTGAGTAAAAGTTTATTTTTTACAACCAATAAATTTTGTCCGAGATCGTCATGAAGTTCGGATGAAATTTTTTTCCTTTCCTCTTCGTGCGAATTGATTAACTGATTTGTAAGATCGCGCTGGATTTCTTTTTCCTGTTTCAGCCGGTTAATTCGTGAGCGGAATATCAGTAACACTACAAGAATAACCATACCGGCGGAAATTATTCTAAACCACCAGGTATTATAATACGCCGGATGTATAATAATTTTTAATACAGTTTCTTTATCCGACCATCTACCGTCGCTGTTAGCCGCGGTTATTCTTAAAGTATAACTGCCCGGGTCTATATTGGTAAATGATGCTGTTCTTGTTGATGCATCAGCATGTATCCAGTTGTCACTAAAACCATGCAGCATGTACTTGTATTGTGTTCTTTGCGGATGCAGATAATCTGTAGAAAAAAACTCAAACGAAAAAAACACATCCGCCTGCGTTAATTCAACTTCTTGTAAATAAGAAATATTTCTACCGGTTGAAAACTCTTCATTGTTTTTTTTGAAACCGGCAATTATAACATCAGGTCTGAAATCGTTTGTTATAATATCGTCCGGATAAAAAGATGTATATCCTTCGATACCTCCGAAGAAGAATTCATCGGCGGGACTTTTATAATATGCACACGTGTTAAATTCATCCGATTGCAGTCCGAAATCAACGCCAAAGTTAACTGCTTCTTCTGTGTCTGAATTATATTTTATTAAACCTTTATTAGTACTCAGCCAGAGATTATTTTTATCATCTGCAAGTATGCCGTAAATATAATCGTTGGCAAACCCATTCTTAATATTAAATGTTTCGAAAGTATTTGAGCGCCGGTTAAATTTGTTCAAACCGTTTTCGGTGCCTATCCACATGGTGCCTTTATTATCCTGACAAAAACAATTTATTCTATTCGAACTTAGTGAGTTTAATTTTTCATCTGCATGGAATGATTTTATTCTGCCCGTGAGTGGATGTAAAACAGAGAACCCGTCCCGGTCGCTGCCAATCCAGATGTTTCCCTCAACATCTTCAAAGAGCGATTTATATTTTCTATCTATAATTGATGAGGCATCTTTTTTATTATGTATAAATTCTTTTACGGTTTTATCCTCAGGGACGTATTCAATCAGGCTTTTGTCTGTGCCGAAATATATTTTGCCATTCCTGTTTTTGATGATAGAATACACTTCATTAAATGTGGTAAGTATTTTTTCATCAAAATATTTATTAAAGGGTCTGCTAACACTTCCATTTTTTACGTTGTACAATAATAACCCGGTTCCTTCTGTTCCTATCCAGAATAGATCTTCCTCAACGGGATCTTGAAGTATCGAATAAATATTTAAACGGTCAAGAGCATTTATATTTTTAAAATATGAAATAACTCCCTCTTTATAATCAGCAATGTTTACAGATGTATGTCCGCCAATCCACAGCCTGTTTTTATTATCTATTAAAAAACAGCGCACACTCGAAAATGTAAGCGCCGGTTCGGTTGTTGTCTTGTATGTATTAAACTTTTTCGGATAAACAGCCTGCTGAAATATTCCCCTTCCTTCTGTGCCTATCCACAGCAGTCCCGAACGATCGACTAATATAGCCCGAGGAATACCTCTATCATTTTTTTTCCAAACTTTAGTAAACTTTTTTTGCTTTGAAAAATATTTATAAACTCCCCCCGATGTTGTAAGTATAAACTCGCTGCCTTTCAATTTAATAATTTGATAAACATATGGATGATAATTTAATTCAGCAGGATCAAGATGAATTAGATCCTGCCGCTCATCTTTATAAATAAATATTCCTTCAGTAGAAGTGCCGATCAGTATTTCTTTATCTTCGGTTTCGGCAAATGAAAAAATGCCTGCACTTGCATTTACATTTATCCTTACTTTTTTTAATTCATTCTTACTACGGTTAAACATGTAACAACCATCGCCGCTTGTACCGATCCAGATGTTACTGCGGCTGTCTTTGAATAATTGCAAAATATATTTACCATGCAGTTGCAGCGACCCGTATAATTCATGTGCCTTATAAAATTTATTCGTAATAAGATTCAGTTGATAAATTCCTGCACGCGTTCCGATCCACAAGGTATCATTCAAACATAATAATGAAGTAACGTGTTTGTTTCTTAAAGTAGTGAACATCTCAACTGGCAGTTTATCATTTTCAAACAGACCGGTTTCAAGATTATACCGGCTTATACCGTTGCCTGTGCCGATCCATAAAATGTTTTTATATTCGTATAAACTTTTTACAACATTGCCGTTTAGTGAATTGACATTTCGAACATCATTCTTGAAGTTTATAAAACTATACCCGTCAAACCTGTTTAATCCGTCCTGCGTGCCTATCCATATATATCCTTTTGAATCCTGAAGAAAAGTAAAAATAAAATTTTGAGAAAGCCCGTCTTTAATATTCAAAGATCGCATAAAATTATTTTGCGGATAAAACGAAACTGTATTTAGTAGTATGATAAGTAAGAAAATAATTCTTTGCATAATTTTTCTCTTCAAAGTAAAGAGGAAACAGAAACCGGGTTAAGCAAAACTGGTTTTTAATATATGCAACATTACTATAATTTATTTAAAAATAGTAATTCTTATTGTTTTTTTCTGGTTGATGTTTTGCGATATGAATCTATTATTCATCCGGCAACAAGAACTAGGGAAATCGTTTTTTTCTATTCTTTATCTCATTTTAAAAAGATTATGAAGTAAAAGTGAGTTATTGTTTTTCTAAAATTGTAAGCGGATATTTGTCGGTCGAGTTCTCTGAAGCTGTAATTTCCTTGTTTGGCAAGTTTTAGATAAAATTCTCTTTCTTCAACGGTCTTAACCTTAAAAATATTGCCAGGTTGTGAGTCCAACTAATTGCTCTCAACAGTGTTGAGAGTTTTGGAAAGTTCTTGTAAGTCAATTAAAACCGCTTCATTCTCCAAATGTTCTTGTTTGTCAGGCGGTTGTGGTTTTTTACAATTACTACTAACGGTTTGGCAGCTACCCGAAGGCGGCGATTTAGAAGCGCTTCACTTTCAATATACCACAAAATTTGATTGAGGCACGAAGCTTGATTTAACCACTGAACCGCTACTTTTGTGTAGGTGCTGTTAGTGGCAGATGTTCTTACCCGAAGATTAAATTTACTCGTTTTCCAGATCCAAACTCAAAAATTCTGTAAAGTGTCGAAGGTTGAATGACGCATTTTCCATTTTCAAGTCGAGAGATATAACTTTTTTAGTTCCAACTTTTTCAGCAAGTTGTTCTTGTGTCATATTCGCTTCTTTGCGTGCTTCTTTCAACATTTCGCTAATTACAAATTATGGTGCTTTTTCTTCAAAATTATCTCGCTTTTCAGAGCCAAATCAATCTCCTTTTTTGGGCGTTTTTTGAGAGCCGTTAAACAGAATTACTAAATTGCCTTTGTCAAAACAGCAAAAAATTCTGTAAATATTACTTTCAAATTCAATTCGTATTTTGCAAAGTCCGTCTGTTCCCGTAATATGGTTCATGAATTTTTTCAGAACCTTTTGAATAGTTCTTAAAATTTTAATACCGTACTCAATTTTTTCTTGTGCTTTTTCAGTCTGCTCCAAATAGAAATCAATGAAATAGTGTTCGCAAAAAATGATTTGACTTTTAATTTTGCAATGCTAACTCAAAAGTTATCAAATATTTCGAGTTTCTTACATTTAATACACGTTATTAAAGCACAGTTATTTATAAAAAAAGATTCCATCTTTATTTTATAAAATAAAGATGGAATCTAATTGAGATAAACTCAGGATTTAAGTTCTTAATCCATCAATCTCATTGGTTAATATGTTTACAAAAAAAAAGACTACCAAGACTCACTGTCTTTCGGTGATAATCTTAGCCCTTGGTCTTCTCAATCATATGATTAATTACATTGCTGTGTTCATGCTGAGGACTGAACATGATTATCTCCGCATCAGCATTGACTTTTACATTATGTCCCGCTGGCCAGTAAAACATATCATTAGCGGTTACGGTTTCCTGAACGCCTTCAGCATCGGTGGTTGTAAGTTCACCTTTCAGAACATAACCCCAATGCGGACTTTGGCATAAGTTTCCTTCAAGTCCCACAAAAAGCGGGGTGGTATCTACTCCAGCGGAAAGGCTGAAATACTCACCGCTAATTTTACCTAATCCGGATGCGTCACCGAATTCTGTTTTCTGACGGATAACAGCACCTGGAATTTCCATTTTTACTTCGATGTTTTCTTTTGCAATTTTCATTTTTAATCCTTCTGTTTTAAATTATTTAGACATTATTGTCTGTCTTAACGACCAGAGAATGTACAGCACATCTTTTTTAGACTCCTCGTCAATATTATGTTTTTCCAAAACTCCCATAATATCGTCTACTACATGCATATATTCTGCTGCGCTAATGTTCATCCCCTGATGGGTGGTCGGCATATCCCTACCTTTGTATTTAACTGGAGCCCCGCTTCCGGCGCTAAAAAATTCGATGGTGTGTTGTCTGATTTTTGCAAATCGTTCCGGTTGATTCTGGTAAGGTTTAAAACGTGCATTAATGGCTGGATTGTTCATGTGCGCTTCAATTACATCGTCAACAATGGCTGTTATACCAGGTGTTCCACCCAATCTTTCGAAAAGTGTTTTAGTTTCTGCGGGCATGGTTTGTGCACTTAACATGATGTTCATTGTTAAAAATGCAAATAAGAATGCGAATTTCTTTTTCATTATAATCCTATTAAATATAAATATTACACATTAAAATTACGGTGATAAATTTACATTCAATAGCACGTTTGGTTCTTCTGCAAGCACATTTGGTTCAGAAAAAGAATTGAATTCGAAATGAAATATTAAAGATTTATTGCTGCACAAATTCTGAAGGCATAATTCCATATTTTTTACGGAAGCATTTTGCATAATATGAAGGGCTGTTAAACCCTGACTCGAAAGCAACTTCAGATATATTCCCCTTTTGTTTTTGTAACATTTGTAATGATTTCCGCAGCCTGAAATGAAGTAGAAAAACACTCGGGGATTTCCCGGTTAACCGAATCATCTCCCGATAGAGTTTTGATTTGCTAACACCCGTATTTTTCTCGAAATCATCCACTTTCAATTCGGAATTTTGCCACTCTTTTTCAGTGAACTCCATTAAACCATTAAGAAATTTTTCTTCATCTGGTGTTAGCGTGTGTAAATGGGTTACACTCAAAACTTCGCCAACATTCTCGCTATCAAACAATTGCTGTACTTCAGTTGAAATAACAATCTCAGCAGCAGAAATAAAACACATTCGCTGAGCCAATTTAATAGTATCTTCAAATATTGATTTTTTATCTGTTACCGGTATTCCGGCATGCAATCCGATAGATAATTCTGTAAAAGCAATTTGATATTTGGTACTGAGAATTCTATAATTTTCATGAATATTTAAAGCACATAAAACTGCTTCAGTAACTGTTCGAAAAGAGACTAAACAACCATCCTCATTTTGCTGAACAATATTTCCATTAAACGATTTTAGAATTGCATGTATGTGTTTGTAAATTTGCTGCACATTTGCAATAATAGAAAAAGGATCGAAATTTTTAAAAGAATGATTCTCAATAGAAATCATCATTATTGTTCTAAAGGCTGGCTCGTTAATAATATTTAGATTTGTATTCTGTGCTTTTTCAGGATCTTCTATCCTGCCTAAAAACGATTCAACAATTGTTTTATTAACTTCAATAATTTGGTGAGGCACGTTGCCATGTGCATGGTCATGCATCTGAATAATAGCATTTCTATCGGGTGCTTCAATCAAACAAAAAGCAGTTTTCCGGGCATCATCAAACCAATATGTTAATCCCTTGCAATTATATTTATGCTGTATTTTTAAATCTTCCAGGTGTATTTGTGCAACTATTTCGGCAGTAACAGATTCAGAAACATCGTGGCGATCCATAAATATTGGCATATCATTTTCTTTAAGAATTAAATTGACCATTAATTTATCTCGTGCAATATAATAAACAACTACTTTATATGATTGTTGAATTTGCCCATAACTTACCTATACCAGCCATAAGCATGCAGATATACAACAAAATTTTGCTGGCTTTGTGCCATAAATGGTTGTATATATTTTTTTGCATAAAGTTAAAAAATTATTATAGACCATCAAAGGAAGATTTAATTTTTTGTAAACTTTTAGTAGATACGTGTGTATAAAACCCTGTGGTTTTTGTCCAAGCAATTCTTGTATATATCTGATATCCGTACCAGCTTCTAAAAAGTGTATCCGGTAAATGCCAGGCTTTTAGTGAGTTACTCCATTTAGTTCCTTGCCGCTTTTTTATTCTATTATTCCAATCAGTATTTTTTAAAAAACGGTAATGCGATTTTCATTTTTATGCTTAGTAAGTCACCTTATGTAAAACTTGTAGTATCCGTCATCCAACGGAAACGGATTAGTTAACGGATAAAAATTATTTAATTTATCGAAGCTTCGATTTACATTTGATTAACTGTTTCTTGCTCAAGGTGAGTTAATATTATAAGTGCGACGGGAAAATGCCGCACTTATTTTTATAAAGCCTAACCAGGTAGAGCCCCCACGGGGTGGGACAAGCAGAACCAAATTATCACATTAGAATGATTGAATGGTTGTCCGTTAGCTAACGGATTGTATGAAAAACATTCATCCGTTCATCCGTTAGCTAACGGATCATTCAGCCATTCTATCGTTTTATTTGTCTCGTTAATATTCTGCCAATCCGCCTCTGGCGGATTACATGAACTTTAGTGTTAAGGTGCTACCTAATCAAAACCATCTTTTTGGTTTCCATGTATTTTCCGCTCTTCAATATGTAAAAGTATGTTCCACTCGCAAGTCCGCTGCCGTTTAGCTGGACCAGATGATAACCGGCAGCCATATCTTTATTTACAAGTTCAGCTACTCTTTCGCCGAGAGTGGTATAGACTTCCAAAACTACTTTTGAATCTAACGGCAAAGCAAACTTTATTGTCGTGTTTGGGTTGAACGGATTCGGGTAGTTCTGGAAAAGAGCAAACTCCGTGAGTATGTTATTTACTTCAACTTCTACAATATCAGAATATTCAAATTTACCATCAGTATCGATTTGTTTTAATCTGTATTGAACTGTTCCACTTGGAGCTGTTCCATCAGTAAACGAGTATTCTTTTGGACTATTTGAATTTCCACTTCCTTCAATAAATCCAATCTTTTCCCATTGTAGGGACAAGTCGCGACTTGTCCCTACAGTTGAACGTTCTATTTCAAACCCGTAATTATTCACTTCCGTGGCAGTTTGCCAATTTAGATTTACTTTCTGAGCCGATGCAACTCCGTTAAAGGAAGTTAGTTCTACGGGTAATGCACCAAGGGTCTTTCCGGCTACCCACACTGGACCATTAGTTAATGTGCCATCATGCAGCCCTGCTGTCTGATTATCATTTAAAACTGTTCCAATGCCTTCGTTCATCTTATAATAGGCAACTAAACCTGCTCCATTGCCGCTTAGTTCAATATCCTTATTCTCAGTTATTTGTTGCTGCGTACGAACATAATTCCAAATCCTTATTTCATCAATAGTTCCATTGAAATAGCGACCACCATAATCTGAAGCAATTCTGACAGGATCTGAATTTACGTTCTTAACAGTTGCAGTACCGGTAAGTGTTTGCTTTACACCGTTAATATAAATATTCCTGATGCTTCCCCCTTCGTTTGTTGCGGCTACATGATACCATGTGTCCGCGCTTAGAACCCCATTTGGTGTGTAAGTACCGTCTATGCTTACACCGGTGTAGGGCGAATTTAAAGAAAGTCTTACATAAAAACCGTTCGAAGCCGATGTATGATATTTGGAAATAATTCCTTTTATCTGACCGAAAACATGGGGTTTTATCCACGCCTCAATAGTGTAGTTTGAAGTTAAATCAAGTGCATCGTCATCCGGAATTACAACATAGTCATCTGTACCGTCGAAATGCAGGGCATAACTTTGGCTATAAACATTAATTCCTGAAATTGTTAAGACCAACACAAGTATAAAGAGTTTCATTACCTTTTCCTTATTTTTATGTCAATTGTACTTTTATAGTTTTGTAAATAATTATTACTTAATTAGTCTATTATTTTTAAAGACTTCTAATCTATCCGAACATTTTTTTTAAGTTAATGAACGAATTTAGATAGAAGCCGCTCCGGTGTTTCGGGACGGCTTTCTTTTATTTTAACAGCATTAGTTTTTTAGTAAATATAATTCCGTTGCCGGTTCGTATTCTATAAATATAAACGCCGCTCGCGAGCCCGCTGCCGTTTAGCTGAACTTGATGATAACCGGCAGCCATATTTTTATTTACAAGTTCGGCAACTTTTTCGCCGAGAGTGTTATAGACTTCCAAAACTACTTTTGAATCTACCGGCAAAGCAAATTTTATTGTTGTGCTCGGGTTAAACGGATTCGGGTAATTCTGGTAAAGAGAAAACTCCGTGGGCATGTTATTTACTTCAACTTCAACAATATCAGAATATTCATAATTACCGTCATTGTCTATTTGCTTTAAGCGGTATTGCAATGTAATCTTAGTAGCAAGTGCATGAGATAGAATAGATTTAATATCATCTTCAAAAGAATATTGTTTTGTAGAGTTGCTGTTGCCGCTTCCGTTTACAAAACCAATCTTCTCCCATGCACTATTGCCAATTGTCCCTGGTCTATTATCTCTCTCAATTTCAAACCCGTAATTATTGATTTCTGTTGCAGTTTGCCAATTTAGGGTCACTCTATTTTCAACCAACAAAACAGTAAAAGAAGCCAACTCAACCGGAAGCAAAGTGGCTGTGCTTGATAAAGGCGCATTGGTTATTGTGTTTGATAACATTACATTAGTGAATGTTAGTGCACTATTATTGATTAATAATGGTTGTATACTGCCTGTTGCGTTACTCTCCAAATCACAGGTAATAAAATAACACTTGTTGGGTACGGTTAATAACGAAATAAAACTATTAAAATTAATTATGCCCCCATCCCCAGGATCGGCGGCTATAGTAGACCCAATTTGAGTATGGCCACCAAAGGCATTATCATCACTTTCCCAAAGTTTAAAGTTACTGGCTCCGGTTCTAATTCCGTTCAGTTTAATTGATACGGAATTGAGACTGTTGCTGTTATCAACACCCTCTCCAGCATTTAGCCAGAAGCACCCGATTGGCTGATCTGTATTGCCGTGCGATACAGATGTAACGTAGCCGCTTCCATCAATGAAGATACATGAGATGGGTGTTTTAAGAGATTTTGTTGTGCTGCTTACCGGTGAACCACCCTGGCTGAAATATCCAACACCTTGAAAAACGTAATTAGTGTTTGGAGTTAAATCTGATATAGTGGTAGTGAATGAAATCCAGTTAAGACCACCCTCACCTGGTATAGTTATTATCGTCGAGGGGTCAGACAATTTCCAGTATTTAATTTCGCACGAAACCAATGTGTTAGCCAAGTAGGCACTAGCTATACAGGTTGCATTTACAGAGGTTGGGCTTAATACATTTACATTTATAGAACAGCCATTACCTGCAAGTGGTGCACTATATAAAAGCTGTAAGCTTAAAATATTGATAACAAAATAAAGACTAAAAGTGAATCGTAATAATTTTTTCATTGTCTTCAATCTCCTAATGAGTTTTGGATAAATATTAATTTTAACGATAGTTGATCGGTCTCTACAATTTGAACCGATGGAAAACAAAATTTTAGGAACTAATTTATGGCAGGATTTACAAGACTTCTACCAGAAACATTCCATTTTCAATAACAGATGTTCCATTTTTAAGTTTTGTAAAAAAACAGGGTGATTTTGATTAATTTTAAGCTAAGGAGAAGAGTTTCTAGTTCTTAATTATTGTTTGCCGGACAGAAATTCGGATGGAGAAATGCCAAAGTGCTTTTTAAAACATTCGGAATAATATGATGGATTTTGAAACCCGACTTCGTACGCAATTTCGGAAATGTTGCCGAATTTATTTTTTAATAACGGAATCGATCTTTCAAGCCTCACTGTGCGGATAAAATCATTAGGCGATTTACCTGTCAGCGCTTTAATTTTTCTATAAAATTGTGTTTTTCCAAGCGCCATTTCGTCTCGTAATGTATCAAGATTTAATTCGGGCTCAGCTACATTTGCATCGATAATTTCAACAACACGGTTTATAAACTTTTTATCCGCCGGCTGTATTTTCATATCCTTTGTTGGAATTAGAGACTGCCGGTTGTACTTATCGACAATCTTTTTT
Organism: uncultured Ignavibacteriaceae bacterium; assembly: GCA_964372115.1. Lineage (GTDB taxonomy): Bacteria > Bacteroidota > Ignavibacteria > Ignavibacteriales > Ignavibacteriaceae > CG2-30-36-16. The sequence goes on from CAYJPN010000026.1 coordinate 43,487, forward strand.
CTTTGTTCAATCAAGTTCTCAATTTGCGCAATTAACTCGTTAGTGTTGAACGGTTTTGTAATGTACGCATCGGCTAAATTTAGCAGCCCTTTAATTTTATTTTCCTGCCCTGCTTTTGAGCTAAGTATAATAATTGGTATATGGCAGGTTCTATCATCGTTTTTAAGTTTTGAACAGAGAGTTAAACCGTCCATCTCCGGCATCATCTGATCACTGATAATTAAATTGGGTAATTTATTAACCGCAATATCAAAACCCTCGACACCGTTTTCAGCTTCCAGCGCGGAATATTGATCCGGGAGTGATTCCCGAATATACTGCCTCATGTCTTTACTGTCCTCAACTATTAGTATAAAATCTTTATCAAGCGATTCCTCGCCGAGCGCCGATTCTATATCAAAGCTTGGGTGTTTCCTTGCTTCATCCGGTTTTGTTTTTTCTTGCGAACTACACAAAGTTAATTCTGATTCTTCAATTCCTTTTATATCAGTCTTAAAATTTTCAATTTTCAAATCCGGCAAAGTTATCTTCTCAAATTCTTCAAGCTCTTTAGCCGCCGGAAGTAAAATTGTAAAACAAGTTCCTTTATTCGACTCACTTTTCACAAATATCTTCCCGTGGTGCAGCTCAACCATTTCCTTTACGATAGAAAGTCCTATACCGGTGCCGGGAATATACGTGTTGTTTTGTCCGCTGACTTGATAAAAGCGGTCGAATATTTTATTAATGTTTTCTTCAGCTATTCCAATTCCAGAATCCGCAACTTTAATTTCAACCGCATCTCCTTTTGTTTTTATAGAGAATAATATTTCCCCATTGTGCTCAGTAAATTTAAACGCATTGGAAAGAAGATTAATTATTATCTTTTCGATTTTATCGCGATCAACGAATAAATATAGATTTTCAAATTCAACGTCTAAACTGAATTTTATATTTTTCTCTTTCGCAATTGATTTAAACGAATCGAATAAAACTTTGGCAATATTGATAAGATCCGTGTGCTGAAGTTCCAGCTTAACCTTTCCCGAGCGAAGTTTCGAAACATCAAGCAACTGATTCACAAGCTGAAGCATTCGTTCACCGTTTCTCATCATTAAATCATATTGTGATTTTAAGGAATCGGAAACCTTTCCGGAACGAATTTTTTCCAAAGGTCCGAGAATAAGCGATAACGGAGTCCTGAATTCATGCGAAACATTTTCTAAAAAACGAGTCTGCATTTTGTAAAGCTCAAGACTTTTTTCAGCTTCACTAACCTCTGCTTTGTATTTATCATATTCAGCTTCGAGCGCGCGGTTGGAAGCCAGAATTTCCTTTATCCGCAGTTCTGAACCTTCAGCTCTCAGCTCCGATTCAATTTTTGCCGCCTTTTCTATTTCTGCCTGATGTTCTAATTCTCTTAACCTTATTTTTTCCTTTTCCTTTTTTCGTACCGAATAATAAATTCCCAAAATCAATCCAACAGTAATTAGAAAGTAGAAGTAATAAGCAAATTTAGACTTCCAAAACGGAGGTGCTATTATTAGCTTTACCGACGCAATTTGATTTTGCCACTCGCCCGAGCTATTTGTTGCTCTTACTTTGAAATTGTAATTTCCGGCAGGTATATTGGAAAATGTAATTGATCGACGGTTATCAAGATCAACCCATTCATCATTCGAGCCTTCAAGCATATAAGCGTATCTTATTTTTTCCGGTGCAAAATAATCGAGCGCGGCAAATTCGAATGAAAAAACATAATCTTTATATGTTAATTCGATTTCATCGGTAAGTGAGATATTTTTATTCAGTACTACTCTTTCGTCAACAAAAACCCCAACCGGAACTATTTTATTTGCTAATTCAAATTTTGTTAAAACCACAGGTGCGGTGTAAGAAAAGTCGGAGATTTCATTCGGGTAAAAAGTATTAAACCCTTTCACTCCTCCAAAAAACATTTTCCCGTTTTTGCTTTTAAAATAGGCATTTCTATTGAACTCATTATCCTGAAGTCCGTTCTTTATATCAAAATTTCTAAAGATTTTCTTCTCCGGATTAAATCTTGAAATTCCCTTATTTGTGCTTAGCCAAAGATTCCCATCTGAATCCTGAAGTATGCCGTAAATAGTATTATCCGGTAAACCATTTTTAGTTTTATAATGAGTAAACTCGAATAACTTTCCGGCGGGATTATCGGCATCTTTAAAGATCTCTTTTGGCAGCGAATGTAAATCAAGTTTGTTCAAACCTCCGCCGTTTGTCCCAATCCACAAATTATTTTTTTGATCCTCCAAGATGGATAAAATGGTTCGTTCGCTTAAGCTTTTGTGATTGTTCTCTTCATGCATAATGCGAATAAATTTTTTTGATGATTGATCGAATAAATTCAAACCGTCATCGGTGCCAATCCAAAAGTAACCGTTTTTATCCCTATAAATAGCTCTTACATTATTATCGCTAAGACTAAATGGATCATCGGGAATATTTTTATAATTTATAAGACTGCCGTTTTTTTTATCGAATCTGCTTAAGCCGTTTTCGGCACCAAACCACAGGTACCCCTTTTCGTCAAATGCAAAACAGTTAATATTTGAATATGATTTTAGTTCCGGTTTTTCCTTTCTAAATTCTTCTATTTTACCGGTATTCGAATAGAATTTACAAAGTCCTTCGTTTTCTAAACTAATCCAGAAAATATCGGAACTATCGGGATCGTTGCACATCGCATAAATAGATTTATTGGTCAGGAAGTTAGTAGTCTTTCCTGTCTTACTATTAATTTTATCAATTCCAAAATAGCCGCCCACCCAAATATTTCCTGTCGTGTCTTCAAGAAATGACCTGATACTCCGAACGTTGATTTTATTTTTATCTTTATTGTAATATGAAATATTTGTGAATTGAATGTCACTTGGCAGCAGCTTTGCTATTCCGGATCCTTTGGTTCCTATCCATAATATGCCGGATTTATCAACCAATAGATCGGTAATATTGTTGTTGCTTACCATCGGATAGTTGTTTGGGATATCTAAAAAATGAACCAGGCTTTCATCATTTTCTTCGAATTTATATAATCCGTAAATAGTTGCAAGCCAGAAGATTCCTTTATTCGTTTCAACAATTGACCTGACAATAAAATCCTTACGGTTAGTAAACTGAACTTCATTTGAATTATAAAGGGAGCTCTTTCTCAAATCATAAAACTTATAATTACTTGAAGCAGAATTATACTTTAAAAAACCATAAGCCAAACCAATCCATAAATTTCCGGTTTTATCTTCATAAATTGAATAAACGGCACTGCATTTTTCTTTTATATCGTTTTCGAGTGAGTTAAAAAGTTTTCGAAATTTATATTCAGTTTTAGAAGAGTTATCTGTTTTTTTAATTTTAACGATTTTATTTAATCCGCCGCTATCAGTTCCTATTAAAATATTTCCATTCCTATCTTTGAATAAACTGTTTATATGGTTGTGGCTTATACTTTCGGGATCTTGATCGTTATGAAGAAAATGAGTGAACTTATTATTCTTGGTATCAAACAAATCTAATCCGTTCGGAGTACCAATCCAGATTATTCCATCTTCATCTTCACATATTGCTGAAATATTTGAGCTGCATAAAGTATTGTTGTCTTTCGGATCATTATAGTAATTAATAAAAATTTTAGTTTTAGGGTCATATCTATCCAATCCAAGTTGCGTACCGATCCAAATTGTTCCATCTTTACCTTGGGTTAAACAATTAATGAAATTAATGGAAAGGCTGTTAGGATTATTGCTATCATGCTTTAAGGAAGATAATTCATACCCGTCATATATGTATAACCCATTTGTAGTGCCAACCCATAAAAAACCTATCTTATCTTGAAGGATACATCTGACATAATTGGAGCCTAATTCATCACCAATTCGGATAGTTTGGAACTCAATATTTTTTACCTGGGATTGGGATATTAATACTGAATTGGGAACTAGAAGAAAAACCAGGAGAGTAATAATTTTATGCAATTTGCTGCTAATCTCTTTAATAGAAATTTTATTAACTGTCATATTTTATCGGCTTCTCGAGAGAAAGAGTAATAAATTAAAAAATCAGTCAGAATGATTAACCTCTGAGCGATGTTTTTTAGCAAAAAAAATAAAATTTTTAACTATGAAATTTTTTAATATTTAGGGTACAATATAATCAGCAATCTGCTTTCTTGCATCCTCAAGATTAGTCACCGTACTTTTTTGTAAGCAATCTTCATTAATGGTTATGTGAATAAGTTCCAATAATTGCTTCCTTCGGAGTCTATAGCGATTAGAGATTTAATAAAAAATAAAACAGAGTTACCTTATCAGCAATATCTTTTTAGTTTCAACAAAACCACCGCTTACTAATCTAAAAAAATAAATTCCACTTGATAAACTATTTGCTATAAAATCTACTTCATAACTTCCCGGAGATTTGTATTCATCAACCAAAGTTGTTACTTCTTTACCGAGCACATCAAAAACTTTTATTGTTACATTACCGGCAGCGGGCATGTGGTATTTTATTTTTGTTGACGGATTAAATGGATTGGGATAATTTTGTTCAAGACTGTAATCGAACGGATGAACCGGTTCTTTTACCGATGTAAAGACTATTCCCGCCTCAGCCTGCAGACTTTCGTTATATCCTTTATCATATGCCGTAACCGCAAAAAATATGTTCGAGTTCGGTACCGACGAAAGAGTAATTGTAACCGAAGTATCATTTACAACTCTGAACTTTATCATTTTTGTTATATCGGAAATGTTTACCGGCGTAACGGTATCCTGATAAACATTGTAATACACTGCTGTGTCGCCGTCGGATGCGGGCGCAGGTTTGCCCCACGATAAAATCCACGTTAAGGAATCGCTTGTTGTTAAGGAAATATTTTGTGGCGCGAGAGGTTTAATATCATCTTTCCATGACATGGCTGGAATGTTCGCGGGATATTTATATAAGCCCGTTTGCAGCGTTGTTGTTAAATTTTTGTAATTGTCCAATATGGATTGAGCGCGGTAAAATGTTTGTCCTTGTCCGCCATAACCGCGCGCCGAATCTATCTGCGCAATAATTTCACTTACAGCCCAGTTGCCGTCGTTCGGGTAAAGCCTATAAACAGCGTTAGCAGCATATATGTGTCTCCCGAAACGGTTGTTTATCCAATCGATAGCAAGGGAGTCGTAACGAGGACAGCTATTTATATCCCAATAAATTTGAGGAGATAAATAATCATGTTTTTTAGCGAGTATCCAGCGGCGGGAGTCCTGGTAAACCTGGTCGTAACCGAGAAAACCGGTTAAACAATTTGAAAGTTTTTTATAAATACCAATAGGTGCAGAGCCAACCTTAAACATAGGCTTTAAGTTTGTAACCGAATCGTAAAGCGCGTAAACAAACTGAGTAATATTATTTCTGCGCCAATCAGCTTTATTTACACCATTACCGTATTGGGCGTATGTTGCGTCATCATTAAAATCGGGATTTGGATACCGAATAAAATCAAAATGAATACCATCAACATTATATTTTCTTACCATCTCCATAGCAAGATTTAACAGATAAGTTTTTGTTTCAGGTATTCCCGGATCAAGCCACCACTCGCCGTTGTACAGCTTTACAAGTTCCGGATGAGTTAATACAATATGCTGCGGGTTCGAGCCGGGGGGTGTACCTGTGCCGTAAACTTTGTAAACGTTCCACCATGCGTGTACTTCAATTCCACGCGCGTGAGCTTCATCAATAATAAACTGCAGCGGATCGTAACCGGGATTTTGTCCGAGGGTGCCGGTTAAAGCCTTTGCCCACGGTTCAATAGAGGAAGGATACATTAAATCGCCGCGTGCACGTACCTGAAACATGACTGTGTTTATGTTTGCGGCTTTAAATTTATTTAAGTCATTTATAAGTTCGTTTTTTTGATTTGCAGCGCCGGTAGTTTTTGGCCAATCGAGGTTATAAACAGTTGTTAACCAAACCGCGCGGACTTCCTGTTTTGGCTGTGCGAATAAGTATAGGGGTAAAAGCAATAACAGCAAAAAATTTTTCATCTAAAAAAAAGCTCCGGATTTTTAAGTATAAAAAAGCATAAACAAATTTAGCCATATCTTTTTCGTTAAAAAAGATAAATACTCTAATTAAATTCAATAAATGATGAAGCGGCATCGAGCGCGTAAAAAATATCCCTCTTACCTGCCTCAATATCGATAAGCATTACACCAACGTCCTTTGGCAAAATAAATTTAATTTTACCGTTGGCGTTTTTTTTGTCGTGCCGCATAAGTTTGTAAATTTTTTCTTTATCTGGGGCAACAAACCCGCCGGACAATTTTACTTTGCCGAGCAAGTTTAAAAATAATGGAAGTTGTGCATCTGTAATAAATTTTAACCGCTTCGAAAGAAATACAGCAGAAATAATCCCGGCAATTACAGCTTCGCCATGTTTTACATTAAAGTTAAGATTGCTTTCGTGTGCGTGAGCAAAGGTGTGCCCGAGGTTTAATATTTTCCGCAGACTTTTTTCATTTTCGTCCTCCGCTACAACCGCAGCCTTTATAGAAGCGCATTCGTACACTGTTTTTGCGGTAACGTTTTCATCGAGATTGGATATTTTATCAATGTTGTTTTCTACGAAATTAAAAAAGTTTTTGTCGAGTAAAAAAGCGTATTTAATAATCTCACCCATTCCGCTTAAAATTTCAGGTTCGGGGAGAGTTTTTAAAAAATTAATGTCGGCAAAAACCCCGGCAGGCTGATAAAAAGTGCCCACCATATTTTTTTTCGATGAAAAATTTATACCTGTTTTGCCGCCGATTGAGCTGTCGACCATAGCAAGCAGCGTTGTTGGAATGTGGATTAATCCTATCCCCCGCATAAAAGTTGAAGCCGCGTATCCCGCAAGGTCGCCGGTAACACCGCCGCCTACAGCCACAATAGTTGATTTACGGTCGGCGCCTTCGTTCAGTAAAAACTCGTAAATTTTGTTTAACTCATTATAATTTTTTGATGACTCCCCCGATTTCAAAATATAATATGTCCATTCCAAACCCGATAAACCGGCTATGGTGTTTATTAACTGCGCATAATATTTATCAACATTGGCATCTACAATAAAAAACACTTTGCCGTTTGAGCTATTTTTTTTTAAAAATTGCGGTAGTGTATTTATAGCTTTTGTACCGGCTATAAAATCATAAGAACTTTTTTCAAGATTAATTTTTACTTTTTTCATTTCGCTGTTTCCTGTTTTGTCGTTCAATTGTTCTTACAAGTTTATCAACTGTTTCCCCCACGTTAGCCGTGTCCGTATCAATTATTATATCGGCTTGTTCATAAAATGGTTTGCGGTTTTCGAAAAGTTCGTTAACCCTTTCCACAAAATTTTCTTTTGTAATTATCTCACCGGTTTCATCCAATCTAAGAATCGGTCTGTCTCTTTTAAACCTTAACCGGCTATATATCTCTTCGAGAGATGACTGGAGATAAACAATTGTTCCGGTAGATTTAAGAATTTTTAAGTTTGTTTTGCTCGCAATTGTACCTCCACCGAGCGACACTATTGCCAATGATTTTTTTGATATTTCAATCAGCATCCCTGTTTCAATTTCGCGAAACTTTTTTTCACCGTCGTCTTTAAATATTTCGCTTATTTTTTTATGATACTTTAATTCTATCTGTCTGTCGAGATCGTAAAACTCCCAGCCAAGCGAATTTGCCAGGATAGCTCCGATTGTGCTTTTTCCCGCTCCCATAAATCCTGTTATATAAATTAGAGATTGTATTTGCATAGTGTTGTAAAATTAAGAGAATATTTGGTAAGAATAAACGTATGACAAGAAATGATAGTAAAATTTCAAATTTATTAAGGTTTAAAAATGTTTGAGCTTTTTACATTTATACTTTCCCTATCATATTTGTATATTATTAGCCGTGTTTTCAATATTCAAAACTTAGAAAAATTTCATGAACCAAAAACTGTTAAACAAAGCGTTAATATTAAGCTTTATTACAATTATTTATAACATTGTCGAGGGGGTTGTTTCAACATACTTCGGTGCAGCCGATCTGTCGCTTGCATTGTTTGGTTTTGGTGTGGACAGTTTTGTTGAAGTTGTTTCCGGCGCAGGCATTTTACACATGGTTTTAAGAATGAAAAAACTTAATGAAATTAATGTAAAAAAGCGTGACAAATTTGAAAAAACAGCGCTCAAAATAACCGGGGTAAGTTTTTACATTTTAACCGCGGGGTTGATTTTAGGCGCGATATTAAGTGTTTTCTCCGGATCGCATCCCGAAACAACCACTGTAGGTATTATCGTTTCTCTGATTTCAATTGCAACAATGTACTGGTTGATGAAATCGAAATTAGATACCGGAACAAAATTAAATTCGGCAGCTATAATTGCCGATGCTAACTGTACACGAACATGTTTTTATCTGTCGTTTATTTTATTCTTCTCAAGTATAATTTATCAATTAACAGGCATCGGTTTTATTGATGCAGCAGGTTCACTCGGTATTGCTTATTATGCATTCAAAGAAGGAAAAGAAGCGCTCGAAAAATCAAAACAAAATGATGCGGCAATCTCATGCAATTGCCATTAGCCCTAACCAGTTAAGCCGCATCTCATGCGGTTCATAATCTTAGTAAAAGTTTTATAATTATAAAAAACGGGCTGCCGAAAACCGGCAAGCCCGCTAATTATCCGGTCTGTTGGGTGCGTCAGACCGGTAATTAATTTTATTTACTTTTATCAGGGTATTTCGGAACATCCGGAACTTTAACAGGGTGTTCCTTTAACTCTTTTAATATCACTTCAATAGCTTTTTCAAGCTGCTGGTCGTCACCGGCATATTCTTTAGCCGGATCATTATCAACATAAATATCCGGGTCAACGCCGTACCCTTCCATAATCCATTCTTTACCTCCAAGATCATAACGACTGAATTCCGGTTTAGTTAAAGAGCCGCCGTCAACAAAAGGCAATGAACCACGGATGCCAACAACACCACCCCAGGAGCGCTTTCCGATAAGTTTTCCGAGATTGTGATGACGGAAACGGTAGGGGAAAATATCACCGTCCGATGCCGAATATTCATCCAGTAATAACACTTTTGGGCCTACATGCGTTCCGCCCGGATCGTAGGAAGCGACTGTGTTGCGCGCGATATCAAACATAGCGGCTGTGCGTTGTAAACGTTCGGTTATCATCGGGGAAACATTACCGCCGCCGTTTCCGCGGTCATCAATTATTAAAGCTTTTTTTGTAAGCTGAGGGTAATAATATTTTACAAACTGATTTAAACCGTTAACACTCATATCCGGAATATGAATGTAACCAACTTGCCCGTTGGTTGCTTTATTTACTTTATCTATATTTTCCTGAACCCAGGTATTGTAATACAGCGGTTGTTCGTTATTAATGGGTATTACAACTGTTTCGTGTGCGCCATCCGATGAAGGGTTTGAGTTAACAGTTAAAGTTACCTGTTTACCGGCAGTGTTAACAAGCGACTCATAAATATCAGTCATCTTATTTACAGCCTCTCCGTTTACCGCTATTATATAATCACCCTCATTTACATTTACACCAATTTCGGTTAAAGGTGAGCGTTCGGATTTATCCCAGTTTTCACCTTTTAGAATTTTTACAATTTTGTAATAACCTGTACTTTTATCTTTTTCAAGTTTGGCGCCGAGAAGTCCGAGATTTATTCTTTCCGGTTTCGGATAATCTCCGCCGCCAACATATGCATGACCAATATTCAGTTCGCCGACCATTTCGCCGATAACGTAAGTTAAATCTGCGCGGTGGTTCACATATTTTACAAGCGGCGCGTACTTTTCTTTCATCGCTGCCCAATCAACACCGTGCATATTTGGGTCGAAAAAGAAATCGCGCATCTGCCGCCATGCCTCATTAAATATCTGCTGCCACTCTGCATGCCGGTCGAGTTTCATTGTCATATCGGAAAGATCTAATTTATCTTTTAGTTCAACTTTGGATGAAGGCAAATCGATAATGCCGTAGCTTCCGTTCTGTTCCGCAAGCATCTTTTTTCCGTCGGCAGAAATTTCGTAGCCGTTTATGCTGCCGAGTTCATTTTCTTTTAACCCTTCTAAGTCAAACATCATCAATGTTGGTTTACGGGATGATGATGAAGAAACCATGTAATATAATTTGTTACCTGCAGAAGTAAGATTAAAATAGTTACCTGCTGAAATTGGCAGAACCGCTATTCTTGTCTGCAAACCATCTTTATCAATTTTTACAGATTTACTTTCATCCTTTTTCTCATCTTTCTTTTCATCTTTTTTGTCTTCTTTTTTCTCTTCACTTACAACTTTAACTTCGTCGCTTTTCGGCTCAAACGGAGATTTTGTATCTTTTGCGAGTGTGAGGAAATAAATTTTAGACATATCGCGGTATGCATGGTTCCATTCGGTTTGACTATAAGTAGGCGAAAACGATCTGTCGGAAACAAAAAATAAGTATTTGCCATCCGCGCTGAATACTGGTGAGTATGATGAATACCATCCGTCTGTGGCTTCTATTGTTTCATCGTTTTCGAGAGAATACAAATAAACTTTTACTTCAGTATCTTTTTCAGGTCGGGAATATGCAATCCATTTGCTGTCGGGCGACCATGAATAATCGTTTATTTCAAATACATTCGATTCGGCAATCTGTTTTGTTTTTTTCGACTCCACATCGGTAACAAAAAGTTTTTGATCGCGCGATGACCATAAAAGTTTTTTACTATCGGGCGACCATAACTCATGGTATTTATAACTTCCCTTTTCTTTCGTTAACTGAACAGCTTCGCCTTTGCCGTCCTGAGGTATTATAAAAATTTCTGTTTCTCCGGTTTTATCGGAAATAAATGAAATCCACTTCCCATCGGGCGACCATTTTGAACTTCTTTCGTGCACACCCGATGTATTTGTAAGATTACGTGTGTTACCGTTTTTTGCAGGCACTGTAAATATTTCGCCGCGGGCTCCAAACAAAGCGCGGCTGCCGTCCGGAGCAATTTCAAAGTTGGTAACGTTTTTGCTTACATCGGTAAGTCCGCCTCTTGCGCCGTCAAAATCTTCATTAATAAAGATTGGAACTTTCTCTCCCTTTTCTGTTGCAAGATCAAATTTGTAGATGTAACCGCCGTTTTCAAAAACTATTGCGTTATCGCCGAGTGAGGGGAATTTAATATCGTACTCGGTAAAGTTTGTTAATTTTTTTGTTTCTTTTGATGATAAATCATAACAAAAAAGATTCATTCTATAATCGCGGTCGGATATAAAATAAATTTTGTTGCCGTGCCACATCGGTATTATATCCTGCGCCGGGTTATTCGTTATGTTTGTTGTTTGTTTACTATTAAAATCATAAATCCACACATCATCAGCCTGCCCGCCACGGTAATGTTTCCACGTTCTAAATTCTCTGAATACGCGATTATACGCAAGCTGTTTTCCATCAGGGGAGTAAGATGCAAATCCGCCACGGGGCAAAGGAAGCTGAACAGCCGGTCCGCCGTTTTTATTCACATTGTATAATTGTCCTTTAAAATCATTTGGTTCGGTCCAGCGCGACCGGAATAAAATTTCATCACCGTTCCAGCCCATTACTATATTGTTCGGTCCCATTCTATCCGAAACATCATCACGGCTAAGTGTAGCGGTGTAGGTTAATCTCTGCGGTACTCCGCCATCGGCAGGAATTAAAAAAACTTCGGTATTGCCGTCGTACTGTCCTGTAAACGCAACACTTTTTCCATCGGGCGAAAAACGTGCGAACATCTCGTAACCGACATCGTTTGTTAATTTACGGGCTGTTCCACCTGCAGCGGCAACTGTGTACAAATCACCCGCATAAGAAAAGACAATTTGATTACCGTGTATTGCAGGAAACCGCATAAGCCGGCTTTCATCCTGAGCAAAAAGCGGTAACGCTATTAGTAAAACAAAAAAAACAAAAAAGGCGGAACGCATAAATGTACCTCGAATTATTACATAAGTATTTATCTAAAAACGGGAAAATCTATTGGATTAATAAATGACATCAAAAAAAAACTTGATAAACATAAACAAATAAAGGTTAAACGGTAACGGGAATTAAATAAAAATTTGGGCTGCCTCAAAAGTAAATATATATACTTACTGAGTTTGCTCTGCACTGAATTAACACCGCACTGAGTTTGTCGAAGTGTTGAAGTTAGCAATATGATTCGAAAACAGTATTTCGATAACTGTTCGTCCGTTAACTTCGTTAGCTGACGGACGGACTCTCGCCAAAGGCTCAATGCGCGGTGGAAATGACTTTTGAGATAACCCCAAATCTATTTAGATAATCGAATATAAAGCATACTCTGTAAAAATTGATTTTGATGGGGTCTCTTTTAATAGGTTTAGTTTTTCAGTAAACCAACTATCTTCTAACCCATTAGCTGTTGCTGTTTCTTTCAGCCATTTAATCTCGTTATCCGTTACAACATCATCAACAACAGCCAACCGGAGACCATCGGTTACAAATGATTGGGCAATTTTTATATCCGAAAACTCAACCGGGTCTTCCGAAATATATTTATTAGCCATTAGTCCCTTAAGAGTGTCCTCATAAAAATCAGTTGCAAACCCGAGTTTGTTTGCAATGCCCCTAATAAACTTTTTTTCTTGTTCGTTTAATTGATTATCCTTCTTTGCTATTATTAAAAGTCCTTTTAAATATTTGCTTTTATCTAATACTGGAATATCCATTTTGTCCTGCTAATAATTATGTTATAAAGGTAATAAAATTTTCGTTCTCTCAAAATCCAAATTTCAATAAAAAAAAGTGCCCTAAAAATGATAAAAGGAAATTAATAATGTTATGATACAAAACATGTCGACTTAATTAAAAATTCCTACCGTACAATCAACTATCCATTTTATTATCGGGTAATTTTATAATTTTGTTAACAATTATTGGAGATTTTGATGAAACCATTATTTCAGACAGCTATCTTTAGTTTTTTTGTTGTTTCAATTGTATTTGCTCAGGGCAAGGATGATTGGCAGACAAAATTTGAAAAATCGGGTTATCTTGAAACAGCCCGTTATACCGAATCGATCGAGTATTTCCAAAAACTTGCTGATGCATCGGATTTTGCAAAGATGTTTACTTTTGGAAAATCTCTGCAAAATAGAGAAATGTGGTGCATGGTTATATCTAAAGACAAAACCTTCAACCCCACAGATGCAAAAAATACCGGCAAACCAATCATGCTGATTGAAAACGGTATTCATTCGGGCGAAATTGAGGGAAAAGACGCTTCTATGATTTTACTCCGCGAAATACTAATATCAAAAGAAAAAGAAAAACTGCTTGATGGGGTTATTCTGCTCGTTGTCCCAATTTTCAGCGTTGACGCGCATGAAAGATTCCGCGCCTATAACAGGATAAACCAAAACGGACCAACTAAAATGGGCTGGAGAACTACAGCGCAAAATTTAAACTTAAACCGCGATTGGGTAAAAGCCGATGCACCCGAAATGCAGGCTATGTTAAAATTATTCAGTGCATGGCTGCCCGATTTTTTTATAGACACACACACAACCGACGGAGCAGATTATCAATATAATATTACTTACGCACTCGAAAAGTATGGCGACATTTATAAAGAAACCGGTGAGTGGGTTAAAAATAAATTTACTCCATATTTTGTAAACCGGGTTGAAGAACAGGGTTTTCTTATTGCTCCTTACGTTGCGTTCCGTGATTGGGGAAAAGGCTTTGAAAGCGGAATAGTTGATTGGGCTGCCTCTCCCCGTCTTTCTGAAGGATATGCGGCAATTCAAAATCGTCCTGCTCTTCTGATAGAAACCCACATGATGAAACCTTATAAAGACAGAGTATTTTCAACAATGGCTGCGCTTGTGGCTTCTATTGAGTATGTCGGCAATAATGCGGCAGAGTTGGTAAAACTGAATAAAACCGCGGATATAAAAAGTGTGCAAGAACTAACGATTGATAAACAATATTTTCCGCTTGGTTTTAGGGCATCCGAAAAAGCCGATACGATGTTATTTAAAGGTTTTAAATACCGCAAAGAGAAAAGCGATATATCCGGTTCTGAAAAAATAGTTTACACAGATGAAAAGCTTGATATGAAAGTGCCATATTATAATGATGTGCGCCAGGTTGATTCTGTAAAAGCGCCGGAGGCTTATTTGATTCCGGCAGAGTGGGGTTTTATAGTTGATCGGATGCTTCTTCATGGCGTAGTAATAGATACTCTAAAGAAAGAAAAGGCGTTTAATGTTACAAAAACCAAATTTAAAAAGGTAACGTTTGCAAAAAATCCTTATGAGGGAAGGCAGTCTGCCAGATTTGAAACCGAAACATTTAATGAAAAAATTGCCGCGCCTGCCGGCACTTTTTATATTTCAACCAATCAGCGGACTGTGCGTGTTATACTTACAATGCTTGAACCGAAGAGTGATGATTCATTTGTAAAATGGGGTTTCTTTAACGCTATTTTTGAACAGAAAGAATATTTTGAATCTTATGTAATGGAAAAAGTAGCCGCGGAAATGCTCGAAAATGATCCGGCATTAAAAAAAGAGTTTGAGGAAAAATTAGCAAGTGATGAAAAATTTAAAAATGACCCGGATGCAAGGTTAAACTTTTTTTATGAGAAATCCCCTTATTCAGATGAAAAATTTAACATATACCCGGTAATGAGAATTGAATAAAAAATGTGCCCGAACATCTTTTATTTTGCATATAAAAAATTGACTGCCTAACATATTTTAAGTAGTTTTTAATAAGGTATATTAATCATTTTTAATTGCGAGGAAATATGAACAGAAAATTATTCTCTACAGTAGCCGTCATATTATTTTCACTTGCCGCTTTTGGGCAGGCAAAGTGGAACTATATGGGCGAAATTACTTTTACAGGTGATGATACCTTGTTTGCAAAACCTTATTTATGTGCGGTTGATGCAAATGGAAGACTTTATGTTGCTTCATCAAAATTAACTTACGCTAACGCACACAATGCTATTTATTTTGCAGATTCAACTGATATGCATTTCAGCAAAATGATAGACTTTGGATTAAACGGCGACAGCGACACACTGACAGGCAATATAGGTGTTTTAAGAGGAATAACTACTCTCGGTACAGATGTTTTAATTAATGCAAGCGTTCCATATCAGCGGTCGAAGCCAAACACAGTGGGAACGATGTACTATTACCATAACGCTGACACAAACAATGTTGAGCGTTACGGATTTTATTTTGGAGGAGCCGGTCACGGAACCTATCACAACGGTGTAGTAATTACAAATGACTCAATTGTATTTTCAGGTGTTACCGCGGGCGCAGGCGTGCCGGGTCCGAGGGTAAGATCTTACAATTTTACAAATTCCATTACTACCACGCCTAAAGGTAATTGGATGAAAGAAAGTGATCTCGATCCGAGTGGAGCGCACACTGGCGGCTATGATGTAATCCGCGATCTTGCACTTGTGCCCGATGGCGATTATACAAGTCCGGAAACACCGATCTATACATCGCGTAATTCTTTATCATCCACACAGATTACCGGCGGAGTAGCTATATGGACAGGCGGAGACGAGTTAAATGCAAATCTTTACACAGGAACAAAACTTCAGGATGCAATTGGTGATTTAAATTTTGATAAAGCTATTTCATACGGAATTACAGTTGATAAGGACGGTACATTATGGGTTGCCGGTATTGACTCAACAAGAAGATGGGTAAAAGGATATCAGGTACTTGTAAACTTTGCGCAGGAAGTTGCTGAATTGCCTTCGTCAAACAGTACTTCGAACCCCGATTTGACAGGCGCGCCAATGATCAATCCTAATGATGTTGCTTTTACACCCGATGGATTGACCGCATACGTAACAGACGGCAGCAGCAACGTTGCGTATCGTTTCAAATATTTTGATCCCACGGGAGTTGCTGACAATAATGTTGTATACGATTTTAATTTGGCTCAAAATTATCCTAACCCGTTCAATCCTTCAACAATGATTAACTACTCATTACCGAGAGAAGGAAATGTAAAAGTTGTTGTAACAAACTCACTCGGGCAGCAAGTTGCAACGCTTGTTAATGGATATCAAACAGCCGGCAAACATAACATAACGTTTACGGCAGACAATTTATCGAGCGGTATTTATTTTTATACATTAACTACCGCCTCGGGCAGCATCAGTAAAAAAATGATGTTGATAAAATAAGATTAATAATTTAATCCCTTCTCCTAAAACGGGGAAGGGATTTTTAATATGTTTGAAAAGGCAAAATATTAGAAAATTTTTACTATTATGTTAAAACATAAAAATTATCCCCGCCTTGCGGTTATTCTGTTTTTTTTACTTTGTTCAGTAAATCTGCTTGCGCAGGGGCAGTACGGAAAACTCGTGGGCAAAGTAACCGACGCCAACACCGGTGAACCACTAATCGGCGCAAACATTATGATTGACGGAACATCAATCGGCGCGGCAACCGACCTCGATGGGAATTATATCATACTAAGAATTCCCCCCGCTGCATACAATGTAACTGCCAGTCTGATCGGTTATGCAAAAGTTACAAAAACCGGTGTGCAGGTAAACGTTGACAGAACAACTGAAGTTAATTATAAACTTACCGATGCTACAATACAATTAGAGCAGGTTGTTGTAGTTGCCGATAAACCTAAAATTATTAGAGATCAAACCAGTACTTCCAGTACTCTTACCCAGGAACAAATAGCGGCGGCTCCTATAGAAGGTATTCGGGGTACGCTTGATTTAACTTCCGGTTTTCAAAAAACTGCAACCGGTAATTATTCAATTCGCGGCTCTGGCTCAAATGAAGTAAACTTTCAAATAAACGGCGTTGAACAGGTCAACTCTGCTACAAATGCGCCCGGCTCTTTCGGTACTGAAAAAGCAAACAACTCATGGAAGTATGATGTTAACCCTCTCGGTGTTTCTCAGGTTCAGTTAATTACCGGCGGTTTTTCACCGGAGTATGGTAACGCGCAGGGCGGAGTTGTTAAAGTTGTACTAAAAGAAGGTTCGCCGAAATTGAGCGGTGACTTCAGAGTTGAATACCGCCCGCCGGGTCAGTATCATTACGGCACATACCTTTATGATAAAAGTAATTTCGAATGGCTGAAGTGGGGCACACTTGATAAATGGTTTAGTCAAGAACCACAGATGATAAAAGAGTTAAAACTCGATCAAAGATATAAATGGCTTTACGAGCGTCTCGGTACCTCCGGGGCAACACATCAGGACTCTGCTGCATGGCGCAACATAGTTAACCGCGAAATTACCTGGGCATATGATACATGGATTAGTAACCACACACCAAGTGACGACAACCCGCTCGGTGTTTATGATTACAGGAAATATGCTTATCAAAGGTATATGGTTGGTATCGGCGGTCCGCTTGGTAAAGATCCAAATTTTTTAAAGTTTTTCTTTTCGGGCGAGTACAGAAGCAATCCTACAAGGCTTCCGACTCCTGAAAAAACTCAGGTATATCAAAACTACATTTTGAATCTAATTTTTAATCCGGTTGCCGGTCATAAATTTAAATTTATGGGAAGTTTTCAAAGCTACAAAGGCGGCATCTGGTCGGGTTCCGATGATATACGATGGTCGGGGCTTGCATTTGGAGGTTCAACAAAATACTATGTAACTACAGATCCAGTTAGAGATGAAAAAACAACTGCGCAAAGTTTAAACTGGGTTTATGTTCCTACCGATTTATCGTTTCTCGAAACAACAATTTCTCATCAGTATGAAAGTTACCAGCTTCCGTATGAATATCTAGTTGGAACAGAAAACATGGTTGACCGGCTTGATAGTTTAAACGATCCATACGGAACAGTTTTGCTTAACGGCTCATGGTGGGATACTCAATATTTTCGTCCGCTGATAAATGCAAGCACTAACTACTACCAGGACACCCGAACAAATCATTGGAGCGGTAATGTTGATTACACAAACCAGTTGAACAAATTTCATCAGCTTAAAACCGGCATAAGATTTTTTTATTGGGATATGATTAATAACGGTGTAAACTCAAGTTACCAGGCGAACTCATATTTAACCCGCGCCGGTTTTGCCGAGTATTACAGAGCTTTCCCTGTGCTTGGTGCGTTTTACATTCAAGACAAGATGGAGTATGAAGATATAATTGCAAACTTCGGTGTTAGAGGTGAAGCATACAATTTCCAAACCGACATCCCCGCCGATAAGTTTAATCCTTTTTATCAGGGGACGGGCGGACCTGGAAATGTAGGCAACCCGGCGACTGTAAAATCCGATACGAAATATTTGATTCTTCCACGTTTTGGTCTTTCATTTCCAATTGGTGAAAGCACAGCATTCAGATTTCAGTACGGGCATTTTTCATCAATGCCTACTTTCAGCCAGGCGCTCTCCCGAAGGACTGAATCCGGCTGGACGGGCATAGGCAATCCAAATTTGAATCCTAAAAAAACAATTCAGTATGAATTTGGTCTTCAGCAGGTTTTAGGAGAAAATCATCGTCTTGATGTTGCTTTATATTATAACGATAGAGTTTCTCAAATTGGCTTGCTGCGTGTTGCTTCGTTTACCGGAAGCCGTAACCGTCCCGCTGGTTTTACAAATGACAATCAGCCGCTTTATCTTTATACAACATTTGATAATAATACTTACGGCGCTACTATCGGTATAGACGTTACTTTCGAAACCATAACACTCGACCGATGGTCTTACAGATTAAGTTATAGTTTATCTCAAACTTCCGAAGGCATGTATGGAGCATCTACCATATTCCCCGACAATTACAGAAGTCGTGAAACCCGTGAATTTTCAAACAGCCATATTTCCGGCTCGGACAGAACCCATTCATTCCGCGGACTTATTCAATATAATATGAAACAAGGGGAAGGGCTTGAAATTTTTGGTATTCGTTTATTTGAAAACTCGGTTATAAGTTTAACTTACACAGCACAGTCAGGCACGCCATATACATACACAACAGTATTCGAAAAAATTGGCACTGTAAACAACCGGCGTTACCCTCTCGAATCAAGTTTTGATTTTAACTTTTCAAAAAACATAAACATAGATAACTACAGAATTGTTTTGGGAGTTAGAATTATGAACCTGTTTAACAATCGTTGGATTACGCCTAACGAAGATTTAAACAACTGGGTAGGACAGGGTGTAACATTGGCCGACCCTGGAAATGAGCCGACAAGATTTAGTTACCTTGTTGCCCCTTACAGAGCATTTAGAAATATACCGAGACAAATATTTTTCACACTCGGTTTTGGTTTTTAATATTTGAAAATGAATTTTTAGTTGATATGAAAAAAATAAAACTTCTATCATTGCTTTTTGTAATCACTTTCGCTTTGCAGGTATTTCCTCAGGTTGAATCTCCTTTACTGGTATTCAACCGCGGTAAATTGTGGCAGAGTGTTTTTTTCGGAAAGATAGGTCCGAATTTTAGTAACTGGGGCAAACGCGGTATAGCCTTAGACTGGCCGGGGTTTGATGAGTCGTGGCTGCGCGAAAACATCGGGGGCTCACCTTCGTACATGGTTACCGGCGGTTTTTGGGTTGGCAGCGAGTGGATGAAAGACAGTATAGTTGCTGTGGAAGACTGGTCGCTTTACGCAGGAACAATCAGCAACGATGCGAGCGCTAAGTACATTGTTACCAAACACAAAAAAAATCAGAACTGGGAACAGAGCGATCCTAATGCAGGCGATGAATCTATCGAGACTGTTTGGGAATATAATTATAACTATACAAATATTAATGACCGGGAATCAATCCTGCCGCTTCGGGTAACACGAAAAGCTCATCAGTGGAATGGTTCGCAGCGGGACGAAAATTATATTCTTTATGATTATACCTTTAAGAATATTTCGAACGAAATACGCATAAAAGACCCGAACAGAAAAGTAGCGGATACACTTTATAATTTTTATCTTCTACTAAACTACGGATTGGAAGCAAACTCACGCGGCTGGAGTATTTTATTCCCATCGTTATCATCCGGTGCGCGTAACACATGGTTCTTTTACGACCCAACAAGAAAAATGATATGGGGAAGAGCCGCAGATTATCCTTTAACCGTTGCCGATGAGACTTATGATTATTCTTCTAACTCAGGTCCTCTTCTTTCTTCGGGCGATATCTCGGGTGAATGGCTTGCGCCGGGATTCGTGGGTGTGAGATTAATTTATTCATCGCCGAATAAAAATAATAAAGAAACATATGTTAATCAGTACGGCTGGTCTGCAGGCAGCAACTCAATTGATTTGAGCGGTCCGTTTACAGGCATACCCGGAACACGTGAAGCAAAGTACGAGGTGCTAAAAAATATTGCGAACGCTTTCAACTATGTTAATTCACCTGGCGATACTGTGTTTATGAAAAAAAGCCGCATGTGGTCGATGATGTCGCTCGGTGCATGGGATATAATGCCGGGTGATTCAATTGTGGTTGCAATAGCCGAAATAGTAGACGGCATTTCTTATGCCGAGGCAATTGATCCTCAAACAAAAGCAAATATGGTCGGGCAGATTGGACAAAGAGAATTAAACAACTCCGCCGATAAAGCAAAGTTTACGTACGATAATAATTTTAATCATCCCGACCCGCCGGTTGCGCCTGAATTTACAGTTGATTTTTATAGAGGCGCCGAACAGATTGCCGCGAATGAAATTATTTGGGGCACTGGAACTGAATCTGTTGCAGACCCTGATGACGGAACTCTCGATCTTGTCGGATATAAAATTTACAGAAGCAATTATCTTCCCATAGGCCCATGGAGTTTGGTCGGTGATGTAAAAAAAGGTGCAGCAGATTACTACAATACATCTGATGGAAAATATCACTTTATCGATTCTTCGGCAGATGTTGGGGTTGCATACTTTTATGCTTTAACAGCGTATGATACCGGTAAAGCTGCATGGTCGGTAAATCCTTCCGCAGTATTTAAAGAAACCGGTTCCAACAAAGTTCCGCCGCTTGAATCATCAATTTACGCGAACAAAAAAGTGATTCCTTTTACTACCACATTTAAACCTGCTCAGTCTTTGGATAACGTTGTAGTGGTGCCGAATCCGTTTGTTATTGGTGATAAATATGCCGTACCCGGCGCTGAAGGATCTGATGATATAATTCAATTTGTTAACGTCCCGAATCCATGCACAATAAGGATCTACTCGGTACGCGGCGATCTTGTAAAAACAATTGAAGCACTTGAAGGTACCGGCGCTATTGTTTCATGGGATCAGACAACAAGCTACGGACAGTTTGTAGAAAGCGGAATTTACATCTATCACATTGAGTCAAAACTCGGTGAAAAGATCGGGAAGTTTGCAATTGTAAGATGATTAAAAGTTATAAAACTATAAAAGAATTTAAAATGAAACGAACACTACTTTTAGTTTTAGTTTTTTCCGGATTATCACTTGCTCAGGAGTTTAAAAAAACCGCGACAGCCGGTTTTGTTTTTCTTGAAATTCCTGTAACCGCCCGCAGCGCAGCCCTTGGCGAAGCTTCAATTGCACTTGGCGATTTAAACTCCGATGGTATTTTTATAAACCCTGGAGCGACAGGTTTTACAAGGCAAACACATTCTGTTTCTGCTTCATACGCCGATTGGATTGCTGATATAAAACACATCGCAACAAGTTATTCCTTAAAAACCGGCGCAGGTGTTTTTTCAATCGGAGTTAACGCTTTTGATTTCGGTTCGATGCCGCGAACTTTTAAGGTTGGCGGGCAGCAAGTATATGATATCAGGGGAACATTCAGCGCAAATGCACTTGCAGTAAGCGCTGGTTACTCCCGCCAGTTAACTGACAGGTTTTCATTTGGTCTCGCGCTAAAATACGTCAACGAAAAAATTGATATTTATAATGCTTCAAATGTATTGCTGGATGGCGGCATTCTTTTTTATACAGGTTTCGGTTCGTTCCGTGTTGCTGCCGCCATACAAAATTTCGGAACAGAAAGTTATTATCGTTCCGATAGATTTAGAATGCCCACAATGTTTAAACTTGGCGCAGCAATGGAAGTTTACGGCAGTTATGAAGAGGATTACCGTGTTACGATAGTTGCAGAAGCAATTCACCCAAATGATAACAACGAAAGAATAAACATCGGACTCGAAACTTCATACCAAAATATGGTTACGCTGCGCGGCGGTTACAAATTTTTTTACGATGAAGAAACATATTCTCTCGGCATTGGCATAAATCCAAAATTACCGGTTCCCGTTACTGCCGACTTCGCTTACGTGGATTACGGCAGACTCGGAAATATTTTACGTTTTACAATTCAATTCGGATTATTATAAAATGCGAAGCAAGTTTATTATTAAATCAAAACTTATTTATGTAGTTCTTTTTGCAGCGGCATTATTTTGCGGCAAAACGGCTGCGCAGAATTTAGAATCACTCACATTCCACTCAACATATTCAGCAGCGGTAACAAGTGAGTTCCTCGGCAAATCAAATAAAATTGATGTTTACCGCGCCGAAGGTTACGGCGGCGGCGCTGAATTCTCATTTCATATTTACGATAAGTTCTACATTAATTTAACCGGCGGTTATACACATTATACTATTCAGCAGGACTCAGCCCTTCTCCAATGGAACTGGCGATTTTGGGACGCAAGATACCGCAACCGCGTTAAAGCTGATCTTGCAGCCGACACAAACCTAACAGCCACAATTACTCCGGTTCAAACGATGGATATAATTCCGGTGATGCTTACTTTTAATTACAAATTCGAGCCGGTAAAAAATTTGTTTATCACACCTTATGCCGGCGGTGGAATATTATTTTATACACGTAGTTTGTTTATAAACGAATATTGGAAAAAATATTTTGCACAGGTAGATTATTCTTTTAGTTATAGTTTCCACAACTTTGCAGATGATAAAAAGGGAAATCCCGCAGCTATAAACGGTGGAGTTGACCTCACATATAAGCTGAGCGAAATTATTAGAATCTCGTCGAAGTTTAGTTTTCTGCATGTAATAAAAACAGACGGCTCGATGGGTTATAATGATTTTCCATTTTATAACGCAATAAATTTTAATCTTGGTATAACATTCATGTATTGATTATGAAGATATTTAATTACTTTTTACTTATAACAACAATAGCTGTTCTTTTTTGTTGCTCTACTAATGCTCAAAACCATTATGTATTCGGGGCAAACGGTTCTTACTATATACCGTTCGGTTCACTTGCAGATCGTTTCAAACCGGCAACCGGCGGTTCATTTTATTTCGGAAAAGAAACAAGTGAAGTATGGACGTGGCTTGGGCGCGCTGAATATTTTAAGTTCGATAAAAAAAACACCGACAAGCTTTTTTTAAAAAGAAAATTAAAAGTTAACGGCATCGAGAGTGATTACGAAATTCCTTTGCCTGATTTGAAATTGTCACTCGAAGTTGCCGGAGTTTCGGCGGCAGCAGAGTTTAAGATTTTGGAAACTAATTATTTAAATGTTAAAGGTACATTCGGGTTTGGGATAACGCGCTGGTTGTACACACGCAGCGCGTATTACGATTCGCTTTATATCGACACAACCGGTGCAGGTGATATGAAACTAGCTCAGGTGCTGAACGTACCGGCGAACTCGCAAGTTGATTGGAGCGGCGCTTTTGATTTTGGTGTAGATCTGAATGTAAAAGTTTATGACCCGATTTGGATAAACGCGGGCGCACGGTACAAAGTAATTGTTGGTGAAATATGGCCTGCGCTTGATCTCGATTTTGAAAACATAAGCACATTCCAGATGTTTGACATTAGAGCGGGAGTGCGGATAAAACTTTAGAGATTTGATTCAATCTTAATTATTGTATAATAGGACCACTATTCGAAATGAAAATTATCAGCCATCATTCTAAAAACCTAAGCGCTTAAAGTAACAGAAAAAAAACAAAAAATGACAAATGCTGAATTAACCGGAAGCATAAAAGCATTGCTCGATGAATATAAAAAAGCGATTGACGAACTCATCAGCATTATTAAACCGATTAACGATACTCGTCTTTCCATGGTCGTTGACAATGAAACAAAAGACTCCGACTGCAAATCCATTCAAACAGTTTTAACACACGTTGTTTGTTCGGGTTACAATTATACAATTTATATCGAAAATTCTATCGGAGTTAATAAACCACGGGTTGAAAGGATAATTTGTAACAGCGTAGATCAATACATTGACCAATTAAATTTAATGTTTAGTTATTGTGTAGATTTCTTCAGACAAAAAAGAAATTTGCCAATTCAGCAAACTGACAATTCAAAAAAAGTAATTGTTAATTGGGGGCAGCAATACGATATAGAACAACTTCTAGAACACGCGATCGTTCACATTTTGCGGCATCGACGACAAATAGAAAGTTTTATAAAAATACAAAATGAGCATGCAACACGGGGCAAGTCCGTCAGCTAAAGCACTTACAGAAAAATGAAAATCCTTTGGTTAGCATCCCAAATTTCGAACTTCACTAAAACACAAAACGGCAAAGGCTCCCAAATAATTCTACTCTCTTTAACGATAAATTCATAATTTTATATCGCAGTTTAAAAAATTATATATCAATTTTACATTTATAAACCTTGCAAACTTTATGGAACTTAAAATCGTTTTAACCCGGTTCTTCATTTCAATTTTTGTTTTGTCTTTTCTTTTCTCATCATGTGGCAGCGGTGAGAAAATAACAACCGAAGCTGTTAGAGGCGTTTGGTTAACCAACGTCGACAGCAAAGCTCTCAACTCAAAAGAAAATATTATTGAAACAGTAAAACTTTGCGATGAGTTAGGCTTTAACACAATTTTTGTTGTAACCTGGAATAAAGCGATGACAACTTTCCCGAGTAAAGTTGTAAAAGAAATAACAGGTGTTGAAATAGATACAACTTTTACCGGCAGAGATCCGCTGAAAGAATTGATGGAAGAGGCGCACAGCCGAAACATTAAAGTAATTGCTTGGTTCGAGTTCGGCTTCTCGTCTTCATACAACCAAAACGGCGGTGTACTGTTAAAAGCTAAACCTAATTGGGCAGCAAAAAATTCATCCGGAAATCTAGTGAAGAAAAACAATTTTGAGTGGATGAACGGTTTTAACCCCGAAGTTCAAAATTTTTTACTTTCAATAATTATGGAAGTCGTAAACAATTACGACATAGATGGAATACAGGGTGATGACAGACTTCCCGCAATGCCTTCGGAGGCAGGATATGATGAATACACTGTTAATCTTTACAAGCAGCAAAACAATGGAAACGAACCTCCGAAATTTTGCAAAGACAGCGCATGGGTGCAATGGCGCGCGGATTTGCTTACAGACTTTATGCGCCGTATTTATGAAACGGTAAAAGCCGCAAAATCAAATGTAGTAGTTTCAATGGCGCCGAGCATTTACCCCTGGAGCAAAGAAGAATATTTACAGGATTGGCCAACGTGGGTAAAAGAAGGGTATGTCGAGTTAATTTGTCCCCAACTTTACCGTTATGAAACCGACCGATATTTTACAGCACTTGATGAGATTATTGATGGATTCGTTTCAAAAGAAAATATCAACAAATTTTATCCCGGTATTTTATTAAAAGTCGGTTCTTATTATGCGTCAAAAGATTATTTAAAAAAAGTAATTGCTTACAACCGGAGTAAAGGAATAAACGGCGAGGTATTTTTCTTTTACGAAGGATTAAAGAAATATCCCGAATTTTTCCGCGATTCTCTGTACACAGATAAAGTGACATTTCCAAAATTATTAAATTCGAATAAATAAGATCGATTGATGAAAAAAATATTATTAGCGTTAACATTATTACTCTCAACAAATTTGTATGCACAGCCTGAAGAAATGCGTGCCGTTTGGATTACAAATGTCGACAGCCCGGTTCTTTCAAGCGATGAATCAATAGCCGCGGCAATGGATTATCTTGCATCAATAAATGTAAATGTTGTTTTCCCTGTTGTTTGGAACCAGGGTTACACACTTTACCCGAGCGCTGTAATGAATAGTCTTTTTAACAAACCTATTTTACCTTCTCTTTCGGGGCGCGATCCGCTGAGGGCAATTATTTTTGAAGCGCATCGCAACGGGATAGAAGTAATTCCCTGGTTCGAATTCGGCTTTTCATCATCGTACTCAGCAAATGGCGGACATCTCATTGCAAATTTTCCTTCTTGGGCAGGGAAAAATAATCAAGGGCAGTTACTTGTAAAAAACGGTTTTGATTGGATGGCTGGCACAAGCCCTGATGTACAGAATTTTTTAATTTCACTAATTACAGAGGTAATAGATCATTACAATGTAGACGGCGTTCAGGGTGATGACAGGCTGCCGGCAATGCCGATTGAAGGCGGTTACGATTCTACAACCGTTGCAATATACAAAGCAGAGCACAACGGAACACCACCGCCGCAAAATTATGCTGAGGTTAACTGGAAAAAATGGCGTGCCGACAAATTAACCGATTTTTTTTCGCGAATGAGAGACTCGGTCAAAACTCGCGGTGATTATTTAATTATGTCGGTTGCCCCAAGTCCTTACCCATGGGGGCTCGATAATTATCTACAAGATTCAAGAGCCTGGCTGCAGCAACATCTTGTCGATAATTTTATTCCTCAACTTTACAGGTACGATATTAATTCTTACACAATCGAGCTAAATAGCGCAATTGCTTACGTTCCCTCAGATCAAAAAGATATTTTGTTTGCAGGTGTTCTCGGTAAAGTTGGCAGCTATGTTGCCGCTCCCGGCTTTCTGCTGAATATGTTACAATTAAATCGTCAAAAAGGTGTTAAAGGAGAATCAATATTTTTTTATGAAGCTTTACGCGCAAACAACAACCAACTTGGCGATACTTTAGCGGCGACATATTATACAGAAGATGCGCTTGTACCATACAGAGCTGGTAATGATTTTAGACCGAAGGCAGATATTGTAAATGAAGAAGACCAGGGAGCCTCATTAACAGGCAACTGGGCGCTTGCACCTGTTGCAGGTTTTAAACCGAACATTTATTGGACAAACGATACATCATTCGCAGAATTTAAATGGAACTTTGACGTACCGGCGGATGCCTGGTATGATGTTTATGCTTTCCTTGTACCGAATATAATTTTTTCAGCAAATGCAAACTACACAATATATTCCGAATCTGATTCTATTAATATTGTAATGAACCAGCAGAATTCACAAAACAAAAAATGGGTAAAGTTAGGAACAGTGTATGTTACAAAGGGAAATAAAACAGTCATAAAACTTGATAATACACTTCTCGAGAATGGCAAATATTTATTAGCAGATGCAACTATGCTAATGCTGAACCGAAAACTTTCTCCAAACGTGGTTATAACATCAGTTAAAAACAATTTGAAAGAAAATAGTAATCATAATCCGGCAGAGTTTGGAATGCTGCAGAATTATCCGAATCCTTTTAATCCATCAACAAAAATTAAGTTTTCAATCCCATACTTCGTAGAGACGCAGTACGCTGCGTCTCTACGGAAGGTAACATTAAAAATATTTGATGTTCTTGGCAGGGAATTAAAAACATTAATAAGCGAAGAAATGAAACCCGGTGAATACGAAGTGGCATTTGATGGGAATAATTTGGCATCCGGTATTTATTACTGTTATTTACGTGCCGGGGAATATTCACAATCGATAAAGATGGTTTTTTTGAAATAATTTTTGTTAATTAGATGTAAAAGAAATCTAAAAAACTTCTAATAAAAAATTAGAGGCCTGTTATGTTTAGAGAAATTAAATGGTCGGCTGCTGAAAAAAAAATAGCCCGATGTGCTTTTGATAAAGCATATTCAAGCGAAATGGAATTTATAAAACAAACTGTGTACGATAAAGTTGCCGGTATTAAAGACAATCGGGATATCTGGAAATTGCATGACTACTTATCCGATTGCAGAAGGCAGATCGATTCAAAATACGATTATAGATATTCTGTTCTTCTCACCATATTCGCAAAATTGTTGTCGGAAGGATATATCGGTCTTGACGATTTAGCGGGGCTAAGTGAGGAAAAGATTGAAATCATAGAAAAATTTTATTCTATTTAATAGAAGTAGTTTTCATCATAGCTTTATTCGTCTTCCGTTAATGTCTTAAAAAAGATTTTTTTTTCATTTTGCTAAAGTTCTTTTCTCAATATTCGATTAATATTCTCCATGAAAAAAATAGCGCTTTTATTATTATTTGTTTTTTTATTTTTATCCCAGCATACATTAGCACAGTATACACCATCATCACAATATATCAACAACCCACAACTGGTAATTGGATATGTAGATAGCTGCGCAAATTTTTGGCTGCAAACATGGGACAATAATAGCGGCGGATTTTACACGAATATCGATAAATCAGGGAACTTACTTTCAAGCTGGGGAACAAATAAAAATATGCTTACCCAATCGAGAAACGCTTACGGCTTAGCGCGGGCATACATGCTAACGGGTGATACAACTTATCTCGATTATGCAAAGCGAGCCTTAAATTGGATGTATTCTCATGCATGGGATAATAATTACGGCGGTTGGATACAGGAGTTAAATAGCAGCGGCAACCCGGTAAATCAGAATTCAGACAAAACAGCTTTTTACCAGCATTACGCGATGCTTGGTATTGCGGCTTATTACGAAGCTACGCGTGATACTAACGCATGGAATTGGCTTCAAAAAAGTTATCAGCATCTCGAAAATTATTTTTGGGATAGTCGTATAGGCTACACCGGTTATTATGATAAAACTTCTTTTAGTCATACAAGCCCAACTAATAAAAGTTTTAATGCTACCGTTGATGCAATAACAACACATCTTTTATATTTATACTTGATGACGAAAGATGAAAAATACAAAACACGCATACTCGAAATATCGGAAGAAATAAAACTACATCTTGCCGGAAGTATGCCGCAGCAGGCAATTGGTTTTGTAGAAGCATTTGACTCTGATTGGAATTGGAACAACACCGAAACAATGACAATCATGGGGCATGTACTAAAAGCAGGCTGGTGCCTTGCCCGTGTAAACCAGATTTTCCCGGATACAAGTTTTGTTAATACAGCCGAACATTTAATTGATAATGTTTTGCAAAAAGGATATGATTACCATTTTGGTGGACCGTATAAAGATTTTAACCGAACAACCGGGCAAATGCTTTTGTGGGGTTTGCAAGATTCTGCAAAAGCCTGGTGGCAGATGGAACAGGCAATTGTAGCCGGACTTGAAATGTACAACATCACGAAAGATTCAAAATATCTGCAAATGGCGGATGAGACAACCAACTTCTTTATGAATTATTTTGTCGACCATGTTAACGGCGAAGTTTATTCGGACAGAACGCGCTACGGAGGTTTTGCCTGGAATGAAGCAAAAGGTAGTTCCGGCAAGGCAGGTTATCATTCAATTGAAACCGGATATTACTTATATCTTTATGGAAATCTCTTTTACAAGCAACAGCCGGTTGTTTTAAATTACAATATTGAACAAGTGCCGTTTGACAGAGAAATAATGCTTACCCCAATTGCGATAACCGATGATAAACTAAAAATTTCGAATATTAAATTAAACGGTCAGGCATACCAAAACTATAACCTCGGTACACGTGTGCTTCAATTACCAGCGGGTACCGGTGGACATTTTGAAATAACTTATGAACCTGTTATTACAAATGTAATAGCCGCGTCTAACTTATTGCCCGATAATTTTATTTTATATCAGAATTATCCAAATCCGTTTAATCCTACAACGAAGATTAAATTTTTAATTCCGTATTTCATAGAGATACAGCATGCTGTATCTTTTCAGATGGTAACATTAAAAATATTTGATATTCTCGGTAGAGAAATTGGAACATTGCTTAACCAAGAAATGAACCCCGGCGAACATGAAATTACATTTGATGGTAAAGATTTATCTTCGGGGGTTTATTACGCAGTTTTAAGAACCGGGAATGATTCAAAATCAATCAAGATGGTTTTAATGAAATAAATTAATCAGAGGGTTCGCTATGAAACTTGTAACTTTTACTTTACTAATATTTGTTTTTACATCTGTAATGTTTGCACAAAATGAATATTACCTAACACCAGATGGCAGTTTGAGAACTCAAATTGAAGTTAAGCGAATCAATCGAGAAAATTCCTCTGAAGGAAAAAAATCTAAATTGGATAGTGAAACTTCAATTAATTTAAATACCGATATATTGAGTTACAGGGATTTATTTCCTATCGTCTGTATAGGAAATTGGAGTATTTTTTCGCGGGAAATTGCAGTTCAATGGTTTATTGCTCCGGCAAATATAAAAATAAAACGTCTCGCCATTTGTCCGGTTCTAAATCCAGATAGTGTCACTGCTGAAATCAAAATTGTAAAACTCAACTGGACTCGGTCGCAATTAGATACTGCAGAAAGCAGAAACTGGGGTTACTATCCAGCCGAAAATAATGGATTTAATAACATCACAGGATTTTTAGATAATCCAGATAGAACAGGCGAGTGGGTCGATATTTCTGGAAATAATGTTCCTCCTCCATTTGCTGAAGATATTTGGAGTGACAGTGGTGCCGGCATTCAG
The DNA here is from genome assembly GCA_964372115.1 of uncultured Ignavibacteriaceae bacterium. Taxonomy (GTDB): domain Bacteria; phylum Bacteroidota; class Ignavibacteria; order Ignavibacteriales; family Ignavibacteriaceae; genus CG2-30-36-16. Next base: position 74,134 of record CAYJPN010000026.1, read on the forward strand.
TTCATCCCAAGGAACCCATCAGTATTTAACTTTGAATATCAATGGATTTCAACCGCTTCATTAATGACAGAACCCATTATTAATGCGGGAGAAATATTTGGTATAGCGATGACAAATCTTTATCCTGATTTTACCGATTCACTAACACATCGTATCGGTCTGTACACATGCTCTGTTCCTTCTGCTTCATTTCCTTTCTTTAAATTTTATACAAGAGGGAGATTACAAGCATCTACAGGTGCCGATAAAGGCTGGTGGACAAGACCCGAAACATTTGATATGGCTGTTGAAGTAGAATTATTAGGACCAATACTTGTTTATTCAATAACGAATATTACTGAATTACATACAACTTTATCAACAGAACCACAAACTGTTTTTGCTGATATAAATGATGGAATGCCTGAACCAGGGACAACGGCTCTACAAAATGTAAATTTAGTTTATCAAATTAATGAAAATCCTGCTCTTTATAGAGTACCAATGACTCGAGTAAATGCAGTTCAATGGAATGGAGATATTCCTGGACAATCTCCGGGGACTTCGATTACTTATTATATAGAAATTCTCGATGACGACGGAAATTTCATCTTGAGATCTTTTGAAACATATACTTATAATATTTTTAAATCGAATACTCAAAATAAAACTCTGCTAGTTTTTAATGGATTCAATTATGTCCCTGACGGTTATCCGCAGGAATATTATTTCGGCACAGGTGATTTTGTCAATCAAACCACATATAATTTTAATCATGACGTTTGGGCATTCGGACCATTAACTCAAGAACTTGTTGATAATTATCTAAATATAATTGAAATCTCCAACTCGGCTGAGGGACCTGAAGTTTACAATGATGACGTTATCAGAGCATGGTTAGCCGCAGCTCCCAACCACAATTACATGCTTGCAGGGCAGGAATGGCTGGGGAAAAGGTATGACTTTGACGATAAAGATTTTACTTCGGGAGATTTTGAATATGATATTCTCGGTATAACCCATAGTTATAATGATGTAAGTTATGCGAATAGTATCGGGCAGAATTTAACTTCAACATTGTTTCCAGTGGACGGCTCTTTATTAACTGATTCCTTGCATGATGCATTTAATCAAAGTACATCAGATTCATTACGGTATGATCCTCTCCGCGAATCTCCCGAAAATTCCACTGATAACTGGATTGACGCTTACGATGCTGCAAGTGATGTTATCATAGATATGTTTGTTGAAACAAGAGGAATTGAAAACGTCTCTGTCATCGATACTCTCCCGACTTTATCTCACAGAACTCTTCCGGCAGGAAATAAAATTGCTTTCTTCGGATACGATCCATTATATGTAAATTCATCTGCTCCTTATGTGTGGTGGGGATTTCATAACTATGCACCGCAGGTTCAAGTACTTCATTGGTTTGATGTTATAAATTCAATTGAAGATGAGAAGCCAACAATTATTCCTGAAAACTTTAGTTTAGAACAAAACTATCCTAATCCATTTAATCCTTCAACAACAATTAGTTTTAGTTTGCCTATTGAATCAAAAGTTACTTTAAAGATTTTTGATCTTCTCGGGCAGGAAATAAAAACGCTAATTGATAATTCACTCACTGCCGGTAATCATCAAGTTAAATTTAATGCCGACGAGTTGAACAGCGGAATTTATTTTTACCAAATATATGCTGCAGGAATCGATGGTCAAGAATTTAAATCAGTGAAAAAAATGCTTTTAATCAAATAAATTTAAAGAAGGGTAAAATGAAACTTATAACTATTACATGTTTAATATTCGTTTTTACCGCAGCCGCATTTTCGCAGAACAAATATTACCTTACTCCTGATGGAAATATTAAAACTGATGTAGAACTTACGAAGTTTTCTTCCAAAGCTCCTTATCAAGAAAAAAATAAAAATTCAGGTGGTCTAAATTCAATTAATTTCTCGGATACATTATCCTATAGATATTTATTCAATGGCAGCGTATCGGATTTTGGATTTTTTTCCCGTGATATTGCTGTTCAATGGTTTATTGCCCCCGCGTCCTTTAAAATAAAAAGCATTGCAATATGCCCATATTCAAACCCGGACAATACTCCTGCCGAAATGAAGATCGTAAAACTAAACTGGACAAAATCCCAGTTAGATACGGCGGGGATTAGAAACTGGGGATATTATCCAGCAGAAAATAACGGCTTTAATAATATAACAGGATTTATAGATAATCCAGATAGAACAGGTGATTGGATCGATGCCTCCGGCAATAATGTTCCGTCTCCGTTTGCCGAAGATATCTGGAGTAACAATGGCAGCGGCATTCAGTTCACTCCGAATAATCCAACACCATTTAATTATGCATATCAGTGGATTTCAACATCTACGCTGTCGATGGAACCTGAGATAGAAGCGGGAGAAATTTTTGGAATCGCAATGACAAACTTAAATCCTGATTATACAGATTCACTGAATCATCGCATCGGACTTGCTAGTAATTCTGGTTTCTATACTTTCCCTTTATTTAAATTTTATGCGAACGGACGATTACAAACCTCCACCGGAGCGGATAAAGGCTGGTGGACAAGACAATTTACTATCGATATGGCTGTCGAAGTAGAATTATTATCAATCGATCCGTTTTATTCCATAACGAACATTACCAGGTTTCTTACTACTATTCATTCTACAGAACCACAAACAATTTTTGCGGATATAGATGACGAAAATCCGGGTCCGGGAGCACCCGGGTTGCAAAACGTTAATTTAGTTTATCGATTTAAAAATACGCCCGATGAATTTAGAGTGCCAATGACAAGAGTTAATGATGTTCAATGGAAGGGTGAGATACCGGGACAAACTTCATTTGCAACAATTATTTATTATATAGAAATTCTGGATGAAGACGGAAATTTTATAATGAGAAGTTGGGACGAATATAGTTACACAATTGTGCCGCCATTTCAGCAAAATAAAACACTCGTTGTTTTTAATGGATTCAATTATGTCCCTGACGGTTATCCGCAGGAATATTATTTCGGCACAGGTGATTTTGTCAATCAAACCACATATAATTTTAATCATGACGTTTGGGCATTCGGACCATTAACTCAAGAACTTGTTGATAATTATCTAAATATAATTGAAATCTCCAACTCGGCTGAGGGACCTGAAGTTTACAATGATGACGTTATCAGAGCATGGTTAGCCGCAGCTCCCAACCACAATTACATGCTTGCAGGGCAGGAATGGCTGGGGAAAAGGTATGACTTTGACGATAAAGATTTTACTTCGGGAGATTTTGAATATGATATTCTCGGTATAACCCATAGTTATAATGATGTAAGTTATGCGAATAGTATCGGGCAGAATTTAACTTCAACATTGTTTCCAGTGGACGGCTCTTTATTAACTGATTCCTTGCATGATGCATTTAATCAAAGTACATCAGATTCATTACGGTATGATCCTCTCCGCGAATCTCCCGAAAATTCCACTGATAACTGGATTGACGCTTACGATGCTGCAAGTGATGTTATCATAGATATGTTTGTTGAAACAAGAGGAATTGAAAACGTCTCTGTCATCGATACTCTCCCGACTTTATCTCACAGAACTCTTCCGGCAGGAAATAAAATTGCTTTCTTCGGATACGATCCATTATATGTAAATTCATCTGCTCCTTATGTGTGGTGGGGATTTCATAACTATGCACCGCAGGTTCAAGTACTTCATTGGTTTGATGTTATAAATTCAATTGAAGATGAGAAGCCAACAATTATTCCTGAAAACTTTAGTTTAGAACAAAACTATCCGAATCCATTTAATCCGGCGACCACAATTAGTTTTAATCTGCCGGTTGAATCAAAAGTTACATTAAAGATTTTTGATCTTCTCGGACAGGAAATAAAAACGTTAATTGATAATTCACTCACTGCCGGTAATCATCAAGTTAAATTTAATGCCGATGAGTTGAACAGCGGAATTTATTTTTACCAAATATATGCTGCAGGAATCGATGGTCAAGAATTTAAATCAGTGAAAAAAATGCTTTTAATCAAATAAATTTAAAGAAGGGTAAAATGAAACTTATAACTATTACATGTTTAATATTCGTTTTTACTGTAGCCGCATTTGCACAAAACAAATACTACCTTACTCCAGATGGAAATGTTAGAACGGAAACTGAACTTAAGAAAATTATTTCTAAAGCTTATTCTAAAGAAAAAAATATAAAATCAGGTAGTGAAAATTCAAATAATTTAATTCCGGACACATTATCCTACAGAGATTTATTTCCATCAACTCCGATTTCGAATTATGGAATATTTTCCAAGCAGATTGCTGTTCAATGGTTTGTTGCACCCACAGATATAAGCATTAAAAGTATCGCAATTTGCCCATATGCAAATCCGGATAATGCACCTGCAGAAATTAAGATTGTAAAACTGAACTGGACAAAATCCCAGTTAGATACGGCGGGGATTAGAAACTGGGGATATTATCCTGCAGAAAATAACGGCTTTAATAATATTACTGGATTTTTAGATAATTCTGATAGAACCGGTGAATGGGTAGATATTTCCGGCAGCAATGTTCCTTCGCCATTTGGTGAAGATATCTGGAGTGATGGAGGTATGGGAGCTTCAATCACACCAATTAATCCTTCCTCATTCAATAAGGAATATCAGTGGATATCGATGGATATATTATCATTTGAACCGGTTTTAGAAGCTGGTGAAGTTTTTGCCGTAGTGATGACTAATATCAATGTTGATTATACAGATTCAGTTAATCATCGAATTGGACTTTTTTCAGGTGATGCAAATTTACCACCGGCTTTCAAGTTTTATCCAAATGGAAGATATCAAACTTCTACCGGTGCTGATAAAGGATGGTGGACTGTTGATATAACATTCGATATGGCTGTGGAAGTACAACTTCTTCCGATTGATGAATTTTATGAAATTACAAATATTACAAATATACAATGGACTATTTCTACAGATCCACAGACTATCTATGCTGATATAGATGACTGGAATCCGGGTCCCGGGGCACTCAATTTACAAAACGTTAATTTAGTTTATCGAATGAATGATGATCCGACTTTATTTAGAATTCCAATGACGAGAGAAAATGAAATTAAATGGAAAGGGGATATTTCGGGACAATCACCTGGCACTACCGTCACTTACTATATAGAAATTCGTGATACAAATGGTAATCTTATACAGAGAACTTTGGAAGAATATAAATATGCAATTTTTCAACCCAACCCGCAAAACAAAACTTTATTAGTTTTTAATGGATTTGATTTTGAGACGGACGGTTATCCGCAGGAATATTATTTCGGCACAGGTGATTTTGTAAATCAAACCACATATAATTTTAATCATGACGTTTGGGCATTCGGACCATTAACTCAAGAACTTGTTGATAATTATCTAAATATAATTGAAATCTCCAACTCGGCTGAGGGACCTGAAGTTTACAATGATGACGTTATCAGAGCATGGTTAGCCGCAGCTCCCAACCACAATTACATGCTTGCAGGGCAGGAATGGCTGGGGAAAAGGTATGACTTTGACGATAAAGATTTTACTTCGGGAGATTTTGAATATGATATTCTCGGTATAACCCATAGTTATAATGATGTAAGTTATGCGAATAGTATCGGGCAGAATTTAACTTCAACATTGTTTCCAGTGGACGGCTCTTTATTAACTGATTCCTTGCATGATGCATTTAATCAAAGTACATCAGATTCATTACGGTATGATCCTCTCCGCGAATCTCCCGAAAATTCCACTGATAACTGGATTGACGCTTACGATGCTGCAAGTGATGTTATCATAGATATGTTTGTTGAAACAAGAGGAATTGAAAACGTCTCTGTCATCGATACTCTCCCGACTTTATCTCACAGAACTCTTCCGGCAGGAAATAAAATTGCTTTCTTCGGATACGATCCATTATATGTAAATTCATCTGCTCCTTATGTGTGGTGGGGATTTCATAACTATGCACCGCAGGTTCAAGTACTTCATTGGTTTGATGTTATAAATTCAATTGAAGATGAGAAGCCAACAATTATTCCTGAAAACTTTAGTTTAGAACAAAACTATCCTAATCCATTTAATCCAAGCACCACTATACGATTTGAATTACCACAAAAAGAACGGGTAGTGATCCGGGTATATAATGGATTGGGTCAAAAAGTTGAAGATATAATTAACTCAGAATATGAAGCGGGATATTATGAGGTTAATTGGAATGCCGGAAATTATTCTTCAGGAGTTTACATTTGTCATATAATTGCCGGTGAGTTTAAGGCAACTAAAAAAATGCTTTTCATAAAATAAATTAATCAGGGGGTTCGCTATGAAACTTGTAACTTTTACTTTATTAATATGTGTTTTTACATTTGCATTATTTGCACAAAATGAATATTACCTAACACCAGATGGCAGCTTGAGAACTCAAATTGAAGTTAAGCGAATCAATCGAGAAAATTCCTATGAAGGGAAAAAATCCAAATTGGATAGTAAAACTTTTAGCTCCACTCTTATCTCATCTTCATCTATTTTAAATGAATAAATGTATTTTTGAGATTTATCGATTTCTTTTGCGTAAGTAATGGCTAATTTATATTCCCCTTCATAAAGCATATAATTGGATGAGAAACTATCATTGTCTTTGGTATCGAAGTTAAAAATAGAATTAGAAGTAGACTCAAGTGTAAAATAATTTTTTGTTCAATTTGTGTTCCTTTCCTTCCAGAACAAAAGTTAAGTGTATCTGTCCAAAGGATATTACGCTTAATGATAATATTAAGAATGCTTTTATTTCCATTTTTACTTGCTTAGTAGCTAACGACGTGTTATCCGTCAAATTCGGACAAGTTGTTAATCTCAACTCCGCAGTTAATTTTATTTTAAAGATTTCCTTCTACTTTTTAGATGCGCAAAAAGGAAGGGCTTAGTCCATCCATTAGACCCCGTTTCTTTGCGGGGACACTGAATTATACCTCAGCGCAGTTTACCCCTTTTTTTTACGGGGCTTGGTATCAATCCTAGTAACGTTATAGGTAAAAACATCACTTTAAATAACCCAATGATCTTAAAAAATTATCAGCTTTTTCATATGCCTTTGCTTGAACTTTTGGATCTGGATTTGGGAATCCATCATCTGATTCTGTTGACGGTGTAAAAAGATGTCCAACGCCATCAAATATTATTAGTTCACAAACGTTTCCATTTATTTTCATTTTGTTTGCAAAACTTTCAACGCCAATTAATGGTGTAACTGTATCATCTCTACCATGAAGAATAATTGTAGGCGGTAATCCATGTTTTATATTTTCATCTGGGGATACTTTCTTCACTTCCATTTTATTTAGTAGTAACTTCCTAAACCAATTATCTTTTTCTAAAGACACTGCTGGTGAAACTAATATTAGTGCATTTGGAATTGAACTATCCGGAGTATTTAAATCAGGAAATATTGCCGCTGATGCGACTAAATGGGCGCCCGCTGACCAGCCATATCCAACTAACTTATTTGGATCAATTTTTAATAGTTTTTTATTTGACCTAATCCATTTTATTATATCTCGTGCATCTTCCATTGCATCAATTGGCGTAATCTTTTTTTGATCGGAAAGCCGATATTGTGCGGCAATTGCTACAAATCCAAGTTTTGCAAAATGATTGGCTCTACCAAAAGACCATGAAGCTTCACCGGATACCCAACCGCCTCCATGGAAAATTACGATGGCGGGAAGATTATTACTGTTTTTTAGACTATCCAATGTGAATACATATGCCTTTAGAACAATGCTGTCTTTTGTTGAATAGGCAAATTCTTGATCGATTATTTTCTGTGCATAAGACTGTGTTAGCATACATAATATGCAATGTATCAATAGTGCTTTCCAAACTTTCATGTGACTCCTTTTTAATATACAGTATAACGGCGTGTTATCCGTCAAATTCGGACAAGTTGTTAATCTCAACTCCGCAGTTAATTTTATTTTAAAGATTTCCTTCTACTTTTTAGATGCGCAAAAAGGAAGGGTTTAGTCCATCCATTGGACCCCCGTTTCTTTGCGGGGACACTGAATTATACCTCAGCGCAGTTTACCTCGCTATTTTTTGGGGGGTCGGTATTAATGCTTGTAACGCTAAACTCCGCTTTGTAAAATATCTTATTTGTCTAAATCATCAGGTTCAACATCAGCAATTTTCCCTATTGCTGTATGAAATTTTGCCCTACTGGCTCTCTTTGCTCTTTCTTTATTTAATCTTCTGTCATTAATGCAGATATTTTTTCTGCCGGTGCTGACGATACTAATTGATTTATTGAAGTATTTTCTTTCTTTGCTAATGCTCTCGCTTTTTTGTGCAATGATTCCGGTAATCTCAAACTTATTGTGCTCCTATCTTTTCTCCAATTCTTTTCAAAAATTCCTTCGGTGTAAGTGTCTTTATATTGAATTTATCAGTTCCCTCGAAGTCCTTTTTATTAACGGATGGCGGTATGCCCAGTAAGGGATTGCGGGCGATTTCCTATCAAGTTACACGAAAAGTTGAAGCGGGCTACAACCCTTCGCATACCACTGAAACCCTTATTGGCTATACCGCGTGTTGTGCGTTCGTGCTTTATTTTGTTTTAAAATTAATCATTTTGTATCTGCTTACAAATCCACTTTTTTCGATAATTTTTTGTGATGCCAAATTGTCAATTGCACATCCACAACTTGGTTTCTTATTGTTCTTAATCGCAAACTCTCTCAGGTTTAATATAATTTGAGAACCTATAGATTTCCCTCTTTTTAAAGGATTAACCCAAACTCCCAAATCGCAAAAATCCCAATCCGAATTTGTCCTTATTATCATTCCGCATCCAATAAATTCATCGTTTTTATAAAATTCGAAAACATTTTCGTTCTTAATAAAATTCGTTAATTGGTCTTCTGTTTCAAAAAGCTCTTTTATTGAGTCATCTTGTTTTTTTAATAATCCAATCGAGGAAAGGTCAGCCTTAATCATCTTTATTCCTGAATCAAGTATAACCAATGGCTCAACATAATCACGATACAATACTCCTATTACTGAATATGTAAACGAACTTAACAGACAATTACTCAGCAATAAAGAATCAAACGACTTACAGTATATCTCAGTAACAGATAAGTCATTTAATATTTGTCTGAAGATTTTATTACTGCTGGATATATACTTATTTTCTACATAAAACTCGATTAAAATATTTTCAGTGTTTAATAGTGCATATCCTATCTCTTTGTCCTCTATTTGAAGAAGATAACAATCAGAATCATTTACCATTAACTCTATGAATAACTCTTGAAATTCAGGTAATGAGTTTAAATAATGTCAACAACCACATAATTCCCCACCTTCAGGTTCACAAGATTCCCCACCTTAAT
>CAYJPN010000027.1:0-60655 GCA_964372115.1 uncultured Ignavibacteriaceae bacterium
TAATATCAAACTTTTCAAAGAACATAGAACTCCTGCCGGAGTACGTTTTTTTTTTCTCCATTTTTTCTACAGACATGAAACTCCCTCCGGGAGTACTTCGATAAATTTTATTAATAATTGTTTTCATTTATAGCTCCGTCAGGAGCAAAATGTTGGTAGAAAAAATAAAAGAAAAAACATCCCAACTCCATCTGAGTTGCATGTTCTTTAATATCAGACTTTTCAACGAACATAGAACTCCTGCCGGAGTACGTTTATTTTTCTCCATTTTTTCTACAGACATAAAACCCCCCTCCGGGAGTACTTCGACAATTTCTATTAATAGTTGTTTCCATTTATTGCTCCGTTAGGAGCAAAATGTTGGTAGAAAAATAAAAGAAAAAAACACCCCAGCTCCAGCGGAGTTGTATGTTCCTTAATATCAAACTTTTCAAAGAACATAGAACTCCTACGGAGTACGTTTTTTCCTCATATTTTTCTACAGACACAAAACTCCCTCCGGGAGTACTTCGATAAGTTAATTTAATAGTTGTTTTCATTTATTGCTCTGGCAGGAGCAAAATGTTGGTAGAAAAAATAAAAGAAAAAAACATCCCAACTCCAGCGGAGTTGCATGTTCTTTAATATCAGACTTTTCAAAGAACATAGAACTCCTGCCGGAGTACGTTTTTTTTTTCTCCATTTTTTCTACAGACATAAAACTCCCTCCGGGAGTACTTCGATAAATTAATTTAATAGTTGTTTTCATTTATTGCTCCGGCAGGAGCAAAATGTTTGTAGCAAAAAAAAAAGAAAAAAACATCTCAACTCCAGCGGAGTTGCATGTTCTTTAATATCAAACTTTTCAAAGAATATAGAACTCCAGCCGGAGTACGTTTTTTTCCTCTTCATTTTTTTCTACAGACATGGAACTCCCTCCGGGAGTACTTCGATAAATTTTATTAATAATTGTTTTCATTTATAGCTCCGGCAGCAGCAAAATGTTGGTAGAAGCAAAAAAAGAAAATACAAAGGTTAATTAAAACAAATATCTTCCGTATAAAATCGGGGGTATTGATTATCTCTGTTCCCCGCAAAAATAAATTTTTAACTGCCATTGCATGCAAGTACTCTCGTTTTCACTCTTGCCAATTTTAGTAATTTAACTTTCTCGATAAAAATCTTATCGCTATTTTATGGATAAAAATGCAAAGATTTTATGGAAATACATCCCCGGACAGATGATAGATTATATTTTATAAAAAAGTGGTTAGTTTCACTAATCATATTGCCTATTATATATTATCTCCTTAAAAACCGCGGCAGTTACGGACTGATTGACAACTTCGATCTTGTTATTCACGAAGCGGGACATTTCTTTTTTAGCTTCTTCGGAAAATTTATTTACACACTTGGAGGCACATTAATGCAAATATTAATGCCTCTCTTGTTCGTCTGGTATTTTTGGAAAAATTATTACCGTACCGGTGTTCAATTTTCACTTTTATTTCTCGGGCAAAATTTAATAAATATATCAGTATATGCCGCCGATGCACAGGCGCGCAAACTTCCGCTGCTCGGCGGTAACAAAGTTTACCACGATTGGCATTACTTGCTTGGCGAATTGGGAATTCTACAACACGATGCCGTTGTCGGGTATTTTTTTGTCGGACTTGCAGTGCTCGTCTTTTTAATTGCTCTTTTAATGCCTCTCATCATTCAAGATTAAATACTATCTTTGCCGTCAAAAATTATAATAATATTATGCGATTTATTTTTCTTCTTATCTTTTTCAACGTGCCATTATTTTCTCAAAACGGACTTGAAAAAACTTATTACGATAACAACAAAGTTGAGTCGGAGGTAAACTATGTGCAAGGTGTGCGCACAGGCGAGGCAAAGTTTTATTATGAAAATGGAAATGTTAAGGAGGAATTTAATTATCTCAACGGAAGAATTGACGGACTTATAAAAAAGTATACCAAAGAAGGAAAGCTTTTTGAAACGTTTAATATAGAGAACGGTAAACGTAATGGGCCAACCTCCCTCTTTGACTCGATGGGTGTTTATGTTAGAGATATATTTTTCGTAAATGGTAAACTTGAAGTTGATGATACTCCGATTTATGTCGATAAAGATATTCCCAAACAAGAACCGAAAAATGAAACATCAACACAAGTTGCTGTACAACAGCATAAAAGGGTAAAGAAGCCGGCCGATCAGATGGAACTTCCGCCCTCGATAGTTGAAGAAAACAGCGGTGATGATCCGGCATATTATTTAACCGCAGAGGTGATGCCGCGACCGGTAGGGGGAATGGCTGTAATTTATAAAAAACTTGTTTACCCGAAAGCTGCAAGGGATAAGGATATTCAGGGAGTTGTAAAAATAAGAGCCTTTGTTGATGAATGGGGTGAGGTAACAAAAGCAGACATAGAAGAAGGCATTGGTTATGGCTGCGACGATGCAGCAAAAATTGCGGTATATTATACAAAGTTTAAACCGGCTGTTCAAAAGGGAAAAAAAATAAAAGCACAGGTTGTTGTCCCGGTGGAGTTTAAAATTTATTAGTTTGTGATAAAAAACTAATTAAGTTTCCGGATGCATGAATGGATGATTTCGGATGGATGCATGGGAAAGTTTTATTCGTTCATAATCTTATTGTTCAGTGTTAAATCTGAAAGCACTCAACAGATTCTGCAAGTCGGCATTATTTTTAATAAACTTAATATTGTAATTAGAAAACTCTCTCCGCAGTTTGTATCTTTTTCTCAGGAGATCGAAATAAGGGACCCGATTTTCTTCTGTGAGATTTAAAATCATGCGTAAATCTTTATCCTCATTTTTTATTTTATAAATGCTATTAAAAATGGTATGAAGAACATTTTCAACCGGTAAATCTGTATCAACCTCCAATAAATTGTTTTCTACCTGCGGCAGGCAGGGGCTCCACGTTTTTTCAGAATTTAGAAAATCGCACAGTGCATCATAAATTATTTTTGTGCCGTTAACTTTTCCTTCGTATGAGTACCCTGCGATATGTGGGGTGCCGAATTCGACAAGTTTTAATAATTCAGAATTTAGGTGTGGTTCGTTTTCCCAGACATCGAGGATGGTCTTAAAATTTTTTTGCGGAATATTTTTTAAAAGTGCCGAGTTCTTAACTACTGATCCCCTTGCGGTATTGATGATTATTGCGCCATCTTTAATTCTATTTAATTTTGTTTCATCAATTAGATGATAAGTGTTGTCTACTCCACCCATGTTTAATGGCACGTGAAAAGTAACTATGTCAGATTGCAGTACATCATCAAGTTCGATAAACCTGGGGTCGCCCGTTTTTTTTTCTAACGGCGGATCGTTTACAAGCACATTAAAACCGGCAATTTTTGCAAGTCGTGCTATCCGGCTGCCGATATTTCCGCAGCCTATAACTCCGATCGTCAATTCGTTTATTTTTAGTTTATATTTTATAAGTAGTTCGGAGATGGCTGTAAAAACATATTCTGTAACAGCATCGGCGTTGCAGCCTGCAGCGCTAGCAAATGCAATTTCTTTTTTATTTAAATATTTAAGATCGATATGATCGGTTCCGATTGTAGCGGTTCCCACAAATTTTATATTTGATCCATCCAACAAAGATGCGTTCACTTCGGTTATTGATCGCGTTATTAATGCGTCGGCGTTTTTGCAAATATTATTTGTTATTTCCCTGCCTGCAAAAAGTACAACTTCACCGAATTGTGAAAAAGCTTCTTCTGCAAAACTTATTGCCTCATCTACAATTATTTTCATCTGGCTATCTTTTCAAATTATTAAAATTAGTGTTCCATTTAACAGAGCAATGCGCCATAAAAAAAATTAACAATACACTTGTTAAATAAACTTTAGTTCAGCACGAAACTAAATTTTTTATTTCAATCATCTTTAATATAAATTGTTTTTTCTTTTATTAAAATTTATCTTTACTCGCTAATCAATAAAAAATAATTAACCAAAATTATGTAACAATAAAACCGTTCACGTTTAATTTTCAGGAGATATAATGCTAAGCCAACTGCTGCAACCGGAAATAAGAGCTCTGCTCGACGATAGGAACCTTAGCACCCTAAAAGAAATTTTAAGTGAATGGACGGCTGCCGATATTGCCGAAATAATGACCGACCTTCCCGAACACGAGCAGGCTGTAATATTCCGGCTCCTTCACAACGACCTCGCTACCGATACTTTTGAATACCTCGATTTTGATATGCAGATGCGGCTTCTTAAAGGAATGGGGAAAGAAGAAACTGCCGCCATATTAAACGAAATGGCGCCTGATGACAGAACCGCAATGCTCGAAGATTTGCCAAGCACGGTAGCGCGTCAATTAATTACACTGCTTTCCGCCGAAGAAAGAAAAATAGCCACAACGTTGCTTAACTATCCGGAGGACAGCGTAGGGCGTTTAATGACGCCGGACTATATAGCCGTTAAACCCGAATGGACGATAAGTGAAACACTCCAGCATATTAGAGAAACCGGCAGCGGCTCGGAAACCTTAAACATAATTTATGTTACCGATGAAAAAGGAAAACTGATTGACGATATAAGGATAAGAGATATTTTACTCGCCCCTGTAGAATCGTGCATATTGGATTTAATGGATGAAAATTTTGTAGCGCTGCATGTAACTGACGACCAGGAAACAGCGGTAGAAGTATTTAAACGATACGACAGAATAGCGCTGCCCGTTGTTGATGCCTTTGCAGTGCTGATTGGAATTGTAACCATTGATGATGTGTTTGATGTTGCCGAGGAAGAAGCTACCGAAGATATTCATAAACTTGGCGGTATTGAAGCCCTTGAAGAATCGTATGCAACAATATCGGTAACTGAAATGTTAAAAAAACGGGCAGGCTGGTTGGCTGTTCTATTTGTCGGTGAAATGTTTACAACCACCGCAATGGCATATTTTGAAGGAGCAATTGCCCGTGCAGTTGTACTCGCATTATTTATTCCTCTCATAATTTCGAGCGGGGGAAACTCAGGATCGCAAGCCGCAACGTTGGTTATTCGCGCTATTTCTCTCGGCGAAATTACTTTGAAGGACTGGTTTTTTGTGATGCGAAGAGAATTAATATCGGGATTAGTACTTGGCTTAATATTGGCTATCATTGGATTTTTTAGAATTTATGTGTGGGAAATGTATTCGAATGTTTATGGCGAACATTGGTTTCTTATCGGCATCACTGTAAGCATTTCTCTTCTTGGAGTTGTAATGTGGGGTACATTATCCGGGTCGATGCTTCCATTTATCTTAAAAAAACTTGGCGCCGATCCCGCAACATCATCTGCGCCACTTGTTGCAACTATGGTAGACGTTGTAGGAGTTGTGATATATTTTAGCTGTGCGTATTTAATTTTAAGCGGAACGCTGCTTTAATTTTTTGTTCATCAATGAATTAATTTCACATAATGATATTTTTGCATGCCAACGGACGCTTTTTTCATCAATAATAAATGCAAAGTTCAAAAATAAAGCGCTTTTAGAGTATTTATTTGGCAATCAGCCAATTCTCAATTGTGTCCCTTAACACCACATTTAACATTTTAATAATTATAAAAGCAATTATTAAGTTTTTTTTTTATGATTTATTATTTAGATTGTATCTCAGGATTAAATATTTTCTTAATACAAAGCTTTTACAAATGTCTATAATCGATTGAAGTTAAAGGCTTTTTTTCGTTGCTTAATTTTTATAAAATTCATAACTATTTGTGTTGCGAGTTCGTTAGGTAAATTACATAACGGTGAGAGTTGCTGAGTTGCATTTCGGATAGCTATTCAAAAAATCAAAAAAAATCAAATTGTAATTTCGATAAACCTTACCGGTTTTGCATATGCGAATGTTATAGAAAGTCCATTGATAAAAAATTATTTTTTTTGCTAATTTTTCCGAAACAGCAAATTTTTGCTATATATATGTAAGTGAATTTAATTTTTTATGTGACTCACGTGGCGAAGCTATGCCCAATCAATTGGATTTATGATTTTAGATGTATGAATTATGAAATTTTAATTGCAGATGCAGGGTATACTCAAACGTTGTTTTTACGCAAAACCAAAATAAATTTATTCTCCGCTCTAAAAAAACAATTCCAAAATCATAATTCATAATTCATAATTCATAAATCATAATTCATAAATCTCACATCGTCTTACCATGGAAATATTAGAGAAAATAGAAAATAAACGCGCTATTATCGGCATCATAGGGCTCGGTTATGTCGGTTTACCTTTAGGATTAGAATTTGCACACAAAGGTTTTAAAGTAATAGGTTTTGATACCGATGAAAGAAAAATTCCGATCCTAAAAGAGGGTGGAACTTATATAAAGCATATAAAAGCCGAAAAAATAAAAGCGGTTATTGATACGGGCGCCTTCGATGCGACTACCGATTTTTCAAAACTGCCGGAAGTAGACGCAATAATTATTTGCGTTCCTACACCTCTTGATGAACACCGCGAACCGGATATGAGTTTTATAGTTAACTCAGGAAAAGTTATAGCAAAATACCTTCGTAAAGGTCAATTCGTGGCGTTAGAATCTTCAACCTATCCGGGAACAACCGACGAGATCCTTCTCCCGATGTTTGAGAGTGCGCCCGAGATTCAGTCTGTTAGCCAACGGACAAAATTTACCTGCGGTAAAGATTTCTTCTTGGCATTCAGCCCTGAACGGGAGGACCCTAACAATCCCAATTACAATACTGCTACCATTCCAAAGGTTGTGGGTGGAATTACCCCCTCTTGTTTAAAAGTTGCAACTGCGCTTTATAACCACGTAATTGTAAATACTGTTCCGGTTAGTTCTACCAGAGCGGCTGAGGCAACAAAACTTCTTGAAAACATTTTCCGCGCTGTAAACATTGCTCTTGTTAACGAACTTAAAATGGTATTTGACAGGATGGATATTGATGTTTGGGAAGTTATAAAAGCTGCTTCAACTAAGCCGTTTGGTTTTACACCCTTTTATCCCGGTCCAGGTTTGGGCGGGCATTGTATTCCAATCGATCCATTTTATCTCACGTGGAAAGCTCGCGAGTACGATATCAGCACAAAATTTATAGAGCTCGCTGGCGAGATAAACACAATGCAGCCATATTATGTTGTTGAGCGTATGATGGCATATTTAAATGATAAAAACAAAGCATTAAAAGGTGCGAGCGTTTTGATTCTCGGCGCTTCTTATAAAAAAGATATTGATGATATGCGGGAGTCGCCGTCTTTAAAGTTGATTGATATATTAAACTCCAAAGGCGCCGTTGTCGATTACAGCGATCCATACGTGCCGAAGCTGCCTTCTACGAGACATTTTAAGTTTGATATGTCATCGGTTGAGATAACAAAAGAATCATTGGCAAAGTACGATATAGTTCTTCTAAGTACAGATCACTCTGATTTTGATTACAAGTTTATTGCGGAAAACGCAAAACTTATTATCGATACGCGGAATGCTTTCGAGAATAACGGAATAAAAAAAGAGAATATCTTTAAAGCTTAACCGCAGAGAGCGCCAAGTAAATCGCAAAGTGCGCAGAGTAAATGAGAGAAAATGAATTATCAAAAATAATTATTGGATCCTCATTAAAGATTCACAAAAAACTTGGACCCGGACTATTAGAATCTGCTTATAAAGAAGTTTTGTTTTATGAATTAAACAAAACGGGGCTCTTTGTAGAAAAAGAAAAACCAATTCCTCTTATTTACGAAGACGTGAAACTTGATTGTGGATACCGTTTGGATATGCTTATTGAGAACGAAGTTATCGTTGAACTAAAGTCGGTGAAGCATTAAATGAAATTCATCTTGCGCAAATTCTTACATATCTTAAACTAACGGACAAAAAACTAGGTTTGCTGATTAATTTTAACGTTGCCTTGTTAAAAGATGGAATTAAAAGAGTAGTAAATCAATTAGATGAATGAATAAAGATCAGAAGCAGCGAATGTTATTTATATTCTTGGCGCACTCAGCGCGTGCTTAGGGGACTTTGCGGTTAAAAAGCAAATAAAAAGAATGAAAAAAATTATATCTGTAGTTGGTGCGCGCCCAAACTTTATGAAAGTTGCACCACTTCACAAAGCGTTTAAGCAATTACAACTTAAAAATGAAAAATTAAAAATTGAACATTTGATTTGTCATACCGGGCAGCATTACGACGAAAAAATGTCGAAGGTGTTCTTTGAAGATTTGGAACTTCCGAAGCCCGATTTTTATTTAGGAGTCGGTTCAGGTTCTCATGCCGAACAAACCGCAAAAATAATGATAGAGTTTGAAAAGATTCTTCTCCAGGAAAACCCCGATCTGGTTATTGTTGTCGGTGATGTTAATTCGACTATTGCCTGCAGTCTTGTAGCCGTAAAACTTGGAATAAAAACAGCGCACGTTGAAGCCGGTTTACGCAGTAATGACCGCACTATGCCGGAAGAAATAAATAGACTCCTTACAGATTCTATTGCGGATTACCTGTTCGTTACCGAAAAAAGCGGAGTTGAAAACTTAAAGCGTGAAGGAGTACCATCGGAAAAAGTATTTTTCACCGGCAATGTAATGATTGACAGTTTAGTGAACTATTTGCCGAAAACTGAAAAATCAACCATCTTTAAACAACTCGGTTTAATTAATGTAAAAACCAAAGAGTTGATTAAGTCAGGTACTGAAAACGCAGATTTAGCCAATCAAGTATCCAGACATCCATACATTCTTTTAACCTTTCACCGTCCGGCTAATGTAGATTCTGAAGAGTTCTTAAAAAAATTGATTACCACTGTAGATGAATTATCGAAGTATAGAAAGGTGGTTTTCCCGGTACACCCAAGAACAAGGAACAACTTTAGAGATTTAAACATTGGATTTGGCTCTAACACGGATATTATTTTAACCGATCCAATAGGCTATATTGATTTTCTTTCACTTACAAAAAATGCCGAACTTATTATAACCGACAGCGGCGGCATTCAGGAAGAAAGTACATTTCTTGGTGTGCAGTGTATTACCGTGAGGGATAATACGGAAAGACCTGTTACAGTTGAGGTTGGTACGAACCAGTTAATCGGGACTGATCTTGACGATGTAAAGGAAGCAGCATTGAAAGTTCTTAACGGTGAAAAGAAAACCGGAACTATTCCGGAACTTTGGGACGGAAAAGCCGCCGAAAGAATTGTTGAAATAATTGCTCAGAAATTAGTAACCGGAATTTCTTACCCGAAGGTTTCAAAACGAAATACAGAGTGAAACATGTGTTCATAGTGTTTCCTTTGCCGGCATATAATTAATTCTATGCGAATAAAAAAAGAACATATCGATTTTATTAAAACTATTACGAAAGATTGTTTCGGTAAGAATGCCAAAGTATATCTTTTTGGTTCAAGGGTTGATGATAAAAAAAAGGGTGGGGATATAGACCTTTATATTGAGACTGATTTGAAGGATGATATCTTTAAACAAAAATTGAAAATGCTGGGAATGCTCAATGACTTTTTAGGTGAGCAAAAAATTGATATTGTGACAAATAATTTTGTTACCGATAAGTATATTTATGAGGTAGCAAAAAATGAGGGTATTCAACTGTGAAAAAAAAGTGAATGAAGAAGTAAAAAGAATTTTTTTATATGCAAGAAGATAAATTATTTCAAATATTCACTGATAAATTTAATGAATTAAAATCACCATATATGGTAACCGGTTCTGTTGCATCTATTGTTTATGGCGAACCAAGTTTTACCACAAGGGGCACAATGTTTTTTCACAAAGAACACAATTAAAAACCTTTTGCGCGCACTACTTTCCCATTGAGAACTTAGTGGTTAGCCTCTTCTGCTCGAACCTGACGGGATTAACTCTATTTTCAATATAGCCCGGTGGGTGTTTACTGTCGACTTGGTATAATAAAACTTTATGAACGAATTTAAAAAATATTTTCCCGGTTATGCCAAAATACCGGAAAATAAAAGTATCATCATCGAGCATACTTTGCGATATGGCGACCTCGATGAAATTAAAAATGTAATTTCGGAATATGGAATAAAATTTTGCTGTGAGGTTTGGGAAACAAATCTTGTTCCGGATAGCAGATTGCTCAAATTGAATCATTTTCTTGCGAAGTTCATTTTTAACATTGCGGATGATGAAAATGTGTTGAACCATTATTTTTTGACACACAGCGAAAAGAGAAGCGAAAGAATTGCCAAAGTTTTTAACCGATAAAACAATTCCGATTTATGAAGAACTATCGGCAAATGATTTTTTAAGCAGCTTTACGTTTGTCGGTGGAAGCGCTCTTGCTTATTACCTTCATCATCGCTTATCAGAAGATTTGGATTTTTTCACCTGGTTGGATACACTTCCTCTTGAGACTTCGAATTTCTTAAACCAATTAGAGAAAAATCATACGGTTGTTGTCGCTAATTCTTCCCTTACCTACATTGATTTATTCGTTGATGGTGTTAAGGTTACTCTTTTTGCAAATAATTGGGAAGTGCTGAAGACCAAAAGAGATAACATTAAGGGGAACATCCATATTGCGAACCTGCAATTATTGAGCGCCATGAAAACAAACGCTCTTTCATTGAGGGCTAAATACAGAGATTATTATGATCTCTATGTATTAAATAAAGAAAAATTTAGCATCGCCGAAATGCTTGAATATTCTCTTAAAACTATCCCCGGAATGACAAAAAAAGTTTTCTGTATGCAGCTTACTTATATCGCAGATATTGAGGATGAAGATATTATCCATCTTGCACCGAAAATTAATATCTCGCTGAAAGATATTCAAAAACATTTCGAGCATGAGATAAAAAAAATTATTTGAGTGTGGCAGGTTTTAACCGCAGAAATAACAAAGGACTTGCAATACGATCAAGAGCATGATGATAAATATTGATGATTGAAGGATTGACGGTAAGAGCAAAGCGCATAGAGTGAATTGTAAAGAGTAATTTTAATAATGAACCAGAAAAACAAATACATAGAACTAACGCGTGAAATTATTTTAAGCATGATAAACAAAGAGGAGCTAACAATTTTTTTATTTGGCTCTCGCGTTGGAAATGACTTTAGACATACTTCAGATATAGATGTAGGATTTATAAGCAAAAAAAAACTTGATCAAAAATTGTTCGGTAAAATTAGAGAAGCTCTGGAGGAGTCTATCATCCCTTATCACATAGATTTAGTAGATTTTGGGAGCGTCGATAAAGAGTTTAAGAAAATTGCATTAAGAGAAATTGAGATATGGAACAAAGCCAAAGATTTAAGTATAAATTAGAGGTTTACGAAAAGGCTCTAAAAGGATTTAACATATCATTAAATATTGATGTATCAGGTTTTTCAGAAGAAATTATCGATACAATAAAAAACGGACGGATTCAAAAATTTGAATATTGCACAGAATTAACGTGGAAGACTATTAAAAATTTTCTTTATGAATATCATGCTATTGATGCAAGGTCACCTCGAGATTCGATTAAGGAATTTTTTCTTGTTGGAGCCGTAGAAGAGAGCAACTACGAACTATTGATTAACATACTCGATGACAGAAATAGATTAAGTCACATATACAAAGAAGAATTTTTTGACGAAATACACAGTAAACTGAAAAATTATTATACAGTGATGACGTTAGTATTGAAAATTATAAAGGAAAATTCGACTAAATAATAAGCCCCCGACATCGCTCAGGGTGCCGATCACGAGCTAGCGCTGATTCGCCTTTGGCGAAGTATTAACCCCGTTAGGGGGCACGAGAAAAGTAAAAAGTGTAAAGTGACAACCGAAGAAAAACTTGAAACGTTAAAAAAAATATTTTGGGACTATAATACCCAAATGTTACCGCTCAGTAAAATTGTGGCGGGCGATTTAAAGAGTATTGATGAATATGAACGGGCGCTTCTCTTAAACCGCATGCTTGAACGTCTATCATGGTATGATCTTTTGGATATTCTAAGTCTAAATACTTTAAAAGAATATCTTACAAAAGAAACAATTTCGAGAATCCGATTTGCAGAATTAAGGAATAAATATGAATACTTACGATGTGTATTATCGGGAGAAACTCTATCCTTTACAGGATGGGGTGATGCATATTATTCAAGAATTAAACACACCCTTTTTTCTAACAGGTGGTACAGCATTAAGCAGACACTACTTTAATCATCGTTTTTCGGATGACCTGGATCTATTTGTAAACGATTTTAACAAATTCCATGAACGTACGGATGAGCTGTTGATTTCGTTTAGTTCAAACAAACACGATAAAACATTTCTTTTAGACAAAGCTTCAATTAAGCGATATGAAAGTTTTTCTCAATTATTTGTATCAAAGACATTGGAGCCCGAAATAAAATTAAAAGTTGATTTTGTTAATGATGTGGCTCCCCATTACGGCGAATTTGAAAAACATGATAAGCTGGGATTAATTGACAGTTGGCGGAACATCTTATCAAATAAATTAACCGCGCTTTTTAGGTTTGAACCTAAGGATGTCGCTGATATTTGGATAATTGCCCGAAATATAAAATTTAGTTGGAAGCCAATCATTCAAGACGCAAAGTTAATTATGATTTGCGATTTATGATTTTTGATCTGGCGGTGGACGGGATTGGTTTATGGATTTTGAAATTTCCGATTAACTGAGTACAAGTTTTGAATTGATACAACTTCTTTCTTCGTGGCACTTCTTGTCTACTTAGAGTAACTTTATGTAAAAGTAGCCCACTAAGTCTCACAAAGTTGGAACACAAAGTTTCACAAAGAAATTTCCAACTTATCGCTTTTCCGATTATGAACGATGAACACAGACAGTAAAATAGAGAAAAACCGTTTTAAGAATTTTTCTGCGGAAAAGAAACTTGAGTTATCGATCCAACTTAGAAATTCTGCGTTTGAATTAAAAAGAGCTGCCTTAAAGGAATTTCATCCTGCATGGAGTGAAGAAAAAGTGAATGAAGAAGTAAAAAAAATATTTTTATATGCAAGAACATAAATTATTTCAAATATTCACTGAAAAATTTAATGAATTAAAATCGCCATATATGATAACCGGCTCGGTTGCATCAATTGTTTATGGCGAACCAAGATTAACACACGATATAGACATTGTTATCACAATTCCACTTTCGTTAATTGAAAAATTTAGTCATTTATTCCCGGAAGATGAATTTTATTTTCCCCCGATTGAAGTAATCAAAAATGAAATTTTAAGAGAGAATAGGGGACACTGTAATATTATTCATCACGACACCGGATTTAAAGCCGACATTTATTTTGCGGGCAATAATGACTTCCAGCATTGGGCTTTGGAAAATGTGAAAATTATTGGTTTTTTTGGAGAAGCAATGCCGATTGCCCCGGTGGAATATGTTATAATTAAAAAAATTGAGTTCTACAAAGAAGGAAAAGCTCAGAAACACATTAATGATATAAAATCTATACTGGAAAATTCAAAAACGATTATAAATTTTGATTTGTTGAATAAACTTGTAACACAATTTGGTTTTGTTGAAGAATGGAAATTATGTAATTGGTAAGCAAATTATTGCGCATGATTGAATGGTTTTATTTCACCAAGTTTCACAAGGTCCCACCATGTGAAGTTTCCGTAAAGCAGCAGATTTAATGTTTAATCATGATTCGTCAGTGGATGGACAAGTTTTCGGTATATGAATACTAAACGCTTAAATGAGCTCAAGTACAAATAAATTATTTCGAAATTGCCGGGCTTTTAACCTTTTGCCGACTGTACTCTTACCACAAAGTGCGCAAAGGAAGCGCAAACTGCGCAAAGTAATCTTTTAATTAACTCTGCGTTCTCAGCGTATTCTTTGGGCGCCCGGCGGTTAAGTTGTTTCTTGTAAAGACGCAAAGTTAATTATGATTTGCGATATATGATTTTTGATCTGTGGGTGGACGGGATTGGTTTATGGATTTTGAAATTTTCGATGAACTGAGTACAAGTTTTGAATTGATACAACTTCTTTCTTCGTGGTACTTCGTATCTACTTAGTGTAACAGAAGCCCACCAAGACGCAATGTGTTATAGGAATTTAATTATTTTTGAAAAAAGTGAAATTGTACTCAGAATAGAGTTGATCCAGGATAACGTGTAAAAATGAGACTTAGTAAACAGCAGATTAAAATAATTAAAGAAAACACAGCATTGGTATTCGGGGATAATTCTAAAATCTATCTTTTTGGTTCCAGGGCAGATGATGATAAAAAAGGCGGTGATATTGATCTCTATTTAGAGACTATAGCAAATGATAATATTTTTGAAAAAAAAATTAAATTACTCGCTTTATTACAAAAGAACATGGGCGAAAGAAAAATAGATTTGGTTATTAATAATTTTAAAATTGAAAAACTGATCTATGCTGTTGCGAGAGAAACCGGCATTCAATTGTGAATATTTTTAAAACCAGATTAAAACAGACTATTAAAGAGTGTGCACTTCATGTAAAAAGAATGAACAGCGCTTTTAACAAAATAAAACCGTTTACCCCGTTAACAGGGGAGAAATTAAGTAACTTATCCGAGGATGAAATAGAACATATCGATCAATATTTATTTCGGTTCTCAAAATTACAAGATGCAATGGGTCAAAGGTTATTTAAAAACGTATTGTTAGCTCTTGGTGAAATTATAGAAGGCAAATCATTCATTGATGTTTTTGATAGATTAGAGCAATTAGAAATAATTGATGACTATGATAAATGGTTGGAGCTAAGAGTTGTTAGAAATGAACTCTCGCATGAATATGAAGATAACCCGGAAGAAAATACTTCGGAACTTAATAAAATCTTAAATATGAAAGATGACTTGCTCAACTATTTCTATAGTATTGAAAAATTTGTATTAAAAAAGAGACTATTAGTTAATTAACACTCTGTCTATTATCCAATTTATTCTTGATATTGTTATATAAAAAACGAATTGCCACGAAAAGTAAATTGCTTTTAAAAAGTTGATACATTTGATAATGTAATAAGGTTTGTTTCTGCCGGGGGAGCAGGTATTACTGAGGTTAAATAAACAAATAAGTTTTTCAATACAGCGTTCCTTGTCTAAACGGGTTTTTAATTTCTCCTTTTTCCTTAGCGGATGATACAGGTTGAGCGAAATTACGCATATAAAATAAGGGCTAAAAAAGAATTGACTATTGACTTCTTGCTTTACACTTATTTTTGCCGCAATGCGCGCAAAGTGATCTTTTAATTAACTCCGTGTTCTCAGCGCATTCTTTGGGCGCTCTGCGGTTAGGTTTTTTCTTGTAAAGCCGCAAAGTTAATTATGATTTGCGATTTATGATTTTTGATCTGTGGGTGGTAAGTAGTGAGTTGGGGAAGATTGAATTTAGAAGTTGGCATTTTAGACTGATTATCCGGTAAAACCAATTTTAATAGTAACCGCTCCTTTTTTTGATAGAAGGCTGAAAGATGTTATATAATGAAACTACATTATGATCAAAATGTTGATGCATTATATATTCGTTTAGACGATTCCGATATTATTGAATCGGAAGAAGTAAAAGAAGGGGTTGTTCCGGATTACAATAAAGATGACCAGGTGGTTGGTATAGAAATACTAAACGTTAGTAAAAGAATACCACTGCCCGACTTAAAAAAACGCAATTCGAATTTGCCTGATATTAGAAGTCAGTCCGTAACGGCAGATCAGTTTAATGTTCATAAATGACCCGTTACGTGATACTATTTCTCCCTTTTTCAGCAAAAGGCTGATCCGCCTCTGGCGTGGTTGATTTTTAATCTCGATACTTGTGCCTGCCCGTCCACTGGCGTGGTCTTGCTACTTGATAGTAAAAATTAAAACGAGGTCCCAATGCAAGTAAATTTACCGTTGACTGAAATGACACTTAAAGATAAACTAAAAATTATGGAAGATTTGTGGGTTGATTTGACTAAGGACGAAAGTTCTTACCCATCACCCGATTGGCATGAAGATGTCTTAGCTCTGCGAGCAAAAAAAGTGAAAGAAGGCAAAGAAAGTTATAAGGATTGGGAATCCGCTAAAAAGGAACTACGAGATAACCTTTAATGAATATTAAAATTCTTCCCTCGGCGCTCGATGATCTCTCAGCCGGTTATGAATTTTATGAAAGTCAATTAGAAGGATTGGGCAGTTTCTTTCTGGATACTTTGTTTTTTGATATTGATTCATTAAAGCTATATGCAGGTATACATAACAAGGTATTTGGGCAGTATAGATTACTTTCAAAAAGATTTCCTTACGCTATTTACTACCTGATTGATTCAAAGGATGTATTAATCAATGCAGTTTTAGATTGTAGAAGAAACCCAAATTGGATTAAGAAACGACTTGATATAGAAAGTTAACTTCTAATTTGCTCAATTAACCCAATAATCCAATAACCAAATACATCTTTGTCCTTGATTTTTTGATCTCGATACCCGTATAAGTCGAACAGGCTGATGTATTGATACTTATAACTTAATAACGTATCACAACGAAGAAGAAAAATTTGACTGAAATAGAAAGCAAAAAAAATGGGCGGTATCGTAATCTCTGAAAAAGAATTTTCTTCCGCTGATGAATTTAAAAATCTTCATGATTATGTAGAGCGGATTTTTAGCAGAACCAAACAAGAACTTGCTCCTTTTTTTGATCGAAGGCTGAAAGATGTTTTATAATGAAATTACATTATGATCAAAATGTTGATGCATTATATATTCGTTTAGATGATTCCGATATTATTGAATCGGAAGAAGTAAAAGAAGGGGTTGTTCTGGATTACAATAAAGATGACCAGGTGGTTGGTATAAAAATACTAAACGTTAGTAAAAGAATACCACTGCCCGACTAAAAAAAAACGCAATTCGAATTTGTCTGATATTAGTAGTCAGTCCGTAATGGCGGATCAGTTTAATGTTCCTAACTGACCCGTTACGTGATACTACTTATCCCTTTTTAATTTTTAATTTAGAATTTTTAATTTATTCCTTAATACCATAAACAACTACACCCTAACTCGAATACGCACATGAACCATAAACAAGAACTGTTAAAAAAACTATCCTCTCACACCGCAAAGATCGGTATTATCGGACTTGGTTACATCGGGTCGCCTCTCGGCTTGATCTTTACCCGCAAAGGTTTCACAGTTTTTGGAATTAAGTAAAAAGTTAAAAGGCAAAAGGAAAAAGTTAGAACATAAAATAGGAGTGGAAAATGAAAGACCTTGAGGAGCGTTTGTTTAATTTTAGCGTGAATACACTTTCACTTCTAAAAAAGATAAAATTTTCAGATGTTAACAAAGTTTTTGTTAATCAATCAGCGAAATCTTCGGCTTCTATTGTCTAAAATTTTTCTGCGTGCCCGGCAGTAAACATACCCCTGTTGTTCTGCGTTGAAATTTTTGAATTGTACATTGTAATGAACGCGGTTTTTATTCCGGTGAAAATAGTTTTTGTCTTAAAGAAAATAATTTTGAAGCGGGTTGAAACGGTTTTCTTCTGAATTAAAATGGTTTTTAAGTTAAGGAAAATACTTTTAAATCAAAGGAAAATGGTTTTTGTGTTGGTTAAAATGCTTTTGAAG
Organism: uncultured Ignavibacteriaceae bacterium; assembly: GCA_964372115.1. Classification (GTDB taxonomy): domain Bacteria; phylum Bacteroidota; class Ignavibacteria; order Ignavibacteriales; family Ignavibacteriaceae; genus CG2-30-36-16. The sequence continues at coordinate 17,600 of CAYJPN010000027.1, forward strand.
CAGCGGAAAATGGTTTTAATGCCGGGGAAAATGTTCTTTAACTTGATGAAAATACTTTTATGTTCGGTTTGACCTTTTTTGAGGATATTATTAAATTTATAGCGGGAAAGGTGAAGATATTGAGCCCCGTTCAAAACTGAAATTCTCTTAATGCTGTTATGTTTATGAACGTATGTTTAGAAAGTAACGCGGCGCAGCCGCAATATTTAATAAATAATACTGGAGTAATAACATGAAAAATGCCGAAAAGAACAAACTGAACATGTACGGCGAAGCGCTCGCTGTGATGGATGCAAATTCCGCTGTTTACGCAGATACCCCGATTGTGGGTGAAACACTTGAATCTTTTAGGGGAAAAACAACGGAGATTAAGCAGATCGATTCCGATTTTTTTAGTCGTACAAAAGCCGAAACCCTGCGTAAAGAAATTGCCGAGGAGAAACTTACCGCCGGCATTGTTAAATTAGCGAGCGCACTTTTTGTGCTTGGCAATAAAACGGGTAATACCGATTTAATGATAAACGCAAAGGTTACACGGACTAATCTGCAGAACATGCGGGATATTGAACTCGTTGACAAATCCGAGGATATACTTGCTTTCGGTAATCAGCATAAAGCAGAACTTGTTCCTTACGGTATTAACGATGAGTTTCTTACTTCGGTACAGGGACATTATACCGAGTTCAATTCCGCTTTAAACAACAGATCGGATGAAAGGGCTGAAAGTATTGCCGCACGTGAAAAGCTTACAAGGCTGTTTGACGAAGCAGACCGGATGCTGAAGAATGAACTTGATCCGCTTATTGAAATTTACTGCGATATTAACCCGGATTTTTGCAATGCATATAAAGCGGCAAGAGTAATAAAGGATTTGGCTGCGAGCCATAAAAGTGCTGCGATTACGCCGGAATGAATTATGAATTATGATTTATGAATTATGAATTATGAATTATGAATTATGAATTATGAATTATGATTTGTGAATTATGATTTGTGAATTATGAATTATGATTTATGAATTATGAATTATGAATTAAAAAGTGTGGCAGGTTTTAAACGCAAAGAGCGCAAAGGAAGCGCAAAGTGCACAAAGTAATCTTTTAATTAACTCTGCATTCTCAGCGCTTCATTGTGTTCTTAGAGCCTGCCCGACTCTGACGGGTTAAGTTGTTTTACTTAAACCGCAAAGTGTTAGTTGTGGTAGTTAGCAGTTAGAATTTTGAAGTAAGAATTATTTTAGTCCCTTAAGACGGCTACTAACTTTAGAATTCTAAAAGGATGGAATAGATGACGATTCATTTGCAAGGTTTTTAATTTTTTTTCTGTGAGGAATTTTATGAAGAATGAAATAATTTTTATTGTGGAAGATTCTATTGACGGCGGATTTGAGGCAGCCGCAGTTGGATACTCGATTTTTACTCAAGCAGAAAACATGGACGAGTTGAAGAGAAATGTTGTTGAAGCAGTAAACTGTCATTTTGAAGAAAATGAAAAACCTTCAATTATCCGGCTTCATTATATTAAAGAAGAAACTATTGCCGCTTGAAAATACCCCGGGATGTAGCCGCAGAAGAACTAATAAGCGGAATTATACAAAACGTTTTGGAGGATAAGTACTCACAAATACTTGATAATGTTATAATAAGAAACTATAAATGGGCAAAAAGTATTATTTCACCGGAAAAAAGAGCCGAAAAATACAGTCAAAAGTCCTCTCTTATTTTAATAACCGGCTCAAAGGATTCTGGTAAAAAAGAAGTTGCAAAAGCTCTCGAAAACCAATTGTTTAACGATGGTAGAATTGTTTATTTCCTTGGTATTGGAAATGTAAAATATGGCATTGATGCAGATATAACAAATGGTGAAGGCAGCAGTGAGGAACATCTCCGTAGATTAGCAGAAGTTGCTCACATTATACTTGATGCCGGTGCATTGCTTATTGTTACTGCGCGCGATTTAACACAAGATAATCTAGAAATAGTTAAAACTATTGTTAACCCGGATAAAATATTAACCATTTGGACTGGTGAAGAAGTTTCTACTGATGTCTCCTTCGATATAAAGGTACCCGGTTTAATGGATGTTAAAGAATCTTCTCAAATTATTAAAACTAAATTGTAAGATATGGGATTGATTTTTAAACCTTGGTAATTGAATGCTGGAAAGAAATAAAGGATTGTTGGAATTTGGTAAGGCTGGAATAGTGATTTTAACAAATACTTGTAGAAGAAAAGAGTAATACTAATTCTACAAGATTAGTTGCAAAATAGATGATGAGGAAAATAGGTTTTACAAAATATTGATTGTTCTCAGACAATGGTAGAAACAATTGCGGCTAACTCGCACCGAAGATGAGCATTTCCCAGTTATCCTTAACTTTCATTTTTATTAAAAAAAACTTTATAAAAATAGCGTTACTCTTGTTTTAAAACTTACAATGACTGAATCAGAGATTATAAAAATATTAGAAACCGGTGAAACAGAACAGGTTGAGTTTAAACTAAATTTTGGTAGTTCTGTTATTGATTCTATTAACGCTTTTGCCAATACAAAAGGTGGGAAGGTTATATTAGGTGTTGAAGATACTGGAAATATTCAAGGTGTTCAAGTAAGCAAAGAAACAATTCAGAACTGGATTAATGAAATTAAAAATAAGACTAATCCAGCTATTATTCCATTTGTTGAATTGTTTGAAATTGATAAAAAAGAAGTTGTGCTATTTGACATCAGTGAATATCCAATAAAACCAGTATCATTTAAAGGACGATATTATAAAAGAGTTAAAAACTCAAATCATCAAATGTCTATTACAGAAATTTCAAATGAGCATCTAAAAACAATTAATTCAAGTTGGGATTTTTACTCTGACCACCAACATTCTATTGATGATCTTTCAGAAGAGAAAATTTATAAATTCATTAGTAAGCTCGGAATTGATGTAGATCTATTAACTTTTCTAAATAAATTCGAGCTAACAAAAAACAATAATATTACATTTGGCGCTTATCTTCTTTTTACCGCTCATGAACCTTTGTTATCTACAATAGAAGTAGGTCGATTTTCTACAGAGACTATTATAAAAGATAGTTTAACTGTTAGAACTGATTTAATTAGTGAAGTAGAGATAGTTTTTGATGCTATAAAAAAACATTTAAGTAAGGCTTATATTATAACAGGTAAACCGGAACGAGAAGAACGCTGGGAATATCCGCTTGATGCAATTAGAGAAATTGTTGTTAATATGATTGTGCATCGAGATTATAGAAGCTCAAACGATTCAGTAATTAAAATATTTAATAATAGAATTGAATTTTTTAACCCTGGCGGTTTAATTGATAATTTAACCATAGAGCAAGTAATAAGTGGAAATTACCGTTCTCATCTAAGAAACAAACAAATTGCAACTGTTTTTAAAGAAATAGGGCTAATTGAAAAATATGGCTCTGGTATTAAAAGAGTAATCGACACTTTTAATTCATATGGTTTAAAGGAACCTTTATTCCAATCCATTGAAAATGGATTTCTTGTTACAATGTTTAAACATGACACCGATACTGACACCGATACTGACACCGATACTGACACCGATAAACGTTATTCTAAAATATTATCTGTGTTAAAAACGGAAAAACGGACATCAATTGCTACTATCTCTAAAATGCTCAAAGTTAGTAAAAGTACAATTTTACGTGATATTAAATATTTAAAAGAAAAAGGATTGTTAGAAAGGGTTGGCTCCGAAAAGAACGGCTATTGGGAGGTTTTGTAGTAATTTGTAAATGTGAGTTCTGAATTATACAAAACGTTTTGGAGGATAAGTACTCACAAATACTTGATAATGTTATAATAAGAAACTATAAATGGGCAAAAAGTATTATTTCACCGGAAAAAAGAGCCGAAAAATACAGTCAAAAGTCCTCTCTTATTTTAATAACCGGCTCAAAAGATTCCGGCAAAAAAGAAGTTGCAAAAGCTCTTGAAAACCAATTGTTTAACGATGGTAGAATTGTTTACTTCTTGGGAATTGGAAATGTGAAATATGGCATTGATTCAGATCTTACAAATTCTGCCCGTTCCGCCGACGGAGGTGAAAGCAGCAGTGAAGAACATCTCCGTAGATTAGCAGAAGTTGCTCACATTATACTTGATGCCGGTGCATTGCTTATTGTTACTGCGCGCGATTTAACACAAGATAATCTAGAAATAGTTAAAACTATTGTTAACCCGGATAAAATATTAACCATTTGGACTGGTGAAGAAGTTTCTACTGATGTCTCCTTCGATATAAAGGTACCCGGTTAAATAAATCTTTAATTAATTTATTCTCTCATCGCGTTAATAACTTGAATTCCGGTAAAGCACTTAACGTTATATATAATTTAACAGGGTTAACTTCTCAATTGCGACGAGCTGCAAATAGTGTATCAGCAAATATCGCTTGCCCGGTGAAATAAGATGTACTATGTATATGTTTTGAAAAGTTTAAAAGATGGTAACTTTTATAAAGGATATACAAAAGACCTTAAAAAAAGATTTGAAGATCATAATAAAGGGAAAGTTGAATCTACTAAACTAAGAATACCCTTTGAACTGATTTACTATGAAGCATGTAGGAACGAAGAAGACGCATTACATAGAGAAAAATATTCACCCCGTGAAATAAATGATTTTAACTAAACCAAATACTAAAGCTTAATATTTAATAAACCGTATGTTGTAGTGATACGAGAATATTTCACGGGGTAAAAAACTCATTATGGTAATAGATATATAAAAAACAGACTGAAAAATGATTTAATATAGTATTTCACGGGGCGAGAAGGCTTTGGAAGAAATACAAATAAGGATAAAAGACAGTTTTATATTATAGCTTGCCCTGTGAAATAAGTAGAACATCATTGATTAAAAATTAATTTGCAAAAACATAATATAGAATTTGCCCTATAATACTTACTATTTCACGGGGCAGGTGGTTCGGCTTTTGAGACCCAAAATCATTTGATATATGGGCAAAAAGTCGGATACTTTGAAAGTGAAATTACAAAAAATATAATTTTAAACTATGATACGTTAATTTACGAACTAAATAAATTATTAAAATCGCTCGGGAATTAATTTTCTCAACCTATTACTCAACCTCAACCTTAATATCCTCCCACACCGTAAAGATCGGTATAATTGGACTCGGCTATGTGGGATTGCCTCTTGGTTTAACTTTTGACCGTAAAGGATTTACCGTAATCGGGTTCGACGTTTATGGGACAAAAATACCACTTCTCGATGGTGGTAAGAGTTAAGTTCAACGACACATGATAAAAAGTAAATTTTGAATGAAATTGTTTGAGTGTTTTATTTACGTTAATTAATTTGTTTAACTATAGTATTGTCATGTATCCGTTAGCTAACGGATTGTTTTATGTGTAAAGATATTTTTTTACTTTTTACTTGCGGCTTGCCGCGCTATGATATAGCCATTTAACAATGTATCCATATATGAATTTATCGGTTCTGTTTTACCAAGAACTTAGAAAATAGTAATTAAATTTTTTATTTTTTTTTGAAAGTAGATAAATAGGCAATACTTATTAAGACTATAAAAATTAAAAGAAAAATTAATTCTACACTCCTAAGAATTAAAGAATTAGAAAAATTTCAAGGTAAAGCGTAGAAATAAATCTCAATATTAATGAGATTAATACAGTAAATAGAGTCGAAGAGAAGAGTTTAGCCGGTATCTTTTCACAATCAGCTGATAGTGATCATTCAAAAAAAAAAATCAAGCCCGGGCGATAGCAATAAGAGAAATATTAATTCAACAACTAATTTAGTTAATGAAAATAAATGAGTAAATTATTTTCTGAAATAATTACTTTGATCAAAAAAGGAGATATTTTAATATCTTCACATGGTTATGATGAGTTAGCTGATGACAATATATTTGTAAAAGAAATAATAGAAACAATTAATGATGCAAAAGTTATAAATGAGTATCCTGATTACTCGAAAGGACCTTGTGTTTTGATTTTACAAAAGATAAGTCAAATAAACCGGTTCATGTAGTATGGGGTATTCCCCAAAATTCAAATTCACCGGCTTTATTAGTAACAGCTTATAGACCTGTCCCGGAAAGATGGAATGATGATTTTTCTAGGAGGAGAAAATGAACAAACGAAAACAAATTAAAAGTATCCGTGAGGGTAATTATCTGGCGGAAGTAACGGTTGAAATACTGGAAACTAGCGAAAGTTGGTCCCCGTATTTGTTCTTGAAAGATGCTTATAAATTAGATGATGTTAGAGAAGCTTTACAAAAAAACGATTTGGAAAAAGCTATGAGACTAGCAAAGATTTATACTTTGCAACCTATTTCTGTTTAATATATTTCAACGCAACTCTTATACGAATGGCTAAAAAGTATAAAAGTGAAAGTTACTTCTGTTTCAAAATTAGTAACGGGGATTATTAATTATGCTCAAAACAATTGAAGAACTAAAAATAAACGGATAGAAAGCTTTAGGGTGTGGAATAAAATAGGACATTCATTAACAATTCAAAATGAATTTAATAATAATTTTATATTCCTGGATTAAGAAAAGGTTTTTCTATTCAACACCCATAATAGATTCTTTGGAACTTGCAGAAGCTACCAGGTTCCTATTGCAATACCAACAAGGCAGCGGCAATTATACTAAAGAACGAAAAAAGAAAGTTGATAAGATTACTATTAAGGATATTGTTCAACAGTATAAAAGAGAATAGTGAGTTTGTCATCCTTACTCATCACCCGTCACTATGTCGCAATTTTTAATTTAGAATTTTTAATTTATTCCCTTTGCATTTATAAAGGAAAACGCTATGGATAAAAAACTCTTTGAAAAAGCATTAAAGATGCCGGTAAATGAGCGAGTTGTATTTGCGGAATTAATTCTTGCCAGCATGGATCAAGAAAATGAAGAGGTGCGTACTGCATGGCTAGATGAAGTTAATTGTAGAATGAAAGCAGTTAAGGAGGGGCGAGCAAAATTGTTGGACTTTAAAGCGCTTTATAATGCAAGTTAAAATCCATCAACTGGCTGCAAATGAATTTAATGAAGCTATTGAATGGTACGAACTTCTCCGTAGGAGTCCTTTGGACAATCAAAAGGATTAGGGCAGCGCTTTAAAAAATCTGTGATTGAGCATATTGATAAAATAAAATGAATCCTGATTGGTTTCTTATAGAAGCTGATACTATTCATAGCGCAGCAAGCCGCAAGTTCAAAGTGGGAAGTCCGCAGAGCGGGATGGCCGCGCCAGAGGCGGGCGAACGCTTTGTGCACATATAAAGTATGCCAAGGCTTGCCATGGTTAGATGTAAAAGACCTAAAAAATATTCCGCATTAGGCGGACAGGTCAGCCAGTGGCTGACGGGCGCAACATAAAAAACAAAATGTTATAATGTAAAACTTTTACGGAGTGTTAAATGGAAACAAAATCAATTTTGTTGGAAATCGGGAGACTGCCGGTTGAGGAAAAAATGTTGATAGTTGAAAAAACTATAAAAGCCATCCGGGAAAAAGAATTAAGAGAAAAAATGACCGGAGCAGTTGCAGAATTAAAGGAAGAGTATAGAAAAAATAGTGAATTGACAGCTTTTACCGATATTGACTTTGAGAATTTTTATGAAACAAGGTGAAATTTGGCTTATCAACCTTGATCCCACAATAGGCGCTGAAATTCAAAAAACACGACCTGCCATAATTGTTAACGACGATACCCTCGGGAGGTTACCGCTTAAAGTAATTGTACCCATAACTGAATGGAAAGATAGTTATAAAATTGCACCATGGATGGTGAAGATAAAACCTGATGAGCTTAACAACCTTACAAAAGTTTCTTCCGCAGATTGTTTCCAGGTTAGATCAATTTCCGAACAAAGGTTTGTTAAACAAATTGGTTTAGTTGAAAATAATAAAATGGATCAAATAAGAGAAGGACTAACTAAGGTATTTTCAATTGACATATAGCTTATACAATTAATCACAAAAACTCCACCGCGGCGACTGACAACTATTTTATCTTGGTATTGCCAGTTATTAGCATGAGAAAACCGGCGCATTTGTTTGACGGAAAAAATATTCTAAACCTTTCATTAATTGAAGAGATTGGATTTGATGCGCACGCGATTGAGATGCAGTAACCACGCCTGAGGCGGGCATGCGTAGAATTTTTACTTTTTAATTTAGAATTTTTAATTTATTCCTTAATACCATACACAACTAAACAATTACAAGACTACACCATGAACCATAAAGAAGAACTCTTAAAAAAACTATCCTCCCGCAGCGCAAAGATCGGCATTACCGGACTTGGTTATGTCGGGTCGCCTCTCGGTTTGATCTTTACCCGCAAAGGATTCCCCGTTATTGGCTTTGATGTTGACGAAACAAAAATACCCCTTCTCGATTGGAGTAAGCGTTAAGTTTAATGACATATGATAAAAAGTAAATTTTGAATGAAAATGTTTGTGTGTTTTATTTACGTTAATAAAGTTGTTTAACTATGTTAATATTTTTATAAAGAGAAAGCTTTAGTATTGAAAAAAATATTAGTCACCGGCGCTGCCGGATTTATAGGTTCTCATTTAACAGAATTTCTTGCCAAAGAAGGTTATGCTGTTAAAGCTTTTATCCACTATAATTCTAAAAATAATTGGGGATGGTTGGAATCTTCTGAGGTTAAGAATGAGGTTGAGGTTATTGCCGGAGATATTAGGGACTACGATTCTGTATATAATGCAATAAAAGGATGCAGCGGTGTTTTTCATTTAGCAGCATTAATTGGTATTCCTTATTCTTATCTATCACCAAAAGCATATATTGAAACGAATATAACCGGAACGTATAACGTGCTACAGTCAGCGAAAGAATTGGGACTTGAGCAAGTATTGGTTACTTCAACAAGTGAAACTTATGGAACTGCGCAATATGTCCCGATTGATGAAAAACACCCAATGGTAGGACAATCACCCTATTCTGCATCAAAAATTGCTGCTGATCAATTGGCGATAAGTTATTTCCGATCATTCAATCTGCCGGTTAAAATTGTAAGACCATTCAATACTTATGGACCAAGACAATCGGCAAGAGCCATTATTCCAACAGTAATTTCTCAAATACTTACCGGAAAGAGAACTCTAAAGCTTGGGAACATTGCTCCAACTAGAGATTTAACATTTGTAAAAGATACTTGCAAAGGATTTTTAGAAATTTTTAAGTGTGACAGACTTTTTGGTGAAATAACTAATGTCGGAATGAAAAACGAAATTACCATTGGGGATTTAGTTGACAAAATTTCCTCGTTATTGAAAGTAGAATTAGAAATTGAAACAGAGGGACAGAGAGTAAGACCAGAAAGTAGTGAAGTAGAAAGATTATTTTGTGACAATACTAAACTAAAAACAAATACAAATTGGGAAGCCGATTATGATCTTGAAAAAGGTTTAGTAGAAACGATTGAATGGCTAAAAAAGAATATCGATTTGTATAAACCAGAGATCTATAATGTTTAGAAGGTGGAGATTGTTTAATATGTTTAGAAAGTTGAGAAGGTTTTGATGAATAGTGAGAGGCATATTTTTGCATTTGAGAAATTGAGGGTTTGCGAAGAGATTAGAATTCTTATAAAAATGATTTATCGGATTACAAAAGAATTTCCAAAAGATGAACAGTTCTGTTTAGTCAATCAAATTAGAAGAGCGGTAATTTCTGTTAGCTCTAATTTAGCCGAAGGAAGTTCACGAACCAGTTCAAAGGATCAAGGGCATTATTATCAATTATGTTATTCAAGTTTGATGGAAGTTTTGAGCCAACTTATTGTTAGCAATGACCTTGACTATGTAAGTGATGCCCAATATCTTGAAACAAGAAAGCAAATTGAAAATGTTTTCTATATGCTAAATGGCCTACGTAAAAGCGCACTATCTAAATCTCTTGAACATTTATCTCAACCTTCTCAACTGTGATTATGAATAATTATCAAGAAGTAATCAACTTCATCAAATCTCTTTACCCAAACCAAAACCCTGTACCACTGCACGCGCCTGTGTTTTTAGGTAATGAAAAAAAGTACCTACTTGATTGTATTGATACTACATTTGTTTCTTATGTTGGTAAATACGTAACACAATTCGAAGAAATGACTGCGAAATATACTGGTTCTAAATATGCTGTTGCAGTTGTAAACGGTACTGCTGCGTTACAAATTGCGCTACAAATTGCCGGTGTGGAATATGGGGATGAAGTAATAACCCAACCGTTGACTTTTGTCGCTACAGCAAATGCAATTTCACACTGCGGCGCTAAACCTGTTTTTGTTGATGTCGATTTAGACACCATGGGCATGTCCCCCGAAAAACTTGAACATTGGCTCAAACACAACACTAAACCCTCTAAACTTCCTCAACCTTCTAAACTTTCTCAACCTTTTTCTAAACCCATCAACACTTCAACAAATAAACCTATTTCAGCCATCGTTCCAATGCACACATTCGGTTTCCCTTGCAGAATAGATGAAATAGTTGAGATCGCCGCAAAATATAATATTCCAGTAATTGAAGATTCTGCTGAATCATTGGGTTCATATTACAAAAACAAACACACAGGAACATTTGGCACGGCTGGTATTTTAAGTTACAATGGCAACAAAACAATTACTACTGGAGGGGGCGGAATGATAATAACAGATGATGAAGCGTTTGCAAAGAAAGCAAAACACATAACCACGACAGCCAAAGTCCCTCATAAGTGGGAATATGTACATGATGAAATTGGTTATAATTACAGATTAACTAATATAAGCGCTGCTCTTGGTGTTGCTCAAATGGAAAAATTTGAATTAGTGCTGAAAAATAAAAAGGATACAGCCTCACTTTATCAAGATTTTTTTAAAAACACAGAGGTCGAGTTTATTGTAGAACCGAAGAATTCTAGTTCCAATTATTGGTTAAATTGTATAAAATTGAGTGAAAGAGATAAAAGGGATTTATTTTTAGAACAAACAAATACGAATGGAGTAATGACCAGACCGATTTGGCGACTAATGAATAAATTAGATATGTATAAGGATTGTATACTGGGTAATATCGAAAATTCATTATGGCTTGAAGATCGTATTGTAAACATTCCGAGTGGGTATCGTAAGTAAACATGAATGATAAAAAAAAGAAAATTGTTGTAATTGGTGGCGGTGGTCATGCCAAGGTTATCATTACTATTTTGAAAAGATTAAACACTTTTATAATTTGCGGTTATACGGATAATGAGGATAAAGGTGATTTATTAGGGATCCCATACTTAGGGAATGACGAAAAACTTGGCGGACTATTTTTGAGCGGGGTGAGATGTGCAGTAATCGGGATAGGACAAATAAAGTCTTCTGCTACGAGGAAACAAATTTTTAATAATTTAATTTCAATAGGTTTTGAACTACCAGTAATAATTGCTCCATCAGCTATAGTTAATGAATATGTAAGTATAGGAAAAGGGACTGTTTTAATGGACGGAGTAATTATTAATACAGGAACTAAAATAGGTGAAGCTTGCATAATTAATACTAAAGCTTCTATTGACCACGATTGCAAAATCGGAAATTTTACTCACATTGCGCCAGGAGTTACTTTATCAGGAGACGTACGGATAGGGGATAATGTGTTGATCGGTACAGGCGCCTCGGTTGTACAATCTAGAAAAATTGCTGATAATTCTATTGTTGCGGCGGGTTCTGCCGTTACTAGTTTTATATTAACTCCCGGAACATATATTGGAGTGCCCGCCCGCTTAATGCCAACAAAAGATGACTTCAAAACCAAAAAATAATATGGATAGAAAAAAGACTTTCATAATTGCCGAGGCAGGCGTAAATCACAATGGTTCACGTGATACTGCTTTTAGACTTATTGATGCCGCTAAAGAAGCCGGAGCCGACGCAGTAAAATTTCAATCGTTCAAAGCCGTAAGCCTTGTTTCTAAAAAAGCTGAAAAAGCAGAGTACCAAAAACAAACTACTAGTTCAAATGAATCACAATATGAGATGATTAAGAAGTTAGAACTAAGTTTAAAAGATCATCATAAACTGATAGCTTATTGTTTAAAAAAAGAAATTCAATTTCTTTCTTCACCTTTTGATTTGGACAGTATTGATTTGCTAAATGAATTGGGCTTAGAAATATTTAAAATTCCTTCTGGTGAAATTATAAACCTGCCTTATTTAAGAAAAATTGGAAAATTCAATAAAAATGTAATTCTTTCAACCGGGATGAGTGCCCTTGGTGAAATTGAAGATGCAATAGATGTTCTAGTTGAAAATGGAACAGATCGAGAAAAGATAACCGTTTTACAGTGTAATACTGAATATCCAACTCCATATGAAGATGTAAATCTAAAAGCAATGCTTACTATTAAAAACGCTTTTAATGTAAAAGTAGGATATTCTGACCATACAAAAGGAATTGAGGTTCCAATAGCAGCAGTCGCTCTTGGTGCCGAAGTAATTGAAAAGCATTTTACTCTTGACCGGAATATGGAAGGTCCCGATCATAAAGCTTCACTTGAACCAAATGAACTAAAACAAATGGTTGAGTCAATCAGAATTATTGAAATAGCATTAGGTAATGGAATTAAAAAACCATCAAAATCCGAGTTGAAAAACAAGCCAATTGCTAGAAAAAGTATAGTGGCTATTGATACAATAAAAAGGGGGGAATTATTTACATTAAATAATATTGGTATTAAAAGACCCGGGAATGGAATTTCGCCAATGAGATGGGATGAAGTTTTAGGTAAAACAGCAAATAAAGATTTTGAAGTTGACAATTTGATAGAACTGTAAATGAATAAACGTAAAATTTGCATATTTACCGGCACTAGAGCCGAATACGGTCTGCTAAAACCTCTTATTGATGAACTTAAGATTGAGAAGTCTGTTGAATTACAACTTCTTATATCAGGTATGCACCTTTCTCCTGAATTTGGATTAACATATAAAGAAATTGAGCTAGATGGTTTTAGTGCAATTGAAAAAGTAGAAATATTGCTTTCATCTGATACAGCAATTGGCGTTTCAAAGGCAATGGGTCTGGGAATGATATCATTTGCGGAGGCTTTGGATAGATTAAAACCTGATCTATTAGTGGGTTTAGGAGATAGATTTGAACTTTTAGCCTTAGCAACTACAGCTTTAATTCAAAATATACCAATTGCTCATATTCATGGTGGTGAAGTTACTTCAGGCGCTTATGACGATGCTTTCCGGCACTCAATTACAAAAATGTCAAGCATACATTTTGCATCTACAGAAATTTATAAAAAAAGAATTATCCAATTAGGTGAAAATCCTAAAACTGTATTTAATGTTGGTGCACTTGGACTTGATAATATTAAGAAAATAAAACTTTTATCTAAAAGTGAGCTAGAAAAGTCGCTTTCATTTAATCTTGATAAACCTTTTTTTATTGTTACGTTTCATCCGGTAACACTAGAAAATAAATCAGCGGAAAAGCAGACTATAGAATTACTAAATGCTTTAGAAAAGTTCAGCGATTATAAAATTATAATTACCAAACCGAATTCTGATAACGATGGTAGGGTTATAATTAAACTTATTGATGAATTTGTTGATAAAAATAAAGAGCGATCAAAATCATTTAATTCATTAGGTCAGTTACGGTATTTATCTGCATTAAAATATGCAGAAATGATGATTGGGAATTCTTCAAGTGGAATTATGGAAATGCCTTTCTTCAATAAACCAACAATAAATATTGGGGATAGACAAAAAGGTAGAATATTTCCTAAATCAGTAATACAATGTGAACCAAATGTTGCTTCAATAGTTGAGGCAGTTGAAAAGGGTTTTGATAAAAGGTTTAAAAAAGTTTATGAAGAGGGAATGAAAATTTACGGAAACGGAAGTGCGGCGAAGAAAATAAAAAAAATACTTATAGAGACGGATTTCTCGAAATTAGTTAAAAAAGATTTTTACGATTTGCCATCAATTTTAGAAGAGAATATCTAAAGATGTTTCATAGATTCAATCAACCAATCATCCATATTTCTTATAAAAATTATTGCTAATTCCCAAATTTAAATCAAAATAAATTTTATGACAAAAGAATTCTCCTCAATTTTAATTGATAAATCAGCATCTGTAAAAGATGCAATGAAACAGTTAGATAAAACAGCCGAAAAAATACTGTTTGTAATTGAGGATAATAATAAATTAGTCGGTTCTTTAACTGACGGTGACATAAGGCGCTGGATATTAAATGACGGCTCTCTGAATGAAATAGTTAGCAATGTTTGTTTTAAAGGAACATTTTACGTTGATACCCAATACATTTTATCAGAAGTAAAAAAAGAAATACTCAAAAGACAAATTATTTATGCGCCTGTTGTTAATGCAGAAAAAGAAATTGTTGAATTCCTTGTCTGGGATAAATTATTTGATGGTAAATTATTACGTAAAACAAAAGAGCCGTTAGATGCAAAAGTAGTAATTATGGCTGGAGGCAAAGGAACTCGTTTAGACCCTTTTACAAAAATACTTCCAAAACCTCTTATACCAATTGGCGATAAAACCATTTTAGAAATAATTATTGACAAGTTTGTTGATTATAAGGTAAATGAATTTTACGTTTCAGTAAATCATAAAGCCAAAATAATAAAATCATACTTTGAAGAAATTCAGCCCGAATATAAAATTAATTTTTTATATGAAGATAAACCGCTTGGAACCGTAGGTGCCTTAAAACAGCTTGAAGGTATTTGTAATAAGGAAATTATCCTTACCAATTGTGATATAATAATTGAAGCGGATTATTTAGATTTGTTAAAACATCATAAAGAACATAAAAATGATATAACTATTGTAGCTTCATTGAAACACTACAACATTCCTTATGGCATCTGCGAAATTGAAAACGGCGGTCAGTTATTAAATATAAAAGAAAAACCAGAATATGATTTTCTTGTTAATACCGGTATGTATATTATAAATCCCGATGTTCTAAAATATATTCCCAAAGATGAATTTTTTCATATAACACATTTAATAGAAAAAATAAAACCGACCCACAGAATTGGCATTTACCCAATAAGCGAAAATTCGTGGACAGATACAGGGGAATGGATTGAATATAAAAAAGCTGTGGAGAAGTTGAGGTTATGATAAATGGAAAGAAAATATTAGCTATTATACCAGCTCGCGGTGGTAGCAAAGGAATTCCGCGAAAGAACATAAAAATGTTAGCAGGCAAACCTCTAATTGCATGGACAATTGAAGAAGCAAAAAAGTCAAAATATATTGATCGTTTAATTTTATCTTCTGAGGATGATGAAATAATTAGTGTTGCTCAAGAGTGGGGATGTGAAGTACCTTTTGTTCGTCCCAAAGAACTGGCACAAGATGAAACTCCAGGAATTGAACCGGTAATTCATGCAATAAATACGTTATCAGAAAAATATGATTATGTTTGTTTATTACAGCCGACTTCGCCGCTAAGGAAAGTTGAAGACATTGATGGCTGTATTTCCAAATGTATTGAATTTGAAGCACCATCTTGTGTAAGCATTGTTGAGGTTGATAAAAACCCCTACTGGATGTATGAAATTGGAAAAGATGAAGTCTTAAAACCATTATTCGCTAACAATAAAGCAACTAGAAGACAAGATTTACCAAAAATTTATGCTTTGAATGGAGCTGTTTATGTTTCTTCAGCTAATGAAATAATTAATAAAAGAAAATTTGTAACTGAAAATACTGTTAGCTTTGAAATGGCAAAAAAGAGTTCAGTTGATATTGATGAAATTATTGACTTTAAATTTTCTGAATTAATAATTGAAGATAATAATAAATGAATCATAGAATTATTGCCAGGCTTGATATAAAAGGTCCCAATTTAGTTAAAGGTATCCATCTCGAAGGTCTACGTGTATTAGGTTCACCTGAAGACTTTGCGGAATACTATTATGAAAATGGGGCTGATGAATTATTTTACCAGGACGTTGTAGCAAGTTTGTATGAAAGAAATAGTCTTGATGATATTATCACTCGAACTGCGAAGATGGCATTCATCCCTCTAACTGTAGGGGGAGGTATTAGATGCATTTCCGACATTAATAGAGTTTTAAGAGCAGGGGCAGATAAAGTTTCTATAAATACAGCGGCTATTAAAAATACAAAATTTATAGAGGAAGCTGTCAAGGTTTTTGGGTCTTCGACCATAGTTGTTGCTATTGAAGCTATTAAACAAAACAATGGTAAATATTTAGCATATACTGATAATGGCAGGGAGTATACAGGAATTGATGTGATTGAATGGGCAAAAAAGGTGGAATCTCTTGGGGCTGGTGAGATTTGTTTAACCTCTGTGGACATGGAAGGTACGGGGTTAGGCTTTGATTTAGAATTGACAAGAATGGTTTCGGATGTTTGTACTATACCTGTAATTGCTCATGGTGGTGCAGGTTGCACGGAGGATGTGAGAAAAGTTATACAGTATGCGAATGCTGATGCTGTTGCTTTAGCTTCTGTTATTCATTATGGATTTATTAGAACAATTACAAATAAAGCCAATAACAGAGATGAAGGTAATTTCGAATTTTTAAAAAAAGGGTCTGTTTTCAAAAAAATCAGTCCTACTACTCTTCTTGAAATAAAAGAATATCTTCATAATAATGGAACTTATTGTAGATATAAAGCTTTGGAGAATAAGTGAATATGAAGAATATCGCTATTATAGATTATAAAATGGGGAACCTATTCAGTGTGAATCAAGCATGTATAAATGTTGGACTACAACCATTTATAACGAATGACAAAAAATTAATAAGAGATGCCGATGCAATAATTTTACCGGGCGTGGGCTCGTTTGGCGAGGCAATGAAAAACCTTTCTGATCTAGATTTGATAGATATATTTAGGGAAGTAATATATGATTCCAAACCATTTTTAGGAATATGCCTTGGGTTCCAATTGTTGTTTTCAGAAAGTGAAGAGTTCGGAATTACAAAGGGATTGGGAGTTTTTGAAGGAAGAGTTAAAAAATTCAATGGTGGAACATATCTAAAAAGAAAAATTAAAGTACCACAAATTGGTTGGAATAAAATAATACCATATAATGAAGAAAAATGGACGAATTCTTTATTAAATGGTGTGAGTTTTGGTGAGTTTATGTATTTTGTTCATTCGTTTTTTGTAGAAACAGATGCAAAAGAAATTTTACTTACTAAAACGGACTATGAAGGCTTTGAATATTGTTCCAGTATTCAATTTAATAATATATTTGCTTCTCAATTTCATCCTGAGAAAAGTGCTCAAGAGGGTATAAAGGTTTATAAAAATTTTGCAAAAATGATAAATGGAGATAATTAATGAATAAAAATTTAGTTACATACTATGGCCTTCCACAAGAAATTAAATTTTGCAAAAAATGTGTTATGTCAAATCAGAGGCCCGCATCAACCGCAGAGTTCAAACATACTATCAATAGTAAGAAGGTTACAATGAATATTGATGATGATGGTATTTGCGACGCATGCAGACAAGCAGAAAAAAAAGAAAAAATAGATTGGGAAAATAGAGAGGAAGAATTATTAAAATTATTAGATAAGCATAGAAGAAATGATGGATACTATGATTGTTTAGTGCCTGGAAGTGGCGGAAAGGACAGTTCATTCCAATCTCACATTCTAAAATACAAATATGGTATGCATCCTCTTACAGTAACCTGGCCACCAATTATGTATACAGATTATGGATACAGGAACTTCCGTAAATGGATTGAAGTAGGGGGTTTCGATAATATAAGCTTTAACCAAAACGGTAGAGCTATGCAGTTTTTAACAAAACTTTCCATAGAAAATTTATTTCATCCATTTCAAACTTTTATAATTGGGCAAAAAAATATTGGGCCTAAAATAGCTGCAAAATATGGAATACCTCTTGTATTTTATGGTGAAAACGAAGCTGAATATGGGAATCCTATAGCAGATAATGCAACTTCTTTACGCGATCAATCTTATTTTACTATGAACAATTTAGATGAAATGTATCTTGGTGGTGTTTCGATAAAGGAACTTCAAGAAAAACACAAAATCCCTTTGGTTGATTTAATGGCATTTTTACCTGCACCTGCTTATGAACTTGAACGTTCAAATGTAGAAGTTCACTATTTAGGTTATTACTTAAAATGGACGCCACAGGAAGTATATTATTATGCAGTTGAAAATACTGGTTTTGAAGCCCGACCCTTCAGGACTCAAGGTACATACAGCAAATACAACAGTATTGATGATAAGATTGATGATCTTCACTATTATACCACATTTATAAAATTTGGTATTGGAAGAGCAACCTATGATGCCTCACAAGAAATTAGGAATAAACATGTAACTCGTGTAGAAGGACAAGTACTTGTTAAAAAATTTGATGGTGAATTTCCGGATAAATATTTTAATGAGATAATGGAATACTTAAAAATTGATCCAGAGTATTTTAAGAATGAATTAACTGATAAATTTAGATCCCCTCACCTTTGGAAGAAAGTTTATGGAGAATGGAAATTGAGGCATACAGTTAATGGTGATGGGATTGATGATTAATAATTTTTGTTAAACTAAATAAAGGTATATAAAATGAAAGAAAACTGGCGCATTTGGGATAAAGATAAAGAATATGGCGATTTATTTTTTAAGAGAGCGATTGGTGAGTTACCTGAAATGGAATCCAGTAAAGCACTTGCTCATATTGTTGCAAAATATGTAAATAAAAATGACAAAATATTGGATATTGGTTGTGGGGGGGGGCATTATTTAAGAAGTCTTGATAAAATTTTAAACAAAGACTTCAGATATGAAGGAATAGATCAAACTGAATATTACATTGAAAGAGCAAGAGAAGCCTTTTCGCTTGCAGTGAATGAAAATGGTTATCGTACCGAAACATGTTTTAAGGTTGGGGATATTTTTAATATACCGGTCGAAGATAATAATGCTGAGATTGTTATATGTAATAATGTGTTACTTCATCTTCCTTCAATTGAAAAGCCACTTGCAGAATTAATTCGAGTCAGCAAAAAACATATAATAATTAGGACTCTAATAGGTACTAGTTCCTTTCGAATTAAACAAATAGAACAACCTGAAGAGTATGATGAAAGTGGGAAACCATCGAATTTTCATTATTATAATATCTATTCGGAAAATTATGTTAAGAGATCATTAGATAATTTGGGTGTAAATTCCTATTCATTTTTTGATGATGTAGATTACAATCCATCTATCTTTGGTGGCACATCTAATTTTGTGGGTAAAAAACCAGATGACTTGACTACATCTATTGATGGAATTCAATTAAATGTTTATGTTTTGCAACCTTGGAAGTTTGTAATTATTCAGAAAAAATAAATTATTCTAGAATTTTATGACATTGGTTATTGTACTGATTTCAATTGCAGTCGCGAAGTCCATCTCAGAATATTTGACAGTATATTTCCAAATAGATATTGAAATAATGGAATACTTAGAAATATACGCTATGTATTGTAGAGATGGAATTGCTGATAAATTACGATCTCGACATTTGTGGGTAAAAGTTAATGGTATCTGGAATTTAAGGCAAGGACTAAAAGACTATTTCTGTTTTTACAATTATGAACGAGTCCATCAAAATTTAAAGTACAAAACGCCAGCTGAGGTATTTTTAAGTAACCATAAAATCAGGTATATATAAATACCTAAATTCACATTAAATTGGCGCCGGTATAACTCCTATCTTTGGGGTAGTGTTAAGTTGGCGCAGATGAATTAGTCTTTAAAGGAGAATGACGATGTTTAATATTGCAATAATCGGTGCAGGTCAGTTAGGTAGTAGGCATTTGCAAGCATTAAAAAATGTAAAAAAAAAATTAAATGTTTATGTGTTGGACCTTTCTACTGTATCTCTACAAATAGCTCAAGAAAGATATGGTTCATTTCAAGGATTAGAAAATAGCCATAAGATACATTACCTAAAAAACATTTTTGATTTACCTGCTCAAATTGAGTTGGGAATAATTGCTACGAATTCTGATTCAAGATTTGAAGCAGTTAGCAAATTATTACAAAATTCTGAAGTACAGTATTTAATACTTGAGAAATTATTATTTAATAAAAAAGAACATTATTTCCTTGCCGAAAAAATATTCTCTGAAAAAAATGTTAAAGTATGGGTCAATTGTAGTATGCGGGCAATGAAATTTTACGCGGAAATCTACGAAAAATTACATGGTGAAATATTTAATTATAGAGTGACTGGAAGTAATTATGGTTTAATTACAAATTCAATTCATTATATAGATCACATTGCTTATCTGTCTGGTTCTGATAATTTTTCAGTTGATACTAGACTACTTCTCAAAGAAGCAATCGACAGTAAAAGAAAAGGATTTCTTGAATTAAATGGGAAGCTTATTGTTGAATTTGAAAATGGTTGTGTTGGGGAATTTATTAGTTATAAAGGTGGCAATGCACCTTTAGTTGTTGAAATATTCAGTGAGAATTTCAGATGTATTTCAAGAGAATCGGAAGGGAAATCTTTTATTTCTTTGTCAAGCACTAATTGGAATTGGTTAGAAAACGATTCAAGAATACCTTACCAAAGCGAAAAGACAACTGAGTTAGTAAATGGAATACTTGATTCAGGTTCTTGTCCGCTTGTTGATTATCGGGCATCTAAAACACACCATATATCTCTTTTAGAGGCACTTAATAAATTTCTAAAACAAAATAAAATATCAAAGGATGATAACTATCCTTTTACTTAAAAAGCGAAAGTAAATATGGAAAAAGAACAAGTATTGCTTATAGGTGCGGGATCTATGGCTGTAGAATATGCAAAAGTTCTGTCTGAATTAAACATCACCCCTATTGTTATTTGCAGAAGCGAAAAGTCGGCAGAATCTTTTTTACAAAAAACCGCTATAGAAGCAAAAAGTGGTGGGTTAAAAAAATATTTTCAGGATAAGCTTAGTTATCCTCGAAGGGCTATTGTATGTGTAAGCGAAAAACAACTTGGAATAGTTACATTGTTTCTATTACAACACAATATTGAAAATATTTTAGTTGAAAAACCAGGCGGATTTAACGAAGAAGAAATTCAAAATATTGACAATATTTCTAAAGAAAAAAAAATAAATGTTTTTGTTGGTTACAACAGAAGATTTTATTCATCAGTATTAAAAGCAAAAGAACTAATTAAGGAAGATGGTGGGGTAACATCTTTCTTTTTTGAATTTACAGAATGGGGGCATGTTATTGAAAAACTTATCAAAGAAGATGGAGTAAAAGAAAATTGGTTTTTGCATAACTCTACACATGTTATTGATTTAGCATTTTATTTAGGTGGTAAACCAAAAGAATCATGTAGTTATATATCGGGGTCCCTAAAATGGCATCCATCAGCTTCAATTTTTACTGGTGCTGGTATCTCCGAAACTGGTGCGCTTTTTTCTTATCAAGCTAATTGGGAAGCCCCAGGTAGATGGGGAGTTGAAGTATTAACTAATAACTATCGATTAATATTTCGTCCGATGGAAAAGCTACAAATTCAAAAAAAAGGTAACATTTTAATCGAAGAAGAATTAATTGACGATATTTTAGATAAAGAATACAAACCCGGTCTTTATAGACAGACGAAAGCATTTTTAGATAATCCCGATAGTTTATTGAATATTAAAGAGCAAGTGGCTATGCTTCATATTTACGATAGAATATTAAATGGGCAATAATTGCCAAACTTAACAATTCCATTGATAGTCAAGGTTGCCCCAATAAAAATTTTAACAAACAAGTATTTCGCCTTTTCTGTAACAAGGTACTTCGTTTATTCTCTAAAGTTCATACAGGCAATATTTATTGCAGCAACACTGGGGCCCGTATTATTTTGGCTTTTTGGGATTTATCTGCAAGTGTTAAGTCCAAGAATCGCATAAAGGAAAGACGATCCAAGATAGCGTATTCCACCATATCGTCGCTGACATTGTAGTAGCGTTGCAAAATCAGTATCTTAAACATGAGTACGTAATCATACGGGCGCGCTCCTCCGATCCTTTTCCTTCTTTATACAAAGCTTCTTCAAGCAGTGGGCGGAACAGTTCAAAGTCTAAGCGTTCTTTTAGTTTTATCAGCGGTCTTTGGTTGCCGTTAGTTGGTCTAAGCGAAGTGATTCGTCAAATAATCCTTTTGCGTGTTTGTGTTTGTATTTTCCGTGGCTCACTTAATATCTCTCATTTATTACTACTGTAAAAATACAACTTTACTTTTTATCTTTGTTTATTTCCCTTTTTATTAACTCTTGCAAGAGTTTTTAGAGATGCCCTTAAGAAGACTCTATGCGGTTTTCTTAGTGCCAATTTTGAATTAGTTAAAAAATCAGTTCACGGAAATATATTTTCTCTTTTCCACTAAACTCAGCGGGGAATCTTTGCTCTTAAATAAATGACTTTTTCAGTGGCGATATTTACTCTCCGCCCTCCACCCAGAACAAGTTACACCGCAAAATCCAATTTCTGTTGATCATACTATAGGAAGGAGATATACTCTGCTGCTGAAATCTGGCTAGATAGGGGGAATAAATTCTATGCATTTTTCACCTTTCTCAAAAAATTAAATTAATAATCGATACAATCGATTCCTTAAAATTCTTGATTCGTTACTTTATAAAATACACAAAAACGAAATCCAATTTCCCAGCTGATGAAGTCTTAACGCAAATTTTATTTCTTGTAGATTGAGATTTTATAAAAAAGGGCATGGTACTTTTCAGGGACTGGCCGCTTGTTTTTTGTAATTTCACTATTTTTCAATAATAATAAAAAATTAATGAATAATAACCTATACGAAATGTTTTATTTGTAATGCTGATGATGAATTTATATAGTCTTAAAATTAAAAAAATACTCAATTTATTTGGAAGAGATACAAAACAATTTCTTTCACATTCAAAAAACTATGTAACGGGCGACTTTTTTAGTAAAGGTCTTGTTTTTATTAGCATTCCAATTTATACTCGATTATTAACTACATCAGAATACGGGGTCTTGTCTTTATATCTATCTTTTTATACTCTTTTTTCGATAATTCTTAATTTTGGTATTATTGGCTCGATTACAAGATATTATTTTGAAGAGACCACTGATTTTAATGAATTTCTGGGGAGCAATGTTACATTTTTAATTATAGTTAATGCATGCTTAATTTTTGTTTTTTATTTATTGGCGCCAACGTTAGCTAGAGCATTTAATGTAAAAGGTGATATTCTTTTTTATTCAATATTAACTTCAAGTTTTGTAATTCTTTTCAATACTTATACTGCATTTTTAGTGGCTATCAAAGACAGCAGAAAGTTTGCATTATTAAATATAGTTAAAAATCTGATTGTTCTTATTTTATCAGTCTTTTTAATTTTAGAATTGAGCGAAGACAAGTATTTAGGTCGGGTTTATGCTCAGATACTAATATTTTTGATTTTCAGTATTTATAGTTTTTTCAAATTTAGGCAATTTTGTTTATTTACAGTTAGGTGGAAGTATTTGAAATATTCTCTTTTGCTTGGTCTACCATTAATTTTTCATTCAATTTCTGCTTATATTTTAGGCACGTTTGACCAAATAATAATAAATCAATTGATGGGTGAAAAATACACGGGATTATATTCTTTTGCATACCAGATAGGGATGATAATTCAAGTGATTATTATCGGTTCATTTAGATCTTATAGTCCGGCGACTTTTGATATGCTAAATAAAAGTAATTTTAAAGGAGTAAATACTTTAACGAGTAATTATATCAGTTTAATATTTTCTTTTTCAATAATCTTAATTTTATTTTCGAAAGAGATAGTCATAATATTTGCAGATAAAAAGTATTCGGGAACGGTAGAATTGATTCCAATTATTATTTTAGGATATAGCTTTTTCTTTTTATATCAACTTTATTCAAATGTAACATTTTTCATGAAGCAGACTACTTTGTTGGCTCTAGCCACCGTTGTGGCAGGAATTATAAATGTTATTTTAAATTACATGTTTATTCCAATATATGGTATAAAGGCAGCAGCTTATAATACAGCTATTTCTTTTTTCCTTTTATTTTTCTTTCACTATTTAAACAAGCTATATATTATTAAAGAGAAACATTTATTGCCTTTAAGAATGCTATTTCCAGGAATATTTGTAGTATGCATATCCCTTATTTCCAATAATATTATAAACTCGCTTTGTACGGTATACTATTATAATATAATCGGTAGATTTTTTGCAATGCTTTTTTTTATAAGTCTTCTAAATATTAAAAAATTTCCAATGCTCTTGAATAAGATTGGTAAAGATGGTAGTGTTTAAGAAACCATGGATTTATTTTGATTTTTCAATGATTTTCTAATTATCTATTATTATGAATTCAAAAATTGTCAAAACTAATCCGTTATTGAGGCGGTACTTTTTATTTATGGTCTTGTTATTCATTATTGGGCCTAATATTGAAATAGGAGGAATATTACTTCAAGATTGGATATTTTTATTATTTATAATTATTCTATATTTTAATAAATATATTCAAAAATCAAGATCAGTGAATATTAATGTCCCATTTATTTTGCTGTTGCCTTCATTGTTGATTGCCATTTCGTTCGTAATGAAGCTACTTTTTTATGACTTATCATTTGGCGATTTTGGACAATTTTTAAAATATCTTGTATTATATTTCTATGCGTATATGGTGCTTACAGTTACACAAAACGAAACACACTTATTCGTTAGCGAGTTAATGGATGACACCATAAAATATGTGGGTATAGGTGTTATTTATATTAGTCTAATTGCTATCGCGCAATTGCTTTTTCCTTCAATCATTGAGAGCTTTTTTACAAAATTCTATCTGATAGAATTATTCGATTATTATAACCCATCCCAAATGCTTTCAAATTTATCTATCGTGTCAAATCTAATGCGGGTATCCTCAATTTTCAGTACACCCATGGTGTTTGGCGGAGTAATTGCCCTTTTAACATTGAGTATTATTGTGTTTCGGGGGCCAGGTGGAGTAATAAATACAACAGCTATTATTTTAGGTGTTTTTGCGTTGTTATTAAGTAATACAAGGAGCCCAATCATTGGGTTTGTTTTTGGAATATTTTTATTTTATAGAAAGAGATTTCGAAAAAATATTTTTCTGATTCTCGGAGTTGTTTCTTTCGTGATTATAATATTTATAGTTCTACTTTCAGATATGGCTGAAAACATCAATAGAATAATCGAAGTGTTTTTGTATATAGGTTCAGGGTTTGATAAGAGTTATATCCCTGCTAATCTGGATGCAAGATTCTATGATATTGACTATGTTTGGTTCAATTTTAAATCATCTCAATATATTTTAACCGGTATTACAAAAGAGTATTACAACAGTTTTAATTCGATGGCTATTTCTCTGCATAATGAATTTTTCTCTTGGATAGTTCAATTTGGATTAGCTGGTTTTCTTTTATCATTTTGGCCATTCTATCTATTGCTATTTTTTAATAAAATCACAAAAAATAATAACGATGAAAAAGTTAAAAAAGATTTTAATGGATTAAAGATAATAATTGCGTCGGCTTTATTGATGTCACTCTCGCAACCAGTTTTGTTATCATCACGATGGCGAGAATTTCTTTTCTTGTATATGACACTATCGTATGTATATTTTAGAAAAAATAGTATTTATAATCCGTTAAAGTCAAACAATCAGGCGCTTTAAATATGACCTATTATCAACTTGAATTAATGTTTAAAACTATTCAGAATAACGAACAAATTTTTAAGATAACAATAAATGGTTGGCCTCTTTGGAGCGTAATAAAGTCTCAACTTTTTATTCGATGCGCATTTCGATTTACATCTAAAAAGAAAGAAACATTTCTTTCAAAGATAATTAAAATGAAAAAGTTAATTTTAAAACAGTTTTTTAGGTATTTTATAGCGTTATTTAAATGGTATATTTACCAAATATCAAAAAGTGAATCGAAAGATAAAATACGTGTGCTTTTTCTTTTTTTTAGTGAGCATCGATTTAAAAATGCTGAGGGGAAAATGGAAAATTTCTTTGGTGAGTCTATTATCAAGGCAAAAGGAAGAAAATTTGACGTTTTTATAATAGAGAGAACCAAAGGGTATCAAAAATTTAAAAATACACCATATAAAGTAGATTTGCCAGAGGATATTATTTCCTTCCCAGGTTATATGGGGTTCAGCCTCCAATTTAAAATGAATAAATTAATAAATGAGAGACTAACTGATCTGGAAACAATTTTGATCAAGCAATTACCGGAAGATGTGAATTCACATTTTATCAGTATTCTAATTGAAGAATTGCATTCAAAGTTAATTTTGCGCTCGATATTTAATTTTTTAAGAGATAAACATAAAGCTAGTATTTTATTATCTAAAATAGATCCTAAAGTAGTGATTTTAACGGCTTCTTCAGGATACTTAGGCACAATTGCCGCTGCGAAGGAACTGGGTATTCCTGTAATTGAAATTCAACATGGCGTAGCCAAAGAAAACTACGTTGTCTATCAGTGGCCAGAATTTTTAAAAGATCAAAAAAAAAAATTGCCAATACCTGACACTCTATTTCTGTGGGGACCATATTGGGTCGATCAACAAAAAAGAACCAAATTCTGGAATCATGAGGAAGTATTCGCGTATGGTAACACTAAAATAAGTCTATTAAAAAAAGATTTTTGGTTGAAACGGGAAAGTATGGGTGGTGTCAAGCTTAAAGAAAGTAAATTTGAAATTCTCTTTACAACAAATGATCTATTCCGCGAGCAAGCGATTGAATTTATTGATGATTTGTTACATTTGATAAAAATAAATCGATTAAATTATTTTATTAATATCAAATTGCACCCGAATGAAGATTTTGCGTATGGCTATTATCATTCAAAACTTTTTATGAAGTATCCTCATCATTGCAAAATATTTAATCATAACGAAAAACCCTTATACGAACATTTTCTCACTACTAGAGTTCACTTAACCGTATTTTCTGCAGCACTCTTTGAAAGTATGGAATTAGAAATACCTACAATAGTCTTTACCAAGGAAGGGTGTGATTATTATTCTGATATAATAGCTGATGGTGAATTAAAATATGCTCAAAATGCAGATGAATGTTTAGACATGATTAAAAATGTTGAAAAAGGATCTATTCTTAATAATGAATCTTTAATGAAAACAACTAAACCCAAAAATTACTATTTTGTAGAACCTGATATTGAAAAATTTGCAAATTACATAAATGTATTGGCAGATATATCATAGGAAAATCACTTTTTTGCTTATACCAGTTTAAATAATTAATTAGATGATGATTAGTAGTATTCAAGATAAAATGGCTCAGAAGTTATTCTTCGATTTATTTACATAATATTAACAAAAAGATTCATTTATGGCTCACGTGTTTCATTTTTCACCGAATTAATTTTGAAATAAAAGTTTATGATTGAGATTAGTTTATTAAATTTGGAAAAATATATTCAAAACGAACAGTATAAAGGTTATGATCCATATGACACTCTTAATTCATGGTTTCCATTTAAACATTTAGATAAATGGACCCCAGTAATATCAACGCAAATTCAAAAAAGAAATCCACTAAATATTCGTCCCCTATTAGGGATTAAGAAAGATTATAACCCCAAGGCTTTTGGATTATTTCTTTTAACATATGTTATTTTGTTCAAAAAAACAGGCAATCTCGATTATCTAGAAAAAGCACATTACTTTTTTAACTGGTTAGAAAAAAATTATTCAAAAGGATTTTCAGGCTATTGCTGGGGATATAACTTTCCGTGGGCTAATCCAAAACATAATTATGGCCCTTATACTCCTTCTTCAGTAGTGACTGGTATTGTCTGTAGAGGTATTTATGAATATTATAAATTATCCAAAAATGAAAAAGCAAAAGAAATTTTAATTAGCGCAGCTGATTTTATATCAAATGATATTCCGGTTAGTAAAGATGAACATGGGATTTGTTACAGTTACACTCCATTACAGAAAGATATGTGTTTGAATGCTAGTCTATTTGCTGCTGAAATTCTTGCTCGCGCTTATTCGGTTTTAAAGAGAGATGTATTGAGAGAAAATGCCAACCGTGCTGTTGAATGGGTTATTTTTAACCAAAAGCAAAATGGTATGTGGAATTACAGTATTGATATAAATACGGGTAGAGAACGGCATCAAATTGATTTTCATCAAGGATATGTTCTAGAATCTATTTATGAGATACAGAATTTGTTAAATTTAGAAAATCTCAGATGGGAAAAAGCCTTACAAAAAGGCATTATTTTTTATAAAGAGCAACAGTTTTTATCAAACGGAGTTTCATTCTGGCGATTACCGAAAAGATATCCAATTGATATCCACAATCAGGCGCAAGGTATAATCACATTTTCAAAACTAAAAAAATATGTTCCAAATGCAGAAAGTTTTGCATTTGATATTGCACAATGGACAATACAAAAAATGCAGTCTCGAGATGGACATTTTTATTATCAGAACCATAAATTTTATAAAAATAGAATATCATATATGCGGTGGTCAAATGCTTGGATGTTTTTAGCGCTGACATATTTAAAAAAGGGGAATTAATGAAAATTTTGTTTCATCTTGGTCACCCTGCACATTTTCACTTATTTAAGAATGCAATTAAGAAGCTTAATGAGCATGGCAATCAATCAATAATTCTAATTAAAAAAAAGGATGTTCTTGAAGAATTGTTGAAAAACGAAGGGTTAGAGTACATTAATATTCTGCCTGATGGTCGTAAAAATAACAAATATGCAATCGCATTGGGATTGTTAAAGCAGGATATCAGCGTTTTTAAATATTCTCTAAAGGAAAAACCTAACTTAATGGTAGGCACATCTGTGCCAATAGCCCACGTGGGAAAATTATTAGGGATACCAACAATTAATTTTAATGAGGATGATGCTGAAGTGGTTCCGTTGCATAGTAAACTAGCCTATCCCTTTATAAGCACTGTTCTTTCTCCTTCAAGCTGCAACAATTCAAAATGGGAACATAAATCGGTTAAATATTCCGGTTATCATGAACTTGCCTATTTACATCCAAATAATTTTAATCCTGACATAAATATTTGTAGAAAATATTTTGATGTTAGTAAACCATATTTTGTTCTTCGATTTTCCGGATTAGATGCTCACCATGACAAAGGAGTTAAAGGAATAAATGATGAAATGGCTAGTAAGTTGATATCTAAACTTGAACCCTATGGAAATGTTTTTATCACTTCTGAAAGAAATTTGACAGAAAAATTAGAAGTTTATCGCAAAAGGATTAATCCGTTGGATATTCATCATATTTTATCATTTTCGAAAATGTATATTGGTGATAGTCAAACCATGGCTGCAGAAGCTGGTATGTTGGGTACACCATTTATTAGATTCAATGATTTTGTTGGTAGAATAGGCTATCTGAATGAACTTGAAAATAAATATCATTTGGGCTTTGGCATTACACCGAGAAATGTTGATGATTTATATAATCAGGTTGAGGTCTTATTGACAACGGAAAACCTTGATCAGGTATTTAATGAAAGAAGACAGAAAATGCTAACTGATAAAATTGATGTAACCGCCTTTATGGTATGGTTTATTGAAAATTATCCCAAAAGTGTAGATATAATAAAAGAAAATCCGGCTTATCAGTTTCGATTTAAATAGTAAAAACGTAATAACATTAGAATAAAGATTGTGAAGATATTTACAGACATATTAATTTATCTGTTCTCCTTTTTATTTGTTGATTATTTCAAAAGAGGAAACCTTTACTTAACGTATAATGATTTTATATCGCTAGGTATATTTCTTTTTGTTTCCGGCTTTACATCAATGATCTCTGCAAAATATAGGAAAACATCTTCAAAATCTTTTTCTTCTATCGCCAAACCATATTTTACTTCTTTTGTTTTAACTCTTGGTTTAATTTCAATAGTATTCAAGATATTGCCATGGTTCAATATAATAGTCAGTCCGTCAAGGTTTGTGGTTGCCGGTTCATTGTTCCTTTCTTTTTTATTAGAGTTGATATGGATCGCAATTATTTCCAAACCTGCTCATAAAAAACATGCAGTATTCGGGCTTGAATTTTCACCGATTGCTTTTTTTATTGACTTTACAATAGTTGCCTGGTTGTTCATATATGCAATATTTGGAACCGAAAATAATTTTATTACAGAACCCAGCTATTTGGGTTCTATTTTTGCATTCCTTTTTATTTGGTTTATAACCGGCTTGTTTAGCAATCACTTTGAATCTGCCAAAAAACGATCACGTTATTGGGTTTTTGCATGGGTGCACATTAAAAACTATATTATTCTTGTTTCCATAGTTTTGTTTTTACTTTTTTTAATCCCGTTATCGAAAGAAATTCATGATAATATAGTAAAAATTTTAATGCTATACCCGCTATGGTCCTTAATTGTTTTTTCATATTTATTTCTTTCAAATAGACCCGATTTAACCGATGATGTAAAAAGAAAAATTTTTACAATAACAGGGAAAAAGGACAACTCATATAACGATATAATTGACAAATTTGTTGATAAAGAGGCATATAGTTTTTCAAAAACCAATTATTACGGTATTCCATTATTCGAAAAATTACAAAACTATTTTCTTCATAAAAACCCTGACGTTTTTGACTTTGTCATTTCATTTTTGAAATTAGATACCTTTAACCCGAGCAATTCGGTAATCATTAAGTCGGCAGATATTTTTAATATTGAGATAGTTCCGAATGAAAACATAGAGCTGTTTTTTAATTTACATAAGATAAATGATATTCGAAGGGTAAATAATTATTTTATTACAATAAATTCCCGATTAAAAGCAGGGGGCATTTACATAGGCTGTGTGGAACCAATAAGGCTTCGCTACAATAAATTCCTAAAAAAATATCCCTTTTATTTAGCCAACTTGTTTTATTTAATTGATTTTGTTGTAAACCGGGTTTTTCCCAAATTGCCTATAATAAAGAACCTGTATTTTTCAATAACTAAAGGAAGAAATAGGGCTATTTCTATAGCAGAAAGTCTTGGGCGTCTTTATTATTGCGGGTTTGAATTAGTGGGCATAAAGGAAATCGGTGACCTATGTTATTTTATAGCAAAAAAAATAAAAAAACCATTAGCGGATAAAAATCCATCGTACAGTCTTTTATTTAAAATGAAAAGAGTAGGGAAAAATGGAAAGTTTATTTACGTTTATAAGTTTAGAACTATGTATCCTTATTCGGAATATTTGCAAAGTTTTATTCTTAATAATTTTGGCTACTCGGATAAAGGTAAACCTGCTAATGATTTTAGACTTACACAGTGGGGTAAATTTTTCAGAAGGTATTGGCTTGATGAGTTGCCCCAACTTATAAATGTAATAAAGGGTGAAATGAAGATTTTTGGTATTCGACCATTAAGCGAAAGATTCCTGCTGGAATATCCGCCCGAATTAATTGAGTTAAGGAAAAAACATAAACCAGGTTGTGTACCACCATATGTAGCCTTACTAAAACAGAATGTAGAAGACTACATAAATTCCGAAAAGATATATTTGATGGAGAAAGAAAAGCATCCGTATATAACAGATATTAAATACTTTTCGAAAGCAGTTTATAACATTTTAACAAATAAAATTAGAAGCGCATAATGACAAAATTAAATTTTGGTATAATTGGCTGCGGCAGGATAGGGAATAGGCACGCCGAACACATCATTAAGTTGGGCAATCTTAAAGCAGTATGTGATATTGTACATGAAAAGGCAGAGAATTTAGGCTCTAAAAATAATGCTAAAGTATATTCAGATATTAATGAATTATTAAGGAATGAAAAAGATATTGACGTGATCTCAATTTGTACCCCGAATGGATTACATGCTGAACAGACTATTCAGAGTCTGAAGAGCGGTTTTCATGTATTATGTGAAAAGCCAATGGCAATTAATGTTCAAGATGCCGGGATGATGATAAATACAGCGGAAAAAACAAATAAAAGACTGTTTATTGTAAAACAAAATAGATTTAATCCGCCCGTTGAAGCTGTTAAAAAATTAATGGATGAAGAAAGATTAGGAAAAATCTTTAGTGTGCAGTTAAATTGTTATTGGAACAGAAACCATGAATATTATGGTGATTCTGACTGGAAAGGGAGCAAAAATCTTGACGGCGGAACTCTCTATACGCAGTTTAGCCACTTCATTGATTTGCTGTTTTATCTAATAGGAGATATAAGTGACGCGCATTCCTTTATAGGCAATTTTGCGCACCAAAACAGTATAGAATTTGAAGATACCGGGGTTGTAATATTAAAGTTTTATAATGGAGTAATTGGCACAGTAAATTATACTGTAAATAGTTATAACAAAAATATGGAGGGTTCAATTACTATATTTGGGGAAAAAGGAACCGTTAAAATTGGCGGGGAGTATTTAAATGAGCTTGAATATCAAAATGTTGAAGGATACGAGATCAAAGATTTACCTAAGGGGAATCCACCGAATAATTATGGAAAGTATTTCGGCTCAATGTCCAACCATGATAAAGTTTATGAAAATGTTGTTGATGTATTAACTAATGGGGGAATAATTGCAACCAATGGATTTGAAGGGCTTAAGACTGTGGAGATAATTAATAAAATATATAGTGGTCAAATTAGATGAATGAAATCAAACTGATAAATTCCGGAATAAAAGATGTACAATTCGGTGAGAACGTAAAAGTTGTTAATCCTGTTAACTTATATGGGTGCAAAATTGGAGATAATTGTTTTATCGGTCCTTTTGTTGAAATTCAAAGTAATGTTACAATTGGGAATAATTGCAAAATACAATCACATTCATTTATTTGTGAATTGGTTGAAATTGGAGAAAATTGTTTTATTTCACATGGCGCAATGTTTATCAATGACAAATTTCAGAAAGGTGGTCCTGCTAGAGGAGATAAAAATTTTTGGTATTCAACAAAAATTGGAAGTAATGTTTCGATAGGTACTAACGCCACTATCCTACCTGTTCAGATATGTTCAAATGTGGTTATTGGTGCAGGCGCGGTTGTAACAAAGAATATAAAAACCTCAGGAGTTTATGCGGGTAATCCGGCAAGAAAGATAAAAGAATTTCCTAAGATGGGAGTAAATGATGAAAGTTGAATTTGTAGATTTAAAAAAGCAATATTTATCTATAAAAACGGAAATTAATAAAGCAATGGCTTCCGTTATCGAAAATACTGCTTTCATTAAAGGTAAAAATGTTGAAAATTTTGAACGTGATTTTGCTGAATTAATTAAAATTAAGCACTGTATAGGTGTAGGCAATGGAACAGACGCGCTTGTAATCGCATTAAGATCATTGAATATTGGCGTTGGTGACGAAGTAATAACCGTCGCCAATTCTTTCATTGCAACTTCCGAGGCAATTACTGCTATTGGAGCAAGGGTTGTTTTTATAGATGCTGATAGTCAGACATACAATATTGATGTAAAGAAAATAGAAGAAAAAATAACTTCTAAAACAAAAGCCATTATACCAGTTCATCTCTATGGTCAGCCGGCCGATATGTTGGAAATCGTTAGTATTGCTAAGAAGCATAACTTATTTATCATTGAAGATAGCGCTCAGGCGCATCTTGCTGAGTATCAAAATGTGGATGGAAGTTGGCAAAAAGTTGGAACGTTTGGTGATTTATCAACATTCAGCTTTTTCCCTGGTAAAAATCTTGGCGCATATGGAGATGCAGGGGCGGTTGTTACGAATAATGACAACTTAGCGGAAAAAGTTAGAAAGTTTGCGAATCATGGTAGAATTGCAAAATATAACCATGAGTTTGAGGGATACAATAGCAGGCTGGATGGTCTACAATCGGCAATTTTAAATGTAAAATTAAAGTATATAAATATATGGACGGAAAGAAGAAGGGAAGTAGCAAGAAAATATTCTGAATTATTTAGTACTGTTCCGCAAATCATAACTCCATATGTTAATCACAAAACTAAGCCTGCCTGGCATTTATATGTTATTCAAGCGCAAAAAAGAGATGAATTACAAAAATTTTTGAAAGAAAACGGAATTGCGACGGGAATTCACTATCCAATTGCTCTACCGAATCTTCAAGCGTATCAATATTTGGGGCACAATGAAAGTGACTTTCCTATTGCTTCCAGATTACAAAACGAAATACTAAGTCTTCCCATCTTTCCGGAAATAACTCAACAAGAGATTGAATTTGTTG
Organism: uncultured Ignavibacteriaceae bacterium; assembly: GCA_964372115.1. Lineage (GTDB taxonomy): Bacteria > Bacteroidota > Ignavibacteria > Ignavibacteriales > Ignavibacteriaceae > CG2-30-36-16. Next base: position 51,958 of record CAYJPN010000027.1, read on the forward strand.
CAAATAATATTAAAAAATTTTATTTGGACGAAAAATAATATTAATTATTCTTTTAATCAGAGATACTTATGAAATATGGTCCACATAAAATATTTATTTTGATGATTATATTAACTGTATCAATAGAGGCGCAGGTAATATATTCACCTTTAAAGTCCAATGTTTATGATTTTTTAGATAGAGTTTCGCAAAAAGTTACTATCAATTATTACGACATTGTAAAACCAATACCAAGAACTGAAATAGCAAGACTACTAGTAGAAATAGATCAATCCGCAAAATTTCTATCCGAAGTTGAAAAGGAAGAATTGCAATGGTATAAAGATGAGTACTCATTTGAATTGGATAAAACATTCAAAAGGTGGAGGTTATTTGAATATGCGGATACTCTGTTCCGGGTAATCCTCACTCCCGAGATACAATTACAACAGAACTTTTATGCCGGCAAGAAAAATTTGAAGACAAGATGGCTTGGCGGCTTTTATGGCTCAATTGGGGAAAACATCGGTTATAGCTTTTCTCTTACTGATAACAGTGAAGGGGGAGATTCAATAGATGCTGATAAAATATTTTCTTCTTTTACCGGCTTTAATCACAAAACCTCAAAAGACCGAACAATCTCTTTTGAAGATATAAATGCCATGCTTACTTATAATTGGAGTTGGGGTTCATTTTCATTAGGTAAAGATTATATTAATTGGGGTTCAGGTAAAAACGGGCAGTTAATTCTTTCATCTAAAGCACCTTCCTTTCCATTTATCAAATTTGATATTTCGCCGGTAAAGTGGCTTAGATTTCATTACATTCACGCATGGCTTGCGTCAGATGTTCCTGATTCAAGCACCTTTTACACTACAACGGTTACTGACAAAAAAGGGGATCTCGATTATAGAGGAAACCAACGAAGTAAATATTTAGCAGCTAATTTTTTAAGTATCATCCCGGATGAACGTTTCATCTTTTCATTAGGTAATTCTATTATCTATAGCGATGGGTCTGTTCGTCTTCCTTTTTTAATTCCCTTTATTTGGTATTACAAAGGAATTGACCATAATTTTTATGGAAGTACAAAGAATGACGGATATGGCAATAATGGGCAAATGTTTTTTAATTTTAGCATGAGATATCCTGGAAAATTCCATTTTTATTCGACACTTTTTATTGATGAATTTTCTTTAACCGGATTTTTAAAGGGAGATCACAGTAGAGATCAACTCGGGTATACTATAGGGGTAACCAATTATAGCTCGATCATTGATAATTTACTGTTGGAAGTGGAATACACGAAAATAATGCCCGGAACATACCTCAATTATGTTCAAACACAAACATATCAGAATGCTTCTTATGATTTAGGACATTGGATAGGGCAGAATGCCGATCAACTTTATTTGGGTGCTAGCTATCAACTATTACGTGGATTAAATGCGAAAATTTATTACGAACAAGTTCGGAAGGGTGGATCACAAAAAGGAACAGATCGTTATAGTTCTAATGATATGCCGTTTTTGTATCTTCCCATGCAAAAATGGAATTATTTTGGTGCAACAATAAATTATCAACCGCTTTATGATCTGAATGTTCGTACTTATTTTAGATTTGTAAATTATTCTAGTGATGATGGAATTTCTGTACTTTACAAGAAAAATTCTGTTGATGCTGGAATTGGTTTGAGCTATGGAGTTTACTAATTTGTTGTAAGTCATCATTGGTGTTAATCTATTTTAATTTGTAATTATCATTCTAATTTGATGTGATGAAAAGTTCATTGAGTCCTGCTTCGGCGGGATTTTTTGTTTTCAGCCAAAGGCAAGGAGGATTGAGGAATTATGAATTATGAATGATGAATGCTAGGAATGATGAATGTAGGAATGAAGAATGTTGAGTGATGAATAAAGGAATAATTGATAAAAAATGAAGAATGATTTAAAGGATAGGACAAAAAAGTTTGCACATGATTGTGTGAAGTTAGCTCTTAAATTACCGAATACTTATTTGGGAAATCATATTCGTAAACAACTGATTAGATGTAGTACTTCAGTAGCTGCTAATTACAGAGCAGTATGTCTTGCCCAAAGTAAAGCATCTTTTATTGCCAAAATTAGTATAGTTATAGAAGAATCTGACGAAAGTGAGTTTTGGTTGGAATTTATTATTGATGAAAAGCTGCTCCCTAAACCTGAAGTTGAGCCGCTTTTAATAGAAGCACATGAATTAGCTTCAATATTTATTACTTCCAGGAGAACAGCACAAAAGAAATGAGAATAATGGTAGGAATGATGAATGCTAGGAATGATGAATGATGAATTATGAATGTTGGAATGTAGGAATGTTGAATTATGAATGATGAACGTGGGAATGATGAATGATGAATGTTGGAATGTTGGAATGTAGGAATGATGAATGAAGAATTTATGATTGATGATTTTAAGTTTGACTGGTTGAGTTTTATTCAACAATCAACAATCTACAACGTAATGCAAATACAAAGAGATTCATTACGGTTTTTAAGATACGCGGTTGATTTTTTCTGTATAACCCTCTCATTCTTTGTCAGCCTGAACTATTTGGAAATTTGGAAAGGAAAAAAACATTTTATATCTCTTAATTTTCGATTAACTTTATATGAAAAATCTGAAATCAATATACAAGGATAGAAAAAATGAATAACAAAATAACAGGGGTGAAAATACCCAAAAGAAAAAAGGTTTTACGCCATAGCAAAACCCAACTTCCATTGTTTGTAGAGAAGGATGAAGACGGATTTTATGTGGTAGAATGCCCCTTATTTGAAGGCTGCTATTCACAGGGGAAGACTCTTGATCAAGCATTAACGAACATACGGGAAGTTATTGAACTGGTTCTGGAAGAAAAAGACAACCGCAATATACTTCATTCCTATAGACCGCGCGAAATTAGCTTGCATACAATTACTTTATAAATATGACAAAGTTGCCGGTTCTCAAAGGTCGGGAAATTATTGCTGCGTTAACTAAAATCGGTTATATTCAGATTAGGCAGCGTGGAAGTCATATTAGGCTTGAATGTTCCGGTAGAAAATCTATTACTGTACCCATTAAGGGAAATTTGAGGCGATGGTAAACAAACCCGTTCTTTTCTTTGTATTGACAGATGCTTTGAAGGTGTAAGAAAATTGATGGATTCTGAAACATTTTTTGGTCCCGTTAATATTGGCTCTGATGAAATAGTTACGATAAACCAGTTAGCTGAATATGTATGTGGCTTAGCCATCCCTTCGGGAGAAATAGCGTGTTAGAAGTTAATTAAGCCGCAATTATGAATGATGAATGATGAATTATGATTGATGAATTATGAATTATGAATTATGAATTATGAATTATGAATGATGAATGTGGGAATGTAGGAATGATGATTGATGAATTATGATTGAAGGATGATGATTTCGGCCAGAGACTGATCAACTAACGCTGAGAAGGAATGAAGAAGGATGATGGGGAGATAAGAGATTTTGGGAAGGGAAAGAGTTGAGCAGTTGGCAATCGGCAGTAGGAAGTAGGCATTTGAACCAGAACATCATTTATGATGTTTTTTTTTTGGAGCGTGGCGCTTAAGCGCCATGCGAAGTTGAAATAGTGAATCGTAAGAAGCAGAAGGGGGAATAATTTTAGCAAAAGCACAAAGAATGGACGGGAAATGTACAGCGGACTTTAGTCTGTTGAAGTGGATAGTACGGCAAGCCGTATGGTTGATGGATGAGTTTTGATGGGTGATGGAGGAGACGTAGACTTTAAGACAATGAGACTATGGGAAGTGAAGGAGTTGAGCGGTGGGCAGTTTGCCGTCAGCAGTTGGCAGGCGGCAATGGGCATTTGAACCAGAACATCATTTATGATGTTTTTTTTTGGAGCGTGGCGCTTAAGCGCCATGCTTTTCTTTAAGGCGAGTATTGTATGGTATATATAATGATATTATATTAGTATCGTTAAATATAAACAACGATTATACTCTTCATGGAAAAAATTAAGTTCTATTTACGCTGGTGGTTTGACTATAAATTACCGTTTTATGTTGAAAGGGAGTTTGATAGTTCAATAGTTGATACAAATCTGATAGCGGTTTTGGTAGGCGCCAGAAGAGCCGGGAAAAGTACTTTATTCTACCAATTAATAGATTCTTATAAAGAGAAGATACCGGCTTCAAATATCATATATGTCAATTTTGAAGACGATAGATTGGCGCCGCTTGAAGGGAAAGAGTTATCCGGGTTACTGAATGTTTTCCGGCAGAATTATACCTACGATGAAAATTATCCAATATATTTATTTTTAGATGAAATACAGAACCTTCCGGGTTGGGATAAAACGGTTCGTCGTTTATATGATACGGAAAACGTAAAAATTTTTATTACCGGTTCAAATTCAAAACTACTGAGCCGTGAAATATCAACTGCTTTACGCGGTAGAACGCTATCGAGTAAAGTAAATCCGTTAAATTTTACTGAATATCTGAAGTTTAACAATATACCCGTTCCGGATTTAAATGATTTAAGATATTCAGGGCAAAAAGATAAAATTATTTTTTCATTTGATAAATATTTAAAGTATGGCGGTTTTCCTGAGGTTGTTAGGGCGGAAAACGAACAGTTACAGGAAAGGATATTACATGAGTATATGAATACCATTTTTTACTCTGATATTATTGAGCGGTATGAGATTAGACAATTTAAGGTAATGGATATTTATTTAAAGATGCTGTGCCGTCAAACCGGCTCGTTATTCAGTTTCGGCAAAATGCAAAATCTTCTAAAATCACTCGGTTTCAAAGTATCAAAAAATACATTAATAGAATACTTAAGTTATATGGAAGAAGCTTTTTTCGGAAAAAGTGTAATGATATTCTCCTATTCAATCAAAGATCAACTTCAGTATCCGCGCAAGTTTTATTTAGTGGATACCGGCTTATTTACAGCAACAACATTTATTAAGGAACGGGATTACGGCAGGTTATTAGAAAATTTGGTTTTTAATTCTCTGCATAGCAGGTACGATACTCTAGCATACTGGAAAGATAAAAGAGGGAATGAAGTTGATTTTGTTTTACCTGATTTATTGCACACAGAGGGGGCATTTTCTTTAATCCAGGTTTGCTATGATATGAAAGATGAAAAAACCAGGAAAAGGGAAATTGATAATCTGGTTACCGCGGCTAAGTATTTTAAAGTAAAAACCGGATTAGTTATTACCAGGGATAGTTGGGGTGAAGTTGTGATAGATGGGATTGAAATAATTGAAAAACCATATTTTTCATGGTGTTCGGAAGGAACAAAGTAAAGGCGTGCCTGTTTGCAGTTATCAGTCCGCCGCGGCGGATCAGTGGAGAGCGGACTGACAACTGAAAACTCTAACATCATCTATGATGTTTTTTTCGTGGAGCGTGGCGCTTTAGCGCCATGCGGAGTTTGGGATTGAATTTATTCATATCTGTTAGCCCTGAAAGGGCGAAATACAATAGCGTAGGGCGTTAGCCCTATGCGCAAAATAACACAAGAAATATTCAAGCCCTGCAAGGGCGAAATACATGGTGCAACTAAACATCTCGATGATGCGGAGTTGAAAAGAATTAGAAATTACAAATTAAAGTCCGCCTTTGGCGTGGTTTATTTCACGGGATCTACAATTCCGCCAAAGGACGGACAGGCGTCATTATAAAATCAAAAGAAGCTGGATGATTTCCTTTGGAAAAGGATTGTTATTTGATTATCTTTCCTTTAACAAAGGAAGGATTTTGCGTTGATGAAAGAAATACTAAAGACAGTAATAAAAGATTTTCACAACAATCAGCTTCCGGGTTTTAAGGAAAGGAGTCTTACCGTTCCTTTAAACTGTGGAAAGATTATATCGTTAATAGGCAGCCGTAGAACGGGTAAGACGTATTATTTATACCAGCTTATTTCAAAATTATTAGAGACGGTTAATAAAGAAAATATTCTTTACATCAATTTTGAAGATGAAAGGCTTAATCTAAAATCGGATGACCTACGATTAATTATTGACGCATATTATGAATTATATCCGGAAAATAAGGATGTGCTCTATATTTTTTTTGATGAGGTTCAAAATATTTCAAATTGGGAAAAGTTTGTAAGGCGTCTGTATGATACCGTTTCGAAAAACATAATAATAACCGGCTCTTCATCCAAATTATTAGGCAAGGAAATTGCCTCCAGTCTTAGAGGCAGAGCGATTTGGTATGAGTTATTTCCTCTTACATTTTCCGAATATTTACATTTCCAAAATATTGATTCAGGAGATAGATATAGCTCAAGAAATAAAGCAAAGATAGTAAAGGCTTATGCTAATTTTTTATTTAACGGAGGATTTCCCGAGGTAATTTTTTATGACGCACAATTAAGGTTGAAAACTTTACAGTCATATCTGGATGTTATGATTTACAGAGATATTATAGAAAAATATGAAGTAAAGAACTCGGCATCTCTGAGATATTTTATTAAGAAAAGCTTATCAAATGTTTCGAATAGAATCTCGGTAAATAAGCTATTCAATGAATTGAAATCATTAGGCGTTAAAATAAGCAAAGATACTATTTATGATTATATCAATTATGTGCAAGATTGTTATCTCTTATACCTAGTGAATATTTATTCCGAATCAATAAATGTACAACAGACGAATGAAAAGAAACTTTATTGTATAGACACGGGATTAGTGAACAGCGTATCGTTCAAATTTTCACAAAATACCGGGAGGATGCTTGAGAATGTGGTCTTTATGCAATTAAGAAGCAAGGGGGAGCAAGTATTCTATCATAAAAGAAAAAATGAATGTGATTTTGTGGTTCAAAGAAATGAAAAAATATATGCAGCGTATCAGGTTGCTTTTGAATTAAATGAAACCAATAGAGAAAGAGAGACTAAGGGATTGCTGGAAGCCCTTAATTTCTTCCAGTTAGATGAAGGTTATATTTTGACGATGGATCAAACGGATGATATTGAGATTGATGGAAAGCTGCTAAAAGTACGTCCGGTTTGGATGTGGAGTTTGGAATGTGAGGATTGAGGATTGAAGGGTTGACAACTGAAGGAGTGATTTTTTTATTCAACAACCTGCCTGCCCCGCAGCCTTTTGCGGTGGTCCCGTGAATTCTGAGGCTATTGTTTCACGGGATTGGCAATTCCAATAAAGGACGGACAGGCTTCATTATAAAATCAAAAGGGATTGAAAGATTAAGGAGGGTATAATATGTTTGAAAAATGATACAAATATGCGTAAATTTGTAATAAAAATAATACATATATGCAAAAAAGATTTCTCTACAATCGTGTATTAAAATATATAAACCATAAAAATGCATTAATAATAACCGGCATGAGGCAGGTTGGCAAAACTACATTGATGAAGCAGATATATGCTGAAGTAACCTCTCCAAAATTATGGTTTGACTTTGATAATCCATTGGACATGCTTCATTTTGAAAATATTGATTATCGAGGCATCTATGCAAATTTAATGAAAGAGAGCGGTGCAGGAAAAGAACGGCTCTATATTTTTATTGATGAGATACAAAACCTTCCGGAAATAACCAAAGTTATAAAATACCTTATTGACGCGAACAATGTGAAGTTTATCGTAACCGGATCATCAAATTACTATTTGAAAAATTTATTTCCCGAATCATTAAGCGGAAGGAAGTTTCTTTTTATATTACCGGCGATGAGCTTTAGTGAATATTTGTTTTTTCAAGAAAAAGAAGGGATGGATGAGCAAGAGATAGTAAATAAGTTAAAGGAATATTCGTTACTAGAATTTAAGAAATACGAACAAGAGTATGCAGAGTATTTAGAGTACGGGGGTTTCCCCGAAGTAGTTACAACGCCGGAAATACAAACGAAGAAAGAAGTCTTGCGAAATATTTTTGCTTCTTTTTTTGAAAAAGATATCAGACTACTTTCAGATTTTAAAGATGTGAGAGAGTTAAGAGATTTGATCTTATTGCTGGTACCAAGAACGGGAAATATTTTGGACATAACCAAACTCTCTTCGGAATCGGGAATAAGCAGAGTAAGACTGTATAACTACCTTGAGTATCTACAGGGAGTATTTTTTATAAAACTTATTCCAAAGTTCAGCAACAGCATAGACCGTACAGTAGCAGGAGGGAAGAAAGTATATTTTGCTGATAACGGGTTGTTGAATGTAATCGGAAGAGTAAACGATGGGCAACTCTTTGAGAATAGTGTGGCGAATCAATTAAGTGGTTATGGCGATCTTTCCTTCTATAACAAAAGAAACAGCGCTGAGATTGACTTTATACTTAACAAGAAAATTGCATTTGAGGTAAAATTGAGAGCGGGTGAAAAAGACTTGGACAGACTTGAAGGTATCTGCCGCAGAATAGGAATAAGTGAGAGTTATTTAGTTAGTCTTAAGTATGCAAACACGAAGAGAACAGTTTTTCCGATGTTTCTGTAGAAATTATTTTAGGATGGAAAACTAAAAGATTAAAAAATTACGGGACTGACAACATCATTCATGATGTTTTTTTTTGTGGAGCGTGGCGCTTTAGCGTAATGCGGAATTGGAAAGAATTAGGAATTTTATTTTTCAACCTGTCCCGTGAAATCCGAAGATATTTCATCGGGAACTGTCCCGTGAAATCCGAAGATATTTCATCGGGAACTGTCCCGTGAAATCCGAAG
>CAYJPN010000027.1:60755-81494 GCA_964372115.1 uncultured Ignavibacteriaceae bacterium
ATATTTCATCGGGAACTGTCCCGTGAATTCTGAGGCTATTGTTTCACGGGATTGGCAATTCCACTAAAGGACGGACAGGCGTCATTATAAAATCAAAAAGGATGAGATTATTTTTATTCGACCAGCGTCAATTCTATCAAAGGACTGAGATGAATAGATTGCCTATCAAAAGGGGGTAGAAGGTGGATTATTGTCTTTTAATTTATGCAAAGTCGAGTTACTTTTATCATTATATTTTTTCATTTTAATTTAACTATTCTAATTTAAACCAAGAGGTTAAGATGACGGTACTACTTAAAAAGGCATTTAAAAAAGCTTCACAGTTACCGAAAGTTGAGCAAAACATATTTGCAAAATGGGTACTTGAAGAACTTGAAACAGAGAAGAAGTGGGAAGGTATGTTCGCTGAATCGGAGGATTTGCTTGATAGACTTTCTGATGAAGCTCTCGTAGATGATAGACAAGGCAAAACAAAGTATTTGGACATTGATAAATTGTGAAATCAAAAACCACAAATCGTTTCTGGAAGTGTTACTCTGTAATGCCTTATGATATCAAGAAGCGTGCAAAAGAAGTTTACAAATTATTCAGTACTGATCCGTACCACCCAAGTTTGCATTTTAAACGAGTGCATTCTCAACGCCCTATATTTACGGTGCGGATTACAAAAGATTATCGTGCTATCGGGGTACTTCAAGATGGTGATTTGATATGGTTTTGGATTGGCTCCCATTCAGAATACAACAAATTGTTGAAACATTAAAGGACTTCCTGCCAGAGGCTCATCAAATAAAGCTGAGAAAGATCGAAAACTGATCCGCTGCGGCGGTCTGACAACATCATTTATGATGTTTTTTTTTGTGGAGCGTGGCGCTTTAACGCTATGCGGAGTTGGATTGTAGGATTTTTATACTTCAATCGAAAATCCTCAATATAAAATCAGGAGGCAATCGTCAATATAAAATCAGATATTTACCTCTATAGCTGTAAAAATTATAAAATTATGAGATTTAAGTAAGATATTAAGTGAAATGTTATAAAAAATACTGCTTTAGAAGTAAATAATTGTAAAATATTTATTATTTTTATCCGTGTTGATTATTAAATAATAATATACCGTTATGGCAGTAAAAACTATTCAAATATCGAAACCGGAAGAAATTGCTGAAATCATATTAGTTCAGAGAAAGAGAAGCGGATTGAGCAGAAATGAACTTGCGTTGTTAGCGGATGTAAGCCGGACAGCAATATTTGATATTGAACACGGAAAACGGACCTACCAGATTGACACACTTCTTAAAATTTTATCTACACTCAACCTTAAGCTGCGGGTAGAAGGCGTTCACTCAGAAGATAAAGATTATGAATAGAGCAAAAGTATTTAATTTTGGTATACACTGCGGGTATTTGGATGAAATTATTAAGGGAAAAGAGTACAAGTTCCAATATCTGGAGTTGTACAACGGTGAACCGGTTTCGCTTACTATGCCGTTGGAAAAAAAAGAATATATCTTCAATGAGTTTCCGCCGTTTTTTGACGGACTGCTGCCTGAAGGATTTATGCTTGAAGCGCTTTGCAGAAGAATGAAGGTTGATAAAGATGATTCTTTCCGTCAGCTTCTTCTTGTTGGAGGCGATGCTGTTGGTTCCGTAACGGTGGAGCCTGAAAATGCATAGGTGTCCACTCACCTACGAAGAATTAGAGGAAGGGCTCTATTCAACAAGAGGAATTAGGGGTCTTAATATCCGGTTATCTACACTTCAACCACTCGACTATACAAAAGAGTCATTGCTGGAAGAAGCTGCTGCCAGAAGCGGAAAGATTTCCCTGGAAGGGGTTCAACCAAAATTAAGCGCGATTCTTTCCGTCCCTGACCAAAGATTTATCGTAACGGATAAAAACGGAAAATACATCCTAAAACCGCAGCAAAGCCTATATGCTGAATTACCGGAAAATGAGGACCTCTCAATGAGGTTAGCTTCATCAGCAGGGGTTGATGTTCCTCAGCATGGACTCATTTACGACAAGACCGGGACTCTCCATTATTTTATTAAAAGATTTGACCGTCTAAAGCGGGATCAAAAATTTCCGGTTGAGGATTTTGCCCAGTTGAGTGGAAAGAACAGAAATACAAAATATGATTCAAGTATGGAAAAAGCAGCCGGAATTATTGAGCAATATTGTACTTTCCCGGCAATAGAAAAAGTGAAGTTGTTCAGGCTGACACTTTTTAATTTCCTTATTGGGAATGAAGATATGCATTTAAAGAACTATTCGTTGCTGACGAAGAATACCGTTACCATGCTCTCACCGGCATACGACTTACTTAACACTTCAATAATATTAAAAAATACCGAAGAGGAGACAGCGCTTCCTCTTAGAGGGAAAAAGCAAAATCTGACAAGGAAAGATTTGGTAGAATATTGGGGAGCGGAACGGTTAGGTTTAAATAAAAAGACGGTTGAACTTGTTTTGGAGGGTTTGATGAAGTCGAGTTTATTATGGGAAAATGAAATTGCAAATTCATTTTTATCGGAACAGCGCAAAGAATCGTATTGGGAGTTCGTTCAATTACGCATCAAAAAATTAGGATTCAGTAGTTAAGATGGTGATGATTGATGATTTCAGCCTGAGGCTCATCAGCTAAAGCTGCGAACGAAGTTGAGTAGACTTTGAGACGGTGAGAGGAGGAGGTCATCCGATTACGCCCGGGAGATTGGAAAACAGAACATCATTTATGATGTTTTTTTTTTGTGGAGCGTGGCGCTTTAACGCTATGCGGAGTTGGATAGGAGAAAAATAATATTACAATTAGGGAATCCAATTCCGTTTTTGTAATTTTGTGTTATGATAAAGCGAGATGCAGAAATAACGCTGTTGGGATTAGCCAGACAATTTAAAAGTGTCGCGGTGATAGGCCCAAGGCAATCAGGTAAAACCACGTTGGTAAGAGCAGTTTTTCTGGAGAAACCATATGTGAGTTTAGAGAATCCCGATTTAAGAAAATTTGCCATTGAAGATACACGCGGATTTCTCCTGACTTCTTCCAAATTAGTGTGACAAAATTTTAAATAATTTATTAAGCATGTTCTGTGTTTTGCGTGCTATTTCTGATTTTAATAAAAATATTTCTCCGGTTTTTTTATTGTAAAGTTTGGCATGAGTTACAGACCATATATTATCCATAATTTGCTTTAACGACATTTTCATTTCTATTTCTAATAACTTAGCAAACATCAAAGCAGTAAAACAAATATATAATTGTGATAGAATTTCATCTGCTTTATTGTAAAAAATTTAATTTCTTCTTTATTTCTGCCACTTCCGATATTGTTTGTTGGTTTGTTTCTCTATTGTCATAGAAAACAACTTGTACTTCGGTAGCACCGCTTAATGTTATTGATTCTCGGATTGTGTACAATTTTTGTCTTATAAATTTGATGCTTCGTACGACAAATTACATGAATACTTTCTTTTTTACTCTATTTTCTCAACTTTTTTTTATCTTTTTTAAAGTAGCAGAAGTCAGGAAATATTTAAACCGCTTAACAATTCAGTGAATCCTTAAATAAAAAATTTTTAGATGGATTATTGTATATAATTTATGGATTTTTAAAGCATTAGTTTTTAATAATTTTTATAAGGAATGCGGAGAAAAATTTATGGCAGTAATTAGACCATTCAAAGCACTACGCCCCACAAAAGAATCAGCCGAAAAAGTAGCCAGTGTACCATACGATGTTGTTGACCGTGATGAAGCGAAAGCTTATGCCGGCGATAACCATTTGAGTTTTTTAAGAATAACCCGTTCCGAGCTTGAACTACCCGCCGAAACGGATGCTTACGCGACAGAAGTTTATGTAAAAGCAAAAGAAAATTTAAACCGGATAAAAATAGAAGCTCCGTTAATAACCGAGGACAAACCCTCATTATATCTTTACCGTTTAATAATGGACGGAAGACCGCAGGTAGGCATCGCCGCAACTTTTTCTGTTGATGATTATAATAACAATGTTATTTTAAAACATGAAAAAACAAGAAAAATAAAAGAAGACGATCGCACAAATCATATTACAACAACTGATGCGCAGACAGGCATTGTGTTCTTAACCTACAAAGGTGTTGATGCCGTCAACAAAGTGGTCGATAAAACAATGAATGAGACCAAACCACTTTATGATTTTACCGCTCCGGATGGTATCCGGCATACTGTGTGGGTTTTACCGGAAGAGTTTAATCCAACAGTGGTATACGAAATCGGTAAAGTTAAAAACCTTTATATAGCCGACGGGCATCATCGTGCAGCCAGCGCAAGCCGTGCACAAAAGGTAAAACAGGAAAACAACCCGGCACACACAGGCAATGAGGAATATAATTATTTTATCGCAGTATTGTTCCCCGCGGAACAACTAAAAATTTTACCTTACAACCGTGTTGTATTTAATTTGAACAATCACGCCAAAGGAGATTTTATAAACCTTGTAAGTGAAAAATTTATTGTTGAAAAAACAAATTCGAAAGAACCGGAAGAAGCAAGGACTTTCAGTATGTATTTTGAGAAACAGTGGTTTTCTCTTACTCCGCGCGACTCCGTGCTCGCAAGTTTAATACTTACTAATTCTGTTGCGGAAACTCTTGATGCTAGTATTTTGCAGGACTTTTTACTCAACCCGTTGCTTGGAATTGATGATCCACGGACAAACAAAAACATCGATTTTATCGGTGGAATACGGGGAACAAAAGAACTCGAACTACTTGTGGACAGCGGAAAAGTAGCCGTTGCATTTTCACTTTATCCTGTTTCGGTTGATGATTTAATAAATATATCCGATGCGGGAGAAGTTATGCCGCCAAAATCAACCTGGTTTGAACCAAAATTGAGAGACGGCTTATTAGTTCACTTAATATAACAAATACTTTTTAATTTATTATTTTTAATTCAAGAGGCAGTATCATGGAAAAAAGAATTTATAACTTCAGTGCAGGTCCGGCAGTATTACCGGAAGATGTGCTAAAAGAAGCACAGGAACATTTGTACATGCTTCCCGGTGTTGGCATGTCTATTTTAGAAATCAGTCACCGGTCAAAAACATTTGATAAAATTATTGGAGATGCAAAGGACGACCTCCGATCATTGCTTGACATAAGCCAGGATTACGAAATTCTCTTTTTACAGGGAGGCGCAAGTCTTCAATTTTCAATGATTCCGTTAAACTTAATGCCGCCCAAAAACAAAGCAGATTATATAGTAACGGGAAGCTGGTCAAAAAAAGCAGTTAAAGAAGCAAAACGAGTCGGCGAAGTAAATATTTCTGCTTCTACCGAAGAGACAAAATTTAACCGCATACCAAAACAAGAGGAACTAAAACTAAACGCTGATGCATCCTATGTTCATTTTACATCCAACAATACTATTTACGGAACACAGTGGCACAATGAACCTGTGGTTGGTAATGTTCCGCTTGTATGCGATGCTTCATCGGATATTCTTCACAAAAAAATTGATATAAATAAATACGCGCTTGTTTATGCGGGCGCTCAGAAAAATATGGGACCATCTGGCGTTACATTTGTAATTCTCCGTAAGGATTTGCTAGAAAGAAGTTCCGATACACTGCACACAATGCTTAATTATAAAACCCATGTAGAAAACGGTTCAATGTACAATACACCAACAACATTCGGAATTTATATAATTAATCTTGTCGCAAAATGGCTTATTAAAAACGGCGGCTTGGACGCAATGCATAAACTGAATAAAGAAAAAGCCGGAATTTTATACAATTACATTGACGAGAGCGCCGGTTTCTATAAAGGACATGCGGAAAAAGACAGTCGCTCTTTAATGAACATAACTTTTAATCTTCCTACACCGGAACTTGAGCAAAAACTGATAGCAGATGCTACAGCAGAAGGTTTCAGCGGACTAAAAGGTCATCGCTCCGTTGGCGGTTTAAGAGCATCTATTTATAATGCGTTCCCTAAACAGGGCGTTGAAGATCTTGTTTCTTTTATGAAAAACTTTCAGACAAAAAACAGCTAATTAATTTTTTCGGGGTATGCTCTTTTGTATGCCCCTTTTCCTTCAAATAATTTTTTGAGGACACCATGAAATTTTCATTTGTTGCTTTATTTCTTTTTTCACTTCTCTTTTTTTCATGCGGTAAAGATGAACCTGTAGAACTGACAGCATTTAATTCGGAAGCGTTCGCTTATGATATAGGCGGAAGCTGGGAAGTAAACGCATCCGCGCGCGCGAAAGGATTTCGGCAGAGTGAAAAAAATGATAGGTACTCAATTTATCTCATCTACAAAACCGATTTAGTAAAAAGTTCAGGGGACACATTAAAAAATATTTATGAAGGTGTGATCGAAAAATCCGGGGGAGAATCATTTATGGACGTGCCGATGGAAGCGCAATTCGAGCTCGATTCTACTTACAAGGCGGGTGAATATGAAGTTTTATTTTTTGTAAAAGATCAGTTATCGGGAAGAACCGCAAAGACATCTGCCAGGTTTAAATTATCGAATGAATAACAAAAAGTGGAAAAGTTCATTCAATTATTTTTTTGAAAAAAATGGTTGCCTTTTGTAAAAAGCATGTTTGTATTACAACATGATTGGTTGCAATCGGCATTTTATAATCTTACAGCATTCATCCATGCGGCTTTATGCATTCATGCTCTTTTTAAAAGGTTTAGTCGTAACTTTTTCTGAATCCGTGTTAAAAGTACTCTCCAGGTATTAACTGTCTTCCGGCGTATCCCGCATCAACAGAGTGAAAATATTTTATATCATCTTCATCACTGCGCCAGCAAAGAAAAACTTCTTCACCGTCAATTACCGATGGAAAATCTACCAGCCCGATTGTAAAATCCATATCTTTAAAAAAACAGCCTATCTCTTCTAACTCTTTTATAAACTTATTTATATCGCCCGCCATTTTTTTTATCGCCTGGTTTTCTTCAACAGGACCGGTAATATCCTCCGCAAGTAGACGCATCTGCCCTGTAGTATCAAGTATATCCTTTACAATTTGCCTTACAAGAGGGAGTGTTTTTTTTGCCTCGGACGGCGTAAAATATTTTGTTTCAATCATTAATTTCTCTATCTAATATTCTTAAGCGGTAAAAATCCTATTTAGCTTCTTTAACCCTATTATAACAAATATTTGTACTGCATTCAATCTAATTAGACAACAAAATTTTGTTCTCTATTCGTTATATTAGTTTCTCTAAAAATCATTTTGTTTAATAACATGAAAAAAGTATTTCTGCTTCTGTTTGTTTCTACTTTTTTTCTTTTATTTTCCGGATGCAGCTCCAAAAATGAAAAAAAAATTATAGAGTTCTGGACACTTCAATTAAGTCCGACATTCAATAATTATTTCACCTCCCTTATAAAAGATTTTGAGAAGCATAATCCAGGTGTGCTAGTTAAATGGGTTGATATCCCTTTCGATGCCGCAGTACAAAAACTAATGGCGGCAGCGGCAGCCGGTCAAACGCCGGATGTGGTTAATCTTTCAAGTGATTTTCTTGCAAAATTTTTTGATTTGAACGCATTAGTAGATTTTAAGACAAAAGTCGGCAAAGATACTCTCGATTGGTTTTTGACAAGCGCATTACAAAATTGTACTTTCGATGATAAAATAGTCGGGCTTCCCTGGTATTTAAATACCTATATACTAATTTACAACAAAGAGTTTATTAATAAAGCCGGTTTTTCTGAGGATGATTTGCCGTCTACATTTGATGAATTGATAGATTTTTCGAGAGCTTACACAAGGGCAACTGGCAAGTTCGCTCTTTTCTGGAATATCGGCAAAGATAGTTATCTTCCCATGATGCTTGGTTCGGAAGGAGTTCAGATGACCGACCCGGCATTTACAAAAGCCATTTTTAATTCGCCCGAAGTAGTTGCATTGATTGATAAATGGGTACAGTTGTACAAAGACGGAATGATGCCCCGCGAATCGATTATTAATCCCGGCAGTACTGTTATCGAACCATACCAATCGGGACAAGTTGCAATGGTTTTTACGGGACCGGTTTTTCTCAAGCGTGTGGAGGAAAATGCGCCGAATATTTATTTCAATACAAGTGTTGCTCCGGCGGTTGTTGGCAAAACCGGCAAACACGAACTTGCGGCAATGTCAATCTCGGTGATGAAAAACAGTCCGAATATTGATGATGCAGTTAATTTTTCACTTTTCCTTCTCAACGCCGAAAACCAACTTGCGTTCAGCAAGATTGAAACTACATACCCATCGGTAAAAAAAGCCCTTGCAGATTCTTTTTTTACAACAGATGACGGTTCGCTAAAAACTAAAGCAAAAATTATTGGCGCACGGGAGCTCCCCGATGCAGTTCGTTTACAGAGATACCTCCTTCATCCGCAATTCGATCGTCTTCGCGATGCTTTTGATGAGGCTGTTCAAAAAGCCGCACTCGGTAAAATGAGCACTCAACAGGCTCTCGATGAAGCCGTTGAAAAATGGAATAATATTTTAGCTGAAAAATAGTTAATGAAATCAAAGTCGGCATATTGGTTTTTACTTCCTGCTTTTTTGCTGCTTATCCTATTTGCATTTTTACCAACACTGCAGGTTTTTTATTACAGTTTTCTCGATTATAATGTTTTTAATGGTAACACTTTTATCGGGTTAAAAAACTATATCAAACTATTTAATGACCCGGCTTTCTGGGATGCATTAAAAAATTCTCTGATATTTTTAATCGTAACACCTTTACTAATGGTGCTATCATTAATGCTCGCGTTAATGGTGCGCGAAAAAAACCGGGCAAGCAATTTTTTTCGTTCTATGTTTTTTCTGCCTGTGGTTACACCAATTGTAATTGCAGGTATAACCTGGCGATGGATTTTTGCCGAGGATACAGGATTGATGAATTCCCTTCTTTCGCTTGCAAGCATACCACAAATTCCCTGGTTAACTAATTACCCTGTCAATCTCGGTTCCATAATGATACTAACTATCTGGCGCGGTTTCGGTTATTATATGATGTTATTCCTTGCCGGTCTCGCAGTTATTCCGAAAGAGCTCGAAGAAGCCAGTCGGCTTGATGGGGCAAATAAATTGCAGCAAATCCGGCATATAATTTTACCAGCGCTAAAACCAACTCTTTTACTTGTATTTGTAATCTCGTCAACAAACGCGATTAAACTTTTTACCGAGTTGTATATAATGATTCCCGGCACTCCCGCATCAAATAAAACGTTGGTTTATTACCTTTACAAACATGCCTTCGAGCGGTTTGATTTCGGTTTCGGTTCGGCTGCCGGTGTTATAATATTTTTGCTCACGCTCGGTTTTTCAATTATAAATATTAAACTGCTCGATAGAGATGAAACATGAAATATACAGCAGTAATATTAAAATATTTTTTTCTTACTCTTATTAGTGTTGCGGCAATTGGTCCTTTTTTATGGCTTCTCGGTACATCATTTAAAGGTGCTGAAGAAATATTTTCTTACCCGCCCAAACTTATTCCCGACAATTTCGTATTTGAAAATTACACCGGAGTATGGAATGCTGTGCCGTTCGAATTGTATTTTCTGAACAGTTTCATAGTAGTTTTCGTTACTGTTTTGATGAATGTTATAATTTCCTCGCTTGTCGGTTTTGCTCTTGCGCGTTTCCGGTTTAATGGCAGAAACATATTGTTCGTTCTGGTGCTTGCGGCAATGTTAATTCCTAAAGAGCTAATTATCATTCCCGTGTACACAACCGTTTTAAAAATAGGATTAGCTGATACACTTGCCGGAGTTATTATTCCGTTTGCAGTTGAAGGTTTTGCGATTTTTTTAATGCGTCAGGCATTTATATCAATACCGAAGGAAATAGAAGAAGCCGCAATTATGGATGGATGTTCTTACTTCAAACTTTGGTGGAAAGTAATGATGCCGATGATAAAACCCACCCTTGCAGTTCTTTCTATTTTTACTTTTATCGGTACATGGGGTGATTTTTTATGGCCTCTAATCGTGTTAAAAAATCAGGAAAACTATACCCTGCAAGTTGGCTTAAGTTACATGATGGGAACTTTTGTAAACAACTATAGATATGTTGCCGCGGGCGCAGTGCTTGCGGTTATACCGGTAATTATTCTGTTTGTTTTTTCGCAAAAATATTTTGAGAAAGGTATTTTCGCAGGATCGGGGAAATAATTATTTTAATGCAGAATCGTTAGTTTTTCGCTCCCGCTGCAAAATGATAATTTATTTGCCAAATGAGAATCAAAAAAAGTTTTTATGCATCTTATAATTGCTTTTACAAAGTTGTCCGCCAGTCTGCCCCGGCATTTTTTCCAAAGAAATTCTGATCAATAATAGCAGCCTGTTGACAATCAATTGAGGACATTCAAATTATTTTAGAAAAGAGAACTAAATGTTATTTAACGAGCTAAATGAAATTTTAATAAAAGACGGGAAATCTTATCTCCAATACACAAATGAAACAATAAATTATATCGATACTACGGACGCATCAAAATTGGATGATGCCGCAAAATCACTCTACGATTACACCAAACTAAACCTACAGCGAAGCGCGAGAATCGATAAAACTTTTTTACCATCCGAAGAATTAAAAAAAGCAGTTACTGAAATAAGTGAAAACCAAACATGGATGGTAATAACAGAAAACTGGTGCGGGGACAGCGCTCAGATTTTGCCGGTCATTGCAAAAACAGCTCTGTTATCGGATAAAGTTGAATTAAAAATCATCGGACGCGATTCGCATCCTGAAATTATGAATCTATACCTAACCAACGGCACACGAAGCATACCAGTGTTTGTTGCATTTGATGAAGCAGGAAATCAACTTTTTAAATGGGGACCACGACCAAAAGCCGCTATCGACCTGGTTAAACAGTTGAAAGATGATGGCACTGAAAAAAGCGCTCTTTACGAGAAACTTCATTTATGGTACGGACGAAACCGTGGTGCGGAGATAGATAAAGAGCTTTTGGGACTGATACGCGCGGTTTCCAAAGAAATTTCGACAAAAAAGTAAGTGCCACAGTTGTACATAGATCACAATGTAATGACCAATAGAGTTAGGATAAATTATGCCGCCATATTTCAGCTCTATTTTTCTTATATTTTTAGTCATTGTTTTTAAATTATTAATAGATTAGGGCATTAGTTTGCTTAAACGAATATTATCAAAAGTAAAAGAGCAGTTAAACAAAATTACCGGTACAAAACCGGTCGAAAAAAAGGGGAAGGAAAATAAAACTTCCTGGGAAAAACGAAAATCGGAATTGATGGAAAAAGCCCGCAGCGGCGAATTACCGGGGCAACCACAAAATAGACGCCGCCGTCCACCTTCAAAAAAAAGAGCCGACAGCCAATCGTCAAATGAAAGACCACGAAATAAAGAATCGCAGGGTGAGAGTCCGAGATGGTCAAAACCGAATGAAGATAAACCTAAACGCACAAAACCATACGACAGAAAACCCCGCCCGGAAAAATTTGCCGAAAATAAACCGAAGAGAATTAAATCAAGCGATGATAACTCAACCCGAAAAAACTCTGATGAGGATAAACCCATAATAAGTAGAGACAGTTCTTTCGGAGAATCGGAAAAGAAACCTTATAACAAAAGAAGAAGACCTCCGCGCAGAAGTCATGCGGATAGTGGTCAACAGCAGCCTGATGCAAATACTGACAATGTGAAATTAGATGAAGAAGCAGCGCCATGGGATAGCTCGATGTTCGTGGTTGAACCGGTGGAAGGGAAAAAAAGATTTCATGATCTGAAAATTCCTGCGGAAATAATGCACGCCATCGTGGATTTGGATTTTAAGTATTGTACTCCAATCCAGGCAGAAATACTTGAAAAAACACTCGAAGGAAAAGATGCTACAGGTAAAGCGCAAACCGGTACAGGAAAAACCGCTGCGTTTTTAATTACGGCTATATCGCACCTTATTAATAATAAACCTGCAGAAAGAATGCAGCCGGGTGTACCGAGAGTTTTAATTATTGCCCCTACACGTGAGCTTGTAATACAAATTGAAAGAGATTCTCGTCTGCTTTCAAAGTATACAAAACTTTATACAATCGCTGTTTTCGGCGGAATGGATTATAGAAAACAAAAAGCAAAACTTTCGCGCGGCAAAGTGGATATACTCGTCGCTACTCCGGGTCGACTTCTCGATTTTCAGAGCAAAGGCGATATAAAACTTAACAAAGTTGAAATACTTGTTATAGACGAAGCAGATAGAATGCTCGATATGGGTTTTATTCCCGATGTGAAAAAAATTGTTCGAAGCACTCCGCCGAAAGAACAAAGGCAAACACTTTTATTAAGCGCCACTTTAAATGAAAATGTTGGGCGCTTAGCATTAAGCTGGACAAAAGACAGCTTTGATGTAGAGATAGACCCGGAAAATGTTGCAGTAGATACAGTTGAACAAAAAGTGTTTATCGTTTCATCCAATGAAAAATATAAACTATTGTATAATATTTTGGAAAAAGAAGATTTACAGCGTGTTATTATTTTCGCAAACCGCCGGGATGAAACAAAACTGTTAGAGGAAAACTTAAGTCGTAACGGTATAAGCTGCCGATTACTGAGTGGTGATGTTGACCAGCGCCAGCGGTTACGAACACTTGACGATTTTAAAGAAGGTAAAATTCGTGTGCTTGTTGCCACCGATGTTGCAAGCCGCGGACTGCATATTGACGGCGTTAGCCACGTTATAAATTATACGCTACCTGAAGATGCCGAAGATTATGTACACCGCATAGGTAGAACCGGGAGAGCCGGCCACAGCGGAATTTCAATAAGTTTTGCAAGTGAAGACGATTCATTCCAGATACCTGCTATTGAAAAGTTTATTGGGAGAAAATTAATCTGCATCTACCCCGAAGATGAAGTTACAACCTCGTGGCATGTTGAAAAAAAAGAAACAAAACCTATGGTTGAAGAACCCGTTTCAACGGAAACTTCACTTGTTGAAGAAACACCGGTTCTGAAAAATTTGGAGGTAGATTCATCTGCATTAATCGATGAAAATTATGAGATAAAAACAGAAGAATTAAAACTCGAAGAAGAACAACAGAATGAATGCTCCGATGTTGTTTCAAACGTTGAAAATATTGTTGATGATGAAATAAAATAATTCTTACATTTATTTTAAAATAAAACGGGAATAACATAATGTTATTCCCGTTTTTGGTTTAATCAAGGCAAGTATTTTAGAAAACTACTTTTAATCAGCCAAAAAACACACGCGTTGGGGTTGGCTGGTAAGAATTTCCATCCGGGTCAGACGCTGTAAAATCCATATACTTTGTATCAAATATATTTTTTACAAAAAATGATAACTGCGCATCACAAATGTTTCTGAATTAAGTAATTTTATGTTCTTAAGTTTTGTTAATATCCCTTCCGTAAAACTTTATCCAAATCGGCTTTTATCATCACATGAACCAACTCTTCAAATTTTGTTGCTGCTTTCCAGCCGAGAATTTTTTCTGCTTTTGTCGGATCACCGATTAGCAAATCGACCTCTGTCGGGCGATAATATTCCGGATTCACCGTTACAACAGTATCACCGGTTTTTAATTTATCGCTGAAACCAAAACGGTATTCTTTATCATCTTTTTCGAGCAGCTGTTTAGCTTTACTAAAATTTATTGAACTAATCACTCCTTTTTCTTCAACACCTTCGTCTTTCCATTCTAATTCAATGCCGAGATCTTTAAAAGTTAATTCAACGAATTCTCTAACCGTATGAGTTTCGCCTGTGGCAAGTACAAAATCTTCAGCTTTTTCTTGCTGAAGTATACGCCACATTCCTTCGCAATATTCCGGAGCAAAACCCCAATCTCTTTTTGAGTGAAGATTACCAAGCGACAATTTACCTTGCAACCCGGCAGATATTCTTGCCGCTGCACGTGTAATCTTTCTTGTTACAAAAGTTTCGCCTCTTCGGGGAGATTCGTGATTAAATAAAATCCCATTACATGCAAAAAGATTATATGCCTCACGATAATTTACAATTATCCAGTAGCCGTAAAGTTTAGCCACGCCGTAAGGGGAACGCGGATAAAAAGGAGTATTTTCAGTCTGCGGTACTTCCTGCACTTTACCATAAAGTTCGCTTGTTGATGCTTGATAAAACTTAACTTTTTTCAGTCCGGTCTCTCTGATAGCGTCTAAAAATCTAAGTGTACCAAGAGCGTCTACCTGCGCTGTGTAATCTGGCAGTTCAAAAGATACTTTTACGTGGCTCTGCGCAGCGAGATTATAAATTTCATCTGGTTGAATTTTTTCGAGCAGACGATTTAAATTACTTGTATCTACAACATCGCCGTAGTGCAAAAATAATTTTTTATCTAACACATCTTTATTAGCATAAAGATGATCAATACGCTGTGTATTAAATGAACTGCTGCGGCGTATTATACCATGAACTTCGTAACCTTTGTCGAGTAGTATCTCGGTTAAATAACTTCCGTCCTGCCCGGTAATACCGGTGATGAGCGCGATCTTTGACATTTTATTCCTCTAATTATTTTTACTACAACTAAAACTTTATCATATGTATGAATGAATGAAAATGGATGAATGTATGTTTTTGCAATTTTTTATCGATCGACACCGACCAATTTTTTCTTTAATGCGTAGTTATTGCTCCAGATCGTTGTAGAAATACAAGATTTCTTCTTCGCGTAAAACATAATCATTATTCCAGTTTTCACCTTTTTCATATTTCTGTATAAAACTCATATTCAATTTTATCAATTTGTTTTCAAGTGAATAATGTTTTAAATCATATTCAGTAAACCATTCTTCCTCCACGATGGCAGAATTAAACAGAGCAAAGATTTGAGAATAGTTCTCACCGAGTGATGATAACGAAATCGTATTATACTGTATATTCTCTTTCAAATATCTTCTGCAATATTTGAAGATACCGACAGAATTGAGTCTTCGATTTGAGCTTTAACTTTAAAAGGAATAACCTTTAATTCATTAAGCTTTTGTTTAACGAACGTGTAAAGTTCAATCGCTTCTTTCCACACTATTAAGTTTCGATAACCACGATTAATATTTTTGTGCGCAGTTAAATATTTTTCCTTCGACTCTTCCATATAAAGTTTTAGACTGCCTTAATTAATAAATACTCAAATGCCCAGAATTCATGCAACCATCCCAGATCATACATTCATTCTATTAACAATTTTCAGCTAATCTTCACAAACCACTTATAAGCTTTCTCAATCCCTTCTCTTAAAGGAGTTTTATGCTTCCAGCCTAATTTATGAATGCGGGAAACATCCATTAATTTACGCGGCGTACCGTCGGGTTTTGTCGAATCATAATTAACACTGCCCTGGTAGCCCACAACATCAGCTATTAAATCTGCAAGTTCTTTTATCGTTAAATCTTCACCGGCGCCTATATTTATATGCGAAATACCGTTTTCGTATAAATCTTTTGCATCAACATTTTCAAGTAAAAATCGTATTCCATCGGCTAAATCTTCAACATACAAGAACTCTCTTTTCGGTGTGCCCGAGCCCCACAGTTCTACGGTGCTCACTGTACCGCTCTCATCCATTTTTACTTTTGCTTCATGAAATTTTCGAATCATCGCGGGCAAAACGTGAGATGTTTCGAGATTAAAATTATCATACGGACCGAAAAGGTTTGTCGGCATTGCAGAAATATAATTACATCCGTATTGTCTGTAATAATTTTCGCACATTTTTATACCGGCTATTTTTGCAATTGCGTAGGGTTCATTTGTGAATTCTAAATACCCTGAAAGCAGATACTCTTCTTTCAAGGGCTGCGGAGCAAGCTTTGGGTAAATACATGAACTACCAAGAAATACGATTTTATCAACATCATTTTTATAGGCTGAATGAATAATATTATTCTGGATCATAATATTTTCATAAATAAACTCAGCGCGGTAAGTATTGTTTGCAAGTATGCCGCCAACCTTTGCCGCGGCAATTATAACCGCTTCCGGCTTTTCTTCGGCAAAAAACTCCTCAACATCAGACTGACGGGTGAGATCTAGTTCCTCAAGTTCTTTTACAAGAATGTTTGTATATCCGTTTGCAATTAAATTGCGGTGTATGGCTGAACCAACCATGCCTTTATGACCGGCAAGGTAAAGTTTTGAAGTTTTATTGATCATTGTCATTATGTTTTTTATGATAAAATATTCATTAAGTAATGCATGTTTGCTTGTTTGCATGAGCGCATGTTACAAATATGTTTCCAAATTTTCTTTAATTATAAAGTCTTTAGCCCACGGTTCTTCTTTATTTAATTTTTCAATTATTACTCGAATAAATGCAATCATGCGTTAGTTACTTCTTCACAAACTCTGCTATTTTCTCGACAACAAACTCAATCTGCTCGTTTGTAAGTTCAGGAAATATAGGTAGAGCTATTGATGTATCCGCCGAAAATTCCGCATTCGGGAAATCGCCTTTTTTATAACCAAGATAATTAAAACATTTCTGCATATGGAATGGTACCGGGTAATATATTTCCGAGGCTATTCCATTATCTGTTAAAAACTGACGAAGGGCATCGCGGTTCTCTGTACGGACGATATATTGATTATAAATATGATGATTTTTATGTCCGCTGTGTTCGTACATAGCTTTAGGCAAAAGCACTCTGTTATTATCGTCAAACTTTGTTTTGCCGGTTTCAACAGCCAATCCATGTTTGATGAACGCATTTGTATAAACCGCCGCGTTTTCACGTCTTTTTTGCGACCAGCTATCAAGGTGCGGAAGTTTTACTCTCAGTATCGCAGCTTGCAGCGCATCTAATCTAAAGTTACCGCCGATAACATTATGATAATATTTCGGTTCACCACCGTGCACACGCATTATGCGCGCCATGTGCTCAATCTTTTCATCGTTTGTTACTACAAGTCCGCCGTCACCGAAACATCCGAGATTTTTACTCGGGAAAAATGAGTAACAACCAAAGTCGCCTATGGTTCCAACTGTACGTCCGTCTTTGTACTGTGCGCTTATTGCCTGTGCGCCATCTTCAACTACACAAAGATTATGTTTGCGTGCAATCTCCATAATCGGGCCCATATCCGCAGACTGCCCGTATAGGTGAACCGGTATTATGGCTTTTGTTTTTTTTGTGATTCTATGTTCAATATCATTTGGATCGATATTCATTGTAACTGGCTCACAATCTGCAAGAACCGGAATAGCGTTTAACCTTGCCACAACACCGGCTGTAGCAAAAAATGAATATGTAGGAACGATTACTTCATCACCCTCGCCAATTCCGAGAGCCATCAAAGCAAGCAGAAGCGCATCCGTTCCGGACGAAACACCAAGTGCATATTTTGCTCCGAGGAACTGTGCAAATTCTTTTTCCATTCCGTCAACTTCGGGTCCCAAAATAAAATATTGCGATTCGGCTACTTTAATTAGCGCTGCGTCTAATTCCTTTTTTAATGATTGATATTGAGGTTTTAAATCTAATAGTGGTACTTTCATTGTCGTATTTCTTTTTGATGTTTAATTTTAGACGTGTAAAAATAAGAAAAATAACTATTAGTAGTTAAGTGAATTTTTGTGCGGGAGTGCATGAGTATTTTCGTGCGGGAGAATTCGTGTTACGGAGTTTTACGGTACTTTAGTTGACATGAATAAATATTTAGGAGTATCTGTAGCGGCTATTATTATTTAATACATTTGATGAAACCGCCGACTAACTTATTAATTTTTTTCTGTTTTAATATAAAGATATTTTTGTTTTTCTTCAGCGATGATCCGCAAATCGAGCAGGACATAAAACAAAGATTGCAATTCGGATGCCGACCGATATGAATATCTTAAGAATACAATAAAACTTTTCTTTGAGTTGCTGTCAAATCCTTCCGCGATATTCGTCATAGCCGAAACAACAACTCGTTGTAATTGGTCTTTTAAACCAAAATCGTTTTTTAATTTACCTTCCGAAGTTAAAGTATAAATTTATATGACAAGTTTTCGGGTTTCTTTCCAGGCTTCTATTTCTTCAAAGCTTCTTATCAGCATAGATTTTACTCCATTATTGTGTTTGCATAATAGATTATCTTTAAAAGAAAATAACTTGTGGACTTCTCTTAAACTCAAGAACCAGATCAACATGCCGCGATATACACTAAAACACCCCGGCATCAAAGCAGTTAATCATCCCGGCACCCCTGAGTCTGCTCTTATACTAAAAAAAGAAATCCTCCTCAATATCCT
Organism: uncultured Ignavibacteriaceae bacterium; assembly: GCA_964372115.1. Lineage (GTDB taxonomy): Bacteria > Bacteroidota > Ignavibacteria > Ignavibacteriales > Ignavibacteriaceae > CG2-30-36-16. Next base: position 79,024 of record CAYJPN010000027.1, read on the forward strand.
TAAACTTTTTAGCGAGTAAATCTTTTGGGGAAACTATCGGGCTTTCAACCTTCCAATCAATGGCGAGGTCGGGATCATTAAACAATATTGCACGCTCTGATTGTTTCTTGTACAAGTTTGTGCACTTATACATAAAAATTGCTTCCCCGGATAAAACAGAAAACCCGTGTGCAAAGCCGGACGGCATCCATAATTGTTTATGATTTTCTTCAGACAATTCAATCTCAAAATATTTTCCATATGTGGGAGACCCGAAGCGTATATCAACAGCTACATCTAACACCCGACCTCTTATTACTTGACATAACTTACCCTGAGCAAATTCACCGACCTGGTAATGAATTCCGCGAACAGTCCCCTTCATAGATTTAGAAATATTATCCTGCACAAAAGAAACATCGCCCAAATATTCATTATAAAATTTTCTATTATGCGATTCAAAAAAGTATCCCCGTTCGTCTTTAAATACTTGAGGCTCCAAAATCAGAAGCCCTTCAATATCAATCTTCGTTACTTTCATTAATTAATTTTCCTCATGCAAAATTCTAACTAAATAGTCTTTGTACGCACAATTGGGCAGCGTATTTAGCAACTCACTAAATTGTTCAATATTGATAAATCCTTTTTTGTAAGCAATTTCTTCAACGCACGCAACTTTTAATCCCTGCCGCTCTTCTATAACACCAAAAAAATTACTTGCCTGAAGCAGCGCTTCCGGTGTTCCTGTATCGAGCCAGGCAACACCGCGACCGATTTTTTCAACTTTTAAATCACCGTTGTTCATGTACTCCCGGTTTACATCCGTAATCTCAAGCTCACCTCTGGCGGAAGGTTTCAGATTTTTGGAAATTTCAATTACACGGTTATCATAAACATAAAGTCCTGGAACCGCATAATTAGATTTTGGTTTTACAGGTTTTTCTTCAATTGATATTGCCTTACCCTCTTTATCAAACTCAACAATTCCGTAACGCTGCGGGTCGTTTACCTGGTAACCAAAAACTGTGGCGCCGCTTTTATTTTTTAGAGCGTTATAAAAAAAGTCAAGATAACCATAAAAAATATTATCACCCAAAACCAACGTAACAGCATCAGTTCCTATAAACTGTTCGCCGAGAATAAATGACTCGGCGATACCGTTTGGTGCATCCTGTACTGCATACTCAATATTCATCCCGAGAAACGCGCCGTCTTCAAATAGTTGTTTATAGTGTGGAATTGTTCCCTTGTTTGAGATAATTAAAACATCTTTTATCCCGCCAAGCATCAAAATCGATAGGGGATAATATATCAGCGGTTTATCATAAATTAATGTTAACTGTTTGCTATAAACCCGAGTAATTGGATATAATCTGCTTCCGGCTCCTCCGGCGAGAACAATACCTTTCATTGTTGATATTCCGTTTTGTTAAAAAATAATATGCAAGATAAAGAAAGAAAAAGGAAAAAAGAAAAAGGAGGAAGATTTTTGAATTATGATCTGTTAGCTAACGAAATGCTTTATGAATTGTCTGTTGTCATGTCCTGAAATTGGTTGCCCAATATATTTAATTGTTAATACAACAGATTGCATACATCATCCCAGATGGCGGATTATCGGTTATATTATTATCAAAAATCTTTAACCAGCTTTGACCATTAAAATGTAATAAAACTCCTTTTCCAGATTGACTATCATAACCAGTAGCATAAATATTTTTTGAATTTGTTCCCCAAATCTTGAATAAATTTAAATCAGTTTGCGAATTCATTTTTATCCATTGATTTCCATTGTATCTAAGAATAGTTCCATTATATCCGACTGCAAAAATATTTGTTGGCGAACTTCCCAAGTGTCAGTAAGACCAGAATATTGTTCTAATTTTAATGTTTTCCATTCATTCCCATTCCAGTTCATAACTAAAGCTGAGTTTCCATAATAACTGACTGTCTAGATTGAATTTTTATCAAAACCGTAAATTCCATTTAATATTCCTTCCAAATTATTTAATTGTTTATACTCTTGACCATTCCAATGCATTATATTTGTCCCATATTGGTGGTTTGAGTCTGGATAAATATGCCCGACAAAATATATGTTATCGCTAGAACTTCCCCAAGCATCGTTATATAGTTCTACACTTGAGTTACGTTGCCATATAAAGTTTTGTGATGTTGAATCAGGTGATTGAGTATTATCTCCGGGTTCATTTGGCGATTCTTTACAGCCTATCAATAACAGAATTATTATTCAAAGATAAACTGCAATATTTTTTTATATTTCATCAAGCTACCTCTTTTACTATTAAAACCTAACAGGGTGTTATGTTAAAATACAACACCGAAGTTAATTTTATTTTATAGATTTCCTTCCACTTTTTACATACGCAAAAAGAAAGGGCTGTTTCGATTAAATTTCTAAAACCCGTTTGACGACAAATAGTATCCCTTAATAATTGGGATATCCTGTTATTCGCTTAACCAAATTGAAG
>CAYJPN010000028.1:0-69463 GCA_964372115.1 uncultured Ignavibacteriaceae bacterium
TAAATGACATTTCTAAAGAGTTTTAGATACTGACATTCTTAAAGAGTTATTACAATAGTTTTAAAAATAATTACATAAGTGGAGGAATACATTATAAATCACCTTACGCAAAAATATTGAGAACAGAGTAAAACTAAAACTTGATAGCGAAAGCATGAATAAATGCCTGCATGGATGAATGGTTTAGATTCGATTTGTTTAACACTTTCATGATCTTCATGCAGCCATTCAATCATGCCGGTTTTAATAAGATATTTTTAACTTTTGCTTCAGATATCAGGTTCTGCCTAAGAGAGCTATAATATAGTACAACTGTGTCATTTTGACTTCAATCACTGTTCTGCGTTGTTAATGAGTAAGGTAATTGATAAATTGTAGTGCACCATTTGGTTTAACTTTTAATAACTATTTAAGGAGACAAAAAATTGAAAAAGTTGTACACCATTTTTGTTATGTTCTTAATTTTGTTTGCCGCAGGTTGTAATAAAGATGACAACCCGGTTAATACTAATAACGACATTCCAACTGATCCCACCAATGTAAATGTGCCTGCCACAGTAATTAACAACGTAACCCCAACTGCTACCTTTGCAAAAGCTACTACCGATCCTACGCGCATTCAAATGAATATGACCGGTTTGGTAAATCCTGTTACAAACCAGCCACTTTCATTAGTTGCACAGCAAAATTTATTTATTACTGAAGATGGAACCGTAAAAGGGTTAAAAGTTACAAAAGTTGGAAGCGGCACTACTTTAAAAGCCGACATTGTATTCACTATTGATATTTCCGGTAGTATGGGTGAAGAAGCTGATTCAGTCGCATCATCAATTATAAAATTCGCTCAGAAACTTCAGTCCAGTGGGTTGGATGTTCAATTCGGTTGCGTAGGATTTTACGGCAATGTTGAGGGGGCTATGAACTTTACAAATTCTACAAAATTGGAAACCTATCTTAACAGAAGTTCCGGTACTAACCGTGCGCAAGGATTTAGCGGATCTGATAGCGCTTCGTTGGAAAATTATGCGTCTACATTCCATGGCACACACAACTCATATTATGAAGATGGAGTCGTAGGTATTCTTTTTGCGAATCAATATTTCACATGGCGCTCCGGTGCTCAGAAAATATTTATAAATTTTACTGATGAAGCAACTCAACCAGGAGGATTAGCCCAATGGTCAACTTCAGAAATTTGCACACAACTTGCAGGTGCCGCAACTGTGCATACCGTTTATAGTGGGCCATCAGACACTAGCCAAAGCGTAAATGGAGCATGGGGAGCTTCAAATGAACGCCCATGGGATATGAGCAAATGTACGGGAGGAACAGTTGTATTTGTTCCCGAGGACGCGACTGGGCTCGATCTTTCAAAACTTCCGGTTACAGGCGCGCTCTCAAACAGCTATCTTGTTGAGTACAAAACAAGTGATGCAAGCGGAACACATACTGTAATTATTACAATTAAAGAAGGCACTACCGCCGATGGTAAACGAGTTTATACCGGAATAAGGTATTAACCATTTAGCTTGAAGGCTCAACTCCAAAAGAGTTGAGCCTTTTTCTTATTTCTTATTCTTTCCTCCCTTGTTTTAAAATTCAATCATTTATAAGTTTACAGAGTTTTTTCGGGAACTTTTCCGGTTAACAGTCGTCTTATCACTTTTGAATTCAACATTTTTCTAAACAATTTTCCGAAAGGTAAAAATTGGATATTGCAGAATTAAACGAAAAAATTAAGCATGAGAGTGCTTTTATTGATCTCCTACAAAATGAAATAGGAAAAGTAATAATCGGGCAGAAGGCTATGGTAGAGCGGCTTCTGATTGGTTTGCTCGGTAACGGACACATACTATTAGAAGGTGTTCCCGGTCTTGCTAAAACCCTCGCAATCAAAACACTCGCTTCAGCAATGAAAGCAAAATACCAGCGCATTCAGTTTACTCCGGATTTATTGCCTGCTGATTTAGTTGGCACAATGATATACAACCAAAAAGATGGGAACTTTTTTATACGTAAAGGTCCCATCTTTGCAAACTTTATTCTTGCCGACGAAATAAACCGCGCCCCCGCGAAAGTGCAAAGTGCACTTCTCGAAGCCATGCAGGAAAGGCAAGTTACTATAGGTGAAGAAACTTTTTATCTTCAAGAACCGTTTCTTGTTCTCGCAACGCAAAACCCAATTGAGCAGGAAGGCACATACCCGCTGCCGGAGGCTCAGGTTGATAGGTTTATGTTAAAAGTAAAAATAACTTACCCGACTCGTGAAGAAGAGTTGAAAATAATGAGGCAAAATGTAAACCAAACCCAGGGTATAGTTCAGCCGGTAATTACAACAGATGAAATTCTTAAGGCGCGCAGCCTTGTTCAAGAAGTTTATGTTGATGAAAAAATAGAAAAATATATTCTTGATATTGTTTTTGCTACACGTAATCCAAAACTTTTCGGACTCGAAAAATTGGTTGACCTGATGAGCTACGGGGCATCACCAAGAGCATCTATTAATCTGGCTCTCGGAGCAAAAGCAATGGCATTTATAAAACGCCGCGGTTATGTAATTCCGGAAGATGTTAGGGCAATTTGTTTTGATGTGCTGCGCCACCGCATGGCAGTAAGTTACGAAGCCGAAGCCGAGGAAATTACATCCGAAAATATTATTGAAGAGATATTAAACAAAATAGAAGTGCCGTAATGCTTACGAGAGAAATCTTAAAGCAGGTTAGGCAGATTGAGCTGCGAACCCGCGGATTGGTAAACCATGTTTTTTCCGGTGAATATCATTCGGTATTCAAAGGAAGAGGAATGGAATTTTCGGAAGTACGCGAGTATCAATTCGGTGACGATATACGAAATATCGATTGGAATGTTACGGCTCGCTTCGGGCATCCGTTCATCAAAATATTTGAAGAAGAGCGGGAACTTACCGTTATGCTTCTCATCGATTTGAGCGGCAGCTTAATTTTCGGCAGCGTTGAAAAAACAAAACAACAGGTAGCCGCCGAAATAAGCGCAATACTCGCTTTTTCGGCAATGAAAAATAATGATAAGGTGGGGATGATTTTATTCACCGATAAAATAGAAAAATTTGTTCCGCCGAGAAAAGGCAAAACACACGTTCTCCGGATTATTCGGGAAGTGCTTTCTTTTGAACCGACAGGCAAAACTACAAACATAAAAGGCGCTCTTGAATATTTAAACAACGCAATAAAAAAAAGAAGCATTGTTTTCCTTCTTTCTGATTTTATGGATGACGGCTACTCCCGCATCCTTAGAATTATCGGCAAAAAGCACGACCTTGTTGGTATTGTTTTAAGTGACGAGAGGGAAGACACGTTACCCAAAATTGGTCTCGTAAAACTAAGTGATACCGAAACCGGTCAGCAGCGCTGGATAGATACAAGTGACAGCCGCGTTCAGCGACAGCTAAGAAAAATTAAAACCGAAAAACTTGAAAAAAGAAAAGCTCTGTTTGTTACAAGCCGGCTTGATAGTATTGAGGTACAGACCGGTCAGGATTATGTAAAACCATTAGTTCAATTTTTTAAAATGCGTGAGAGAAGATGGTAAAAGTACTCCGGTTATTCTTCTGTATTTTTATTTTCTCAGTAAGTTCATTTGCTCAACAGGTTACAGCAAAGGCTTACACCGATACTACTGATTATTTGATCGGCGACCGGATTAGTTACAAAGTAAAAATAACTTATCCGGAAAATTTTATTATTGTTCCTCCAAGCATTGCCGACAGCATCCATAATGTTGATGTATGGGATATAAAATCCCCTGTTATCACAAAGACAAATGGAAATGTAAATGCAGTTTATGAGTTTATTTTATCACGCTTTGACTCATCGGATGTCACAATTCCAGGTTATCCCATTAGATATAAAAAGAAGGATAAACCCGATGAAACAGCAGCACCTCTCCCTGCTGAATATTTGGTTGACTCGCTGTATCAGACAGCAGTTACAAATCCGGTTACCTTTACAGTACACACAATGCGGGTATTAAAAGAGGAAGGTCTCAAGGATATTAAAGAACCACTTACAATTCCGCTCGATTGGAAAATTGTATTGCTTTATATTCTTCTTGGTCTGGGCATTATTTTCCTCACAATACAAATCTATATATACATAAGTTACAAGAGAAGAAAAAAACCAACTGAAGCAGTGGCGCCTAAAATTATTTTACCGCCTCATGTTAAGGCTTTGAAAGATTTGAATATTCTTGATGAAAAACATTTGTGGCAAAAAGGTGAGGTGAAAGAATATCATTCCGAAATAACCGGAATTATTAGACGATACTTTGAAGAACGCTACAGGATGCCTGCGTTAGAATTATCGACGAGCGAAGTTCTTGAAAACCTAAAACAAAGAAGTGATACTGAAGCTATTAGAAATATTACGCGCGACTTTTTAAGCAACGCCGATCTTGTAAAATTTGCAAAGTTTACACCCCTGAATTCTGTGAATGAAGAAATGATGGATGAGGCAAAAGAAATTGTAAAGCGCACAGAGTTTGTCCCGATTGAAGATAAGGGTGAGGAGGAAAGTTTAGATGTTTAAGGACGTTACTTTTGCCTATCCCTGGGTTTTATATTTTCTTGCTATAATTCCTTTAATGGCTATTTGGTATTGGTTTAAAAAAAGGAAAAACCAGGCTTCAATTACGTATTCATCGGTAGGGATATTTAAAGACCTTTCCCCAACTTTAAGAGAACGGTTAAGATTTTTACCCGATGTGCTAAGACTAATTGCGGTGGGATTATTAATAATTGCATTAGCCCGCCCTCAAACATTTTCGTCCGGCGAAAATGTTTATACCGAGGGAATTGATATTTCGATGGTGCTCGATATTTCCGGCAGTATGCTGGCTGAAGATTTAAAACCTAATCGTTTGGAAGCCGCAAAAAATGTTATGGACGAATTTATATCCGCCAGAACCTCGGATAGAATTGGGTTAGTTGTATTTGCGCGCGATGCTTTTACGCAATGTCCGCTCACTATAGATTATTCGGTTCTCCGCAATCTTCTTTCGCAAATAAAAAGCGGGATGATTGATGATGGCACCGCAATAGGAAACGCAATTGCCAACGGTGTTAACCGTTTAAAAGACAGCAACGCAAAAAGTAAAGTGGTTATTTTACTTACCGACGGTGTGAATAACGCAGGTGAAGTTGATCCCGTTTCAGCAGCCGAAATTGCGAAAACATTCGGTGTCAGAATTTACACAATAGGTGTGGGAACCCGCGGAGAAGCTCCGTACCCGGTGCAGACGCCTTTCGGTACCCGCTACCAAATGGTACCTGTTGAAATTGACGAAAATATATTAAAAGAAATAGCTAATACAACGGGCGGAAAATATTTTCGCGCTACAAATAACACAGCTCTTGCCAATATTTATAAAGAGATTGATAGCATGGAAAAAGCCAAGGTTGAAATTACCTCTTATCGTAACGCGAGCGAAATGTTTTATGGATGGCTTGGCGCCGGTCTTTTGTTGATTTTGCTTGAGTTCAGTTTGAGCAAAACTGTTTTAAGAAAATTACCATAAAGTTTGTTGATATGATTCGATTTGCAAATCCAGAATATTTTTATGCTTTGTACTTAATTCCGGTATTCCTTCTTTTATTTTGGTTTATGTTAAAACGGAGGAAAAACTTGATTGAGAAGTTTGCCGATAAAAATCTACTTAAGGTTATTTCGGTGGAATACAGCAGCACAAAAAATTTAATAAAATTTTTGCTTTTTATTGTGGCTTATTCTCTGTTAATAACAGCCGCCGCTAATCCTCAGGTAGGCTCAAAAATGGAGGAAGTTAAACAAACCGGTATTGATGTTTTTATCGCTCTGGATGTTTCGTTAAGTATGACAGCAGAGGATATAAAACCTAATCGTCTCGAAAAAGCGAAATATGAGATTTCGAACCTAATAAAAAGACTGCGTGGTGATAGAATAGGTTTACTAATATTTTCGGGGCAAGCTTATATCCAATTCCCACTAACAACAGACTATTCGGCGGCAAATTTGTTTTTATCCGCAGTTGATGTAAACTCAGTACCGCAGCCCGGTACTGCAATCGGAGCGGCTATTTCGCTTGCTATAAACTCGTTCGATTATAAAACTCTTACCCAAAAAGTTATTGTTATTATTACAGACGGCGAAGACCACGAAGGTGATTTAACACAACCTATAAAAGACGCCAATGAAAAAGAGATAAAAATTTATACGATCGGGTTGGGTTCCCCGGAAGGAGTACCGATACCTATTCATGATGCAAACGGAAATGTTGTGGGATTCAAAAAAGATGGCTCGGGAAGTGTGGTGCTAACAAAACTTGATGAGCAGACTTTAATGAGTATAGCAAACCAGGCGGGCGGAAAATTTTTTAAAGGTACAAACTACGAAGATGAACTCGACAAAATTTATAAAGATTTATCAAGTATGGAGAAGGCTGAATTCGGTACAAAAAAAGTAACTGATTATGAAGACCGCTTTTACTATTTTCTTATACCGGCTATATTTTTATTGATAGTTGAGTTTTTTGTCTCAGATAAAAAATCTCCGTTTTTTACAAAAATAAACAGGAGGTTGGGATTAGAATGAACAAATTAATATTGTTAGTAATTATTTTTCCATTTTCATTATTCGCCCAGCAGGCGCGCAGCTTGAATAATGACGGAGTTGATTTGTACAAAAAAGGAAAATACTCCGAAGCAGAAGTTAACTTTAAAAAGGGGGTTGAAAAACAACCCGAAAGTTTTACGGCAAATTTTAATCTTGGTGATTCCTATTATAAACAAGGTCGTTTCGATGAAGCGATAAAGTCGTTTGAAACCGCTCTGAAAACATCAAAAGAAAATGAGTATTCTGCAAAAACGTATCATAATCTGGGCAATTCGTTATTAAAGATGCAGGAAAAAGTGCAAGACCCGCAACAGCGCAGTAAGATGCTTCAACAAAGTATTGAAGCTTACAAAAATTCGCTTAAATTAAATTCTGAAGATATCGATACAAAATACAATTTGTCTTATGCGCTCCGGCTGCTAGAAAAAAATAAAAACAAGCAGCAGCAAAATAATAAAGATCAAAAAAATAAAGACAACCAGAATAAAGATCAGCAGCAAAACCAGGACAAACAAAACCAGGACAAGCAAAATCAAGATAAAAAGGATCAGCAAAACAAAGATCAGCAAAAACCGGATCAGAACCAGGAAAGTAAACAGGACAATCTGAAACAACCCGAAAAAAATAAAATATCTAAGGAAGAAGCAGAACGAATTCTTCAGGCGTTAAAGAATAACGAAAAAGATTTGCAAAAAAAACTACGTAAAGTACAGGGCAAAAAAGTTAAAACTGAAAAAGACTGGTAAGATAAATCATAAAATGAAACGCAACTTTTTGACACATAGTTATATATATCTTTATTTAATTTTTCTTCCAATAGCTGTTTCAGCTCAATCATTCGTTGCATCGGTTAATAGAAATCCGGTTGGTGTAAATGAGCGGTTCCAGGTTACTTTTACTTTTTCCGGTGAAGATATTAACGGAGTTAAAAATTTTAAAGCGCCTGATTTTAAAAATTTATATGTGCTTTCGGGCCCAAACCTAAGTACAAGTATGCAGATAATAAATGGAGCGGTTTCAGGTTCCAAATCATATTCCTTTTATCTGCAAGCCGCGAGTGCAGGCAAATTTAAAATTGGTTCTGCATCTGTGGAAAGCGGTGGAAATAGATACACAACAGATATTCTTACTATCGATGTTCAGCAGGGAACTCCAAAACAAAAAAATGGTGAGGCCGACCCATACGCTGAGATTGGGGATAATTTGTTTATTCGTGCCACGGCAGATAAGGTAACATTATATAAAGGTGAGCAAGTTACAGTAACATACAAACTTTATACACGACTCAGTATTGCATCGCAAATGTCGGTATCAAAGTTGCCGCAGTACCAGGGTTTTTGGGCTGAAGAATTAACTTCCGCCCAAAACATTATGTTTGATACCGAGATACTGAATGGCAAACAATACCGGGTTGGTGTACTGAAAAGAGTCGCTCTGTTTCCCTCACAAACCGGTGAACTTGAGGTAACTCCTTTTGAAATTAATGTGCCCGTCCAGGTAAAAAAGCAAAAACGTAGTAACGGCAATGCGTTCGATGATTTTTTTAATGACCCTTTTTTCAATCAATCGGAAATGGTTGACTACAAAGCAAAATCTAACACAATAAAATTAAAGGTACTTGCTTTGCCTTCTGAAAATGTACCTGCATCGTTTAACGGTGCAGTAGGCAACTTTTCAATTTTATCTTCACTAGATAAAAAACAAACAAAAACCGATGAACCGGTTTCATTAAAAATGGAGATAAAAGGTTCGGGTAATATCAAGCTATTAAATGTGCCTGCCGTCAGCCTGCCCGCTAGTTTTGAGCAGTATGAACCCAAAACAGATGAAGATATTAACCGCATCGGGGTTGTTTCGGGGACAAAAAAAATTGAATATCTTTTAGTACCGAGGAGCGCGGGAAAATTTGATATTGACCCTGTTGAATTTTCGTTTTTTAGTCCGACAAAGAAAGAATATTTTACTTTAAAAACCGATGCATACAACATTGAAGTTGAACAGGGTAATCATGAAAGCGGCAGCTTTACCTCAAAAGAGGATGTGAAAATGCTCGGGCAGGACATTCGCTTTATTAAACTCGATGAAAATTCCTTGAGCAAAAAAGGAAGTATTGTTTTATCTACAGCTAACTTTTGGATCGCTGTTGTCGCTCCGGTTTTTGCACTTGCTCTATTAGTGGGGTGGAAGAGAAGACACGATAAACTTATGGGAAATGTTCAATTAATGCGTTATCAGAAAGCACAAAAAGTTTCGAGAGCAAAGTTGAAAAACGCAAAGGCATTAATGGAAGCAAATAAGCCGGTTGAGTTTTATACAGAAATTTCTCAGGCATTGTTCGGGTACCTTGAAGATAAATTTAGAATTCCAAAAGCTGAGTTTACACTCGAAAGAGCGTCGGATGAACTGCGCATTAGAAAAATTGATGCAAAACTTATTGACGAATTTAAAGCATGTGCAGAAAAATGTGAATTCGCAAGATTCGCCCCCGGTAAGCAGGAAGCAATTGCGATGAACGAATTGTATAATCAATCCGCTGAAGTTATTATTGAGCTTGAAAAAAGTTTTAACGGCAGGAGGAAAGTGTAATGAAAAAAATATTTTTTCTGCTGCTATGTTTTGTGTCATTACAAATATTTGCATCTGAAGCGGAAGAGATGATGCAGAAAGGGAACCAGTTATTCCGCCATAAAGATTATAAAAAAGCAGTGGAGATTTATACCGAGATTGTTAACGCAGGTTATGAAAGTGCAGCATTGTTTTTTAATCTAGGTAATAGCTATTACCGAACCGGGCAACTCGGGTATGCCATACTAAATTATGAGAAAGCGTTAAGATTAAGTCCGGGCGATGAAGATATCGTGCATAATCTTGCGCTCGCAAATTCAAAAACAGTTGATAAAATGGAGAGTTTCCCGCAGTTTTTTTTGTTTGAGTGGTGGGAAGCGGTATTGGGTGCATTATCATTAAGCGGCTGGACTTATGTTGCATATTTCTTTTTTATCACCTTGCTTTCTTCAATAGGATTTTACTTCTTTGCATTGTCACCTTCGCAGCAAAAAATTTCTCTGTTATCAGGTTTAATTGCAATTGTACTGATGCTTTTTTCTTCATCATTTGTAATAATTAAACATAACCGGGAAGTAAACATAAAAAATGGAATTGTTGTTGAAAATACGGTCACGGTCAAACAATCACCTGATGAAAAAAGCGGGGATGCTTTTTTAATACACGAAGGTCTAAAAGTTAAACTCGAAGATAAAATAGACTGGTGGCTAAAAATAAAATTGCCCGATGGAAAAGTAGGATGGCTAAAACAAAATGATGTACAGATTATTTGAATGAAGACTTAGAGTTCTGAATAACTAAAAGAGCGCTTAGGCACTAATTTTTTTTATTCACTTTATCTATTATTTTTACTATAGACATTATTGCAAATACCCTGGACAAAGAAAAAAGTAGAATAATAAAGTTGTCCTTACGGAAATTAAAAATTAAAATGTTTCGGATAATAAATTATTAAGCACAATTTGTCCGGTTTCGCAAGAAAAACCGATCCGCTTATTGTATTTATGTACGAAGGTAAAACTTATTCAGTGTGCTGTAAAAAGCGGTTAAAGAAAATTCCGGACAATCCCGAAAAATATTTTTCACGATAAGTGAAGATGATAAATCATTAAAATTAAAAAAAGAAAAATAAACATTATCATTAATCAAGAAAGGTTACTCATGAAAAAAATTCTCTTAATCATTATGTTAGCTGGTTTTGTGTTTGCAGTTAATGCTCAGACAAAAAGCAACGGCGTTAAATCTCCAACTGCCAAAGATACAAAAGTTACAAAAACCATCGATGCTAAAACGTCTGATGCTGTAACAAAAGTGAAAAGTAATTCATCTGTTTCGCAAGGGAATAAAGAAACAAAAATTAAAAAAGAAACAATCAAAACAGAAGAATGCGAATCTGAAGGCGCCGAGGGATGCGGTGGCTGCAACAAAAATATGTATAATGAAAAAAAGAATGATAAACCAAAAAAATAAGAATTGGTAAAAGTAGTATTATTAATCCCGGCAGTTGCCGGGATTTCTTTTTTAAAATTGATTGAATGAAGTAAAAAATTGTTATAATTTTACGTCACCGGAATGAAAACAAAACATATCAATGATTTCAAAACAAGATTCAAAAAAATATAATAATATAAAATTAACCATAAGCATTTCGAAAACTTTGATAAGTTTTATACTTTTATTTTTATTCGTTTCCACCGGTTTAAGCAGCTTGTTAACCGGATATCTAAGCAGTTATTTCTCAAATGACTATCTTTTATTTATTAGTTTTTTGATTGTGCTCGGTTTTGTGTCCGGAATATTGTTTTCACCCTTAAGTTATTACTCTGAGTTTTATCTTGAACACAAATATAATCTTTCCAACCAAACATTTTTTATGTGGATTTGGGAAGATCTAAAAGGATTGCTTGTTGCAGCTTTAATCGGCATCCCAATTTTGCTCTCTTTTTATTATTCTCTAAAAAACTTCGGGGGTAACTGGTGGCTGCCTTTTGCAATTTTGTTATTTGTTGTGTCGGTTGTTTTGGCTCGTGTAGTCCCGATTTTTATATTGCCTCTTTTCTACAAACTCACACCGATTGAAGATGGCGACCTAAATAAAAGAATCACCAAACTTGCCGAGGAAGCAGGTGTATTGGTAAAAAATGTTTACCGGTTTGATATGAGCAAAAATACAAAAAAAGCAAATGCCGCTTTTACCGGCATCGGCAGATCAAAAAGAATACTACTCGGTGATACTTTGCTTGATAACTTTACTATTGATGAAATAGAAACCGTCTTGGCTCATGAACTCGGACATTACAAGAAAAAACATATAATAAAAAATTTAGTCTTCGGAACCGTTTCAAGTTTTTTAACATTATTTTTAATTGCTAAACTTTATGATATTTCTTTAACATGGTTCGGGTTTTCAATGCGGACTGACATTGCTGCCTTGCCTCTACTTTCAATATGGGCAATGATTATCGGTCTGGTTCAAACGCCCCTTGGTAATTATTTATCACGCAAATATGAATATGAAGCCGATCGTTACGCAATAGATGCTACAGACAAACCGGCGGAGTTTATAAATACACTTCAAAAATTAACGACACAAAATCTCGGTGATGAAAATCCTAATAGTTTTGTTGAATTGTTTTTTTACAGCCATCCTTCAATTAAGAATAGAGTAGCTGCTATTAAAAAACATAGAGGTGCTTCTCTTATATCTGGCAGTTTGCAAACGGAGCCGAAGAGTGTTGTCATACATTAAATTTGTATTCGTAGTATTTTATACATTCCTCTCTGCTGTTGCGGCTGGGATTTCGGCATTAGTGGACAGAAACTTTACTGCTTACAATTATGTTGGTAAATATTTTGCAAAAGGTGTATTTTTTATAAGCAGGATAAAACTAAAAGTTATCGGCAGAGAGAAGATAGATTCAAAAAAAGTTTATGTGTTTGTATCAAACCACAGCAGCCAGTTTGATATTCCTGCACTGCAGGAAGCAATACCGAACAAAATAGGTATTGTATTTAAACAGGAACTCGGAAAAATACCTGTATTTGGTTGGCAGTTAAAAATAGGTCCATATATTATGGTGGACAGAAAAAATGCCGAGAGTGCAATGCGTAGTATTGAAGAAGCAAAAGAAAAAATGGTGCAAAAAAAACTATCACCTGTTCTTTTCGCCGAAGGTACACGAAGTGAAAACGGGGAGGTACAGTCATTTAAACGCGGCGCTTTTTATCTGGCGGTAAAAGCCGGATATCCAATAGTCCCAGTATCCGTCTCAGGTTCATACAAACTTTTACCTAAAGGTAAGTTTAATATTAAAAGCGGTACAATCACAGTTACTTTTGATGACCCAATTGATACATCAAATGTCTTAACGCGTAAAGATGAGAATGATTTAATGGAAAAAGTTCGTAATATTGTAATAAAAAATATCAAGGAATAATTTGGCAGTTACACGAAAAGACGTAGAGCATATAGCCGAACTTGCCCGGTTAAAGTTTTCGGAAGAAGAACTTGATGGTTACACAACTCAATTAAACCAGATGTTGGCGTATGTTGAAAAACTTAATGAACTTGACACTGAAAATATTGAGCCATTATCTCATCCTATTGAAAACGAAAATGTATTTCGTAATGATGTTACAAAAGATTCGCTGCCAACTTCCGACGCTTTGAAAAATGCTCCGCAAAAGGATGACCGGTTCTTTAAAGTGCCCCGGGTATTATAAGCTATTATTTCGTCAGGTACAGTTGTTTTACTGCAATGGCACTTCTCCTTTGATTTAGACACTCTATTTATTTCGACCGCGTTTAGTGGGAAAGATTTTCTTATTTTTGCAATAATTAATAATAAGAAATTTGATTTATGATAATTGGTGTTATACCTGCTCGTTTCGCTTCAACAAGATTAATGGGAAAACCACTCGCTGACATCGGCGGCAAACCGATGATACAACATACATTCGAAAGTTCTCTCAACTCAAAATTGGTTAACCGTATTATTATCGCCACAGATGACGAGAAGGTTGCTCAAGTTTGCCGTGGTTTTGGTGCAAACGTGGTACTCACTCCAAAAGATATTCAAACAGGAAGCGACAGGATAGCGTTTGTTGTGCGCGATATGGATGAGGCGGATATAATTGTAAATATTCAGGGGGATGAGCCGTTCATACATGGGGAAATGATTGATCAGGCAGTCGAGCCATTACTGTTTGATAATTCTATAAATGTTTCTACACTCGCCAAAAAAATTCAAAATGTTGAAGAATTAAAGTCCCCCTCAATTCCCAAGGTAGTTTTCGATTATCAGAATTTCGCGATGTATTTTTCACGTTCGCCTATTCCGTATGTGAGGGATGCAAAAACTTATCAGGAAAGACTTGACATATGCGATATATTTAAGCATATAGGGCTGTATGTTTACAGAAAAGACTCTCTTTTAAGTTTTACAGAATTAGCGCCGACTGATTTGGAACAAACTGAAAAACTTGAACAACTTCGAATGCTTGAACATGGTTTTAAAATAAAAGTTGTTGTTACAGAATATGATAACCTTGCTGTTGATACGCCGGAAGATTTAGAACGCGCACGAATGCACTATAAAAGAATGATAAGACAAAAGGATAAATAATGAAAGCACCAGGAAAAATTGATCTTGCTGCAATTCCTACTCTTGTTCAGCAGTTAAAATTTGAAGACAAAAATATACTCATTAAGCGAGACGACTTAACCGGAATGGAATTATCCGGTAATAAAGTGCGAAAACTTGAATACATTATGTACCAGGCAAAAAAAGAAAAGGCGGAATATATTTTTACCTGCGGGGGAGAGCAATCCAACCATTCACGCGCCGCTGCAATAGCCGCAGTTCAATGCGGAATAAAACCCCGTTTATTTTTATGGGGGAGAGAATCTAAAAATCCGGATGGTAATCTTTTTCTCGATAAGTATATCGGAGCGGAAACTATTTATGTTAGCAAAGAAGACTATGACAGAATTAATGAAATCATGTTTGCCGAGCGTGAAAAATATCTCCGGCTCGGAAAAAGGGTTTATGTTATTCCCGAAGGCGGTTCTTCAACTCTCGGCATCTGGGGATACATTGACGTGGTAAAAGAATTAAAATCGCAAATCGATTTCTCAAAAGTAAAAGGAATATTAACGGCGTCAGGCTCCGGGGGTACTTCAGCAGGACTTCTTGTTGGCGCGGCATTGCTTGGTCTTGATATAAAAATTTATGCTGTCAACGTTCTTTATTCGGCAGAAAAAATAAAAACAAAAATATTAAATTTGGCAGAGGGGTGCATTCTTGATTATCACCTCGGGTGTAAAATAAACGAAAATAATCTTGTAATACTCGATGGTTATTCGTACGAAGGATATAAAAAAATCACCCACGACAAACTTACTCTTATAAAAAAATTCGCGCATGAAACTGGAATTATATTGGACCCGGCTTATACCGGCAAGGCTTTCAAAGCTTACTATGATAATTTTGTTTCAAAAGGAAAAGGGAAGCAAGTTTTATTTATTCATACCGGAGGATTTTTCAGTATCTTTGCAAAAAAAGAAATGTACCTCGAAACAAGTAAGTAAGTTAAAAATTGATAACTATATTATTATACAGTTATTGTTTTGCTCGTGCAATAGAGAATGTTTTAGCTTTTATTGTTTGCAGTAGATTTAATCATTGTTAGGCAGTAGAAGATAAAAACTCTTTTGCCTGACAAGTTTTTTAGGTTTATTTTTGAAGCATGAATTGTATTTTTTGTGAAATAGCTAAAGGTAATGCGGCAGCCGAACTAATTTATGAAGACGAAAATGTTCTCTCATTCCTTGATGTTAGACCATTAAATATCGGGCATGCGCTTGTCATCCCCAAAAAGCATTACGAAAATTTTCTCGCGGTGCCTGTAAATGAGTTATCGGAACTATCGGTTATTACACAAAAAATTGCATCAAAAATTGTGAAAGTATTTAACCCGGATGGATTTAATATTATTGTAAACTCGGGAGAGGCTGCCGGGCAGTCGGTTTTTCACTTTCATTTTCATATCATCCCCCGTTACAGTGATGATAAAATAAAATTTAATATGATATTTAAAGATTACGGAAACGGGGAGATGAAACAAATTGCAGAAAAAATTAAAAACGCGTAAAGGAATATTATGGATTCAAAAATAAGAGTATTAGTTGCAAAAGCCGGTTTAGATGGTCACGACCGCGGCGCTAAGGTTATTGCTGCCGCGTTGAGAGACGCCGGTATGGAAGTTATATATACAGGTCTTCGTCAAACCCCCGAAATGATTACCGAAGCTGCCGTGCAGGAAGATGTTGATGTAATTGGGATTAGCATTCTTTCAGGCGCTCACATGACGATCTTTCCGAAAATATTAAACCTTATGAAAGAAAAAGGGCTCGATGATGTGTTACTGACAGGCGGCGGCATTATCCCCGAGGAAGATATTCAAGCGCTAAAAAATTTGGGTGTCGGTCAATTATTTACCCCCGGCGCTTTGACGACTGAAATTGCAAGCTACATTAAAGAATGGCGCGAAACTAATCCTAAAAAATAATTTTTTTTATGTCATTAGATTAATGTAAATTAAATTAATTAACATACACGTTCTAACAATTAAGGTGTGTCGAGATGAAAAAATTTTACTTTGTTCTGTTTTTATCCGTTTATTTTTCGTCTGCACTAATAGCTCAATCGCTTGTGCAGACAGTTTCTTTACCAAACACTACTTTTTTTCAGCATAGTTACGGGTTAGTTTACGCAAACTCGGTTTATTACATTTCCTCCGATGCATCCACAGAGGGCAAAGGAATGATAATGGCAGTTGACGCAGATGGTAACCCCGCAGATACAATTCAAATAAATTATCCAACTATAAGTTACTCGCAGGGGCTTGCTTTTGACGGCACATATTTTTGGTATCTCGAAAGAAAAACTTCAAAACAAAAACTTCTCAAGGTAGATTTTGATGGCACTGTTCTCGATTCAATAACAACTCCATTAGCAAATAAATATATCGGCGGTGCTGCATGGGATGGATCGGGTATTTGGGTTTCATTTTATTATCCTAACAATGAAGCGGCGCTGTACAAAATTGATATTAATACAAAAACAATCGTTGATACAATCCAGGTATTCGGAACACAACCCACCGGTATTACTGTAAAAGGGGATACACTATTTTATGTAATGGATGGTTTTGAAGGGGATCCGGAAAATATTTATGCAGTTAGCCTCACAACTAAAGATACACTTTTTTCATTTCACGTTCCCGAAAACCCGGGCGTAAGACAAAACCCCCGCGGGCTTGCATGGGATGGTTCATATTTCTGGCTTATTGCCGAACCATTAAATTCCAGTTCGGGAAGAATGTTTTTCAAATACAATCTCGGCGGCGGCGGTTCACCCGGCATTGATTTGTTAACCACAAATATAAATTTTGGAAATGTTCAAATCGATTCGACATCAAACGCGCAGGTGCATGTATTAAATTACGGCACCGCAAATTTGGTTATCGATTCGGTTTTCATAAATAAAAATTCTTTCGCGATAGATGGAACTTTCCCCGTTATTATTAAACCCGATAGTATGAAATCATTTATGGTTCATTTTACTCCCGGCTCTAATATTAGCTATGACGATTCCTTACTGTTTTATCATAATGATCCGAATTTTATTTATTCAAAAGTACAGCTGCAGGGTAAAGGAGTATTTACCGCTCCGTTTATCGGTCTTTCTATTCCACAAATAAATTTTGGGAATAAACGAATAAACTCAACTTCATACGAAGAGATAGATATAAGCAATTACGGTTCGGCTCCGCTTGTCATTGATTCGTTCAGAGTTTTTAGTAATAATTATTCACTCGATAAATTTACTTTCCCTATACAGATTGATTCCATCTCGGCAAGAAGTTTTAGAGTCTGGTTTGCACCTCATGCTTACACAGCTTTCACCGATACTCTTACTATATATTCGAACGCTTCCAATTCTATGGTTACGAGAGTTCCATTATTAGGAAACGTTACGGCATTTGATTCCTCACTCGGCACAAAAGTTTGGTCGGGGTTTATTCCTGAAAATCCGCATACAAATTATAACGATCTTACAATTCGCGCATTAAAAGGGCTTGATGACATAAATGGCGATGGTGTAAATGATCTGGTTGTTTCAGCCGAAAATTATTACACTGTGGCGTTTAACGGCAACTCATCGGGTAAGGCAGATGTTCTCTGGAAGTTTAATACATATTTCGGCAGTAATAATACCGGTTCGGTTGATTATTCTTGGTGTTTGCAAACGGCTGATTTAAATGGTGATGAAATTAAAGATGTTGTTATCGGTACCGGGGGCGGCAACGAATTTGTTTATGCCATTGATGGTGTTACGGGCGAAAAACTATGGGAGTTCGGTGACTCGGTTAACTACGGGAGCGGCGATATAATGGGTCTTGATGTTAAGCGTGACCGAAACGGTGACGGTACACCCGAAGTACTCGTTTCCCAAAGCGGTAACGAGTATACGGGCGAAGGAAAATTTTCAGTTTATATGTTAGATGGCAGAACCGGTGCACAAATTTGGCGCATCGACCAGAGCGGACAGAAAAAATTAAAATATATGGTTGCGTCAAACGATATTGGCGGCGCTTTCGGCACACGGGTAGGGTCAGCTTATGAAGTAATCGGATTTGATTCACTCGGCAATATTCTTTGGTCATTCCCAACTGCACAGACGCCGTGGACGGTTTACGAAATTGAAAATGTCGGTGGCGATTCTGCTTCGGATGTTGTTGTCGGCGATATTGGCGGAAATGTTTATGTTCTAAGCAGTGATGCCGGGGTACTTCTGTGGCAAAAAAATATCGGGAATGTTTTTATTGAAGATCTACGGGTTGTGCAAGATATAAATCAATCCGGTACCGATGATATTTTTGTAAGCGGTATTGCGCCGGCATGTTATTTGCTCGAGGGTTCAACAGGCGATATAATATGGAATAAAAATGTTGCCGGAAATATTCTTGGCGTTGGAATTTTAAAAGATATGACCGGAGACGATTTGCCCGAATTTGGCGTTACCGATTTGAATAAAGATGTAAATGTATTTGAAGCTAAAGCGGGTAATCAGATATTTAGTTATCCATTTACTGGCAGCGGTAATGCCGCCGAACTTATAGAATCATTCGGCGATGTTGACGGCAACGCAAGCTGGGAATTTGCGGCAGCGTCGCGTCTTGGTGAAGTGGTTGCGTTCTCCGGTGGAACTGATATAATTATTGTTGGCGAAAATACAAATGCGGAATTAATACCGACAAAATTTGAACTTAATCAAAACTACCCGAACCCATTTAACCCGGTTACAACGATAAATTACGTTGTTCCCGAACAATTAAAAGTTAAACTGATTGTGTACGATATTCTTGGACGCGCAGTTAAAACTCTTGTAAATGAGGTTAAAGATAGGGGGCAATATCAAATTCAATGGGATGGAACAAACAGCGCGAACAATAAGGTTTCGACGGGTGTTTATTTTTACCGTCTCGAATCAGAAAATTTTGTGAATACAAAAAAAATGGTTTTGATCAAGTAATTTTGACTAACTAAAAAAAGCGGCGCATTAGTGCCGCTTTTTTTTTGAAATTAAAACCGGTTAATTAAGAAACCGTTTTGATTATTTTAGAACAGGAGACAATTAAGAAATAATAAATCCCATACGGGGATTAGCTTTTTCGGGGTGTTTGTTTTTTACAATAATTTATCCGCCTCGCGGAAAATAACCGGGTAAAAAGAATAGTGTCCTGTTGATGCGTTATAAAGAACCCCATCGGGGTTCCATTATGGTAGAAAAAAAATTAATTGTGTCCGGTCTCTGTAGGAGATCAATAAAACGGTTTTAATTTTTTAGAAAAATAATTTTATTGTGCAGCTATAAAACACGCCGCCCTGCTGGAGCTTTGTTTGTGGGATTTGCGTACAATAATTTATCCGCCACGCGGAAAAAGCGTACATGCTAAAGGGTAGTGCCGAAAACAACCGGGCAAAATCTACATCCAACATTTTTTACAATTTCCTATCTAAACAAAAAAACATTTGCTTCTTTCCGTTTTTTTTTCATAAATTTGTAACAACAATTTTACGGGAGCAGTTATGGTGCGAGACAACAAAAATACAAATTGTCATTTTCGGGGGAACGGTGGTAAAAAATTCTAAAATAAAAACTGCTGTTCCGTGTTACTTTTCTATGTTACAATTCTCAATTATTTCCTTAAAGAAAAGGGTTTCTATTGTTATGCCTATTTACAAAATAATGCTATTTAGTTTTATTTCTATATTATCTCTTTTATCTGTTACATGTAAAAATGAAGTTACCGCGGTGGAAGATAACGCCGTGCCGGGAAGGAGGGATTATACCTGGAAAGTAGACACATTATGGACTGATGACTGGATTGGAATAACAGATATTTGGGGTGATACTCCCAATTCTGTGTATGTAACCGCTGGTGGAACAAGTTATAAAGATTGTTTTTGGTACTATAATGGACAAAGTTGGTACTTACCTGATCAGATATTGAATTCAGATTTAAATACAATTTTTGGTTTAAATCCGGATGAGATTTGGATAGGAGATTCTGAGGGTCAATTCTGGAAAAAACATGGAAACAGCTGGAAAATATTTAAAACGTTTACTCTTCCAGATTTTGATGTAATAAACATCAATCGCATCTCTGGAATTTCTTCCAATAATTTATATGCAATTGGATTTGCTGCTAAATATAATGAAACTCATAAAGGTATTATTTTCAAGTTTGATGGCACAGATTGGAATTTAGTAGATATTCCAAATATGAAGATTAAATTTTATGATATAAAACCTATGAAAAATGGGAAGTTTATTATTACCGGACTTGATGATAATGATACATGGAAAGAAAAAATATATGTTTATGATGGGACTAATAATTTCAAAGAAATTTACTCGGGTATTTATTGGCCAGGTTTAAATGAAATAAACGGTGAAATTTATATTTCGATAAATAATAAAATATACAAAGTAAAAAATGATATGTTAGTTGAGTGGAAAGATTTTACGAACAGTACTTACTTTGGCGGAGTACTCGGACGAAGTGAGAAAGATTTTTTTAGCGCAGGATATGAAGGAATAATGCACTATAACGGAACTGATCTGGCTATTGTTTATCCGGCGCATTTAAATATAGCGCCGGGTTTAATTTTTGAAAAAGACGTTTTTTTTATTGGATGGGATTCGGGAAAAAAGTTAAATATAATAATAAGGGGTACACTAAAAGAATAAAGGAGTTTTAGAGTGAAGATAAATCCAACACAAACAAAAAAAACATTTGCTTCTTTCCGTTTTTTTTTTTATAAATTTGTAACAACAATTTTTATGGGAGCAGTTATGGTACGAGACAACAAAAATATAAATTGTCATTTTCGGGGGAACGGTAGTGAAAAAAATTAATTTACGCGCTGCTGTTCCGGGGTACTTCTTTACGTTACAATTTTTAATTCTCTCTTTAAAGAAAAGGGCTTCTATTGTTATGCCTATTTACAAAATAATGCTATTTAGTTTTATTTCTATTCTATCTTTTTTGTCTGTTACATGTAAAAATGAAATTACCGCGGTTGAGGATAACGTTATACCAGGACGTAGGGATTATACCTGGAAAGTAGACACATTATGGACTGATGACCGGTTTGGAATAACAGATATTTGGGGTGATACTCCCAATTCTGTGTATGTAACAGCTGGTGGAACAAGTTTTAAAGATTGTTTCTGGTACTATGATGGGCAAAGTTGGTCCTTAACTACCCAGAAATTAAACTCACATTTAAATACAATTTTTGGTTTAAATCCGGATGAGATTTGGATAGGAGATGCTGAGAGTCAATTCTGGAAAAAACATGGAAACACCTGGAAAATATTTAAAAAGTTTACTCTTCCAGATTTTGATGTAATAAGCATCAATTGCATCTATGGAACTACTTCCAATAATTTATTTGCGGTTGGATTTGCCGCCCAATATGGTGGTACTCATAAGGCTATTATTTTCAAGTATGATGGAACAGATTGGAATTTAGTGGATATCCCTAATATGAAGATTAAATTTTATGATATAAAACCTATGAAAAATGGAAAATTTATTATTACCGGACTTGATGATAATGATACATGGACAGAAAAAATATATGTTTATGACGGGTCCAATAATTTCAAAGAAATTTACTCGGACAGTCGTTGGCCAGGTTTAAATGAAATAAACGGTGAAATTTATATTTCGATAGTTAATAAAATATACAAAGTAAAAAATGATGAACTAATCGAGTGGAAAGATTTTACAAACAGCACTTACTATGGTGGAGTACTCGGACGAAGTGAGAAAGATTTTTTTGGCGCAGGATATGAAGGAATAATGCACTATAACGGAACTGATCTGGCTATTGTTTATCCGGCGCATTTAAATATAGCGCCGGGTTTAATTTTTGAAAAAGACGTTTTTTTTATTGGATGGGATTCGGGAAAACAGTTAAATATTATGATAAGGGGTACGCTAAAAGAATAAAGGAGTTTTAAGAGTATAGATAAATCCAAAATATAAAAAAGGAACGGTGCGGCAACACCGTTCCATAAACGTAAATAAATTTAGGCTGCTCACCTATGAAGGGTTTTTTATATCCTTCTTTATTTACGCGCTAAATATAATTCTTTGCCGCATAAAATAAAATGAAAGATTTAATCATGAAAAAGAGAACAATTTTGTTATTCATTATCACTTTCTTCTTATCAGTGATAAAAATTGATGCTCAGAGCGTCTGGTTCATCAATCCGACAAATGGGCAAGAAGTTACGTCAACCGGATATGGTTCCGCTCCAAATTTTGTAGCCTTAAACCTTCAGTATAATAAAACCACAACAGCCTCACCATATTTTATTAAATTATTTCCCACACCATATGCTAATCAACAATCAAATCAAGGAGCCGGTATTGACCAATGGTGGTATTTGCCTGCTGGAACCTATTCCTGGAGATTAGAACTTCATCAATATTATTTAGGTCAAGGATTCTATAAAGTAGCAGAACAAACTATAACATTTACCGTAAAAAATACTATTAAAGTATCAAATAGCTTTAACAGTGGTGTAGTAAATATTGATGGAGTAGTAAGTCCAAGTGGCACAGAGGTTCATAAAATTACCGGGGAAAGCTTGTTGCTTGGCGCTATAAATCAACCTTCTTCAAATCAATATTATGTTTGGAATCAAAGTGGTGTTAATTTAAGTCAATGGAACAAGAAACCAATGGGTGGGAGTTATTCTCTAGTTAACTACAACCAAAATTTTAATTACACCATTGCTTCAAGCGATAATGGTACTGAAATACAATCAGATATGAAAAAAAGGTTTGATATAACCCGAAACGACCAAACAGAATTTGATGGTTCAAATTCTATAATCGCTGCTCAAATAGTCGAACAAAACAGCGGACAAATATCAGCGCCATTACAGCAAACACTCAATGGTAAAACATACAACTTTGCCGGGTGGACAGATTTACTGGCGCAAACAAATACAAGGACAATTACTCCCACGGATAATGAAACATATAGTGCATTATATAAATATTTATTTCACTCAAATAACCAAACTGCCTACAGCACAAACAGCCAGCGTAAGTTTATAAGAACTGTTGATGGTAGTTTGCATTCCGTTTATGAGAGTATGGGTTACATTTGGTACGAAAAAAGCAGTGACTACGGTTCAACCTGGCAGTTAATGAATAACGGAAGACCGATTGGCAATGGAGAAGCAAAATCTCCTTCTATATGTTATCTTGGTAATACGCTATTCATTGCATACCAATATCAATCTTTTGTGGGAATAACGTGGTTTAACAGCGCCGGACAAAGCTTTATAGCTGCTGATAGCATAATGAATCCATTAGAAGAAATTATAAATTTCGAATCAGATGCTTCGCCGGTTATTGAAGCGAAAGGTGATAAAGTTCTGTTAGTCTATAAAAAAAGTGGAACATTATTCTATGCCTTTTTTCATTGGTATGCGTCCAATCCAGATATTTCTTTTTTAAAGGATGGTAGTCTTGATGATGAGAATAACTTACCCGTAAATCCGACAATTGCGGTTGATAAAAGTTCTTCAAATAATATTTTTCATCTTGCGTGGGGAGAAGGCGATAATATAATTCGGTATCAAAAAATTAGTTGGAGCATTGACGAACGACAGAACTTTGTAGTAACTATCAGTTGTGATATCTCCAATCTTGCGGTTAACGACGGCTATACAAAAAACTATGTGCCGAGTTTGGTTGTTCTTGGTGACGACCTTGCGCGTGCTTCATGGATAGGTGAAAGAAATACGATGACAGAGAGCGGCTCAATAGTAGATAAACGGACGGTTTTTCGCGGTGTTAAATGTGACGGTAGTTCTTTCAGTTTCTGGAATTTCGGTCACAATGTAAGATCTGCCACAATTCAAAAATCAAATGATAACGCTAATTATTTTATAACCTGGAATGAGGAAATAAGCGGACCCCCAATTACATATAACACAACAAAAGCAACAAACAATACAACTCTTTCTGTTATAAAAAATCTAAATACAACCGGGCACTATGTGCAAGTTTGTAACGGCGATACTAAATACGATATGTACGGAATGGTGTTTAACTCATCTGCGCTTCCATACTTATTTAGTAAAACAAATAATATCCAGAGTTATTTTGATAACCCGAATAAAGAACAAAACGGAAGTGCTGTTTACGCCGGAAGGGAAGGAACAGTAAGCAAAGGAGAGTCAAACATTTATTACACAGTTGGCGATGTTATGGTTGACGGAAGCATAATCAATTTCAAAAAAATAACCGAAACCACCGATATAAATTCCAACGAAGATGTAAAAAGGTATCTTGAAACAGAGCCATTCGGACTAAATGATAATTCCTCCTTTTTATACAGCGTTCAATATGGTTTAACGGAAAACACCGGCAGTCTATTTAACAATGATGAGTATATTAATTTCAAAGTAAAATTAGTTGATGCAGAAACGAATGCGGTAATCTCGGTATTTGATGATATTAATTACAGCGCAAATAATATTCTCCCTTATAATAGTCTGCAATATTCGGTTAATACAGTGGGTATTGGTAACAGAACGGTAAAACTTTTACTTGATATAAATGATAATTTTGGAGCGGTTTATTCCGTTACTTCAAAATTTGCAGATGCCGAAATTCTTCCTAAGGCTGTAAGACAGGAAATTGGTCTCGGCGAAAACATTAACGTAACCGAATACGATTTATCCCAAAATTATCCTAATCCTTTTAATCCATCCACAACAATCCGCTACGCAATACCGAAGGATGGAATGGTAACATTAAAAATTTACGACATCCTCGGCAGAGAAGTAAAAACACTCGTTAACAATTTCAAAACAAAAGGGCGTTATGAAGTTAACTTTGATGCAAGTAATTTATCCAGTGGTCTTTACATTTACGAAATAAAAAGCGGCGATTATAAAGCTTCTAAGAAGATGACATTAATCAAGTAATTTGCTGAAAGCATGTATTTAAAAAGCGGTTCATCCTGAACCGCTTTTTTTTAGTTCACCCCATATGGGCGATAATTATAGGGTGGAAATCCCGAACACGCCAAGATAGTTGGAAGTGTTAGCTTAAGACAAGGGTGTCCACCGCGAGGCGGAATCTGAAGGAAGTCGGCGGCAAAATTTTGGTCTGACGAACAGGAAGCAGATAAAAGGCAGACGCACCCGGACGAGCTCGTAAAACAAAGCGAAGTCAAAGTATCAGCATGGGGCAGCGTCTCTTAAAGCTGAATAAAGTAACAGAAGGTTGGGTAAACTACTTTGCCATAGCCGACTGCAAGAACACGCTTCAAAGGTTAGGCAACATGATAAGAATCCGCCTTCGCATGTGTATCCGGAAAAGCTGGATAAAAGTATGTAACCGAATGAAACAGCTAATAAAATTAGGCATGGAAGAATGGAAAGCACTCCGAAATGCCAACACAAGGAAAAGTTACCGCAGAACAGCTATGTCCGGAATACTATGTCATACGCTTACCAATGACTATTTCAGAAAGATAGGGTACAAAGAAATGAGTGTAACATATCTATTAAGACAAGTTTAACAAACCGCCGTATGCCGAACGGCACGTACTATGGTGTAAGAGGACGGCAAGCGTTGTTGTTACATCATATCCAAGTCATTTGCTTTCCCTTTAATTTAATACACTTAATAGCTAACTTTCAGCAGTTTATTTACATTTAAAAAATGAAAAAAAGAAATTATTTCTGGATTATTCTGGTAACGGTAGCCCTATTTGCCGGTGCAGTTTTGCTTATCACTGCGTTAAAAAAGAAAACTGTAGACGAGACTAAAGCTCCGGGTATCGATGAGGTGGAGAGAGTAAAAAATCTTTTAGAGAACTACTCATTCGAAAAAGAGTTTTCCGCTAAGAATTGGAAACTCAGAAGCGGAGAATCAGTTACATCCGGTTTTGATGATATCATAAAGTACGCTGGCAATTACAGTTTTTCGATAAGAAATGACGGAATAAACGACAGCGCCGGTTCTATTTTTCAAACTGTAAATAAGTTAGCGATTGATAGAAAATATTCGCTGTTTTGTTTTATTAAAGTTGAAGATGCAGATTCTGCCAGACTCGAACTAAAACTTTTTGATAAAGATTCCCTTCTTGTTTCAGGATATTCACCCTCGGTGAGCGGAACCACAGATTGGGTTGAACTGACCGCTTGGTTAAAAACTTATTTGCCTGTCGGTTTTAATGCGAATGATCTTTCAATAGAGGCAGCTTGTGTGCTTTTTGGAAAAGGGAGAGTGTGGTTTGATAATGCAAGACTTTATTCGCTTACTGAAAAAGAGACTATCTATAATTATGATTACAACCCTCTTAAAAAAGATAACGGTAAAAAGTGATAGATGCGATTACTATTCTGATTTATCAAATAATTCGGGGAAAATATTAGTATGATATTTCTTAATCCAGCCGTATTATTAGGATTGCTGGCTGCATCCATACCCGTACTCATTCATTTATTCAACTTGCGAAAACTCCAGCGCATAGAGTTCAGTACGTTATCATTTTTAAAAGAACTTCAAAAAAATAGAATACGAAAAATAAAATTAAAGCAATGGTTATTGCTTCTGCTGCGGGTACTTATAATCGCGTTTATTGTGTTAAGTTTTGCGCGTCCCGCACTTAAGGGAATTGCAATCGGCGGAACAACATCAGCGGCAAAAACAAGCGCAGTTTTTATAATCGATGATACTTTCAGTATGTCTGTAGTTGAAGCAAAAGGTTCATATTTTAATCAGGCGAAAGCGGCAATACAAAATTTGTTAAGCAATTTTCAGGAAGGTGATGAAGCAGCGTTGGTAAAAATATCATCGGCAGATAAGGATGAGATAACGTTTACCTCAAATCTTGTAGACTTCAAAAAAAGCATTGAGTCTCTTCAAATTTCTGACGAGACAGGAAAAATCAATGATGCTATTGTAAAAGCGGCAAATGTACTTTCCGGTTCAAATAACTTTAATAAAGAAATATATTTACTCACTGACTTTCAAAAAGGTAAAATTGCCGGAGAAGAGGAACTGAGCAATCTTAGCCGCGGGCTAAATGAGAGAATAAAACTTTATTCGTTTAATTATTCCGGTAAGAATATTTACAACCTCGGCATTGATGATATAGATGTTAACACTCAAATATTTGAAAAAAATAAACCCGTTAATTTTATTGTTAAAGTAACAAACTATTCAAACAAGCATGCGGGAAATGTTGTTGTTTCACTGTTTATTAACGGTGAGCGAAGTTCCCAGCAGAGTGTGGATATTCAATCAGGCGCAACCCGGGTTGTAAATATGGAATCGACTATAAAACAAACCGGTTTTGTGGAGGTATTTGCAAAATTGGAGGACGATGACATTTTACAAGATAATACCCGCTTCACCAATTTATACATCCCGGAGGAAATTCCTGTCCTTATATTTGAATCTGAGCCGGATGATTCAAAGTTTGTTAAACTTGCTCTAACAGCCGCAGACAACGAACAGGCTTTAAAAGTTACGGTTAAAAATTTAAATCAGTTTAACTCAATTGACTTAAATAAATATAGCGTTATTTTTATTATCGGCGGCGGTACCTTGCAAAGCAGCGGGAGCCTGAAAGAATACGTACGCAACGGGGGCGGGTTAGTTATAATGCCCGGCGCCGAAACAAAATTAAATTCATTTAATAATATTATTTCTTCAATCGGGTTACCGCCGGCTTCCGATGAGGCGGGGACTGTAACAAGTGATTATTCAATTCGTTTTGGTGAGGTTGATTTCAACCACCCCGTATTTCAAAATATATTTTTAAGGAATGAAAAAAAACAAATCGCATCGCCCGATATTTATCATCATTTTAAATTAAATAACTCAGAAGGAAGAAACATAATCAAACTGGCTGACGGCAGTGTTGTGTTGAGTGAATACAAAATAGGCACTGGCAAAGTCCTTCTTTTCGGCGTAGCCCCTGTTCTATCGTGGAGCAGTTTTCCTTTAAAAAGTATCTTCGTTCCTATATTAAATAAATCTGCTTATTATCTTTCGTTTGCAGAAAAGAATGTACAAAAATATTTCGCAGGCGATGAAATAGTTGTAAACATATCAGGAGCAAGTGTGCCTCAATTGAACGTTTTACGACCCGATAAGACTGAAGATATAATTATCAATGACGGCGCGGCAAAATCGTTTATTAAGTACAGCAAAACTTCTTTCGCCGGTATATACAAATTTTATAACGCCAAAGAACCGCTTGCATTTATCGCTGTA
Organism: uncultured Ignavibacteriaceae bacterium; assembly: GCA_964372115.1. Classification (GTDB taxonomy): domain Bacteria; phylum Bacteroidota; class Ignavibacteria; order Ignavibacteriales; family Ignavibacteriaceae; genus CG2-30-36-16. The sequence goes on from CAYJPN010000028.1 coordinate 28,089, forward strand.
AATGTAAAACCGGATGAATCGATTACTGAGTACTCAAATACAAATGAGTTTCTCGATTACTTAAATAAAATATCTTTCGCCGGTAAGTTTGTGGAAATAAATAAGGATGAAGATATTACTCGTATAGTAATGCAGGCGCGCTTTGGTACTGAGTTGTGGAAAATATTTTTATTATTGGCTTTACTTCTTGCCTTGGTGGAAATGTTTGTTGCAAAAAGTGTAAAAAAAGATATGGTACAGGTTTAGTCCTTAACTCTTAAATTCTTGTAATATATGGCAGAATATTTGCAAACTAAAAGACTAAAAAGCATGAATGAATGATCCGTTAGCTAACAGATGCATGGATGAATGTTTTTCATTCAACCATTCAATCACTCAGCTCAAATAATTTGGTTCTGGCTTGTCCGGGTTAGGCTAAAAGTTTAATGATGTGGAAATTACAAAAAAAAAGTGAAAAGATTTTATTAAGTATTTATGATTGATTTAACAAAAAAAACAACGGAGCGGGCAATACTTGTCGCACTAAAAACAAGGGAACTTAGCCGGGAATTGGTGGATGAACATCTGGCTGAATTAGAAGAATTAGCTTTAACTGCCGGCGCCGAAACTTTAATGAAAATTATTCAAGAACGTAACAGTGCTGATCCGGCGCATTACATAGGAAAAGGCAAGGCTGAAGAAATAAAAGAACTTATTGAGTTAAATGAAATTGATCTTGTTATTTTCGATGATGATCTTTCCCCCGTGCAGGTTCGTAACCTTGAAAAAATGCTGGACAGAAAAATCATAGATAGAAGCGCGCTGATCCTCGATATTTTTGCGGGCAGGGCAAAAACGAATGAAGCCAAAACTCAGGTCGAGCTTGCTCAGCTTCAATATATGCTTCCGAGGTTAACACGGGCATGGACGCACTTATCGAAGCAGTATGGTGGTGTAGGAACTAAAGGACCAGGTGAAACTCAAATTGAAACCGACCGTCGAATTATTCGTGACCGAATAAGCCACCTTAAGGATAAGCTAAAAAAAATTGAAGCGCATAGGGAAACTCAAAGTCAGGGACGAAAAGATAGAGTTCGCGTTTGTTTGGTTGGTTATACAAATGCAGGGAAATCTACAATGTTTAATTTGCTAACAAATGCCGGGGTATTTGCCGAAGACAAACTTTTTGCAACTTTAGATTCAACTACACGTATTTATGAATTAAATACCACGCAGAAAATTCTGTTAAGCGATACTGTCGGGTTTATAAGGAAACTTCCTCCACATCTTGTTGCATCATTTAAAAGTACATTAAATGAAGTTAGAGATGCAGATATAATTTTGCATATAATTGATTTTTCACATCCTTACTATGAAGATCATATTTTAGTTGTTGAAAAAACATTAAAAGATATTAACGCTGATAAACAAATAGAATTAAAAATCTTTAACAAAGTTGACCTTATAGAAGATAAAAACAAACTCGATTATGTCCGCAACAAATATAAAAATAGCGTTATAGTTTCTGCCATAAGAGGAATTAACATTACTGCATTTGAGAAGGCGGTTACAGATATAATTGAAAATGCGTTCGTTGAAGTAAAGTTGACGCTTAAGATTCATCAGTCCAAAATTGTGGCGCAAATTCATTCTCTTGCTCAGGTGTTGTCAACAAAATATAACGAAGATAAAATAATAATTAAGTATAAAACCAATCGCGAAAACGCGGACAAAATAAAAAAGATTGTTTATGGCAATTAAAAAATTAGCAATTGACGGAACATCCCTTTCAGTTGAAAAAATTGAATTATTCCTAAAAGAAAATCAAAAGGTTTCTCTAACGAAGGAATCAAAGTTAAAAGTAAAGAAGGCGCGCGCTCTTGTTGATAAATGGATAAAAGAAGATAAAGTTATTTACGGAGTAACCACCGGTTTCGGCGAGTTTTCAAATGTAAAAATATCTCATAAAGATATTAAGCAGCTTCAAGAAAATTTAATACTCAGTCATGCAGTAGGTTGCGGCGAAAATCTTCCACCCAAGATTGTAAAAATTATGATGTTGTTAAGAGTAAACGCACTGGCGCGGGGATATTCGGGAATTAAGGTATCAACACTTGAACTTTTGGTTGGAATGATAAATAATAACATCATCCCTGTTATTCCTTCGCAAGGTTCGGTAGGATCAAGTGGTGATTTAGTACAGCTTTCTCATCTTGTGCTCGCTATGATAGGGAAGGGAAGAGTTCAAATTATTAAAAATATTTTTGAAGAAAATGCGAGAAATACCAAAATAATACAATCAGCAATTGCGCTAAAAAAATTCGCATTGAAGCCTGTTGTTCTTGGAGCCAAAGAAGGTTTGGCGCTTATCAACGGTACACAGATGATGACATCTTTTGCTTCCTATATTAGCGCCCGCGCAAAAAAACTTGTTAAACTTGCAGATGCCGCAGCCGCTTTAACGCACGAAGCGCTGCGGGCAACCGATAAAGCTTTCGATAAAAAACTTCACGAGCTGCGTCCGTTTCCAGGTCAGTTAACTACTGCCCATAATGTTTTAACAATGATTGAAGATAGCGAAGTTAGGGCTTCCCATAAAAGTGACGATCCGCGGGTGCAGGACGCCTATTCTATTCGTTGTGTGCCGCAAATTCATGGCGCTTCCCGGGACGCAGTTGAATATGTTTGTTCGCGTGTTCAGATAGAGATAAATTCGGTAAACGATAACCCGATTATTTTTCCGGAAACAGAAGAACACATTGAAGGAGGAAATTTTCACGGACAGTCTATGGCGCTTGCAATGGACTTTATGGGCATCGCGCTTTCTGAACTCGCAAATGTATCCGAGCGTCGTATCGAAAGAATGGTAAACGGTGCATTAAGCGGTTTGCCCCGCTTCCTCGCTTTTGAAGGCGGATTAAACAGCGGTTTGATGATTGCCCAATACACAGCCGCGAGTCTTGTTAGCGAAAACAAAGTACTGGCACACCCCGCAAGTGTAGATTCAATTCCAACTTCTGCAAACCAGGAAGACCACAACTCAATGGGTTCTATTGCCGCACAAAAATGTTATAAAATTATGCACAACTTAGAAAATGTTTTAGCTATAGAATTTATGACAGCAGCACAGGCTCTTGAGTTTTTAAAACCGCTTAAATGCGGTGCCGGGACTAATGCGGCATATAAGGAAATAAGAAAGTATGTTGCTCCTTTGTTAAAGGACAGACTGCTTTATCATGATATTCAAAAAATAGCATCGATTATTAGAGATGATTCATTACTGAATGCAGTTGAGAAGAAAGTTAAATTAGTTTAATAAATGGGAGTTTTATGGAGTTAATATTTTTACTTATCGGTTTAGTGCTTGGCAGTGTTGCCGGATGGTTTGTTTGCACATTAAAAAACAAGAACAAACCCGGTGTGTCAATTGAAGATTATGAAACTTTAAAAAGTGAGATGAATTCCGTTCAAAATGAAAAAGCGCGTGCCGATGAAAGAAACAAAATATTCGACGATTCTCAAAAGCAGCTACAGCAGGCGCTTGCAGATGAGCGAGCTAAAGTAATTGAACTGAGCACTTCATTGTCTTCCGTTAATGCGAACCAAAAAAATTTGCAAGTAAAACTCGAAGAACAAAAAGCCGATGTTCAAAACCTTCAGGAAAAGTTTTCGAAGGAATTTGAAAATCTTGCTTCAAAAATATTGGAGGAAAAAAGCACAAAGTTTACGCTTCAGAACAAAGAAAACATCGATTCAATACTTCGTCCGCTTAATGAGAAAATTAAAGATTTTGAAAAGAAAGTTGAAGAAGTTTATGTAAACGATTCTAAAGAACGCGCTACGCTGCTTCAGCAGATTAAAACTTTACACGAGTTAAACCAGCAGATGAGTAAAGACGCGACCAATTTAACAAACGCGTTAAAAGGGCAATCGAAAACGCAAGGAAATTGGGGCGAGTTTATTCTTGAAAATATTCTTGAAAAATCTGGATTGGTAAAAGGACGCGAATATTTAGTTCAGGAAAGTCTTACTACCGAAGATGGTAAACGTTTTCAACCCGATGTCTTAATAAACCTGCCCGAAGGGAAAACTCTTATTGTTGATTCGAAAGTTTCGCTAAACGCATACGAACGTTTTGCCTCCGCAGATGATGATATTGAAAAAGCGTTATCGATAAAAGAGCATATTCTCTCAATCAGAAATCATATTAAAAATTTAAGCTCGAAAAATTATCAAAATCTATACGAGATAAAAAGTTTAGATTTTGTATTGATGTTTTTACCCATTGAGCCGGCGCTCGGTCTAGCAATTCAAAATGACAATAATCTTTTTAATGAAGCATTTGAAAAAAATATAGTTATAGTAAGTCCTTCTACTTTACTTGCTACATTACGCACAATTGCAAGCATCTGGCGGCAGGAACATCAAAATAAAAATGCACTTGATATTGCGAGACAAAGCGGTGCATTATATGATAAATTTACAGGGTTGATGAATGATTTAATTGATATCGGGAATAAAATAAAAGCTACACAAAACAGTTACGAAGACGCGATGAAAAAAATAAGCACGGGCAGAGGAAACTTAATTGGCAGCGTTGAAAAAATAAAAAGACTCGGCGCAAAGGCTACCAAGTCGCTTCCGCAAAATTTGCTCGACAGAGTTGAAGAAGATGACGAAGACGGAAATGACGAATTATGATTTCCGGGCAGACATCCGTATAATTTCATCCCATTCTTCTTTTGTAACCGGCATTACAGAAAGTCGATTGCCACGTTGAACAAGACGCATATTTGCTAATTTTAGGTTTGCCTTTATCTGCTGTAATGTAACCGGTCTCGAAAAAATTTGTTCAAGTTTGATGTCAACCATAAACCAAACCGGTTTATCTTTTGAAGCTATTGGGAAGTAGTGATTATCGTTCGGGTCGAACTGAGTTGTATCCGGGTATGATTCTTTTACAACCATGCAGGCGGCTACAACGGCTGTCGGTTCAGTGTTGCTCTGGTAGAATAAAACACCGTCGTTTATTTTCATATAATCGCGTATGAAATTGCGAGCCTGGTAATTGCGCACGCCGCTCCAGCATGTAGTTTTATTTTTGCTCTTTATTAGGTCTTCTATCGAAAAATCTTCCGGTTCTGATTTTAAGAGCCAGTATTTTTTTGTCATTCTAATTTCTTTTTTTATTGTATTGAGAATTTGAGACAGCAATTTATAAAATATGAGCAAATAAAACAGAAGGTATTTTATCGCATGGTAAAAAACTACCTTATAAGTAAATTGAATTAGAAAAAGTGCATCGATATATTGGTAACCAAAATTATGTATAAAATATTTTTTATAATTATCTCGTTCTCGTTAATAGTGCAGGCTCAGGAAGGCGCTGTATCAATAACACGTTTAAAATACAACGGCGGCGGCGACTGGTACAACGACCCATCCGCCGAAGTTAACCTTTTAAAATTTGTGGAAGCTAATTCAAACATAAAAGTAAAAGCAGAATATAATTTTGTGGATATATCCACCGATGAAATATTTGCCCACCCGTTTCTGTTTATGACGGGGCACGGCAATGTTGTTTTTACAAATGATGAAGCAGCACGGCTGCGTAAATATCTTGAAAACGGCGGATTCTTATATATAGATGATGATTATGGACTTAATAATGCTCTTCATCGGGAAATGAAAAAAGTATTCCCGGAAAAAAGTTTTGTTGAACTTCCATATAATTATGGTTTATACAATGTGTTGTTTAAATTCCCTGCCGGTCCGCCAAAGACGCATAAACATGATGACAAACCACCGCAGGGATTCGGCATTTTTATCGATAATAGATTAGTAGTCTTTTACACCTTTGAGTCAAATCCAAGCGACGGATGGGTTGACCCTGATGTACATAAAGATCCGGAAGAAAAAAGACAGGAAGCGCTCCGGTTAGGAGCAAATATTGTATTGTGGTCGTTAACTCAATAAAGTTTGATGGAAAAAAAGTTTTACGAAGAAATAATTGAAAAGCTTGAAAAGCTTTACAAAAAAGAATATGCGTTTATTGCGTCAATGGGTATTCAGGCATCGCTGTTAATTACCATCGCGGCTTTAACTTCACTTTCGTTATTTGAATCTATTTTCCATTTCTCTTCGCTTGTAAGAACAACCATTATTTTTTTGTTCTGCCTTTTCTTTTTAGCGGGATTAATTTTGTTTGTTCTTCTTCCCGTCTTAAAATACTTTAATCTTTTTCGCAAATCCGATTATTATTCAGCCGCTGCCAGAGTAGGGAAAAATTTTCCCGGTGTAAAAGATGATTTGTTAAACGCAATGCAGCTTGTTTCTAATGAAAAAAACAGCACCACTTACTCTACCGAATTAATAAATGCCGCGTTTAAAAATGTTTATTTGCGTGCAAAGGATATTAGCTTTGAATCGATAATAAGTTTTAAAAAATCTAAAGAACTATTGGTGTATTTTGCGCTTGTAGTAATTCTTTGTGCTGTCTCTTTTGGTTTTTCAAATAACATGCGAGCAGCAGGAGAGCGATTAATAAATTTCAATAAAGAATTTACGACTCCTCCAAAATATATATTTGATGTTCACCCCGGAAATGCCCGGCTGACAAAAGGAGAAAAATTATCCATTTCTGTTAAGGTGAACGGTGCAATTCCCCCTCAGTTAAAAATTGCGATAAAATCGCAGGAAGAGACGGAATATAAGTACGAAACGCTTACTCCAGATTCAACAGGTAAATATATTTATATCATTTCTTCGGTACGGAATTCATTTGAATATTTTGTATCTGCGCAGGAAGTTAAAAGCGAATCATATAAAATTACTGTTATAGATAAACCTGTTATAAGAAGTCTTGAAGTAATTGTCAAACCCCCCTCCTATTCCAATCTGCCTGAAATAAGACAAAAAGACAACGCAAATATCACATCATTGCGTGGCAGCCGCGTTAATCTCTCGGTGCAATCATCAAAAAAAATAAGCGGCGGTAAAATTATTTTTGATGATTCTACCGAAACTGTTTTTAAAGTAGATAATTACTTTGGCGAAGCCGCTTTTACCGTAAAAAAGGATAATACATTTACAATTATATTAACTGATGATAACGGCAATACAAACGATTCGCCGATAACATATTCAATAAAAGCGCTCGATGACGCATACCCCGCAGTTGAAATAATTAACCCTGGTAAAAATGTAAATCTTGATAATGATAACCGTTTGGCATTATTTGCAAAAATAAATGACGACTTCGGTTTTTCAAAACTGATGTTAAAGTACCGGTTATCGGCATCGCGTTACGAGAAACCATTTGATGACTACAAAGAAATTGAAATCTCGATAAATAAAAAGATAAAAGAAGACAACGTAAATTATATCTGGAACCTGACTTCGCTAAACCTTGCAGTTGATGACGTTGTTACTTACTATTTGGAAGTATTTGACAACGATACTTTTGGCGGACCGAAATCGGCAAAATCTAATACTTATACTGTTCGTGTTCCTTCGCTTGATGAAATATTGGCAAAGGCTGATGAAACGCATACCGAAGCTAATACCGATTTAAAAGAAATTTTAAAAGAAGCGTCCGATTTGAAAAAAAATTTAGAGAAAATTGATCAATCATTAAAACAGGATAAAAAAGAAATAACCTGGGAAGAAAAACAGCAAATTGAAGATGCTCTTGATAAATTTGAAAAGCTCCAGCAAAAAGCTGAGGAGACAGGGCAAAAACTTCAGCAGATGAAAAATGAACTTCAAAAGAACGATCTGCTTTCGAAAGAAACACTTGAAAAATACGCCGAGCTGCAAAAACTTTTTGATGAACTAAGCAGCGATGAGATGAAAAAGGCGATGGAAAAAATGCAAAAGACTCTTGAGAGTTTGAACCGCCAGAATACACAAAATCAAATGCAGGATTTGAAGCTTGATGAGGACAAGTTTAAGCAGAGTATAGAAAGAACAATGGAATTGTTAAAACGCGTTCAAGTGGAGCAAAAGATAAATGAGATGCTTAAACGAACCGAAAAAATGAGCAAGGAGCAGGAAGATACTCAAAAACAAACTGAACAAAGCGACCTGAACAAACAAAATGAAAACGAACAACTTCAAAAACAACAGGAACAAGTTTCAAAGGATTTGAAAAAATTTCAGGATGAAATGAAAAAACTTGAGGAAATGATGAAAGACCTCGATCAAATGCCCAAAGAGGATCTTGAAAAACTTCAAGAAGAATTTGAAAAACAAAAAAACCTGGAAAAATCGGAACAAGCGTCTGAAAATATTCAGAACAAACAGAAGCAGCAGGCGATGCAGCAAATGCAGCAGCTTTCAAAAAATATGAAACAGATGCAAAGCCAGATGCAGCAGATGCAGCAAAATATGATGCAGCAAAATCAGATGCAGGCTTTTAAGGATCTGATGAAAGTATTAGATAATTTATTAACACTTTCAAAACAACAGGAAGAACTAAAAAAGCAATCGGAGAAACTCGACCCCAATTCATCACAGTTTAATGAGCAGGCAGAACAGCAAAATAATCTTCAGCGTAATCTTGATAATATTTTAAAACAGATGTCGCAACTGAGTAAAAAAACTTTTTCAATAACACCCGAGATGGGTAAAGCGCTTGGTGAGGCAAAAAAGGAGATGCAGAATTCTCTTCAGGCAATGCAAAATAGAAATGGAAGTATGGCTTCGATGAGTCAGGGCGATGCAATGAAATCATTAAATGAAGCTGCTTCATTGGTAAAGGGTGGAATGGAATCGATGATGTCCGGCAGCGGGCAGGGCGGCATGATGTCGATGATGCAGCAACTTGGTCAATTAAGTCAACAGCAGATGAATTTAAATAATATGACACAGATGCTGCAAAAAATGCAGCAGGGAGGAATGTCACCCCAGGAACAAGCTCAAATGCAACGTCTTGCTCAGCAACAGGAACTGATACGGAAATCATTAGACCAGTTAAATAAGGAAGCGCAGCAATCGGGAAAATCGAAAACACTTCCCGGAAATCTTGAGGAAATAATGAAGCAGATGGGTGAAGTTATAACAGATCTAAACACTCAAAAGCTTGATGATCCGCTTGTGCAAAAGCAGGAAAAAATACTATCGCGCATGTTGGACGCGCAGCGTTCTATAAATGAACGCGATTTTGAAAAGCAGAGAGAATCGAATAGCGGACGAAATATTTTAGGTGAATCGCCTGCCGAGCTAAATATATCATCGCAAAAAGGTCTGAATAAAATAAGAGAAGAGCTAAATAAAGCGGTGAATGAAGGGTATTTTAAGGACTATGAAAACCTGATCCGCAGATATTATGAATTACTTGAAAAGGAAAATATAAAAAAATAGGATTCTCTTTTTGAGTCACGAACTGTTTCAATTTGATTTACAAATCAAAACGTTTTATCTTCTATTAAATCATTTTTATCATTTATAAATGCCCGGTTAAGTTTGACTAATGAGCGGCGGTATCAGCAAAGAAATACATCAAAGTAATAATAGTTCGGCAGTCGACTTCTTTTTACGCAAGCCTGACAGGTCTGAGTATGAAAATTTAATTTCATCTTTTTTTGATGCTTCTGATGATCTCGTTTTTATTTTAGATAAAAGCGGCTATTTTCAATTCGTAAACCAGAGCGGTTTAAGCGAACTTGAGTATTCTCTTTATGAATTAAGAGGAAAACATTTCTTTTCCATTTCCGATTCGGAAGAAAAAGTTAAATTATCTGAAGCTTTTCAAAGGATATTACAATTTGAGGGGCTGGTTTACTTCGACTGCAATTTAATTTCGAAATTAGGAAAAGAAATTATTTATAAGGTCTCAGCCAAAGCATTATTCGGTCATGGTTCAATAAATGGGATGTTAGCGGTTGCAAAAAATATAACAAAGCAGCATTTATTAAAGAAAAAAAATAATGAAATTTTTGTAAAATATACTGAAACCGAAAGACTTCTATCAATCGAACGAAATCGGTTGAGGCAGCGGAAATCGGTGCTTGAGGAATTAAATAGGTTAAAGAGTGAGTTCGTTTCAAATATTTCACACGAAATGCGCACGCCGCTCGCCTCAATAATAGGATTTAGCGAAACCATATCTTCCGACCCGGATATGCCGATTGAAATGAGGAAAGAATTTAATGAAATAATACTTAAAGAGGGGAAACGTCTTGCCAAATTAATAAATGATATTCTGGATATTTCAAGACTCGAAAGCGGTGAGATCGGGCTTCAAAGAAAAGAAATAGACTTAATTGCAGTTATTAAAAACGCAGTTCAGCAGGCTGATGCTTTGGCTTCTGAAAAAGATATTAAATTAAAACTTTCTGTTGAAGATAATGAAGTTAAAATTATTGGTGACGAGGAGCGGCTTCTCCAGGTACTTAATTCTCTTCTCGCAAACGCACTAAAATTTACAAACCGTGGTGGTCGAATTACTGTGATGGGGCAAAGTTTATATAAAGAGTACGAAATAATTATTAGTGATACGGGTATAGGAATTGCCCAAAAAGATTTGCCCCATATTTTTGAAAAGTTTTACCGTATCAGCCGGGTTGGAAATGAAATTCCCGGTGCTGGTTTAGGACTTGTGTTTTCAAAACAGGTGATAGACCTGCACAAGGGATTAATAACTGTTGAGAGTGAAGAGAATAAAGGTTCAACTTTTGTTATCAAATTACCAAAACGAAATTAGATTATATAGTGAGGTGCCGAATTGAATAAACTTGTTTTTATAGTAGACGATGAACCCTCGATATCGAAACTACTTTCTTATTGGATAAAAGAAAAGTGGAGATACAATATTTGTGTATTTGCAAATGCCGAGGATATGCTGGCACGGCTAAGCGACCGACCGGATTTAGTTTTACTCGATATTATGCTCCCTGGTATTGATGGCATTGAAGCTTTAAAGAAATTAAAACAATTTGATGAAAATATACCTGCCATAATGTTATCTGCCCAGGGAAGTATTGAAGTAGCGGTGGAATCCCTGAAGTTTGGCGCTTTTGATTACTTTCCTAAACCAATTGACATCCAAAGGTTGGAACCGGCAATTAAAAATGCCATTAAGGGTTACGACTTAACACGTGAATTAGAAAATTTGCGCGATGATATACAAAAAGAATATAATTTCGATAATATAATATCTGCAGATAACAAAATGCAGGACGTATTCAAACTTGTACATAAAATATTAAATAACGATATAACTGTTTTAATTTACGGCGAAAGCGGTACAGGCAAAGAACTTATTGCGCGGGCTGTACACTATAACGGAAAAAGAAAAAATAAACCTTTTATTGTTGTAAATTGCGCCTCTATTCCGCGTGAACTTTTAGAAAGTGAACTTTTCGGTCACGAAAAAGGTTCTTTTACCGGCGCACATCAAAGGAAATTGGGCAAGTTTGAACTTGCCAGCGGCGGTACGCTTTTTCTTGATGAAGTCGGCGAACTTGAAATGATGCTGCAGGCAAAACTTCTGCGTGTAATTCAAGAAAAAGAATTTGAGCGTGTTGGCGGCACTGAATTAATAAAATCGGATGTTAGAATTATTTCTGCGACTAACCGCGATCTTAAATCCGCCGTTGAAACAAAAGAATTTAGGGAAGATCTTTATTACAGATTAAATTCTTTCCCTATTTTTATCCCTCCTCTGCGTCATCGTAGGGGAGATATTTTGGTACTGGCACAACATTTTTTGGATGTATTTAATAAAAAGCTCGAAAAAAAAATCAAAGGTTTTTCAAAGCGGGCATTAAAATTAGTGTATGAATACAACTGGCCCGGAAATATTAGGGAGATGGAAAATACTATTGAGCGTTGTCTGATAATTTCGGAGAGCGATATTATCGATGTCGTAGATCTTCCGCATCATATAAAAACCGCAGAAAATAATGGCGGCGAAATAGACGGCGGGTTGTTTAGCGATGATAATATAATTCCAATTGAAAAATTGAAAGCCGAAGCAATACGGCACGCCCTAAAGGTTACCAAAGGTAATATTGTGGAAGTTGCCCGCAAACTTCAGCTCGGAAGAGCAACTGTTTACAGACTTATGGAACGATATCAAATTGATGCACCAATAACGGACAAAAATGATGGAAAATAATTTAGACTTCTTAAAAGAAACTCATGGCGAGGTTATAGTTGAGGTTGTTAATTTAACGAGAGCAACACTAAAAGAAGCCGAGGAATTTAAACTTACTCTCACGCAAGATATTGAATCGGGTGCGAGAAAAGTTGTTGTAGATTTAAGCGAATGTGAATTTATTGATTCTACTTTTCTCGGTGCGCTGGTGGTCTCGCTAAAAAAAGTTACAGGGCTCGGAGGCGATTTGCGTCTTGTGGGCTTTCAACCAGCAGTTCACTCTATGTTTGAACTAACAAGAATGTATAGGGTTTTTGAATCCTTTAAAACAAAAGAAGAAGCAATCAGCAGCTTTTTATAACCCTAAACCTGGAAACAATGGATTCAGCAAAAAACATACTGGTAGTTGACGATGATCGGACGGTGCAAACGTTAATTTGTCACCACCTTAAAAAACAGGGATATCTTATAAATTCTGCGTCTAATCCGGATGAAGGATTTGAAATACTCGAACACAAAACTATTGATTTAGTGTTGTGTGATGTTTCCATGGAAGGTATGGATGGTTATACATTCTGTCAGAAGGTTAGAGAGAAAGATCAATACAAGGTTTTGCCATTTGTTTTTGTTACATCTTCCGGCAGCTTAGAAGATAAAGCCCGGGCTATGGAAGTAGGCGGGGATGATATTATTACCAAACCTTTCGAAATTGAAGAACTATTAATTAAGGTTCAAGCATTGCTCCGACGAGCAGATATTTTTAGAGTTTATGGCGCGAAAAAAAATTTAGAAAACTCTTTTGCTCCAAAAACCGCTAAAATTCTTTTAGTGGATGATGACCCATCGCTTTCCAAATTATTCCAGTATAATTTAAAAAAATCCGGTTTTGATTGTATTATAGCTCCAGGACCCGCCGAGGGATTTCAACTTGCAAAACAGGAACTCCCCGATATTATAATTTCTGATGTTATGATGCCCGATATAGATGGTTTCGAATTTAGAAGGATGTTACTTGCAGATGAAGCTGTTCGTGCAATTCCTTTTGTATTTTTAACGTCAAAAGGAGAAGAGGATGACATACTTGAAGGATATGATCTCGGAATTACCGATTACGTTTTAAAAACTGCCGGGCCACGAGTTGTTGTTGCAAAAGTAAGTGCCATCATCAAAAGCCTCGGGAAAGAAAGACAAAAAGTTGTTACTGAATTACATCAAGCTGCCGACTCACTTCGAGTGAAAGTGGTACCCGAAAAAAGTCCTACTTTTGAAGGTTTTGATATTCAACACTGGCATCAACCTTTTGAAGGAATACCCGGGGGTGATTTTATTGACTATTTTCAGATTGATGAAAATAATCTTGTAATCGTTCTCGGTGATGTTATGGGGAAAAAGTGGGGCGCGTGGTATTTCGCATTCGCTTATGCCGGTTATGTTAGAAGCGCAATCCGTATTGTTTTACAGTCTACGAGCGATTATTCACCGAGCACAATACTTCAACAAGTTAACCGCTCGGTTTACAACGATGCAAAAATATCCGAAGTATTTGCAACGCTCTCTATTATAATAATCAATAAAGTAGATAAGTCTCTAAAATATGCCGGCGCCGGCGATTTACCGTTGATTTACAAAAATCAAACAACCGGCGAAGTAAGCCGACTTGCATCTAAAGGTTTGTTGTTGGGTTTCGCTGCGGAAGGTCAATATGAAGATATTTCAATTAATTTGTCATCGGGAGATTCAGTAATCATCGCAACCGATGGTATTATTGAATCGCGAAACGAAAATAACCAACAATTTGGAACTGAAAGACTAAATAATATATCAAAAAATTTGAAGCCGCAGGACGACTTAATTTTATCTATAAAAAACGATTTCACACTTTTTACAGCTGGAAAGTTTGAAGATGATATTAGTCTAATAACAATAAAATTGAGATAATTTTAATTTCTTCAAAATTACATTTGAGCTTCTCACCCATCCCCAAATAAATTAAATAAGTTTGTTACAATATTACTATTCATAGTTACACAATTATAATGGTAATGTATAGTACTCTTCTATTTTTGCCCAAGGACTTTTATAGTCAATTTGCGTGTTTCAGAGCACTAAAACTTAGCGCAGAAACAATATTTTAATGTGTAGTAATTTTTAATTATGAGGGCAGCAAATATGAAAGGCATTATTATTTCGAATGCTAGAAGAGAAACTAAACAAACGAATCGCGATTATTTGTTAAATTTATTATTTTCTCCATTTAAAGCCGGATTGGTAGGGTTTTCATCATTTTTTACAATTCTTCTAATTGCAAAATATGCGGGTGCAATATTTGGTTCCGTAAACAATTTTAAAATCCAGGCAGAGGATGTTTTTCTCTCACTTATTGGTTTTACCCTTTTATTTATAGTAAAACTTCTTGAAAACTTAGGTAAAAAAAATAAAGAAAAAGCCTAAAACTCGCTTGTTGCTTGTAGTTTTTCGGTTCTATCAGCTATTTTAATTTGTTCAATCAAACTGTCAAGATCGCCTTCAATTATATTGGAAAGGTTGTAAAGAGTTAAACCAATTCTGTGGTCTGTAATTCTGTTTTGAGGAAAATTGTAAGTTCTTATTTTATCACTTCTGTCACCACTTCGCACCATCAGTTTTCTTTGAGCGGAAATTTCACTCTGTTGCTCGCTGAGTTTTCTATCATAAAGCCTTGCTCTTAAAACTTTCATTGCTTTATTCCGATTTTTTAACTGGCTTCTTTCATCCTGGCACTGAACGACGATACCCGTGGGTATGTGAGTAAGACGCACCGCTGTTTCAACTTTGTTTACATTCTGCCCGCCCGCACCACCCGAACGATAAATATCAATTCGTAAATCATTAGGTCCAATATCAATTTGAACGTCCTCAGCTTCGAGCAAAACCGCGACTGAAGCCGCAGAAGTGTGTACTCTGCCATTTGCTTCTGTTGCCGGCACCCGCTGCACACGATGAACACCACTTTCAAATTTTAATGTGCCGTACACATTATTACCCGAAATTGACAATGTTGCCTCTTTTATCCCGCCGATTCCCGTATCGTTTAGATCAATCAGTTCAGCTTTCCAACTTTTTATTTCTGCGTAACGAGAGTACATCCTTAATAAATCGCCGGCAAACAATGCGGCTTCTTCACCGCCGGTTCCCGCTCTAATTTCCAAAATTACATCTTTATCGTCATTCGGGTCTTTTGGTAATAGTAAAAACTTTATCTCTTCTTCAAGCTTTTCTTTTTTTTCTTCAAGTTCTTTAAGTTCAGTTTCCGCAAATTCTATTAACTCTTTATCACCACCAACATCAATAAGTTCTTTGTTCCCGGTAATATTTTTCAAGGTATCTTCAAATTCAACATAAGCTTGAACAATTTCTAATAATTCGCTCCGTTCCCGGCTAAGTTCCACAACCCTATCTCGATTTTTTAATATTTCAGGATCAGAGAGCTGCTGGTTAATCTGCTCAAATTTTTCGTTTAATCTTCTAAGTTTATTTAATAATTCCATATCTTCTTTGTTGAGTTTAAGGGTGCAAATATAATTAAGATGCGGCTTAAAATCTAAGTTAATCAAATTGGGTCTATTTGGCTCTAAGACATATAATTGGCTCATTTAAAATTTACAAGCAAATAGCGCTTTTAATTATAAAACACAGAGAGCGAATCAACAAAGAATTTGTTACTTTTAGAAAACCAAAAACAAAAAGTTTACAGCTATGAGAAATATTTTAATCGGAGTAATTTTAATGATTAGTTCTACCGTTGCTCAGACAATAATCGAAAACAAGGTAGATTCACTCTTGAATGATTATACAGGCAACAATCCGGGCGCCGCTTTAATGGTTATACAAAATGGAAATATTGTTTTAGAGAAAAACATTGGCACAGCAGATATTCAGAGTGGCGAATTGGTTACTGCTTCAACCAATTTTCGTCTGGCTTCCGTAACAAAACAGTTTACAGCACAAGCAATATTAAAACTTATTGATGAGGGCAAACTAAACTTCAAAACAACGCTAACCGATATTTGGCATAATTTCCCTGAGTACGGTAAAACAATCACTATAAAAAATATTTTAACCCATACGTCGGGATTGATTGACTATGAAAGTTTAATTCCCGATACCGCAACTATTCAGGTTAAAGATAATGATGTGTTAAAAATGATGATGTCAATTGATTCGGTGTATTTTAAACCGGGAGAGGTTTTCAGATACAGCAATACAGGTTTTGCAATTCTGGCAATGGTTGTTGAAAAAATCTCCGGAAAATCATTTGGAGTATATTTAAGTGAAAATATTTTTAATCCACTGCAGATGACCGGCACAATTGCTTTCGAAAAAGGAGTAAATGAAGTTCAAAACAGGGCGTATGGCAATGTTAGAACTGAGAGCGGCTGGTTAAAAAAAGATCAGAGTTTAACAAGCGCGGTTCTCGGCGATGGTGGTATTTATTCATCCGTAAACGATTTATATAAATGGGATCAGTCTCTATATACTAACAAAATAATCTCTTTTGAATTTAAAAAAGAATCCTTTACACGCAACAAACTTAACAACGGTGAGTTAATCGATTATGGTTATGGCTGGCGTTTAACAACCCTCAAAGGGTGCGAAGTTATTTATCACACCGGTTCAACAATAGGCGGAAGAACAATTATATACAGAATACCTGAAAAGAATTTGACCGTAATTTTTTTAACAAACCGGGATGAGGGGGACACACTGATGATTGCCGCTACAATTGCCGGGTATTATTTAGGATGATAGAAAATTTATGCTGATTAAATTGTATTGTTTATAAAATCAATCTAATAGTTTTAGTTATGTATGACCGACTGTATTAATACGGAATAAAAATGAAAAAATTTGACATACCGCTACATTACCATAGTAACATAATTGCCAAAATAAAAAATGCAAGAAAATTAAACGATCCGCGCAAAAAGGATTATTCACCCACTTTGCTTGATTTCGGAGCGGTGCAATTTTTAATTCCACGCCACTTTGGTTTTTGTTACGGAGTAGAAAATGCTATTGAGATTGCATATAAAACCATTGAAGCTAACCCGTATAAAAGAATTTTTCTTTTAAGTGAAATGATTCATAATCCGGGAGTAAATAAAGATCTTGAGAGTATGGGGATTAAATTTATTATGAATACTTCCGGATATAATGAAATTCCATGGGAAAGTCTTACACCGGATGATATTGTTATTATTCCTGCTTTTGGTACTACACTTGAAATAGAACAAAAATTAACCGAAATAGGTATTAACCCATACATTTACAATACAACTTGTCCTTTTGTGGAAAAAGTTTGGAACCGTGCTAATCAACTTGGAGAAGGGGACTACACTGTAGTTATACACGGCAAGCACACTCATGAAGAAACACGGGCTACTTTTTCTCATGCAATAAAAACTGCTCATGCAGTTATCGTTGGGAATCTTGATGAAGCTAATTTTCTTTCAGATTATATCATTGGAAATAAATCGTTTGAAGAATTTATAATATATTTTGAAGGCAAACTTTCAGAGGGATTTAACCCGCAAGTTGATTTGGAAAAAATCGGAGTGGTGAATCAAACTACAATGCTTGCATCCGAAACAGAAGCGATTGCCGATTTGCTGAAAAAAACATTGATTACAAAATTCGGTATTGAAAAAATAAAAGAGCATTTTGCAGATACGCGTGATACATTATGTTACGCCACTAACGATAATCAGGTAGCAACCTACGGCGTATTAAAAGAGGAAGCGGATCTCGCGATAGTGGTGGGAGGCTACAACAGTTCCAACACAAGCCATATTGTTGAATTATGCGAAGAAAAACTACCTGCGTTTTTTATTTCTTCGGAAGTAAAACTAATATCTGAAAACTTGATCAGCCATTTTGATATCCAATCAAAAACAGAAATTGTTACTATAAAATATCTGCCAAAGAAGCAGCCGGTAAAAATAATTATTACAAGCGGCGCATCGTGTCCGGATGCCGTTGTCGACTCGGTAATAATGCGCATCCTTGAGTTTTTTAATTTTTCGGGGGATATGGATGGAGTTATTCAAAAAGCAATTTCCCTTTGTTTGACTAAATAGTATTTGGATGGTATTAAAATTTTATTTCATCCCACCAATTATTATTTATTAGATGCACGAGATCAAAAATCATAACGCCGTTTGTTTTTTCCAAACACATTTTTATAGCACGACGGAATTGTTCCGGGTGATTTTTATATTGCTCAACATACAAACCGCCAATAATTGGCACTGAGTCCATCACTACTTTATTTGCTATTTCTGCCGATCCCTCTACAGAATACCAATACTCTTTTCCTTTCCCCATTGCGGCCTCGCTTCGTTTTATTTCAAGTTCATTCAACTTTTCAACTTCCGCTTTGGTTACTTCATAAAAATAATTTCCCGTTACAAATAAATCGAGATGTCTGGCATAACCATAATTTTTATAATTGGCTGTTGCCCAGTTGTAATCACTGGCGGGGTCGTAATTATCGCTTGCCCAATTAACTCCGACTTCATAATAAATCGGGTACCATGCACCGGTATAATCGCCAAAAGAAATATTCTGATTTACTGTCTTTACTGCTAATCGTGCTTTTTTTATAAAATTATAAATAACAGAAGCCCGCCATTCTAACCACTGTTTGTAATATACACCTTCAACACGAAAATCCACGCCGGCGGAATCCTTTTGCCATTGATAAATATCTTGTGGATAATTCACAACTTGTTTGTTAATATATTTTTCAAACATTAGTTTTGATTTTTCGCTGAAATCAGATTCTATGCAGTCGTACCTTACCCTGTCTAATATAATCCCATCAAGCATCGGATAATTGCTGACAAGTTCTCGCAAAATATTTATTTCATAATTCTGTACTTCTGGTAAAACAGGATTAAGCATCGCGGAATATTTATGCTTAAATTTTGTTATCGGAACTAAACCGGAATCGGTGTAATTAATTGACTGCCATTCTGGTTTCGAATCATATACAACCCCGCGGTTAAAAAAGTTATGTCCTGCAACAAATACATTCAGTGAAGCGTGTATTTTTAATTTTCGTTTATGGCTTTCATCAATAAAAAATTTTAAAAAATTAAATGATGAATCCCTTTTGAAGTTATTCCACTCATTCATTCTGGGGGCAAGAGCGCTGCTAAATAATACTTCGCCGGTTATTGGTTTTACATCTAATACAACATCTGTAAAACCCAAAGTTTTTGTTTTATCAAGGTAGAAAATAATTGAGTCTTTGTAACTTAATCTTTCGAAATTTGCGGTTGCATCAAACCACAAAAATTTTTGCTTTTCTTGTGGAAAAAATGTGGCGGTAAAAGCCAGAAGGATAAAGTAAAATATTTTTTTCATTTATATGAGTATAAGTTTAATTTTGAAAAACGGTGTTTCATCTTTTTTGAAAGAAATTAATTCTGTTCAACGCCAACTCATATTGACTGATTAAATTTGAAAATATTTTTTTAACAGGCAAAATCTGTTTAATTAAACCAACCCCTTGTCCGGCTTCAAGAGCTCCCTCAAGTTCATCACCTTCAAAAATTCCGAGACGTTCCCGTTTTTGTCCAAGCAGTTCAATCATTTTGTTTTCATCCCATCCCTCTGACTCTGCTGATACTGCTTTTAACGCAAAATCATTTTTTAACATCCGCACCAATCCAATTTTCTTAAATGCAAGAGTGGTGCTGCATTCCCCAGCTTCAATTACTTTTTGTTTATAATTAGGATGAGCTGATGATTCTTCAGACGCCGCAAACAATGTTCCTATTTGTACACCTTCGGCTCCGAGCGCAAGAGCAGCTAATATTCCTCTGCCATCAGCTATACCGCCTGCCGCAATAATAGGAATTTTTAATTCATCAACTAATTGCGGAATTAAGCTCATTGTAGTTATCTCATCCGCGCCATTGTGTCCACCCGCCTCAACACCTTCTCCAACAACAGCGTCGCAACCAGCTTTTTCTGCTTTTAAAGCAAATTTAACAGAAGGCACAACATGAACGACTACGCAGTCATGTTTTTTTAATAAATCAATATATTTTGCAGGACTGCCGGCAGATGTAAAAAAGATTTTTACACTCTCTTCAATTGAGGTATTCACAAGAATATCGGAATCCTCACGGAGGAGGGGGATATTGACACCGAAAGGTTTGTTTGTTGCAGCTTTGCATTTAATAATGTGCTCTCTTAGCAAATCCGGTTTCATAGAACCTGCTCCGATTAAACCGAGACCACCGTTGTTTGAAACCGCCGAAGCAAGTTTCCAACCAGAAACCCAAACCATACCTGCTTGAATAACAGGATATTTGATATTAAAAAGCGACGTTATTTTTGTTTCTAATTTCATATTAAAAGATTTTATTTTTAATTACGCACAATATATAAAGAAGTTTTCATTCAAGTAAAATAGGTTTTGGGAAGAGTAATTAATTTGTTATTAAAAAGGGGATTCGGTAATTTTGCACTTCGTATAATTAAAAGGTAAAAAAATAATGAGAGCAATAATTCCAGTTGCAGGAATTGGAACGAGATTAAAACCTCATACCTTTTCCACTCCTAAAGTGCTCTTAAATGTTGGCGGCAAACCTATTCTTGGTCATATTCTCGATAAACTTCTTGAAGAAAATATAACCAAGGCTACATTTGTTATCGGCTATCTCGGAAACATGATAAAAGAATATGTGTTGACCGAATATCCTCAAGTTCAGTCAGAATTTGTTGAGCAAGAATCTATGGAAGGTTTGGGACACGCTATATACACTGCGATTCCAACGTTTGATGAAGATGAAATTTTTGTAATTCTCGGCGATACAATTTTTGACGTTAATCTGAAGGATGTTTTTAAACGCAAGCAGACAGCTCTTGGTGTAAAAAGTGTTGATGATCCGCGACGATTCGGTGTTGCAGTTGTTAAAGAAGGACTGATACAAAAACTTGTTGAAAAACCACAAACACCGGTTTCTAATCTTGCGTTGGTTGGTTTATATTATTTCTCTGATTCGGAGAAACTCAAAAAAGCATTAAACGAACTTATTGAAAAAGATATCCGCACTCAAAACGAGTTACAGTTTACAGATGCAATTCAGTTGATGATTGCAGCCGGTGAAAAAATAACTACATTTCTTGTAGATGGCTGGTATGACTGCGGTAAACCTGAAACTCTTTTATCAACCAATAAGTTTTTGTTGGATAAAAATCCATCAACCAGAGCTTTTAGTAATGTAGTTATTATCGACCCGGTTTTTATTGCTGATGATGCGTTGGTTGAAAATTCTGTCATAGGTCCATATGCTACTTTAGGCGGCGGAACAAAGATTGACCAGTGCATTATTAAAAATTCTATTGTTGGCTCAAATGCACAGGTTGCAAAAGCGCTGCTTGATAATTCGATAGTCGGCAGGAACACAATAGTTAAAGGAGCTTTTAAACGCCTTAATTCAGGCGACTCGTCAGAAATTGATTTTTATTAATAATAGTTAAATTCGTAATAAGAGGTAAATATTTATGTCGTATTTTTTCACATCGGAATCTGTTTCCGAAGGTCATCCGGATAAAGTAAGTGATGCAATATCAGATGGTATTCTTGATGCAATATATAAAGCAGACCCAGCAGCTCGCGTAGCATGCGAAACATTTGTTACTACCGGTTTAGTTTTGGTAGGCGGCGAGGTAACAACAAATGCATATATAGATGTCCAGGAAATTGTTCGTCAAACTGTAAAAAATATTGGTTATACTAAAGCAGAATATAAATTTGACTCAGAATCATGTTCTGTATTAAACGCTATCCATTCTCAATCTGCAGATATTGCTATGGGTGTTGATACAGGCGGTGCTGGCGACCAGGGAATTATGTTCGGCTACGCATGCGATCAGACACCGGAATTAATGCCGATGCCTATTATGTACGCGCATAAACTCGTAAAAAAATTGGCAGACATCAGAAAGAAAAACATTAAACTGATGCCCTACCTTCGTCCCGACGCAAAATCGCAGGTTACCATTGAGTACGATGATAACCACAAACCTCTAAGGGTCGACACAGTTGTTATCTCAACACAACACGATGCAAACGCTAAACAGAAAAAAATAAAAGCTGATGTTATAGAACATGTCATCAAAAAAGTTATTCCCGCAAAATATCTTGATAAAAAAACAAAATATTTTGTTAACCCAACCGGTCGTTTCGAAATAGGCGGACCTCACGGCGACAGCGGTTTAACCGGAAGAAAAATTATTGTTGATACATACGGTGGATGGGCTCCCCACGGCGGCGGCGCTTTTTCAGGAAAAGATCCTTCAAAAGTTGACAGAAGTGCAACATACGCAGCGCGCCACATTGCAAAAAATGTTGTTGCTGCAAAACTTGCTAAAGAGTGTCTGGTTCAACTTGCTTATGCTATTGGTGTTGCAGAACCGGTTTCTATCTTCATCGATACAAAAGGCACTGGCGTAATTTCGGATAAAGAAATTTCGAATATGATAAGCAAAGAAGTTGATCTGACTCCCAAAGGAATTATTGAAAGATTAAAACTTAGAAGACCAATTTATCAAATAACATCTTCGTACGGTCACTTCGGTAGAAATGAAAAAGAATTTACCTGGGAACAATTAGATCTTGTCCCTGTATTTAAAAAATACGCTCGATGATATTATTAAAAAAGAATGAGGAAAATTATGAGTGATGCAACTGCAAAGACAGAAAAATATATTAAGTTTAAAGTAAAAGACATCTCTCTTGCCGAGTGGGGCAGGAAGGAAATTGAACTTGCGGAAATCGAAATGCCGGGATTGATGGCTCTTAGAAAAGAATATGGCCCGCAAAAACCCTTTAAGGGTGCGCGTATTGCCGGATGTTTGCACATGACAATTCAAACCGCTGTTTTAATTGAAACATTAATTGAACTTGGCGCTGAAGTTACATGGTCATCATGCAACATATTCTCAACACAAGATCATGCAGCGGCTGCAATTGCTGCAAAAGGTATTTCGGTTTATGCCTGGAAAGGAATGAATGCAGAAGAATTTGATTGGTGTATTGAACAAACTCTTTTCTTCGGAGAAGATAAAAAACCGTTAACCATGATTCTTGATGACGGCGGTGATTTGACCAATATGGTACTCGATAAATATCCTGAACTTGTTTCCGGAATAAGAGGAATATCAGAAGAAACCACTACCGGAGTTCATCGCCTTTATGAAAGGATGGAAAAAGGTACGCTTCCAATTCCAGCTATAAATGTTAATGATTCGGTTACGAAATCAAAATTTGATAATAAATATGGCTGCCGCGAATCGTTAGTTGACGGCATAAGGCGCGCCACAGATTTAATGATGGCTGGTAAAGTCGCGGTTGTTGCCGGTTACGGCGATGTCGGAAAAGGATCAGCTCAATCGTTAAGAAGCGCCGGTGTACGTGTTATCGTTACCGAGATCGATCCTATCTGCGCTCTTCAGGCAGCTATGGATGGTTACGAGGTTAAGAAGATGGTGGACGCTATTCCACGCGCTGATATTGTTGTTACTGCAACAGGCAACAAAGATATTCTTTCCGAACGCGAGTTCAAATTGATGAAGAGTAATACCGTTGTGTGTAACATTGGGCATTTTGATAATGAAATTGATATGGCATGGTTGAACAAAAACTATGGTAATACGAAAGACGTTATCAAACCTCAGGTAGATAAATATAATGTTGACGGGAAAAATATTATTTTACTTGCCGAGGGGCGCCTTGTTAATCTTGGCTGTGCAACCGGTCATCCTTCGTTTGTTATGTCGAACTCATTTACAAATCAAACCTTAGCGCAGATTGAACTTTGGACTCACGGTGAAAACTATGAAAACAAAGTTTATATGCTGCCAAAACATCTTGATGAAAAAGTCGCGAGATTACATCTTGCAAAAATAGGTGTTGAGCTTGATGAATTAACGGAAGACCAGGCTAAATATATCGGTGTTACTGTTGATGGTCCGTTTAAACCTGAATACTATCGGTATTAATAAAAATAAAAAAGCCCGGTTTAACAATCGGGCTTTTTTTAATTGCTTCAATCTTTCAATAAATCCCTCAGCGCGTCAGTAAGATGTTCAAATTCAAACTTAAAACCATTTTCTAAAAGCTTATTTGCAGCAGCTCTCTGGCTTGCTATAATTGATTTCCCGAATTCGCCAAGAACTAAATTTAAAACAAAACCGGGCACTCTAAATACCGAAGGACGGTGCATCTTTTCCCCGAGTTTTTTTGCGAATTCATTCATAGTTACGCTTTCTGGCGCATTGATATTTATTCCACCGTTTAATGAATCTTTTTCTATAGCAAAAAGATAAGCATTTACGACATCATCAATATGTATCCATGGAAAATACTGGGTTCCGCTACCAAGCGGTCCGCCAACAAAAAAATTGAAAGCTTTTTTCATCAAAGGAAAAGCTCCATCTTCCTGGCTAAGTACAATACCCGTTCGCATCGATGCTACTCTTACATTAAACTCTTTTGCTTTTAATGCCTCTATTTCCCAATCGCGGCAAACCTGAGCTAAATAATCATTTCCGCTTGATGTATTTTCATCGAGCAATCTATCTCCGTTGTCACCATAATAACCAACTGCCGATGCGCAAACGAAAACTTTTGGTTTGTGTGTAGAGATATCTATTGCCGAAACAATATTTTTTGTGCTGGTAATCCTGCTTTCTCTAATTACTTTTTTATACTCATTTGTCCATCGTTTGGCAAACAGATTTGCGCCTGCCATATGAATAATACCATAGACTCCGTTAATTTCTTTTTGCCATGATTCAGGATTGTTATAATCCCAATAAACATATTTTGCTGCACCGGTAATTACTTGTTTTGCTTGTTCCGGGTTGCGCGTAAAAACTTTTACCGAATAACCTTTGTTTCTCAGGGTATAAAATAATTTTCTTCCTATCAAACCAGTTGCACCGGTAAATACTATTTCTTTACTCATAAAATTTTGTCTTTTTCCAAATTATTTTATTTCTCATCCGAGTCGAGTTAATCTAAAAAAAATATCACTTCAAAAACTCACCATCTATGATTAATAATTTTACTTTTTTTGAAGTAACAGAACGGTGTGAACTTAAATCATCCGAAACAATATAAGTCATCCCTTCCTTTAAAATAAATTGTTTCCCATCCTCCATACCACTGGTAAGCTCACCTTGCAAGCAATGGACAATATGCCCTTTGCGGCACCAATGATCGGCTATATAGCCATCTGAATACTCAACTATTCTTACTCGAAGTCCGCTGAACTCAATTGTTTGCCAGTAAGCCGTCCCTGTTTCACCTTCATGTTCTGTCTTTGGAATTTCTGACCAATCGATAGTTTGAAAAGGAATATTGCCGCGCATCTAATCGTTCCTTATTAATAAATATTTGAATATTATCATTTCGCAACCAAATATAACTAATGATTTTGTTAAATATTCAGGTACATTAAAAATTGCTTAAAAACTAAATTATGTAAAACTCAAGCATCTTTTAGTAGTTGGTAAAATAATAAAAACCCTGAAGGCACTTAACCGACAGGGTTTTAATAATAAAATTTATTTACAAAATATTATTTTAAAAGAGTCATCTTTTGTATTGAAATCTTTTCACCCGAAGTAAGCCTGCAGAAGTAAACTCCGCTTGGTAAATTCGATGCGTTAAATGTAACATGATAAGTTCCTGCTGATTTAAATTCATTTAGTAAAGTTCTTACTTTTTCACCGAGCGAATTGTAAACAACAATTTTTACTTCACTGGGTTTATCAATTTGAAAGTTTATATTTGTTGACGGATTAAAAGGGTTCGGATAATTCTGGTCTAATTTAAAAGTATATACCTGACTATTATTGTCTTCAACGTTAGTTACTGTTGAATTGATAGTAAAAGTATAATATGTATTTGCCTGAATATTTGTAACATGATTAAACTGCGTAAGCATATTTATAAATCCGCTGATACCCTGCCCCGTTAGTTTGAAGGAATAATTATTTCGAGTAACCTCGGGTACCTGCTGAATAATATCATTCCAACTCAGTGATAGTGTTCCCTCTGATTTGGATATAAATTTAAAAGTCCAGCTTTTACCGGGTTCCGGTAAATTAAAACTACTTTTTACATCGCTTATATAGCGGTTAAAACCGTTAGCCCAGTCCGTTTTTTCAAAATAAGATTGAATAGAATTTGCAGCCGGGGAAACCGGTGGTTTTGCAATATCAAATGCTGCATCGAATCCATCAGTTGCATCTACATCTGCACCGAAGTAAAGGAGTGGATCTATCACACCGTTTATTTCTGTTTTTATTGATGCGAGCCAATGTTCGGGGGTTGATTCAATATCTTCTTTTAAATCATTTTTCTTCAGAGGGCTGCCGGACGTTGAGTCGTGATAGAAGATCATCTTAACACTGTCGGTTAAAGCGGCAAACCAATAACCATTCCATTGTTTTAAAGTATCTTCGGAATAATAAGAACCGGTTGAACGATTGTACCCATAATAATTATTTTGTATCCACCCGTTTGTAACTGCATTACTTCCGTTCATTGTAGTTGAACCGCGTTTAAAGTAAATATGATTTGTCAGATATGATCGGACATAGGGAGCGGCAATCAAATTCCATCCGCTGTTTAATGATACAGAGTCATTAGAAGAAACCGGTGTGCCGGTTACATCAAGTGTAAATGCAGATTCGACGCCAAGCCAGTAACTGCTGCCGGGATACAAATTATTTGCAACTAAGTAACCGCCTGTATTCGAGTATCCGTATAAAAAGAATGAAGCAATGTCATCCCCAATTATTGCTGCTGCCGAGTTATTTTCGGCAGTAACCGGAATGCTCATTAAATTCCACCCTGCTGCTATTGTATTACTAATTGTAGAAGTTATGCCGGAACCGGATAATGTAATTGATAATGTATCGGTGTCAGGATCATTAGATAAAACATTAAGTATTGCCGAATATGCGGTAACAGCCGAGGGAGAAAATTTTACTGTAATGGATGCCGAATCATTTTTAAGTACTGAAAATGATGATGAACTACTTAAAATAAAAGCAGCGTCAGAACTAAAAATATTCGAAACATTTAATGTTGTGTCACCCGTGTTATAAATTTTAAATGTTCTGGATGAATCATAGTCAACCTTAACCGCTCCGAAATTTAATGAAGTTAGTGAGGCTGATATATTAGGGAATAAATTTAATCCGGTACCGGTAAGAGGAATAACAACCGTCCCTTCGTCTGTATCGTTACTGTAGATGGTTAAAGTTGCATTGTAGGTTTGCACCGAAGTTGGTTTAAACTTAACGGGAACGATTACCGAACTATTTGCGGCGATGTTATAAGTTGTTCCGCCTGTAAATGTAAAAACTGAACTACTCGAAACGATGTTGGAAACAACAAGTGTTGAATCCCCAAGATTTGAAATTGTTAAATTTAATGTTGTGTCTCTGTTAACTTTTATAGAACCAAAATCAAGAGAAGTTGGGGTAACATCAATTTCCTGTGATGCTAAAGAAACTCCTATGATGAGATTAAAGTTTTTTACCGATTCAAGAGTTCCCGAGTTGTATGTATAATTTGAAACTCTTAGGTCATGGGTAATATTGCCGGAAACATCATAAAGTTGAATATTATAATTAGATGGGATAAAACTAAAGTTATCGGCTGATATTGTAACATTTGTATTTGTTAAATCAGTGCTTACATCAAAACCCCACGAAGAAGTGGTACTGTCAAGTGAAACCAAATTTTTAATATCTCTTGTATAATTTGGCCCGAGTGCAGAAGCCCAGCTTGCATGCGGAAAATAAATTTGAATATAATTGCTTGGAGGAGCCGGGGGTTTAGGAAGATCAATCCCGGTGTCGAATCCATTAGTTGCGTTTATGCTCATTCCCGCCCAGGCTGTTGTATCGCTTAATGCTAATGTAGAAGCTTTTAATCTTATCAACCATTGGTAGTTATCGGAGTAGTAAGAATTGTTAGGAGAAATCTGATCTATCAAATAATGGTTCAACCAGTGGTTGTTGAATGTTATAGAATTTGAACCATTCGGGCCAACGCTATTAGTGAATAAATTAGACGGCGCCCCCCCGCAAATAAAACCGTTATCCCAATCTTCCTCAGAGTAAACTACAACATTTATTTGCTGCGGGTTTCCAATATCTGCAAGACTTATGCGCGATTCCCAATAGCCACTTCCTTTCCAGTTACCTGTTGAAAAAGAAGAACTCTGCCACGAACCTGCTGTATAAACATCCTTGTACTCTGTGTTATCAACTGTTTTAAATGCATAATGATAATTTGCTGAAAAGGGTAATATCGGATTCCATCTCCAAGGAACTCCGGCAGTTGTTCCCGTTCCATTCGCGGGATTTTGTTGCGGGTCAGTATCGATATAAATATGATAGACTCTATCGGCATCAGTTATAGTACCGGCGGGCGAATTGCCTGATAACCCCACATATAAATAATCTTTATCCCATGTAATGTAGCTGTAAAGATCAGTTCCGCTGGTTGTGCTTAATCGTTCTGTTGTAGTATTAAAATCATTATTCCCGTCTATATTAATTGTATGGTAAGATTGTGCAAATGCGATATAAGACAATAAAATAAACACAAAAAGAAAATAGAATTTTTTCATTCATTTCCTCACATTAGTTATTTAAAAATAGTTTAGCAATAAACGTCTGATATTAAGAAAATTGGTTTACCAATGCAATAGTTTGAAATATATTTTAACTTAAACGGTAACTCAAATAGACATTTAAAATTTTAATATCTATTTTCACTGTGATTAAATAAACCCGAGGGTATTGTGAAAAAATATTTTACTTTTATTTTGGTTCTTTTACTTAGCTGTGCAGGATTTTCTCAGCAAATAAATATAAAGAATAATCCTCCCATCTACATTGCTTTTCTATGGCATATGCATCAGCCTATTTACTGGCCGTATGAGTCTATTATTCAGACGGAGCAAAATAACAGGTATCCATTTTCAGTCTTTGATATTCATAACCAGCGGACAGGACCATATACATCATGGCCCAAAAATGCAGTTCAAAAGGGTATTAGCGCAAACATGCTGCATTTCGGAGCCCAGGTAAGTTTTTCAGGATCACTGATTGAAAATCTAAATAACCTGGAGTCAAATGGTAATCAAAATTTTTCAAACTGGAAGAGTAGTTGGAACAGCATAAAAACCCTGCAAACATATCTCGGCAATCCAAGACTCGATATGGTTGCATTTGGCTATCATCACCCGTTGATGGGTTTAATTGATGAAATTGATATTCGCAAACAAATTCAGGCGCATAAACAAATCATGTCGCAAAA
The DNA here is from genome assembly GCA_964372115.1 of uncultured Ignavibacteriaceae bacterium. GTDB lineage: Bacteria > Bacteroidota > Ignavibacteria > Ignavibacteriales > Ignavibacteriaceae > CG2-30-36-16. The sequence continues at coordinate 57,572 of CAYJPN010000028.1, forward strand.
CTTTAGTGGCAGTTATTCCAAAGGGATCTTTCCGCCGGAGAATGCTTTTACTCCTAAAATGATTCCTGCTTTGGTTGCAGAAGGAATTGACTGGGTGCTGATTGATAATGCCCACTTTGAAAGAGCGGCAGAAAATTATCCGTTCAACACAGGTGGTAATCTTTATGAAGCTAATAAATCAGATGTACAAAATCCCGATCCTAATGATTGGGTGCAGCTAAACGGTTTATGGGCGCCAACGAAAGTTTCTACTCAATGGGCTCATCAACCGCATTTTGTAGAGTATGTTGATCCTGAAACCGGGCAAAAAACAAAAATGATTGCGGTCCCATCAAGTCGTTATCTTGGAAATGAAGATGGACGCGGCGGATTTGGTGCGCTTAACTATGAAAATGTAATGAGTCAGTTTGAAAGCGATAATTCTGATCCGAATCATCCGACATTAATTGTACTTGCGCATGATGGCGATAATTACGGCGGCGGCAGTGAATCCTATTACAACAGTAATTTTCAGAGTTTTGTAAATTGGCTGCAAGCAAATAATTCCCGTTTTATTTGTACCACAATTCAAGATTATTTAGAGATGTTCCCACCCGCCGTGGATGATATTATCCATGTTGAAGACGGGAGTTGGAGCGGTGCCGATAATGGTGATCCTGAATTTAAAAAATGGAATGCCGATCCGGGTAGTGACGGATATTCAGCAGACAGAAATAGTTGGGGAGTAATTACTGCCGCAAAAAATATTATGCTTACCGCAAACCAAATTAATCCTTCAAACCCGGCAGTGCAAAATGCATGGAAGTTTATGTTGAATGCAGAAGCGAGTGATTACTGGTACTGGGATTATTCGCTCAACGGTATATGGGACTCTCATCCTACACGCGGCAGCAATCTTACAACACAGGAAGTTATGAGTATTGTCCAGGGTGGAAATGATGTTACCGGTCCGACAATTTATTCGCCGCAGCGGGAACCATACAATCCCGGTGGTACCGAATGGGGGATTGCGCAGCCTTCGAACTTTAAGGTTTGGTCATATGTATATGATTACAGCGGGCTGGCATACGTTAAATTAAAATATAGAACAGATAACGATGGCGTGAATCCCATTTCGTCAATTGAAAATGAAACCTTTACCGGCGGCTCTGATGTGAGTGCCTGGAATGAAATAGATATGACAGGCTTATATATTAATCCGCAGACAAATCCGCTTCCATCCTATAAAGCGGAAGAATTTTCGGCTGAAATAACAGGTATAAACAATAAACTTTTAGATTATTACATCGAAGCAAAAGATAATAACAATAATGTAAGCAAGTCCCAAATAAAACATGTTTGGGTTGGAGAGAATAACGGTGGGACAGGTTCGGGTGGTATTACCTGGTTTCCACAACAGCCTACAATAAATGATTCTATAACTATCATAATATCAGGCGCAGCACAGGGCGCTAAACTTCATTGGGGAGTTAACAACCAGGGAAGCAGTTGGCAAACCCCAAACCAGGCTTATTGGACTACAGGAACCACCTTATTTAATGGTACAGGTCCGGCAGTAGAGTCACCTTTTAATGGTCCTTTAAATGATACTTTAAAAATTAAAATTGGTCCTTTCAACAAACCGGATCAGTTAATTGAAGAAGTTGCTTTTGTTATTCACTATAATGATGATACCTGGAACAATAACAATGGACAGGACTTTCAGATTAATTTCGGAGGAGGTTCTCAAACTTTTACAATTGATGGACAGTTAGATGCTTCTGCAGGATTGGCTGTATCTAATGCGGGTGCGGAACTTTACTTAGCATGGAATGGAAGCGAATTATATCTTGCAACCCAGTCTGCACAATCAGTCGGCAAAGATGTTTTTATTTTATTAGCAGATTCACTTCGCACCCAGCAGAGCGCTCCATGGGCAAAAGCTGGAACGACTGTCGGGTGGTCTGCTTTTCTTGCAAATGAAAGTACAAATAATTACAACTCCTGGTTTGATGCTTCCGGTTCAACTCAGAATGCTGCGGGAAGTTATCTTGAGGGAACCGTTAATGTACAATCAGAATTCGGATATATTCCTTCGAAACTTTACATAGCTGTCGGGCGTTATGCCACCAATGATGGCGGAGAGCTTACAACACAAGTTCCTTCCGGCAACGGAGACAGTAACATCGATGCGGATGAATTTTTTGAATTTGACTACTCAATTACATCAATTGAAGATAAAAGTTTTATAAGAAAAGATTTTCAACTTCTATCGAATTATCCTAACCCGTTTAATCCATCAACAAAAATAAAATATTCAATACCCGAAGGCGGAAGAGTAGTTGTAAAAATATTTGATATTCTCGGAAAAGAAGTAATAACATTAACAGACGAATACAAAGATGCCGGTTATTACGAAGTTGAATTTAATGCTGGAAATTTATCAAGCGGAGTTTACTTTTACAAAATTGTAAGCGGCAGGTACAGCGAGATAAAAAAGATGGTTTTGTTGAGATAACGCAGTGCGCAGCGGTTTGGTTGATCCGCCCCAGTGGATGCCGGGTGAGAAATCTTTCGTGCAGTTCCGGCGGTTTCGATACATTCCGGCTGTGAGAGATTGTGTGTTTGTTTAGTCCGCTGGCAGTCGGAGCGTTCAGCCACCTTGTGCGAAAGTAATACCACGACATCGAGCGGCTGGCATGAATCGGATGAATTGAGATAGCCTTAAGTGATTTAAAATAGTGAGTTTGACAGTAAAAAACGAAAACAAAGAAATTTAGATACAATATTATTTATGAACCTGACTTCCGGCAGGTTTATAAATAATTAAGATTTAAAAGCAGTATTTGAAATTTTATGCTCTCTCAATTTTTGCCCATGTATCTCTAAGCGGGACTGTTCTGTTAAACACTAAATTATTTTCGGATGAGTCCTTTGAGTCGACACAAAAATAACCGAGACGCTCGAACTGAAATTTGTCACCGCTTTTTGCCGATTTAATAAATGGTTCCAGCTTACAATTCTTCAAAACGGTTAATGAATCTGAATTGATAAAAGATTTAAAATCTGTTTCTTTATCTTCTGAGGGATCTTCAACAGTAAATAGTCTATCATACAATCTTACTTCTGTATCAATTGCATGTTGCGCCGAAACCCAGTGAATTGTTCCCTTCACTTTTCTTCCGCTTTGTACTGAACCGCTTTTTGTTTCGGGATCATATGTACAATGAACTTCCTTTATACTTCCATCGTCATTCTTTATTACATCTACACACTTTATTATATATGCGTAGCGGAGTCTAACCTCGTTGCCGGGTGAAAGTCTGAAATATTTTTTCGGAGGGTCTTCCCTAAAGTCATCCTGTTCAATATAAAGTTCTTTGCTGAAGGGTACTTTTCGAGAGCCCATCGTTTCATCTTCGGGGTTGTTAACGGCATCTAATTCTTCAACTAAGTCATCCGGATAATTATCGATGATTAGTTTTAAAGGATTCAAAACTGCCATTACTCTTTGAGCGCGTTTATTTAAATCTTCTTTAATACTGAATTCGAGCAACGCAACATCAATCATTCCATCGCGCTTTGCAACACCGATGCGTTCAGAAAAATTTCTTAACGATTCGGGTGTGTAGCCTCTCCGTCTTAAACCGCAAATAGTTGGCATACGCGGGTCATCCCAACCGTTTACTATTTTTTCATTTACAAGCTGCAGAAGTTTTCGTTTGCTCATTATAGTGTAGCTCAAATTTAACCTTGCAAATTCAATTTGCCGGGGATGATGAATTTCAAGTTGTTCGACAAACCAGTTGTAAAGGGGTCTATGGTTTTCAAACTCCAATGTGCATATTGAATGCGTGATACCTTCAAGCGAATCGGACTGACCGTGAGCGTAATCGTACATCGGGTAGATGCACCATTTGTCCCCGGTACGGTGATGATTTGCGTGACGTATGCGGTACATAATCGGATCGCGCATGTTCATATTCGGGGACGACATATCTATCTTCGCTCTTAAAACCAACTCGCCGTCTTTAAATTCGCCGGTTTTCATTCGTACAAATAAATCCAAATTTTCTTCTACACTTCTATTTCGGTAAGGACTTTCTTGTCCAGCTTCGGTTGGCGTGCCGCGTGTGTTTTTTATCTGATCGGAAGGCTGCGAGTCTACATAAGCCTTTCCTTTTTTTATAAGTTGAACAGCATACTCATAAAGGTTGTCAAAGTAATCGGATGCGTAAAACAATCTTGTTTCCCAATCAAAACCAAGCCAGCGTACGTCTTCCATAATCGAATCAACATATTCAACATCTTCCGTTGTAGGGTTTGTGTCATCAAAACGAAGATTGCACAATCCTTTGTACTCTCTTGCTAAACCGAAATTAAGACAAATTGATTTAGCATGCCCGATGTGCAAATAGCCATTTGGCTCGGGGGGAAAACGTGTGTGTACTTTTGAATATTTCCCCGCAGCGAGGTCATCATCAATAATTTCTTTTATGAAATTTGACGGGATATTGTTTGCACTATTATTTTCTGTGGTCATTTTTTCGTTACTCATAATTATAAATCCAGTGGATTAAATTTTTATTTTTTCAATTGAGGTTTCTATTCTTTTTAGAACTTCGTTTTTGCCGAGAACAACTAAAAGATCGTAAACACCCGGACCAACACCCATGCCGGAGGCAGCAAGTCTAACCGGGTGAATTAATTTCCCGACGCCCACACCGGCTTCCTCGGCTGTTTTATGAAGCGCATGCTCAAAATCTTCTTTGGTTGCGTCCTCTTGTAAAACGGATATATTTTCAGCAAGCTTTTTTAGAAGTTGTGGGGAATCTTCCTTCCACCTCTTTTTTATTACCTCCGCATCGTACCCGTTCGGGGCTTCAAAAAAATAAGGGCTTTTTTCTGCATATTCTTTTACAAACGAAACTCTTTCCCTCATAGCGTCAATAACTTGAATAAGATATTCATCAGAAAAATTGTTATTGTCAAATATAGATTTCGACAGGTCTTCCTTTAACATTTTCAAAACTTCCGAAACCGGTTTTGAGCGAAGGTGCTCGAAGTTGAGCCAATTAAGCTTTTCAACATTAAATACTGCACCCGATTTATTAACACGCTCTAAACTAAAATGTTCTTCCAATTCATTTAAATAATAAAATTCACGATCGTCCCCTGCATTCCACCCGAGGAGCGCAACAAAGTTGATTAGGGATTCCTTTAGATATCCTTTGTCGCGGTAATCCTCAACCGCAACATCACCCTGCCGTTTACTTAGTTTTGATTTATCCGGGTTAAGGAGCAAAGGTAGATGTGCAAATTCAGGTCGTTCCCAATTAAAAAAATCGTATAATAAAACATGCTTCGGTGTAGATGGAAGCCACTCTTCACCTCTAATAACATGCGTTATCTTCATCAAGTGATCATCCACTACATTCGCGAGGTGATATGTCGGGTAACCATCACTCTTAATCAATATCTGGTCGTCAACTGTGTCACTCGAAAATTCTATGTGATCGCGAATTATATCATCGAATTCAATTGTTTTATTTTCAGGAACATTTAACCTGACTACATAAGGCATATTTGAATCGAGATTACGGTCAATCTCATCTTGTGTTAGGTGAATGCAATGTTTATCGTATTTAGCCTGGAGTTTCTCTTTTTGCTGAGTTTCGCGAAGTTGGGTTAACCTTTCTGTGGTGCAGAAACATTTGTAAGCGTTACCCTGGTTCAATAAAATATTTACATATTCTTTATAAATTTCAAGTCGCTGCGATTGGTAATACGGGCCATATTTCCCTCCATTATCGGGTCCTTCATTGTAATCTAATCCCACCCATTTTAGTGTGTTAATTAAACTATCTACAGCGCCTTCCACATACCGGTTTCTATCTGTATCTTCAATTCGAAGAATGAACTCGCCATTATTTTTTTTTGCAAACAGATAATTATAAAGAGCTGTGCGTAAACCGCCAACATGTAAATATCCGGTAGGGCTGGGAGCAAAACGTACTCTGGGAGTTGGATTTATCATATAAAATTGTTTTTAAATAATTACGAAATAAAGAAACCAAACTTAACAAAATTTGCACTAAAATTGGAGTATAAAGAAAGGTGTAAGCGCCGGTTATGCCCCGGCGTTCACTTTATTATCGGTATAAAATTTTACTTTTTCTATAAATTCCTGGCTGTCAATTGGCTTCGGAATATAATCCGTAGCGCCGGCTTCAAGACATTTTTCCCTGTCGCCCTTCATTGCAAATGCCGTTAATGCAATAATCGGGGTTTCTTTATATTCGGGCAGAAGTCTTATTTTTTCCGTAGCCTCAAAGCCATTCATTACCGGCATCTGCATATCCATAAGTATCAAATCGTACTTTTGAATTTTAGCCTGTTCCAACGCTTCAAGTCCATTTTCAACAACCACAATCGATTCGAAATTGTTTTTCTTAAGAAGTCTTGTTACTATTATTTGGCTGTGTTTGTAATCTTCAACAAGCAGAATTTTTACGGTGCCTTTTTCTTCTTTAATTTCTTCAGGTTTAGATGGTTCATCGTACCTATTAATCATCTGCGTAATCGTATCAGCTAAATCTTCAATGTTAGAAGAGCTTTTATGTAGAAGATCGGCAAACATACCGTCTATCTTTTTTATTTCTTCCTTGTAGTTTTCTTTGCCTGTGTAAATGATGATTGGGAGTTTCGCAAATTTGGGCTGACTCTTTATTTTCTTTATAAGCTCAAAACCGTTTACTTCCGGCATATCAAGGTCTATAATTGCCAAATCCAGATTCATAGTTTCAATTACTTCTGCAACCCTCGCCGAGCGAGAATCAGCTATTGCGTTATACCCTGCTTGCACCACTGCCTCTTTTATCAAGTTTAATGTAGGTACATCATCATCGACAATAAGAATGTTAGAATCTTTTTTGAGCCGGTAACTTGTTAAAACTTCAACAAGATATTTATATTTTATTGGTTTTACGAAGTACTCAACCGCACCCATCATAAATGCTTTTTGCTGTTCAGCTTCAACCGAGCAAACAATTACAGGTGTGTTTTTTGCATTTTTGTGCTCTCTGATTCTCTTTAAAAGTTCAAATCCATTTGCGTCAGGGAGTACTATATCCATTAGAACAGCGAGGAATACTTCCTTTTCAACTGCCTTGAGCGCCTGATCTGCCGAGTTAACAATTGTGGGTTCGTAACCCCATTTGTTTAAATAATTGCTTAAAAGTTTTGAGGTTGCGTAATCGTCTTCAACAACCAACACCCGGTTTTTAGTGCCCGAGACTTTTGGCAGGGCGCTAATTTGGGTTTCAATTGGAGATATGGTTTCCACACCTATTGTAAAATTATAAGTTGTTCCTTTGCCAAGTGTGCTTAAAATATCTATTTCGCCGTTTAATTGTTCAATATATTTTTTCGATAAAACAAGACCAAGACCGGTTGCGTTGCCGAATTTTTTATCTCCCATTTCGGAAAGAATAAAGGGTCTGTAAATATCTTTTAATTTATTGGAAGGTATTCCCGAACTGGAATCAATAATTTTAAATGAAATTTTGTCTTTAGCGGCGCCAGAAACCGTAAGCGAAATTTTACCATGCTCTGTTAATCTCATTGCATAAGTTATAACGTTCATTAGTATGTATCTAAGTCTTTGTGCGTCGGTTTTAAGCGAATCGGGTACCTCTTTATCAACTGTTATGATAAACTCAAACTGGTTTGTCCCGGGACGATCTTTAAACAATTTAATAACTTCATCAATAAAAGATCTGACATTGATATTTGTAATTAAAGGTTTATTTATCCCTTTTTCAATTTTTGCAATATCTATTAAATCGTTCATAAGAGAAAGAAGACTGTAGGCGTTATCTTTTAAGGTAGTTACATACTCTGCCTGGGATGAAGTAAGATTATCTTCACTTAAAAGTGATGCGAAGCCCATAATACTGTTTGTAGGTGTGCGTAGTTCATGCGCAATTTCGGTTATAATATCGTTAACAGCCGAAGATGAAGTATGTGAATTTCCAACAAAAGAATTTAACAACGCAGCGGTCGTTTCGCCAATTATTTCTATTTGTTCTTTGTCTGTTTTTGAAAAGGGAGTTTTTTTTGCAATTTTGAGAAGAATTTTTTCGCTATCATTAATTTTTACGTGAAGGCAGCCTTCATAAATTACATACTCGGAAGTTTGTAGCTCGCAATCGGTTTGACTGTTGAATGAGATTGAACCTGATGGTGATTTTAGTGATTTGCAAGTTCCGCAACTGAAGTGAGTATTTTTCAGATAGGCTTTCCTTGCGTTTGAAGAGCGCCCTAAAACAACTAACTTTTCATTCTCGATAATACGGAAGGCTACAACAGCCTGGAATTCAAATTCTTCAACTAAAAATTCGCAAAACTGATCCGGAAATTCAGCCTCCGTATTTTGAGCCATTTTGAGAAGTTTATTAAATTTTGTCAGAAAATCTATTTTTACAATTTGCATTTAGTTCCTTAAATAATGAACTCTAACCGTGTTATGCTTCTATTAACTGTACAAATATAACGAAATATTTAAGTTTCAAAAAGCGAAAAGAACCAATGATATAATATATAAGATTTTATAGAAAATAGTAAAGTTTTTATTAATTATCGAGTCTTTATAATTTTTTTTTAATTTTGTGTAATAAAAGTATTTCATTCCAAAAATTTTCGCATGTTATGGGTAAATCAATACCATATTCTGTTAGTCACCGATTGCAAGACAGAACAATGAACTTGTTGTAATTTCAAATAGGAAAAAAAAAACATATAAATGATTGATTCTTTTCTCAAGAACCTATAATATTGATACCAAAATAAACTATGTGCTTGAAGAAATAACCTTACATGATAAAACAACTTTTTTTAATCCTTTGTTTTTCAACCGCTGTCTTATCAGTTGCTATTGCACAGCGTTACCCGTTCCGGTCATACAATGTTGAAGATGGGCTGCCCCAATCAACCGTGACGTCCATTCATCAGGATTCAAAAGGTTATATCTGGATAGGTACACTTGCTGGAATATCGCGATTTGACGGAAAACATTTTGTTAACTTTTCTACAAAAGAAGGATTATTAAATGTATCGGTTACGGCTTTTGCAGAGGACTATTCTAATACTATTTGGATTGGTACGGAAAAAGGCGTTAGCAAATTTGATAAAGGTAAGTTTAAAAATCTTACAGAAAAAGATGGTATTGGCAAAGGACGCGTTTGGGCAATTTGCAGGGGAATGGATAGTTCAATATTTTTAGCAACTTCGCAAGGTGGTGTTACAGTCATTAAAGGAAATAAAAGATCTTCCCTAACTGCCAAAGACGGGTTGATAAGCGATTTTGTTCAATCAATATATTATGACAGTATAAACCATCATTTATGGATAGGTACTGAATATGGATTAAGCCGGTACGATGGAAAAGCATTTGTAAATTATTCTATAAAAGATGGATTGCCTCATAATGTTATAAAAGCTATTACGAGGGATGAATCCGGAGGCATGTGGTTCGGAACAAAAGGCGGGGGATTGAGCAGGTTACGAAGAGGAAAGTTTACAAATTTTAACATTAATGAAGGACTTCTAGATAGTGTGATTTACTCTCTCGAAACAGATAAACTCGGAAATCTGTGGATTGGAACTAAAAGAGGGATCAGTAAATTTAATAAAGGAAGTTTCACATCCATTCGCCCTGGGCAAGGAATAGAAAGTAAAATTATTCTTACTATAAAAAGAGACCGCGAAGACAATCTTTGGTTCGGTACTTTTGAAGGCGGAATATCAATGCTGGCAAGTGAAAAATTTTTAGGCTATAATAAAGACACGGGGTTAATCGGAAATTCGGTTTATTCCATATGTGAGGATAAAAACGGAAACATGTGGTTTGGCACGCCTGAAGGATTAAGCCGACTCTCGGAAACAGGTTTTAATCATTATACAACTGCGGATGGATTAGCCGGAAATCTTATTTGGTCTGTAATTGAAGATTCCAAAGGAACTATCTGGATAGGAACTGATAATGGTGTTAGTTTGTTCGTGGACAACAGAATAATTACACATGGAATTCTCGAAGGAGATCATGTGCAAACAATATATGAAGACACCGATAAAAACATTTGGTTTGGAACCAGAAATTCAGGGGTTGGGATGTTCGATGGAAAAAAAATTAAAATGTTTACAAAAAAAGATGGCTTGCCAGATGACGAAATATATTCTATCATTGAAGACAGATATGGTCAGATATGGTTTGGTACGTACAATAATGGATTAAGCAGATGGAACGGTGTAAACTTTAAAAATTTTCTAGATCCGGAAGGGAATATTAAAAAGATTTATTCCCTAAATGAAGATTCGAATGGAAATATTTGGATTGCTACTTATAATGGCGGAGTTGCCAAATTTAAAGACGGTGCGTTTACTTTTTATAAAGAGGATCAGGGACTTTCCAACAATGTATGCTACTTTACTATCGAAGACGATCAAAAAAATATTTGGATTGGGACTAATAATGGATTAAACAAATTTGACGGAAAAAAGTTTGCAGTTTTTACGGTTCAATCGGGTCTTTTATCAAACGAGATGATTACAAATGCAGCTTATAAAGACAGCAAAGGTCATCTTTGGTTTGGGACGGTTAAAGGAGTTACGCGCTACGATCCTGACCTTGATTACCCAAATGCAATTCCGCCTCCAATATATATTACAAGCATTACCGTAAAAAAGGAAACCGAAAAACAACTGGAAATTAAAGACGGACTTTCTTTAAGTTATACTGAAAATTACCTGAACTTTAATTGGATAGGTCTATCATTTAAATCACCTGAAAATATTTTATACCAATACAAACTTGTTGGTGTTGACCACGACTGGCAAAACACATCAGCGACCACAGTTCAATACACATCGCTGGTGCCAAGCGACTATATTTTTGAAGTAAGGGCGCGTAACGCCGATGGCGTGTGGAGCACAAAAACGGCTTCTGTTTCCTTTACAATTAATCCTGCATTCTGGAATACCTGGTGGTTTCGCGCTATAATGATTTTATTTGCAGGCGGTATCATTTATGGAACATATCTTTACAAAACTTTTCAAATAAAACAGAGAAGCGTGGAATTAGAGCGGGTTGTTAAAGAAAGGACTCAGGAACTTGAGGTAGAAAAAAATAAATCCGATGCACTGCTGCTAAATATATTACCGGCTCAGTTGGTTGAAGAACTAAAAGAAAAGGGATTCACAAAACCGAGAGAGTTCAAAATGATAAGTATTCTTTTTACCGACTTCAAAGGCTTTACAAATATATCGGCTACATTGCCGGCTGAAAAATTGGTAAACGAACTAAACGACATGTTTAAAATGTTTGATGCTATAATTGAGCGATACGGTCTTGAAAAATTAAAAACAATTGGTGATTCATATATGATTGGCGCCGGGTTGCCACGTGAGACCGAAGATCATGCACAAAGAATTGTTATGGCTGCTATGCAAATGCACAACTATGTTAATGACAGAAATAAAACATCCGCTGTTAAATGGCAGATGCGCGCAGGTGTGCATTCAGGAAATGTTGTTGCCGGCGTGGTAGGTACTAAAAAGTTTACTTATGATATTTGGGGTGACACAGTAAATATTGCAAGCCGCATGGAAAGCAGTTGCGAGCCGGGAAGGATTAATATCTCTGCTTATACATACGACCTTATCCGAGAATATTTTGAATGCGAATACCGGGGGAAAGTTGACGCTAAAGGCAAAGGGGAGATAGATATGTATTTTGTTACAAGTCTAAAACCGGGGACGACCGAGGAGTTTATGCTTAATTTGAAAGTAGATGCCTATACGTAGTCAACCCTTAAAAACCCAAATTTCTTTTTGAGAGTAAAAAAACTGATTACA
>CAYJPN010000029.1:0-67666 GCA_964372115.1 uncultured Ignavibacteriaceae bacterium
AAGGTTTGAATGACTTGTGAGAAGGTTCGAATGACTTGTGAGAAGGTTTGAATGACTTGTGAGAAGGTTTGAATGAGTTGTGAGAAGGTTTGGATGAGTTGTGACAAGGTTTGGATGGGATTGTAAGGGAATATTCTTCGAAAACAATAAAATTTCGAAGAATTCTTCCAAAAAACGTAAAAAAAATTAATCTTTTTTATAATAAAATTGGAGAAACAAACCATGAGTAAAACAGCAGATTATACTCTCGAAGATGCTGCCGCTTTATTAAGTTCGGTAGAAACTAACCGCGCGGCATTAACAGAAAAAGGAATGACGGCAGCAAAAGAAGCCGCGATAACGGGCGCTTACGAAACAGCAAAACAAAAAAACAATTACCAATTAAAAGCAATAAAGCTTGTTAATGAAAAAACAATTGAGCAGAACAATGCCTTTGATGAACTACTCGCTTTTATTGTAAAAATACAAAACGCGGCTAAAGCAGCCTTTGGCGAAGACAAAGCATTGTTGAAAAAATTTCGAGTAGGCGATGTACAACCACGAACAGTAAAATCCATTTTAACGTGGGGTGAATATTTTCAAGGACTTTTGCTTGAGCACGGCGATGAATTAACGGGTAACGGACTTCTTGCAGAAGACATACCGGCATTTAGCGCAAGTTACCAAAAATTAAGCGGGGCTGATTCAACGCAGGAAAGCGGAAAAAATAGCCAGGCAGCCGCTACCACTGCAAGGGACGCTGCCGTAAAAAATTTATCTGCGGAAATAAAAAAGTTCAGAAATTTTATAAAAGCAGCATACGCCGGTAACAAAGAGATGCAGCAAAAGTTTAGTCCGATAGCAAAAGGAAGAGGCGCGGGCAGCGGCGAGGAGACAACACCACCGGCAGGGAGTTAGGATTTATGAATTATGAATTATGATTTATGAATTATGATTTATGAATTATGAATTGTGAATGATGGAATCGGATGATTCGATTAAATCGATATGCGAAATTTATTTTTCGGAATTCGTTAGTTTGAATCAATTTTGCCGGAGTGCGCAGCAACCTCTTAATTTTATTTTTGAGCGCTGCGCAACCCGGGGAATTATTGGGCAGAACAATTAGAATGGTTTTAGCAGCGGGGGAAAAAGAATGTATTGTGTAAGATTGTGTGATTTTGAATAGTGTTAGTTTGAAATGGGATAATGGCACGCAGATCCGTTAGCTATCGGAAGCTGATTAAACAGATTTGTGCTGATTAAACAGATTTGTGCTGATTAGCTTGGGAAATTTGGTTTTGGTGTTTGGTAATGATATTGGTTTGAAATTTAGTTGTTAAGCGTATGTATGAAGTTATTTTCTAATTTGTTTTTTATTAGATGAGATAGACTATATGAACAGTTTTGTTTTCTTTCTGGGCGGATATGATGCAGAGATGCTTTGCATAAGGAATATACTTGTAGAAAAAAAGGTTAAGTATTTTGATAAAAATTTAATATGGGAAAATGCAAAGGTTTCTGCATATATAGATGAAGTAAACAACATTGGTTCAGATGAGACACCGGTTTTAATTGAATTAATTATTGATATAGATATTCCGCAGGGCACAATAATAATTGATCATCATAATAAAGATGAAAAGAAAAATTCTTCTATTGAACAAACTGCTGAATTATTAAAAATTAAGCTTAATAGAAGGCAGCAGTTAATTGCAGCTAACGATAAAGGCTTTATTCCCGCGATGGAATGTATGTGTGCAACAAAAGCAGAAATAAAAGAGATAAGGGCGTACGACAGGAAAGCGCAGGGTGTTACCGAAGAAGATGAAAGACTTGCAGAGGAATCGATTAAAGAAAATTCCTCTTCTGAAAATGGTATAACCGTCATTAAATCCTTTACTGCTAAATTTAGTCCCATTACAGATAGAATGTATGGAAATTATAAAAGACTGATAATTTATACTGATGAACAATTAGTCCATTATGGTTTTGGGAAACAAGGTTTAATAGAAAAATATTCAGAATTTATAAAATTAAAAAAAGTATACTACGGCGGGGGTGAAAAGGGATTTTTCGGTTTTGCAAAGGGACACTTTACATCAGAAGAAATAAATGAAATTAAAAATGAGATAATTAATATGCCGGTAAAAGAAAAAATTTACAGTCATCATATATTTTTATTTCCATTTAAATGGAGAAAGTGGGATGTTGACGATGAAACTTGCCTTAAGGAAAAATTAGATATAAAGTTTTTCACAAGTGAACTTTTAAAGAATGAAAAATGGAAAAGAGCGCCCCTTAAACTCAGTCATGGAGATATTTTTAATGAGTTTAATTACTTCTATGATTATGTAAAAGAAGTATTGTATGATTTAGATAAGGATTTAAGTTTTATCGGCGCCGATGAGGATTTGATCCATCATTTTGAATATCAAATGGATAAAAAACAAAAATATAATATAAAGTTATTTGGGAATGGTTCGGTTTATAATTTAGATATTGATGGAATATTACTGAATGTTTATAAGACAGGAACAGCGATATTATCGTTTCATCTCCGAAATCACCATTACGCTAATAAAGATGATATATTAAAGATTAATAAATTCGGAAGGAGATTATACATCCCATTTTATGATCTTGAGTCGGATTCAATTTACACCGGTGATAAAGATAAAACTCCTGAAGAACAGTTATTATGCGGTACAAAAAAGGCTGAGGTCCCTGATGCAATTTGGATTGGGAACATGAATCAAAATGAAGATGATAAAAATTTGTATGAGGATTTTGAAAAATACCGGAAGATAGAGAATATAAAATACGGTACGTTTTTACTGCCAAAATTTATTGAAGGATTATTTCCGCCATTTTTCTTATTCGAACAAGAACGAAAAGGATATAAAGATGATACGAGGAAAGAAAAGAATAATGATTATAAAATAAATATCTGCCCTGTGCTTGATGATAGAATGCATGTTGTCTGCTGGTATGGGAATACAACGCTTGTAAACACGTTAAATCAGATAGAAAACGGAAGGGATATTGATATCGGTGAATATTCATTAAAAGATAACCGGGAAAGAAAAAAATATTACAGCTTTGAAACCAGCGACTGGTGGTATAGTTATATATTTATAGATACCTCACCGATGCATACGGATAAATTTGTAAAACAAAATTTACTGAAAGAACAAACATATACTCGATGGGTAACTTATGGTACATTGTATGGTATATCCCGCTTTAGTTTTGTGATGCTTACCTCTGACTTTTCAGATTTAGAAAAATATAGTTCATCTTTTTTAGTGAGGCATCTACAAACAATATATTATAAAATGGCTGAGCTGTGTTTGCTGCAAAGAGCAACAGTATTGAGTTTCTCGGAGGAAGTTACACATGTTTCCAATTTAATAGATGCGAAGGAAGACCTGGATAAAATTGAAAAAAAAATTGAGGAACTATATAAATTTTATATCATGTTTGTAAATAAAATTTACTTTAGAGAAATAACAGCACAGGAGCAAGGTATAGAAATATACGAAATGCTTCAAAAAATTATGAGGATACCCGGAGATGTAAAAAATTTGGATAGTGAGATAGATGAGCTTAATAGGTTTGCAAGTATTATTGCAGAAAAAACGGAAACGAAAGCTATAAAGGCACAAGAAAAAGAGGCTCACAAGCTGACTAGACTAGCTACTCTTTTTATAATACCGACAATATTAGCCGGGATCTTGGGGATGAATGTATTACCAGCATTTGATAGTATTCCAAAATTTTTGTTCAGTTGGCAACCAGTATGGCCATTTTGGATCAGTATAATTTTAATTTCATTAACCACAGGAATTGGTCAGTATCTAATTAGAAATTATTGGTTGAAAGATTCAAAATCATCTAAAAAACGAGATAATCATGAGTGACTATAAACTTACATTTAAACTGAAACAGCACACGCCTTATATCCACTTTCAGCATAACCACTTAGGTGCAACTCTGAGAGCGAGCGACTTGAAACCGAGAATTGATAAGTACCTTTACAATGAGCATAAGATCGAGAAGCAAAAATACCAATTAACTATTTCTGCAAAGTTAGAAAATGATTATCCGAAAGAAGTGGCGCAGGGGAAAGAGCCCTACTTTGGTAAACATAAACTTTTTCGGTACAATGATATTGAACTAATATTTAATACTTATTTTAATTCTGCTATTGTAAAACAGATAAAAGAAATTCTGCCAAAAGTATTTGCATGTGAAAATTTTGGTTCTTTCGGTTCAAAAGGATATGGGGGCTTTACAGATGAAAATCAAACTCAAAAAGATTTTGAGAAGGAGATAAAAAATAAATATAAAACAGTTTATTATTGGGAAACAACAAACACTTCTGATTCTAATATTTTCTTTCAAATAAAGTACTTTTATTCGCTTCTTAAATCGGGCATTAATATTCCAGGCAGAAATACAGCAAGTTCCACTTATTATAAATCGATACTGATGGAGTATTTTCTTCCAGATATTCGATGGGAAAAAAGAGGAATTAAGAAAAAGTTTGCATTTTCATCAACTTATAATAGAACAAGAAACATCGACCAAACAGATGCTGCTATTCCAACTGGCGAAGATTATAAAGCCATAAAGCCATTGTTAGGCTATTCAAAATCTCAAGAATGGCAAAGTTATAGAAAAACTATCGGGATCGACTTTCCGGAAGGAATTGACCGCATAAACTCACCATTGTTTTTTAAAGCACTCAAAGAAAATAATACTGCAAGAATTTATTGCATGATTAAAGATACAAGCTTGTACGTGAACAAAATTTACCCGAATAAAAAATTTGAGTTTTCCGTAGACGGCAACATAGAACCGTTTTACACTCCGGCGTCGTTTAGTTATACCAATTTTATACATGACGCGGTTAATAAAATTAACACAACTTTGATTCCAAGCTCAGCTGCCGAAGGGCTAGCCCAACGTGTAGACAACTTTATAAAACTTTTAACAACAACTAAGATTAAAACATTATGAGTACAGAAAAGAATCTAATCGGCTTCAATATCGGTCCGATATATGAAGTGATGAAACATTCAAAAAAAACGCGGGAACTTTGGTTCGGCTCTTACCTTTTTTCAATGATTATAAAAATGGTTTATGATAAACTGGATAAAAAAAATTACAAAATTATTAAACCATCTTATGAAGAAGATAAAATAGAAAAGATTACAGCCGGACTTTTCCCTGACCGCATTGTTGCAACAATTTTAAAAAATAAAAAAGAAGTTGATAAAGAGCTGAAAGAAATTACTGATAATGTAAAGTCGGAGTTCGCTCAAATAGTAAATAATTTGGTTGAAAAGGAATGCATACGACCAATTACTGATAAGAATAAGAATATTTATAAAGCAACAAAAAATCTAAATGGTTTATCAAAGCAAATAATAGAAGAATATTTACAATTGGATTATGTTATTTTACCTCAAAATAAAATTGAAGAAAAAGACATAATTAAAGAAGTGGAAAGCTATCTCGATGCCGTGGAACTTAACCGTTCTTTTACATTAGGGAAAAATGAGCCTACCTGTTACAGATGCAAATCTTTGCCGGCGGTAATTGAGGTATTTGAACAATGGGAAAAACCTGCAAATCAGAAACAAAAACTTTGCCCTTTTTGTTTCATTAAGTTAAGAAGTCATTTTAGTAAGGAAATTCAAAAGTTAACCGGAATTGAAGATGAAAAACCTTTCCCTTCTTTAGTTGATATTTCTGCTATTGAATTAAAAGAAAAATATTCGAAATTGTTTAAGGAATATGAAGATCAAGATGAACAAATACTTTTTGAAAATTCTGAAATTAGAAAAGAATTAAAGGATTACCATAAATACTATGCTCTTTACATGGCTGACGGAGATAACTTATCGAAAGTTGCAAAACATCTCAGCTCACCTGAAGAATTATCAAAATATCTTTTCTCTTTTGGCAAGTGTGTTCATAATATTTCGAAAAATGATTTTAAAGGTGAACCTATATATATAGGCGGAGATGATATTTTAGCAATTATGCCTTTCGCATTTAACGAGAAAGATGGATTTAAAACTATACTCGATTTTGCAGCCCGGATTAATGATTTATACAATGAACATGTAGCCGGTAAAATAACAGGTGCAAACAATGACAAAACAAGTCTATCGGCAGGCATTGTAATTGCTTACTACAAATTTCCTCTGTCTATTGCAATGGAAGAAGTTCAAAAACAATTATTCGAATCGGCAAAACGAATAGAAAATAAAAACGGTTTAGCCGTTAAATTTATTCAGCACTCCGGCGCAGAGTCAAATTTTCAGATGAGGTTCAACGATCCTATTCTCTCTGTATTCTCCGAACTTTATAAATCTGTTCTTTCTTCAGAGAAAGGTTTTCCCGCGGTTCACCACAAAATAGATAAATACAAAACTTTATTAATAAACCTGGGAAGTGAAATTCAATTAGATAATCTGCTTGAGAAACGTTTTTATGAAGGGTTTGAAAATGAAAAGCAGAAAGAACTTTTTACTTCCCTGGTAAAAGCAAGTTTGCTAAAGTTTTTGAAAGGGAACCAGGCGGAAGAAGAATTAAACCGGATAGGCAACATGCTCCATATCCTAAAATTTATAAAAGGAGAAAAATAATGAGCGATTATTATATTATAACATTTACTCCTTTGAGTAGATTTTTCTTCGGTTCCTCTGATTCATGGGGCGAAAGTTTTTATGCAAAATCTTTGAGATTCCCTACGCAAACAACTATACTCGGCTGCTTGCGCCGAATACTCCTAAAACAAAACAATATGCTTGATGTTAATATGCGTTATCCAAAAAAAGATACTAATTATAAAGACCTTACCGGCACTTCACCCGCAAAAGGTTTTGATGAAGTTGATTTAAATTTGGGAATCATTAATAAAGTTTCTCCTGTTTTCATTTCAAAATTAAAAAACAATGAAATTGATGAAATACTTTTTTCTCTACCTTCGGATGTCTATAAAAGTGATGATGGTAAACTCCGGATAGTAAAATACAAGAAAGATGATACGGTTACAACTTCTAGAAGTAATGATTTCAGCTATAAAAAGGTAACCGCTGGCAAAACTTATCCCGCAGAAATTCTTGGAAATAAAGAAACCTGGGAATTATACTCGAATTCAAGAGAGATAAATTATAATCCGGAATATGAAATGGATAAAATTATTATTCCAACCGATCAGCCC
This sequence comes from uncultured Ignavibacteriaceae bacterium, assembly GCA_964372115.1. Taxonomy (GTDB): domain Bacteria; phylum Bacteroidota; class Ignavibacteria; order Ignavibacteriales; family Ignavibacteriaceae; genus CG2-30-36-16. The sequence goes on from CAYJPN010000029.1 coordinate 7,220, forward strand.
GGAATTGCGCGTGAGGACAGAAACAAAAAGAAAGGAGAGTTTTACCGCAAAAAAGACTTTATGCTTGCCGATGGATATAGTTTTGGAGTAGTTGTGGAGGCTGAAGTAGAAATAATTAGTAGATTAAAACGAGACCTTGTTTTCGTCGGCGGCGAACAAAGTAAATTTATTATAGAAATTTCAGAGATAAATGAAGACACTAAGCAAAAGTTTCCAACAGGCTTTAGTAAATTTTTTATTTCAAATGAGCCTATTCCAAATAAATTATCTTCAACCGCAAAGAAAATTGTTTTTCTTTCCCATCTTATAAATAATGTGAAACCTATTGGAATAGAGCATTCTATTATTGAAAAAATGGAGTCTATTAGGAGTCTTAATGAAAGCGGGCATAAAACTTATTCTTTTCGAGCAGTTCCTTCGGGCTCGGTATTTTATACCAATAAAAATTTTAGCATGACCAATAACTACAAATTCCCTACTAAAATAGGATATAATTTTTTTATAGAATTTAATCAGGAGATATAATGAATTCATTTAACTTATTTTTTATTGAAACACTAACTCCGATGCACGTGGGCTCAGGAGATATTCACTTTGGTGTGGTGGATAAATTAATCCAACGAAATCCGGTAACAAAAATACCTGTAATAAATGCTTCGAGTTTAAAAGGTTCTATGCGGGAGCATTTTGAAAAAAAACTGAGAACCGGAGAAACAACTAATGTATTGTCCGATTGGGAAATTAAATACCTGTTTGGTGAAGATACAAAAATAGATACTGAGGGAGGGAAAGATTCGGATAAAACTAGGAGTGATTCAAAACCTGGCAGGATGATTATTTTTGAAGCAAATCTTTTGACTCTTCCATTACGTTCTTCACAAAAGGTTTATTTTAATACAACATCTCCACAAGCATTAAAGGATTATTTAAAATATTATACGATATTTCATGAAGAACTGGATAACCTAGATTTATTTAATGATATACTTGAAAAGTTATTAACCCCGGAATTAAAAGGTAAGGATTTTGTAATATTTGAAGACTTGACTGGTTTAGAAATAGAGGATTTTGATAAAGGTGGTAAGTTTACTACCAGGGATGATGAAAATGACAAGAAATTTAAAGATTTTCTTCGAAAAATATTTAATCTGGATATTTCATCATTAGCGATTTTTAACGATACAATCTTTTCATCCATCTGCGAAAGACGGCTGCCGGTAATAGCTCGAAATAATATTGATGATGAAACTGGAACTAGTAAAAATTTATTTTATGAAGAAGTGTTACCACGCTGCACAAAATTATACTTTTATCTTGGTGAAGAAAAAATCGACACGACTTCAAATGGATATTTTAATAAAATTAAAAAATGTATTGGCAACGATAAAGAAGTAATTCAAATCGGCGCTAATTATTCGATAGGTTATGGATTTTCTAAAATTAGTGAGGTAGGGTTATGAACCAACGAAGAATTGATAGACTTATTCCAATAGCATTAAAGTTACTGGATACCGTTAATCCTATGATAACTGAAATATTCACATCGCAAAAAAAACTTAAATCGATTTATAAAGGTTATATGAATTCTATCGGACCTTCTATTGGGCAAGCAGGTCTAATCAAAACTCTGACTGCATTTAATAAGTCAAGCGGAAGTGAAGGAACTAAATCTATAACCTGCGAACTCATAAAAAGTTTATTAAAAGAGGATAGTTACTACACGAGTGAAGAATGCACACATGACTTATTGAGAATTGTTACCGAGAGAATAGCTGGTAAGAGTACACATGTGCGATTGTGCGAAGAGGACCGAATATTAGAATGTATTGCATCTTATAAATTAGTCTTTGATACATATGTTAAAAGCACTGAAAAAGAAGACAAACACGAGGTGGAAAATGCCGATTAATGGTCATAATGCATCGCATTATTATTATGTCCATCCTTCGAATGAACCGAAGTGGACAAATGATATTCACAAAAGAGATTTAACCGAATTATTAGGGTTCGATCCATACCTAAATAATACACAAATGATTAACGGGAAAACTTTTTTCGAACATTTTAGCATACCGTTTGCAAAAGGTTTCAGATTAACAACAACTTATCCGGGTTTAATAATTGGGGCTGGTTATTCTCATTATGCAATTAATGAAGGAGAAGATTCCGATTACCAGCTAGGTTTTTTCTTTGATCATACTCTTGGTGTACCCATTATCCCGGGAAGTTCTATCAAGGGAGTTCTAAAAAATGTTTTTCCTGATTCAGGCGATAAGAGGAAGAAAGAAAAACTGGAATACATAAATGAGATAGTTAAAAAAGTATTAAGTATAAACGAGGATATTATAACATACACCAACTGGAAAAAGATATTTTTTGAAAACAATAATTCTTTCTTCCATGCCTTTCCAATCAGACGGGTAAATGATGGTGTTTGTAAACAAGAATATAAAACAGCATCTGAATCTTTTGAGAAATCGAAGGTGGTCTTTGAAAAAACCGGAAAAGGCTTAGAAAAAAAAATAGAGATTCTAAAGAATAATCATTCAAAAAACGAACAAGAAAAAAATCAGTTAAGAGAACTCGAACAGATAAAAAAGAAATATGAACAAGCTGTTGAGTTACACAATGAAGCACTTGAAAAATATAAAATATCTCAAAGACTCATCGTAGACGATGCTATTACTCCACATCCTAAGAACATATTTAAGGAGCCAAAGCCGATAAAATTTATTAAGGTGCCGGCAGGTATAGAATTCGAATTTCAATTCAAAATAAATAAGTATGAAAAAAATGGGATAAAGATTTCTCATAAAGAAATATTAAATATCTTTAAACAAATTTTAATACAATTTGGTATTTGTGCAAAACGAAATGTAGGATATGGTCATTTTATATAAATAGTTTCTATTGGAGGTCATTATGAAAAAATACTCTTACCGTTGTGTTGTTAAACGTGCAAAAAAAGATGCGCGCAATTGGAAGTGGAAATTTTGGCCCTTTCTAAAGGAGGAAAAGCCTAAGGAACCTAAAACCGACCAGGAGATTGAGGCGCAATATGAACGGGAACTCAATCAGTCGGGTGAACAGCAGATTTCTAAAATAGCAGAAGACTGGAAAGAATCGGATTATAAATTAAAACCTGATTACTGCGAAGCTTTAAAAAGATATACAATTGCTTACAATACACTCGCCGAAGAAAAAGGGGAGATGAACGAGAGTTTAGCAGAATATAAAGTCGCAAAAGAAAAATTTAACAGGTTCGAACCTCCATCTATAAAAGCCGGATGGATGATGTTTTGGCTGATAACTATAGGCATATCGGAATTTTTTATAAACAGTCTGGTTCTGCAGATATTAGGACAAGGAAAATTAGAAACTTATATAGCAGCATTCAGCATGTGTGTAATTATACCGCTTGGTGCACATTTTTTTGGAAAGTCACTACAGCAGACATCCAAATCGGTGAGCGATAAGTTCTGGCTGATTCTTACACCAATAATAATATTAATGCTTCTTGCAGGGCTTTCGTATCTGCGCAGCAAATATTTTGAGGGAATCGGAGTGAGCAAACTGCTAGGAATAGAAATATCGAGCACAGAAGTAACAATAGTTTTTATAATTATTAATGTTGCATTATTTGTTGTGGCAGCGGTAATTGCACACGAAGGGACACATCCGCAGCATAAAGCCTATAGTCAAGCGGCTAAACGATTTAAAGTTGCATTAAAAGAATTTGAAAAAGACGAAGGTGATGTAAAAATAGCGGTAAAAGAATTAAATATTTCGGAGAAAGATCTTGAACAGAAAAAACATAGGCGTGCAAAAACGCATGAAAAATTAAAGGAAGAAGCGATAACAATTAAAGAATCTTCAGAGTGGTTAATTTCTGCTTACCGCTCTACTAACCTGGCAAACAGGTCAGACGTGCCGAAGTGTTACAATAATAAAGAGCCGCGGGTGCCGGAAATTCCGCAGAGTTTGATTGATATAGACTGGCATTGTACAGCGGAACCGGAACCAAATAAATCTGATGAACTTTTAGAGAAAGAATTAATATGAAAAAAGTTATATTAATTGGTTTCTGTTTTGCGTTACTCTTATTATTTTTTGTAAGCGGCTGCCAAAAAGAGGTTGAAAAAGAGAATAAAATAGTTTGCGTGTTATTCGATATGTCGGAAACAACAAACCAACAGCAGATAAGGCAGACATATTTAAATAAATTTAAAGTAATACTCGAAAAAATTAATCATGGCGATGCAATTGAGGCTGCTTTAATTACAGACAAATCAATATCGGAATTAAATCTGTCTATTGAAAAATCCTTTGAGGAGTTTATTCCATCTACGGATAATGATATGCTCTTGAAGGCTGAAGAGCAAAAAGCCGACTCTGTTTTATTTTACGAAAAAAGTATCCTGTTTGCAGAAGCCGATTCCATTTTATTCCGTACCCCGAGGAAGGTAATGGCAACGGAAATATTATCATCACTGCAGGTTGCAAACCGCGTACTGTCTGCATTTCCGCAGAAGAAAAAAGTTCTTGTAATATTTTCGGATATGATTGAGGAGTCTACCACAGCAAACTTTGCCCGCGATAATTTAAGCGATGTGCAGGTTGAAAGAATAATTGCCAAACATAAACAGCAGGGAATACTTCCATCGTTAACCGGGGTTAAAGTATATGTAGCCGGGGCGGCACACCCTGACACCGAAAGATATAACCGGATAAGAAATTTTTGGTTAAAATATTTTAAAGAAACAGGCGCCAACCTTGAAGAGCATAATTACGGCGCAGCATTTATAAGATTTGAGGAATAAATGGAATTATTACCGGCAGATATATTCAACAACTTAAGATTTTACAAATTTACTTTTACATTAAAAGTTACGGAAACTATTGTGTTCCCCTTTTCATTTAAAGGACTGCTTTTGCGCAACGCCCTAAAAAATGTATTTGTTAAGGAGTTTGAAGCCGGTATAATAAATGAGATTTTTGGATCAATGTTAAGCAAAGAAACCGCTGAAAAATTAGGGATAGGGAGCCATCCTCCGCGCGGATATATTATTGAAGATGATACAGCGCCAAAACTTAAATATTTACCTGGCGATATTATCTATTTTAATTTAATTCTTATCGGCGACACGATCAGATATATAAATATGTTTACCGAAGCTGTATTGCTGTTAGCTAAAAAATACTGGCTCGGCAGAAAATCGGGTTTTGGACGCGGCAGTTTTGAACTTGAAAACGTTTCCGTAAACGGGGAAACAGTTTATGATAAAGAAAAAGAAAAACTTTCGGTAAATAATTTCACTCCTTTAAGTATCGGGAATTTAAATGCCGACAAAAGTTTTAAGCGGCTTATACTAAATTTTATTACCCCTACCTGTATAGTACCGGAAAATGATGTTAAGCCGATATTAATAAACAGAACGGGGGATATTAAGTTATTTATGCTTATGCTTTACAGAAGACTTCTCCATCTTCAATATCTTTATTGCGGAAAGGAAGAATTTACATTTGATAAATTAATCCATGATAACATAAAAATTACCGGCTCCGACCTGAAAAACCACATTTTTGTAATAGGTAACGAAAAGTTTGAGGGTTTTACCGGTTCAATAGAATTTGAAGGAATTAAACGGGAGTATATCCCGCTGTTTCTTCTGGGTGAGCAACTGCACGTAGGGAAAGACTGTTCGTACGGTTTCGGGAAATATGAAATACTTAATTAAGAATTAAAAATTAAAAATTAAAAATTAAAAATTAAAAATTGAAGACACGATGCAAAAATAAGAGAATCCCGGCGTTAATAAAAGTTTTGACTTTGCAGTTAGAATTGTAAAATGTTATAAGTTTTTAATTAAAAAAGACAGGAATTTAAAATCATTATATGATCAAATTTTATCTTCGGGGACTTCGATTGGAGCTAATATTTCCGAGTCTCAAGCGGCTGCAAGCAGAATGGATTTTAGGAATAAATTAATAATAGGTTTAAATGAAGCTTTTGAAACGGATTTTTTGTTAAGATTATTTTTTCAATCTGAAATACTCGATAAAAAGTAATTCGAAAGTTTATCGAAGGACTGAATTGAAATAATCGAACTACTTAATTCAATTATTTGAACACTTTACAAACAATAACTAATAATTTTTAATTGTTAATTCTTAATTTGATAAACAAGTTCTTTGACATATTGATTGACCCCGGATTGTATGGGGTAAACTAAAAAATAGGTATAAAAAAACAATGGAACTTTATTCTCAGATCATTTCTTATCCATCTTTACTCTATGGTTATTATAGAGTAAAAGAGAGCGACGGCGCGGCTGGTATTGACGGTGTTGAACTTGAAGATTTTGAAGAAGATCTTCAGAAAAACATAACCAGGCTTAATTACGAACTAACAGCCGGAAAATACAAGCCGCTGCCTCTGCTTGCATTTGAAAAAAAATCTATACCTGCGGGGAACTGTAAAAAACCGGTGGTTCCTAAAATCCGGGTGCTTACAATACCTGCGGTTAGGGACAGAATTGTGCAAGCTGCCGCCTTAAATACTCTTGAACCGATATTAGACGCTGAATTAGAAAATGAATGTTTTGCTTACCGTAAAGGTTTTTCACGCGAATCAGCCGCAAGAAGAATTAATCGCCTTTTTAATAAAGGTTATACCTGGCTGTTAGACGCGGATATAAGAAAATTCTTTGACTCCGTTGACCACAATATATTATTTTCAAGAATAGAACCGATAATAAACGATTCGAAGCTGTTGGAGCTTATTAAAAACTGGATACAATGCGACTATGTTTTTAATAATAAAAAATGCAGGCAAACAATCGGGCTGCCGCTCGGGTTAGTAATTTCGCCGATACTTGCAAACTTATACCTCGATAAATTTGATGAAGAAATAGCAAAAAGGGGAATGCACCTTGTAAGGTTTGCGGATGATTTTGTAATAATTACACGTTCTAAAACCGAGGCTATGGACGCACTAAAACTAACAGCAGAGCTTCTGGCTGATATAAAGCTGGAACTTAATACGGAAAAAACTAAAATATCAAATTTTAACGAGGGCTTTAAATATCTCGGGTATATTTTCTTAAATTCGATGGTTGTGCCTGCAGGCGCAAAGGATGCAAGTAAACCACTTCCCTTCAATTTTGATGACGACGCTTTATTAGAAATTGAAAGATTTAATGCAATAACCGCAAAGAAGAAAGAAGTAAAAATTTTTGAAAAAAATCTTCAAAGTACACTGCTCGGCAAACAACTTTTAGCGGCTATAGAAAATAAGGGAATAACTCTAACTGATTTCATTAAAAACCTTAAACCGGAACTGCAGCCGGATGTAGAAAAAACCGGCAGCATAACCGGTAAAGAAGAGAAGCAACCGGATGAAGAACCGGTAAAAGAAAAAGGAGAAATAAAGGATGCTAAGGAAATTCCGTATAACGCTTACGCCATTTCAGTAAAAAGAACGTTGTACATTCAAACGCAGGGTTCCGAATTAAAAAAAGAGGGGGAAAGATTCCTGGTTATAAAAGGCGATTCAATTTTAATAGATGTTCCCGCTATAAGGATAAACCAGATAATTATTTTTGGTACAAGTACAATATCGCCTGCCGCTATGCAGTACTGTTTAACAAATAAAATTTTAATTTCTCTTCTTTCATCATACGGCAAATACTTTGGTAAGATAGAAAACGCATATAACAAGAGTATTGAAATCGAGCAGCTGCAATACCTGTCGAATCTGGATGAATTATTTTCACTTGGAATTGCCAAATGTATAGTTGAAGCTAAAATAAGTAATCTACGCACGTTACTTCAGCGGGTTACAAAGAGGAGGCAAAATGATGAGATAAAAGACGCTGTGGAAGAGTTGAAAAAATGTTTGAACAATATTGAACCGGCAAAAACAGCGGAACAGTTAAGAGGTGTTGAAGGGAATGCTTCTTCCGTTTACTTTGCTGTTTACGGTCATTCATTCTTAAAAGAGAGCGGATTTTACACTCCAAATTTTACACGTACAAAACGCCCCCCGCTCGATCCTATTAATAGTTTGTTAAGTTTTGGTTACACGCTCCTAAGTTCTAATATTTATTCAACGCTTGCGGCTCTCGGGCTTAATCCCTATGTCGGGTTTTTCCATAAAATAAGGCATGGGCACCCGGCGCTTGCCAGTGATTTGATAGAAGAATTCCGGCATGTGATAGATTCGCTTGTAATTCAGGTTATTAATAAAACGATATTAACAAGAAAGCAGTTTTACTTTAGTAAAGATGATGAAATGCCGTGCCTGCTTACTAACGAAGGGAGGAGGGAATATATAAGGCAGTTCGAGATTAAAATGCACAGAGTAACCACGCATACGCCAACCGGCAAAAAAGCGGACTACCGGCGGTGTATTTTGTTTCAGGCGCAGCAATATATTAAAGTATTAAAAAGAGAAAAAGAAAAATATGAACCAATGAGAGTTAAATTTTAAATAGTTATAGGTGCGGCAATGATAGTGCTTGTTATATACAACATAAAGGAATCAAGAAAAAAGAGGATTGTGCGCAAAATGCTTCTTAATTACGGCGAGCCGTTAAAACCTTCTGTATTTAAATGCAGTTTGAACATAAAATATTATAACCGTTTAAAAACAGCATTAACCTTTGCGGCAGAAAATATAGGGAAAGAAGAATTTATAACCATTTTTACTTTCTGCAAAAACTGCCGTAAAAATATAGTATCGCTTGGCAAACCACTGAATACCGAAGAACCGTTATATTTTTTAGCTTAGAATTAGAAACGGTTGGATAGTTTTTATACACGAAAGATTGAAGTAAATATCGTCTAACTACATTAAAGAAAAAGCCTTAAACAGAAAAATTAAAGCTGCTTTGCAGCCGTTCGGGCTTATTCTTGATAAAGATGATTGTTCTATTGCCTGATTGGAATTTTTATTATATTTGTGCCATTGAAAAAAACAAAATATGGCTATCCGTCTGTATTACAAATTGTAACATTATAATTTATAACCAGTTACAGTGATGGCACTTTTAAAGACTTGTTGATACAAAAGAATTGAAACTTCTACCGAATTATCCTCTAACCCATAGGCTTTTTTAAACTTTTAAAGACTTGTTGATACAAAAGAATTGAAACCAGAGTCCAATGGAAGAACAACGTCACCAGAAACTTTTAAAGACTTGTTGATACAAAAGAATTGAAACTTTTTTTGTTCTCTTCGTTGTACTCTTTCATTGCTTTTAAAGACTTGTTGATACAAAAGAATTGAAACTTGTTCCCACATAAGTATATACGGGTAATTTTGCCCTTTTAAAGACTTGTTGATACAAAAGAATTGAAACCAAAACAATTGATTTTTTATTAGCAGAGCCAAGCTTTTAAAGACTTGTTGATACAAAAGAATTGAAACTTGTAATCCTGGAAGCGCATAGCTTCCTTCCCATCTTTTAAAGACTTGTTGATACAAAAGAATTGAAACTTGAAGGTAGGACAAACGCAAAAGGAGTGGATCAACTTTTAAAGACTTGTTGATACAAAAGAATTGAAACTTTTAATTTCTACAGAAATGCAACCATTCATTAATTCTTTTAAAGACTTGTTGATACAAAAGAATTGAAACTCTGAGAGTATTGAGAATATTGCCAATTATTTCCAGCTTTTAAAGACTTGTTGATACAAAAGAATTGAAACTTTCTGAAAGGGCTGTGACAACCCCTTCGTACCGACTTTTAAAGACTTGTTGATACAAAAGAATTGAAACTTTAGCAACCAGCTCAAGAACCGTATTTGGTAATTCTTTTAAAGACTTGTTGATACAAAAGAATTGAAACCTCTGCAAACGTATAAGTTATATCGTAGCATTCCCCACCTTTTAAAGACTTGTTGATACAAAAGAATTGAAACCAAAATAGAAGATTCTTGATGAATATCGCGCCAAGCCTTTTAAAGACTTGTTGATACAAAAGAATTGAAACCAATATTCCGGGGCGGATCAAAATCACATCCGGCCACTTTTAAAGACTTGTTGATACAAAAGAATTGAAACTTATAAACAGTATAAGTATATGTATCTTGCTCTATCTTTTAAAGACTTGTTGATACAAAAGAATTGAAACTTACGCCATACTTTTAGAACACCATTCGGCATATCTTTTAAAGACTTGTTGATACAAAAGAATTGAAACCTTCGGGGTGGTTAATAATCACCATCTCTATCTTATTCCTTTTAAAGACTTGTTGATACAAAAGAATTGAAACCTTCTCTGTTGTGGCTGGTTCAGCTTTAGTTGCTGCTTTTAAAGACTTGTTGATACAAAAGAATTGAAACCTTTTCGCAATTCCTTTAGTTTGCCATTAGGTATACTTTTAAAGACTTGTTGATACAAAAGAATTGAAACTTTTCGGACTAAGAATTTATTACAATACTTAACCAAATCTTTTAAAGACTTGTTGATACAAAAGAATTGAAACCTGGATCAAGGAAATCAGATATCCCTGTACCCATATCTTTTAAAGACTTGTTGATACAAAAGAATTGAAACTCTAAAGTTTCTCCTAGAAAATAACAAGAAAACTTTTAAAGACTTGTTGATACAAAAGAATTGAAACTTCTATGCACACCAATCCAGGTTTTGGATGGGTAATAACTTTTAAAGACTTGTTGATACAAAAGAATTGAAACTCGTGGCTGTAGAAGAGCTTACGTTCGACCTTACCACCCTTTAAAGACTTGTTGATACAAAAGAATTGAAACCTATATATGTTGTCTGAGATGGAAGGATCATTTGACCTTTTAAAGACTTGTTGATACAAAAGAATTGAAACTTTATATATTTTATTTACGAAGAATAATTATCTAACTTTTAAAGACTTGTTGATACAAAAGAATTGAAACTCCAGGGTAAGCATTTTCGGAGTCTAAGCCCAAGAACTTTTAAAGACTTGTTGATACAAAAGAATTGAAACTTCTTCATCCAGTCGGGGTAGTTCGGCTTGACCGACTTTTAAAGACTTGTTGATACAAAAGAATTGAAACCTCTATACCACCTTAAATCATTGTTGTATTTTAATCTTTTAAAGACTTGTTGATACAAAAGAATTGAAACCTGGGGTTAGTGGTGGCTGTGATGAGGCTTTTTCCCACTTTTAAAGACTTGTTGATACAAAAGAATTGAAACTTGTTGAGGAACGACCGCTCCGGAAAGTATTCGAGCCTTTTAAAGACTTGTTGATACAAAAGAATTGAAACCTGGTTGGGTGTAGTCATTTCCAGAATGATGGCTTTTACTTTTAAAGACTTGTTGATACAAAAGAATTGAAACTTATATGGAGACCAATAGTTTTTTTTTCCTCCTCCGTCTTTTAAAGACTTGTTGATACAAAAGAATTGAAACTTTAACCTCATCAAATGTTGTTTCAGCTTCTTTTAGCTTTTAAAGACTTGTTGATACAAAAGAATTGAAACGTACTGTTCCTGGATCATTTCGATCTCCTTTCAGCTTTTAAAGACTTGTTGATACAAAAGAATTGAAACCTTGAAGTCCTTATTTCCCCTACAGATTTCTTTTCAGCTTTTAAAGACTTGTTGATACAAAAGAATTGAAACCCAATGGATCAGCTTTGACAAAAGCTGTCTCAACTTTTAAAGACTTGTTGATACAAAAGAATTGAAACTCGAGACGAAAGACATAGACGCGCAGACCATCAGCAACTTTTAAAGACTTGTTGATACAAAAGAATTGAAACGAAAGAAAAACAATAAAATTAGGATTACTATAAAAGCTTTAAAAGACTTGTTGATACAAAAGAATTGAAACCTGTAGCAGATTTATGTTGCCAACCATTGACCGTTCTACTTTAAAAGACTTGTTGATACAAAAGAATTGAAACTGGGTGGCATTCACCGGTTTATAGGTTTTAAACACCTTTAAAAGACTTGTTGATACAAAAGAATTGAAACTGAAGTGTACATTCCATATCCGATAGTAGTATATCCACCTTTAAAAGACTTGTTGATACAAAAGAATTGAAACTTTCTGATGAAAAGAAATAAAATGCAAACCTTTTAAACTTTAAAAGACTTGTTGATACAAAAGAATTGAAACATAATAGAACTTTGCATTGTTGACCAATCATAAGCCCCTTTAAAAGACTTGTTGATACAAAAGAATTGAAACTTTAGCTCGGAATTCAATTTCTGCGCCAGTCGGTACTTTTAAAGACTTGTTGATACAAAAGAATTGAAACTCTGTACCAGCAGTAGGACCGGCTTCAGTCTCACCGGTTTTTAAAGACTTGTTGATACAAAAGAATTGAAACCTGGAGCTACCAGTTATTACAATTAACGTGAACCCGGAATTTAGATGTTCTTTAAATATTTTTAATGCTTTCGGGACGCAGCCGTCCCGAAAGAACAAAAACAACCCTTGCTTTTTGCGTATGTAAAAAGTAAAAGGAAATTTTTTCCCGCTAGAAGCGGGATGTATTCCAAAAATAAAATTAACACGGTGTTGTGTTTTAACAACTTGTCCCGTTCGTTAGCCAACGGACTGACGGTTAACACGCCGTTATATAATAGAAAAATATGCTTGATGTTTCAGATGAGAGTACGTATCTTATCAAGAAATGTAATACGTAATTCTAAGGTGAAGAAATGAATTCAAAACTGACACTTAAATTGAATAAAAGATCAATTGAGCGAGCAAAAAAGTATGCTCAGAAAAATAAACAAAGTCTTTCTATTATGGTTGAAAACTATTTCAATATAATTGCAGAAAAAGATATTGCGAATGATTTGGAAATATCTCCAAATGTTCGTGAATTATCTGGAATTATTAATTTATCAGAAAATATCAATATGAAACAAATATATGGGAAGCACCTTGAGGAGAAGTATTTAAAATGATAAAGGTATTTGTTGATTCGGATATAATACTGGATCTGCTTGCCAAAAGGGAACCGCATTACGAATACTCTGCAAAATTATTTACTTTAATTGATCAACAAAAAATTGAAGCTTATACATCATCTCTAATATTCGCAAACCTGCATTATCTTCTCAAAAAATTAACTTCAAATGCATTTGCCTTAAAAAGCCTGAGAAAGTTGAAAACACTCATAAATATTTTGTCGGTTGATGAAAAGGTAATTGAACAAGCATTAAATTCAGAATTCAGTGATTTTGAAGATGCTATTCAATATTTCACGGCTGCAAACAATGGAGTTAATCTTTTATTAACAAGAAATAAAACAGACTATAAAAAAAGCAAAATAACAATTTCAACTTCTGAAGAGTTTATTAAATCTTGGTATACTAAGAAAAACATGTGATTACCATATAACGTTACAAGCATTGATACAGACCCCCCCCAAAAAAACGGTGTAAATTGCGTATAGGTATAATCAGTTGTCCCCGTAAAGAAACGGAGTCTATGGATGGACCAAGCCCCGCCAAACAAAATGGCGGGCAAACTCCAAGCGATTTAACCAGGAGGCTTGCATTTGCGAAAGTACATTTTGTAAGTGTGTTAACTGTTACGGGATGCAGCTACCCAGGAAGAAGAATATAAAACTTTCTTTTTGCGTATGTAAAAAGTAAAAGGAAATCTTTTCCCCAATGGGGTGGATGCCAAAAATAAAATTAACTAACCCAATATTGGCTTTAACCAAAATCTTAGTATTAAATGCGGCTAAAGCCTGAAAGCGCTTGTCCATTTTTCTTACTGCCAGGCAAAAAGGAGTTATAATAAAATAAAACTGTCTAAATTCTAAACGCGGGTTCCATTAAAAACTGTTCATTTCTGCTGATGCCGATATTTTCCGCTTCCTTCTTCCATTCCGCAACTACGACCTTTATTTCGTTTACGATTTGGGTCATTTCCTTGCCGCTAAGCGAGAAGTAATGCCCAACGTTTTTTGCTAATTCAACATCTAAACTATTTTCATCAGTATCAATGTTTAGTGCAAGTCCGTTTTTATCAATAGATGGATTGAGATCGAATGCCGGGGAAAGTCTCCATCCGGTATTTTTAATCATAAAACCATGATTTCTTAAATGATCGTCTGTGTTTGAGACTAAAATATTAAAAACAATTCTTCTCCAAAGCTGAGATAAATCCGCCTTTATTGCGGCGCTGTAATTTTGTATGAACTCCGCTATTTCAAGATAGCTTGGCGCATTATCTTTAATTGTACTTTCATTATTACCGGTCATCGTCATAGCTGAAGCAAAATGAAGCCGGTTTTCATTTTGTCTATCAAATCTTTTTGTAAAAAAGGTGTGGTGTTTCCCCCGAATATTTTGAATTTTTGATTCCGACATTTCTATTCCTGCTTTTACAGCTAATTTGTATGTCAGGTATTCCCAGGCTCCTTTGTCTATTGTATCATTCTTTGACGGAAACTTTGCGATCCAGAGATTATTTCCCTCATCTATAATATTTGCTTTAGGACGAGCGCCCCCCAATGAAGAACCGGGCGCTAATAAAATCTTGAGCCATTTTTTTATTTCATTTTCATCGCCGCTTGTTTCAATTATATTCACGCCGTACTGAAGCTCCCGTACCGACGACCATGGAGGGATAGGTAATTCACTGTTATTGTCAAGAAACGGTCCATTTGGTTCTAACTTAAAGCGCAATCCACCGCTTCGCGTTTCATCAAATACACCAAGTAAAAAATCAATTTCATTCAATATTTTTGAACTCTCGTTTTTTTCTTTTGCAATTTGTGCGGCTCTCCTTTGCATAAGAGTTCTTCCCCATGTATCCGGCATAGAATCTAAAAACAGTTCGAAATTTTGTTGTTTAACAGGATACTGCTTGCCGGCAAAAAAAACCAAATTTGGATCTAATAATATTCTCTGTTTGGTTTTTAGGAATTCGGGGTCGTATTCAAAACTGAAGTTGAGTCTCCCTTTAATCCGCTGTGCGGAAAGTATTCCAATCAGTTTAGGTCCGTTTAACCCAAGCCAGTCGGCATAAACCCAGATGTCTGTCATTCTGCTCATTTATTTAAGAAGCTCCAAGTCTTGAAGTTTTTTACCGAGTTCATCATCTGCCGCAAGTTGTAATATATCGTTTTGAAGTCCAAAAACTCTTAGAACATTAAAGTAAGCGCCTATCGACACTCGCGGATCGCCCCGTTCAATACGATAAAGTGTGCTTCTATTGATGTTGGCTCGTTCAGAAACTTGAGTTGTTGTCAACTTTCTTCGTTTCCTCGCTAACTTAAGACTTTCGCCAAGCTGTTCAAAAAGTTTTTCGTATTTTGGAAATATTATCTGCTTTTTCATGTTAATATTGTTGTATATTATGCACAAATCTAATTGTTATGTTGATAATATGCAACAATGTGGAAATAAATTTTAGTCTATTTATTTAGAAGATTTTACAGCAATTTTGGATAGAGGAATAGGGAAGAATAAAATAAATCAATTTCTATGGCACTTTGTGTAATAAATACTAACAAATAACACAGAGAAACACGGAGGAAATATTTTTTAACTTTTTCAAATTCCAACACCCCTTATGTCTGACATGTTGACAAAATAGTAAGCCCGCTGACATGATGTCAGAATGTGTGACCAACCAAAGCCTTCCAACAAGAAAATGAAATAATCCTATAAACTAAATAAATATAACAATTTAGAGGGCAATTGCCTTTTTGGCACGTTCATTGAAACAATAATAACAGTTTCACAAAATAAAACAATTGTACAGTTAAACAATTAAGCAATTAAAAATTGATATTAAAAATAGGAGCAATGAAAATGACAGTATTAAAATTCGCGCCGTTCAGAAATCTTGACACTTTAGATAAAGAAATCCAAAAGTTTTTTGTCGATTTTCCGGCAGCCGATTCAGGTGAAGATGGAGTTGTATATCAACCCCGAATAGATATTTCGGAAGATGAAAAAAATATAAACATAGAAGCTGAACTGCCCGGTGTAAAAAAGGAAGATATTAAACTTCAGCTTGAAAATAATATTCTTACAATCAACGGCGAAAAGAAAAATTCAGCAGCCGGTGAAAAAACATACTTTCGGAATGAAAGAATTTTTGGAAAATTCAGCCGGAAGTTTACAATACCTACCGACATTAATATTGAAGCAATTTCGGCTGAGTTTACAGACGGAATATTAAATGTTAATATCGAAAAGAAAATTGAAAAACCGGCACAAGAAAGAACAATTGAAATTAAATAAATTAATGGGCGGTAAAACCGCCCTTCACTCTAAAAATAATTTGGAAGGAGCTTATCGTAATGGGTAAGATCATTGGAATAGACTTAGGAACGACAAACTCGTGCGTTGCAGTAATGGAAGGCAACGAACCTGTTGTTATACCCAACTCGGAAGGCGGGAGAACTACTCCCTCTGTTGTGGCATTTGCAAAAAACGGCGACCGCCTCGTTGGTCAGCCGGCAAAAAGGCAGGCAATTACAAATCCTAAAAACACTATCTTCTCAATTAAAAGATTTATGGGAAGACTACATAATGAAGTTGGACAGGAGATGACTGAAGTGCCTTACGAAGTTATCTCTGGCGATAACGGAAGCGCACGCGTAAAAATCGGCGACAGAATTTATTCGCCGCCTGAAATTAGCGCGATGGTTCTTCAGAAGATGAAAAAAACTGCTGAAGAATATCTTGGACAGGAAGTTACCGAAGCAGTTATTACTGTTCCGGCTTACTTTAACGACTCGCAGCGCCAGGCAACAAAAGACGCCGGTGAAATTGCAGGATTAAAAGTAAGAAGAATTATAAACGAACCTACAGCAGCGGCGCTTGCTTATGGTCTCGATAAAAAAACATCCGATCATATGGTTGCAATTTACGATCTTGGCGGCGGAACTTTTGATATTTCAGTGCTTCAACTTGGTGACGGGGTGTTTGAAGTAAAATCGACAAATGGCGATACACACCTTGGCGGCGACGATTTTGACCAAAGAGTAATTAACTGGTTAGCCGATGAGTTCAAACGCCAGGAAGGTATTGATTTACGCAACGATCCTATGGCTTTGCAAAGGTTAAAAGAAGCCGCAGAAAAAGCGAAAATTGAATTATCATCTTCATCTTCAACGGATGTAAATCTTCCGTTTATAACCGCGACTCAGGATGGTCCGAAACACTTAAACATCACATTAAGCCGCTCTAAATTCGAGCAGTTGATTGATGATTTGGTACAGAGAACCAGAATTCCTTGCGAAAGCGCGATAAAAGACGCCGGACTTTCAGCTTCGGATATTGATGAAGTAATCCTTGTCGGTGGTTCAATAAGAATACCGATGGTTCAGGAACTGGTTAAGAAAATATTTGGTAAAGAACCTCACAAAGGTGTAAACCCCGATGAAGTTGTAGCCGTTGGCGCAGCTATACAGGGCGGCGTTCTTGCAGGTGATGTAAAAGATGTACTTTTACTTGATGTTACCCCGTTGTCGCTCGGTATTGAAACTCTTGGCGGTGTTATGACTAAGCTAATTGATGCAAACACAACAATACCGACAAAGAAAAGCGAAGTGTTTTCAACCGCTTCGGACAGCCAGCCTTCTGTAGAAATTCATGTTTTACAGGGCGAACGTTCGATGGCTACCGATAACCGTACACTCGGTCGTTTCCATCTTGATGGTATTCCGCCGGCACCGAGAGGTGTTCCTCAGGTTGAAGTTACATTCGACATTGACGCGAACGGAATTCTTCATGTAGCGGCAAAAGATAAAGCTACAAGTAAAGAACAAAGTATAAGAATAACTTCATCCGGCGGTCTTGCAAACGATGAAATTGAAAAAATGAAAAATACTGCAAAAGAACATGCTGCAGAGGATAAAAAGAAAAAAGAGTCAGTTGAAATTCGCAACCAGGCAGATAGTCTTGTCTTCCAGACTAAAAAACAAATAGAAGAATTAAAAGACAAAATGCCGGGTGATGCAAAATCGAAACTTGAGTCTGAGATAAAACGCGTTGAAGATGCGATAGCGTCGAACAACACCGACCAGATAAAAGCGGCAACCGATTCTCTAAATAAAGTATGGAGCGAAATTGCATCGCAGCTTTATTCCCAGCCGGGCGGCGCACCGGGAGCCGATCCGAATGCGGGTCAGCAGCAGCAGCAGCAAGGCGCACCGGGCGAACAGCCAAAAGAGAGCGCTAAAGATGATGTACAGGACGCCAGCTACGAAGTAGTTGACGATGATGATAAAGATAAAAAGTAAATTCTAATGCGGGGACGGAATAATGTTCCGTCCCTGCTGCATTTCAAAAAGATGAAAAAAGTTTGTTACGAATGAAAAATATTTTGAGGTGAATTGTGAGTGAGAATAAAGAATTATTAAACCTAAAAGAAAACAATAAAAAAGATTGGGATACAGTTCTCGAAACCGAAACTAATTTTGCCCCCCTCGTGGATATATATGAAACAAATGACGACTTTATGTTGATAGCTAATATGCCCGGTGTAAAACGTGACGGGGTTCAGGTAAAGTTAGAAGACGGAACGTTGATAATTTTCGGTAAAGTAAATTACAGCGAAGTAGTGAATAGAAAATATATACTTAACGAGAACGAAATAGGCAACTATTACAGAAAGTTCAAAATTTCTAACAACATAGATGAATCGAAAATAGAAGCATCTTATGAAAACGGACAGTTAACCGTGCGTCTTCCAAAGCACGAAAGAGTGAAACCGATAACGATAGAGATTAAGTAATTTCTGTAGTCCCAAAATAAACCCCTCCTCGTGAGGGGTTTATTATTTTAAATAAATTGCAATCGCCAAATATATTTCAGTGGGATTTTGCAATTCAAATTTGTAGCTTTTGGAAGTAATTAATCTTTGATGAAATAAAGAAATATTATGGAAGTAACAAACGTTAAGTTTTTCAAATCGCAAAAAATTTTTAACACATGGCTAAAAAATAATCATCTTAAAAAAGAAGAATTATGGTTAGGGTTTTATCACCTAAAATCGGGGAAGCCGACTATTACATACAAACAAGCGCTTGATGAGGCATTATGTTTCGGTTGGATTGATGGATTGCGAAAAAATATCGGCATCGACTCATATTCAATTCGTTTTACACCGAGGAAACCTAAAAGCAAATGGAGCAAAGTTAACATAAAACGGGTTAACGAATTAATAAAACTCGGCTTGATGCTGCCCGAAGGTTTAAAAGCATTTTCCGAAAATAAAAATTCGGATATTGAGTATTCTTATGAAGCGCCGAAAGAACTTTCCAAAGAATACACTGCATTATTTAAAATAAATAAAATTGCATGGGCGTTTTTTAAAATCCAAACTCCTTATTACAAAAAAACATCAAGTTTTTGGGTAATGGACGCAAAACGTGAGGAAACCCGTCTTAAAAGATTAACCACGTTAATTGCCGATTCTGAAAATGAGCTCTGGATTTCTCTACTTCGACCAAAACAGCCGAAGAAATAATAGAGACAATTAAATTTTATTATTTGTTTTAATTATTAAATCTCTTTGCTTATCTTTTTGCATTCTTTGTAAAATATTATTTTAGATGACCCAAAGTTCTCCGAAAAACAGAATCATATTTATTGATCTTATGCGCGCGTTTGCAGTGCTTCAAATGGTACAGGGACACACTACAGATGTACTGCTTTCCAATGATTATAGAAATGCTGAATATCTCGGGTTTGCAATCTGGAATTTTATGCGTGGAATGACCGCTCCAATATTCCTATTTTCTGCCGGAACCGTATTTACATATTTATTCAGACTTGTAAACAAGCCTTTTGACCAGAACGCTCGTGTCGGGAAAGGGTTTAAACGTGTGGCGCTTCTTATTTTTATCGGTTATCTGCTGCGGTTTCCTACTCCGACTCTGATAGATTTTTCACTTGTCACAGACGCTCAATGGGTAGTATTTTTTTCGGTAGATGTTCTTCAACTTATTGGCGTTAGTCTTTTCATGGTTATTGTGTTGATCTGGTTTTCTGAAAAAACCAAACTTGGTGATATTTTTACTTTTTCAGCGGCAACCTTATTCTTTTTCTTTTGTTCATTTTATGCCGAACAGGTACAATGGGTAAATTATTTACCACGACCATTAGCCGCTTATATGTACAGCTCAACCGGTTCGCTTTTTCCATTATTCCCCTGGTCGGGTTACGTTTTAGCAGGTGCAGTACTCGGCAGTTTTCTTGCAAAAAAACCGGGTATATTTAAAAGCGCAAAATTCAGCTACTGGCTTTTTGCTGCCGGAATTAGTTTTATGCTTTTTGCCTATGTCGTTGAGTCCGTTCAGTATTATTGGTTAGGAGATATAAGAACATGGAACACGAGCCCGTTTCTTGTTTTTTTTAGGCTCGGTTCTGTGCTTGTGCTAAACTCGATTGTATCTTTTATTTCAATTAAAGTAGAATCTATCCCAAAAATATTAATACTTCTTGGAAGAAATACACTTTTGATCTATGTAGTTCATCTTATAATATTATACGGCAGCGCGTGGAGTGTGGGAATCAGTTTATGGTTTACAAAAAAACTTAGTGTCGGTTTAACAATAACCGCAGCCTTATTAATGATAAGTTTGATGGTTGCAATGGTTCTTATAATTCATAAATTAAAAATTAAAAACAAACAGTTAGTAACAACTTGACGGAAAGAAAATCAATCAACACAAACCCAATTGCTAATGAAGAAGAAAAAGTAATCGAGCAATCCCTCCGCCCAAAATCGTTAAGTGATTTTAGCGGACAACAAAAAATTACCGAAAACTTAAACGTCTTTATTACAGCAGCAAAAAAAAGAGGTGAGGCGCTAGATCACGTTTTATTAACCGGACCCCCCGGACTCGGTAAAACAACGCTTGCCCATATAGTTGCACACGAAATGGGTGTAAAGATAAAAGTAACCTCGGGACCGGTGCTCGAAAAACCGGGAGACCTTGCCGGTATTCTAACAAACCTTGAGGAAAAGTCGGTGCTTTTTATAGATGAAATACACCGCTTAAGCCCTGTTGTAGAAGAGTATCTTTATTCGGCAATGGAAGATTTTAAGCTTGATATAATGATTGATTCCGGACCGAACGCACGAACAGTGCAAATTAAATTGCCGAAATATACTTTAATCGGAGCCACCACACGTGCGGGAATGCTGACATCACCATTACGCGACAGGTTCGGTATAAAATTTCGTTTGGACTATTATACCGCTGATATTTTACATTCAATAGTTTCCCGCTCATCTAAATTATTAAACGCTCCCATTGAAAAGGATGCTTCGTTAGAAATTGCAAAACGTTCGAGAGGAACTCCGCGCATAGCAAACAGACTGCTGCGCCGCACAAGAGATTTTGCAGATTTTGATAACAAAAACAAGATTGATATTGAAATTGCAAAAAAAGCTCTTACCGCTCTTGAGGTTGATGAATACGGGCTTGATGATATGGATAAAGATATTTTGTTATCTATTATCGATAAATTTAATGGCGGACCGGTTGGGCTTAATACACTTGCGGTGGCAGTGAACGAAGACCCTGGAACAATAGAAGAAGTTTATGAACCGTTTCTTATTCAGCAGGGTTTTATTCAACGAACACCGCGCGGAAGAGAAGCAACACTTTTAGCATATAAACATTTCGGAAGAAATAAATTTCAATCAAACCAAAACCAGAGTTTGTTCGATTAACTTAATCGTTTAAAAATTAACTTAAACATTATATAGAGTGGTGGACGCAAAGTTTGCGTTCACTACCGCATTTTATTTGATAAATTCAAAGGAGATGTTAATGAAGAATTCATTTTTGTTTAGAATTCTGTTATTATTTTTTATTACGCCGGCAAGTGTAAATATTTTATACGCACAGGGTGATTTTTATAAACCGCTGAATATAAAAGCGGCTTATGAAAAAGTAACACGCTCGGATGATGGAATACCGGGAAAAAATTATTGGCAAAACAATGCAGATTATAAAATAAAAGCAGAGATTGAGCCACATTCAAGATTACTTTCAGGCAGCGAGGAGATAAAGTATTTTAATAATAGTCCGGATACTTTAAACAGTTTAGTAATACGTTTATACCAGGATTTTTATAAATATGGCGCAGCAAGAAATTTTGAAATAAGTAAAGAAGCATTATCTGATGGTATAAATTTAAAGCATATAAAAATTAACGGCGCTGTGGTTGACATAAATGACGGCGGAATGATACGCCGGGGGAATACTTTACTTATTGTAAAATTATCCGAACCATTATTACCGTTATCTTCAATAGATTTATCATGTGATTGGTCCTTTGTCATTCCAAAAGAGAGCAATGTTAGGATGGGGACTTATGATTCCACAACATTTTTTGTGGGCTACTGGTATCCTCAGATTGCTGTTTATGATGATATTGACGGTTGGGATATTATTGGTTACAACGGTGAGCAGGAGTTTTACAATGATTTTAATAATTTTGAAGTAGAACTCACTGAACCAGCCGCTATGGGAATTTGGGCAACAGGTGTTCTTCAAAATCCCGAAAGCGTTTTGCAACCCGAATACCTAAAAAGATTTCAGCAGGCAAAAACTTCAAATGAAGTTGTAAACATAATTACAAAAGAAGATTTACAAAAAACAGTTTATACGAACATAGCAGAAAAAAATGTTTGGAAATTTAAAGCCGAGCATGTGCCTGATTTTGCGTTCGGTACAAGCGACCACTATTTATGGGACGCTTCTACTTTAAATTTAGGTGATAAAGTTGTTTTAGTTTCCGCCGCGTATAATTCTGCCTCGAATGATTTTTATAAAGTGGCGGGAATCGCAAGAAAAGCTATTGAATATTTTTCAACCGATTTGCCGGGTATTCCTTATCCTTATCCTTCTATGACTGTCTTTAACGGAGCCGGGGGTATGGAATATCCGATGATTGTGAACAATAGTTCCGTGGCAACTGAAAGCGGAACCGTACATCTTACTTCGCACGAAATATTTCACACATACTTTCCATTTTATATGGGTATTAATGAACAAAAATATGCATGGATGGACGAAGGCTGGGCAGTAATGATTCCATTTAAATTTCAATCAACTAATGCCCACGGTTACGATCCTTATGCACGTTATGTAAAAGCGTATGAAAATATTGCCGGGGCAGAACTTGAGATGCCCATGATTACTCCTTCAATACTTTTGCGTTCATCTGCATATAGAGCAGCATCGTATAACCGCCCCTCAATTGCTTATCAAATTTTGTTGGAAACACTCGGCGAGGATCTCTTTAAAACTGCATTAAAGGAATACATAAATAATTGGAATGGCAAACATCCAACGCCGTTCGATTTTTTTAATTCCTTCAACAAAACAACCGGACAGGATTTGTCCTGGTACTGGAAGCCCTGGTTTTTTGAAAAAGGTTATCCCGATCTTAGGATTAAAAAAATAGAAAATGGAGAAGGTGTTGTTCGGGTGCTTGTTGAAAAAGTTGGAAACCTTCCTATCCCGATTTGTTTAAATATTAAAACCGGTGAAGGGAACGAGATTATGGTAAAACGCCCCGCCTCTATCTGGAAGGATGGAGCAACTGAAGTTTGGGTTGAGCATGAATTGGTATCGCCTCCCCGGAAAATAACTCTCGGGAGCAAATATGTACCTGATGTTAATAAAGAAAACGACGAGCTTAAATAAATTTTATTATCATTAATCATCAAAGCCGCTCTTTTAGGGCGGCTTTTTTCTTCATTGCAAATAAAAATTTAAAAATGTGTAATAGTTGCATAAATAAAATAAATTTGCATTCTCTTAATTAGAATAAATATTACGGCATAAACTTCGATAAACATAAATGAAAAAAACTAAACCGGAAATTAAAAAATGTATAATACTTGCAAACGGTAAACCGCCAAGGAAAAGCGTAATCCGTCATCTTATCAAATCGGGTTACAATAAACTAATTTGTGCCGATGGGGGTGCAAATAAAGCGCGTATGCTAAATCTTAATCCGGATATAATCATCGGTGATTTCGATTCCATCACCGGGGAAACAATGGAATATTATTTGGACAAATCAGAGATAATCCGTGTAACAAGCCAATATAATACTGATGTTGAAAAAGCTTTGAAGTGGGCGATAAAAAATAAATTTACCGAGGCAGTTTTGATAGGTGCAACCGGAGATCGGTTAGACCATACATTTTGTAATCTTGGTATCGTGATAAAATTTTTCGATAAGATAAAAATAAATCTCATAGCGGAACTTTCTATACTCATTCCTTATACTGGTAACACTGAAATAGTTACAATCCCCGGTGAGACTATTTCGCTTTACGGCATCAACCAAAAAACAAAAATAAAAACAAAAGGATTAAAGTATTCGTTGGATAATGAAGCCCTTCCATTCGGCGTACGTGAAAGTACAAGCAATGTTGCAGAAGGGGAGAGTGTGAAACTAAAAATTAAAGGGGGAATTATTTTTGTGATACGCGAATTTGATGTGATGAAAAATAATGATCTCATTTAGTCCCGTCGATATTTCAATAATCGTTTTATTTTTTGCAGCGGTTATTGTAATCGGATTTGTTTCCGGGAGAAAAACCGGAAGCACCGCTGACGACTTTTTACTCTCCGGCAGAAAAGTCGGTTTGTTTCTATTTATACTCACAAATGTTTCCACGTGGTACGGGGGAATTCTCGGAGTGGGGGAGTTTACATACCGTTACGGATTGGTAAGCTGGTTTACACAAGGGCTGCCGTATTATATTTTCGCTTTTTTATTCGCAATATTTTTTGCGGGTAAAATTCGAAAAGCATCTTTATTTACTGTTCCCGATAAACTATCGGAAGTTTATGGAAGACCGGCGGGTTTAATTTCTGCTGTGCTTGTGTTCGTTCTTGTTTCTCCCGCGCCATACTTGTTGATGACCGCCAACCTTCTCACTCTATTTTTTAATGTTGGAATTATCACAGCGTTAATTATTTCACTAATCATTTCAATTTCTTATTTGTTTTACGGCGGGTTTCGTTCAAATGTTTATACAGATGCATTTCAGTTTTTTGTTATGTTCGGTGGATTTATAATTTTAGTTGTAATCTTAATTCTGTCTTATGGTTTACAAACGCTTCCTTCACATCTTCCTGCCTCGCATTTAAAATTAACAGGTGATGCATCTCCGGCATTTTTAATTGTTTGGTTTTTAATAGCGCTCTGGACGTTTGCCGATCCGGGTTTTCACCAACGCTGTTACGCTGCAAAAGACGAAAACACAGCGGTAAAGGGGATTATCATTTCAATTTTCTTCTGGGCTTTATTCGATTTTCTTACCACAACCTCCGGTTTATTTGCGCGTGCAATTTTGCCGGACTTAAAAACACCGATGCTCGCGTACCCGCTGCTTGCGGAAAAAGTTTTATCTCCCGGAGTTCGCGGGATATTTTATGCGGCGCTCTTTGCAACAATAATGTCAACTTTAAACAGCTTTTTATTTTTAAGCGGTACCACAATCGGAAGAGATTTTATTTACCGGCTCGATAAACGGCATGACGATAAATTATTAAAAAAATATACACTCATCGGGTTAATGATAAGCGGAATTGTAGCCCTAATTTTAGCTCATCAAATTCCATCGGTAATCGAAATCTGGTACACCATAGGTTCTTTCTGTATTCCGGGAATTATTATTCCAGTTATCTCAGCTTATTATGAAAAATTGAGAATTAACAAAACGTTAATTATTACCGAAATGATAACGGCATCTTCTATAAGCGTGCTTTGGTTTTTTGTCAAAGAAAAAATTGGGGGTGGAGAAATTGTTCAGCAGATTGAACCAATGTTAATCGGCTTTGCTGCCGCACTTATTATTCATGCGGCAGGGTTATTCTTTAATTTTCTTTTTATGCGCAAGCGATAAAATTATTGAAGTAGTTAAACAAAGAACAATGATACTTAACGATACAATTGTTGGTATGGCATAAATATCTGCGATAAGCATTTTTACGCCTACATAAAAGAGAACAACCGCCACGCCATACTTTAAGTAAATGAACAAATCAACTACGCCTGACAGCGCAAAATATAGCGCGCGCAAACCAAGTATAGCAAAAATATTTGACGAAATAATTATAAACGTGTCTTTTGTGATGGCTATAATTGCCGGGATTGAATCAATAGCGAAAACTATATCCGAGGACTCAATCAACATCAATGTTAAAAACATAGATGTTATATAAAATTTACCGTTTTCTTTTATAAAAAAACGTCTGCCTGCGTAAGTGGGATGAAGTTTAAAATACCTGCGAAGAATTTTTACAACAAAACTATTATCAAGGTCCAGGGTTTGTTCTTTACCAAATGCCATTTTGTAAGCGGCATAAAATAAGATAAAACCGAAAAGATAAATAATGGGGTGAAAGAGTTTTAATAAACTTACACCGGCAATTATAAACACAATTCTAAAAACAATAGCGCTTATAA
This sequence comes from uncultured Ignavibacteriaceae bacterium, assembly GCA_964372115.1. GTDB lineage: Bacteria > Bacteroidota > Ignavibacteria > Ignavibacteriales > Ignavibacteriaceae > CG2-30-36-16. Next base: position 33,660 of record CAYJPN010000029.1, read on the forward strand.
TTCCCCATTTTAATATGTGCGGTTGGTCTACCTTTTTTACTCCCATTACCGAAAATATCATCAGGAAAACAAAAAGGTTATCTACAGATAACGATTTTTCTATTAAGTAACCGGTAAGGAACTCAAGCGCGCGGGCATGACCGACTTCGAGATAAAAATATATAAAAACATTAAACAGAAGTGCGGTAGCAATCCAGACTCCGCTCCATAACAAGCTTGCTTTTAATGTAATTTGTCCCCGACGATGATCGGTAACGTAAAGATCTATAAAAAATAATATCGTTACGATAATCGAAAAAAATATCCAGAATGTGAATTCGTTAAATAGCATATATTTTTATAAAAATAATATTGTGTTTCATACATTGCATAAATTAAAAATATTACCCCACAAAGTTACAACAAAAAGCTTTGACGCTCTATTTCTTTACTAACTTTATGAATTTTCGTTTGCCGACTTTCAGTACTTTATCTTTATCAACAGTAACATCTGCGCTTATGTCAGCTATTTTTTCTCCATCGATTGAAACTCCGCCTTGTAAAACTAATCGCCTTGCTTCACCCTTTGAAGGAGCAAAATTTACAGCGACAATTAAATCCATAATATTAATTCCGGCAGAACCGGTATCAATCGGAAAATTTTCAATATCATCCGGAACATCTTTTTTGATAAATATTTTGTCGAAATCTTCCTGCGCCTGTACTGCGGCTTCACTGTTGTGATACATTGTTACGATTGTGCGGGCAAGTTCTCTTTTTAAGTCGCGAGGATTAAAATTTGAATTTGCCAGTTTTGTTTTTACATCTGCAAGCTTTGCCTGGTCGACATCAGTGGCAAGTTCAAAATAGTTTAAAATCAGAGTATCCGGTATCGAAAGTGTTTTCCCGAACATTTCATTTGGAGTTTCTGAAATACCGATATAATTATTGTATGACTTGCTCATCTTTTCAACGCCATCGGTTCCAACTATTAACGGCATTGTCAAAATAACCTGCGGCTCAAGCCCGTACTCGCGCTGAATGTCTCTTCCAACGAGCAAATTAAATTTCTGGTCGGTTCCGCCAAGTTCGACATCACTTTTTATTGCTACTGAATCCATTGCCTGAGCGAGAGGGTAGAGGAATTCGTGTAGACTAATAGGCTCACCGGATTTAAACCGTTTTGTAAAATCATCGCGTTCAATCATTCTTGCAACAGTATATTTTGATGCGAGTATTATAACATCCTCAAAACTCATTTTACTTAGCCATTCGCTATTGTAAACGATGTTTGTTTTTCCGCGGTCTAAAATTTTTGATGCCTGCTCGAGATACGATTGTCCGTTTATTCGGGTTGCTTCAAGCGAAAGAGCCGGGCGTGTTACATTACGCCCCGATGGATCGCCGATCATTCCTGTAAAATCGCCGATGATTAATATTGCCTGATGACCGAGCGATTGAAACTGTGCAAGTTTTCTTAATACTACAGAGTGACCAATATGGAGGTCGGGTCTGCTCGGATCGCAGCCGAGTTTGATATTTAATTGTTTGCCGGTTTCAATTGACTTCTCTAATTTTTTTAATAATTCATCTTCCGGAATTATTTCGAACGCACCTCTTTTTATAAGGTCCATCTGCTCATTTATTGAAGGAAAAGTAATTTTATTCATTTAAAAGTTTCTGCTTTTTAGTATTTAATTGTTTGTAAAGTATTGCCGCTTAACCGTCAGCCAACGGATTGTTTGTTGTTCTAAAACATCCGATATGCTTATAAATCATCAATCAAAAATCATCAATCATCAATCAAAAATCATCAATCATCAATCAAAAATCATCAATCATACTCTCTACTCGCCGGGTTATGATTTAAAACTTCTTTCCTGATCCCGCTGCTGGTCGCGTTTGGTTATAGTTTCCCGTTTATCGTAAACCTTTTTCCCTTTAGCCAGCGCTATTTCTACTTTAACTTTTCCGTTTGTAAAGTAGAGACGAAGCGGTACCAGAGTTAGACCTTTTTCTTTTGTTTTGCCAATTAATTTTCTAATCTCACTTTTATTCAGCAAAAGTTTCCGATCGCGTGTGGGTTCGTGGTTGTTAATGTTGCCCTGTTCGTAAGGACTAATATTCAACCCGATTAGCCATACTTCACTGGCGCGGAGGGTTGCGTAACTATCTACAATATTTGCTTTTCCCTGCCGCAAAGCTTTTACCTCGGTTCCCTGCAATGCAATACCCGCTTCATACGTTTGAATTATTGTGTACTCGTAACGAGCTTTTCGGTTAACCGTTATATTTTTTTCTTCTGACTCTGCCATAATTCGTTAAAAAGTGAAAATGAAGTTATTTTTATTGTGATAGAAAAGCAAGGAAATCTTGCTGCAAAAGTAGTGAAATTATACGAACATTGTTTGATTACACGATCAAAATGATATACTATAAAATTTTACATGCTTGTTTTGTTTTTTTTTTGATTGAAATGTTAAATTGTTTCAGTGGAAACTCTGTTGCTGCATATCAGCAATCTATTATTAAACAACACGATAATCATCATTGTTTATTATGATTTTTAAAAAATCACTATCATTCACCATATCGAGTTACTTCAAATACATTTATTATTTTTGTTTGAAAATACTTTCGCGCAAACATTCATCCGTGAACTCATACTAAATTACATCGTTGCATTTCGACCGCTTTTTGTATTTAGCCCGGGCATTTGTTTTATTTTCATTTCTCTTTGATTATTTACCTGCTTTAGATATTTTTTGATTCGATTTCGAGTATATTTTATTCAGCATCTCAGGTTCAAGTTTGAAAGTTAAACATATCTTTCTCTTTGTTTTATTTATTGCAAATCTGTTTTTTGTTTCTCTTGCGCAGCCCTTTTCGGTAAATAAAATTGAGCCTCCCAACTGGTGGGCGGGGTTTAAATGGAGTCCGCTGCAATTGATGGTTTACGGCGAAAATCTAAACGGTATTACCGTAAAGTCTGAAGATAGGAGATTAAAAATAATCGCTGTTCATCAAGCGGAAAATAGCAATTATGCTTTTGTGGATGTTGTAATACCGGAAACATTACCGGAAGGGAATTATAAGCTTTTTATTATTAAAGATGGAACGCAAATTGAAGTTGATTACCCGATCTTAAAAAGGGAAAATTCTACGGATGAACATAATGGCTTTTCGAGCGAAGATGTTATTTATTTAATCACACCCGACCGTTTTGCAAACGGGAACACATCCAACGATTATTTAAATAACGAAGAAGAAAAATTTAAACCGACCGATCTTGATGGGCGCAAAAGTGGTGATATAACCGGGATCATAAATCATCTCGATTATATAAAAGATTTGGGCGCTTCTACAATTTGGGTAACTCCTGTTCTTGAAAACAATATGTGGATGAGTTACCATGGTTACGCAGCAACCGATTTATATAACGTTGATGCGCGCTTCGGAAGCAACGATGAATATAAATTAATGGTTAAAACTGCCCATCAAAAAAACTTAAAAGTTATTTACGATCATGTTTCAAATCATATCGGAGCAAATCACCAGTGGGTAAAAAATCCACCTTTCGGGAATTGGTTTAACGGAACTGTTGACAATCATATCTCAACAAATCATAATAAAATTGCTATTATGGACAAGTACTGCGACCCGGTAACGCTTGAAATAAATGAGACTGGATGGTTCGAAAACTACATGCCCGATCTTAATCAGCGGAATGAATATTTAAGTAATTATCTTATTCAAAATACAATCTGGTGGGTTGAGTATTCGGGACTCGACGGAATACGTGAAGACACTTACCCTTACGCAAACCACAAACATATGTCCAGGTGGGCGCAAGCGATGCTCGATGAATATCCACGGTTAAACATTGTCGGCGAAGTTTGGAAAGGTGAGACTGTATTTTTGTCGGCTTATCAAAAAAACTCTAAAGTGCCGGCAGCTTTTTCTTCAAACATACCGGCTGTAACCGACTTTGCGATTGCTGACGCAATAAGAGGATGGTTGAGCGGACAAAAAGGTTTGTATGTTATTTACGAAACTCTGGTAATGGATTATCTTTATAACAATCCTATGAACCTTGTTACGTTTTTAGATAATCACGATGTTGAACGCGCACTGTTTGTAGCCGACACTAATTATGCAAAATATAAAACAGCAATAACAATGCTTTTAACGACACGTGGCATTCCACAAATTTATTACGGAACAGAGATTGGAATAATCGGTAATAGTTCACATGGAACAATTCGTTCTCCTATCCCGGGTGGTTTTCCCGATGATATAAGAAACGCTTTTACAAGTGAAGGAAGAACAGAAACAGAAAATGATATTTTTAATTATCTAAAGAAAGTTTTGGAAATCAGAAATAGGTATGAATGTCTTCAAACCGGGGAACTCATTCATTTTCCTCCAAGCAGAGGAGTCTATTATTACTTCCGGCAGAAGGGGAACGAAAAAATATTAGTCGCAGTAAATGAAAACAGCGGCATGGCAAGATTAGATTTAAACTTTGTTCAAACGCAGATAAAAGGATACACATCAATAAAAAATTTAATTTCGGGCGAAACATTTTCACTCGATGGTAGAGATTCGATAAATATAAATGGTGTTCATGCAGATGTTTTTCTGCTTGAGTAATTAATAATTTGATTAGGAGCTCACATGCTTTCGATCCAGAAAAAACTAACTAATTCATTCTACGCACTACTCAGTTTGCCTGCTACGGCAATGGGTTTTGCGTTATCAATACAGATATCGGCGCTTAGCTGGATATTAAGTACAAAATATCATCTTAATATTCACGACGTAGGACTTGTTTGGGCTGCCGGACCAATTGCCGGTATTCTCGGTCAGGTTATTATTGGAATTATAAGCGATAATGTCTGGTTGTGGAAAGGACGCCGTCGTCCGTTTATTCTAATAGGCGGTGTGCTCGCCGCGCTGATGCTGCTTGCTTTACCTAACATCGATGTTATTTCCAGTTCAATGGGTTTGGAAGGAATTCTTGGCGTTGCTATTGCTGTTGCTTTAACTCTTGATCTCGCGATAAATATAAGTTTTAACCCGACACGTTCAATCATCGCAGATGTTACACCTGAAGGCGTTGAGCGTACAAAAGGTTATGCGTGGATGCAGACAGTATCAGGTACATTTGGTGTGCTTGCTTATGTAATAGGAGCAGTATGGAATAATTATGTTTTAATATACTTTGGTGTGTTTTTAGTGCTCGCGCTGTCAATCTTCCCCACTTTTTTTATTGATGAACCGCGTGAGTTAAAAAAATCTGAAGATGACGATGAAGATGCGACAAAAAAATCGAGTTCTTCTCTTTCCGAAATTCTAAACAATATTTCGCCCCTGTGGGGATTTTTAATTTATTCAGTTTATGCTTTAACTGCGAGAATGTTGAAGTTTGAGATGGATAATTATTATGTTGAGATAGTCTGCTTTTTTATAACAATTGCATTTATTCTAAAAGCGCTGCTTAGAAGCACAGAAGGCATGTCAAAATCAAAGGCAGGTATAATAGGATTTAAAAAAGTTCTCGCCGCTCATTCATTTACATGGATTGGTATTCAAACGATGTTTGTTTACATGTTTGCTTATGTTCAATACAAAGTTATTCTTCCCGCAGGGCTTGCAAAAGCTGATATGGAATTTGAACAGGGGAGAGTTGTAACAATCAGTTTTTTGATACTGAATGCGGTTGGCGCCTTGTTACCGGCATTAGTGCTTGAACCAATTACAAGAAAGATAGGGCGCGTAAAAACTCATGCAATTTGTATTTCCACAATGGCGCTTGGTTATGCCGGGCTGATATTTTTCGGTTATACGCCAATGGCTATTTATTTTTTAATGGCTGTTCTTGGTATCGGTTGGGCGGCAACAATAAGTTTGCCTTTTGCAATCATGTCCCAAAAAGTAGATCAGGCAAAGATGGGTTTGTTCATGGGTTTGTTTAATCTGGCGGTTGTGCTGCCGCAGCTTGTTGCCAGTTTTGGTGTAGGGCAAGCCGTAAGCAAAGCAGCGGATAAAAATTTAATATTTATAATAAGCGCGGTTACCCTTGCTATTTCGGCAGCATTGTGGTTTATGGTAAAAGATGACGCTCCGGTAGCAGAGGTAAAAACTGTGGCTGCAAACGGACATTAGTATGCAGTAGGTTTTAAATTTTTCTAAATGCATGCCTGTATGTTTGGATGATATAACGGGAAAATAATTCCGACCGAACATGCAGGCATTCATTAATGCAATTTTATCTTAAATTTATTTTAACATCCCAACTAATTTTATTACTGCGGCATCCTCTTTAACAGATTTTAAAGGCGCTAGATTTAAATATTCTTTTCTTATCGTGTTTATAAGTCCTGTATTAATTTGTTCTTCAATAATATTTAACGAGGCGATAATTAGAGCAGTTTTTAAGGCATAAGATTTTACACGAACAGTATGCGGCGAGTGTCTGCCGGGGTGAATATGAATATAATTTACCGGATCTTCTCCGAAGCGTAAAGTCCATTGCGATCCATCGCTTATCTGAAGCAATTTGAAACTTTTCCCCTCAGCCTGCAGCCACTGTAGATAATTTAATAAATTAATTTTTATCAGCTTCTTCAAATGTCCTTTTATTTCTTCGCAAATATCATTTGTAGTTAAGTCTCCCGTGTATAAATCCATTTGCGACTCACCGATTTTAAGAATATTCTCTTTTATTTTCTCGATTGGAATAGTATGTAGTTCCTTTAAAAAATTAAGCTGATGTTTCCAGCAATTAAAAATAAAGGGTGAAGGCACTGTACATTTATTTTGCATAACAAATCATTTCCATTTATTCTTTCACACTCATTAAGCTGCTGATGGAGACATGATTCTGCGGCGCTTAAGCAGTATTCTTAAATAGTTAATATCTAATAATCAATTGATAACGGCAATGTTTAACGGGAAGCTGCAGCTAGTATCGGTATTAGCACAGCCACAGCAACAACAATTGTATTCTGCAAATAAAAATTTGAAACATACAAGCCGGTTAAAATCAACTGTTCATTCATTTGTTCAAAAGTAATTTCACCTTTTGAGGCTGACCCTTTATAATCAATTAATAAATCTTCACCGCTCAAACTCCATTTGGTATTCCAATGGTTGTTATACTGCCAAAGGAAATTTGACCCTGAAAATAATTCAACTTCGGCTTTCGTCCCCCAGGTGTTATAAATAATTCTGCCGGTTGTAGTTTCTGAACTTTTATCGATAATTTCAGTGGTTTGTTTAAAAAATCCACTCGACTTAAATTCAAATTTTTTACCGTTTAATTCTCCAACTGCCTTTTTTTTCCAGGTTCCGTCGGTAAAAGTACCAAGTAAAGCGCTGCCAGAGAATATTTCATAGGTTTGTTTAAAGAAACCGCATTTCCAGGTGAGTTTTGTTGTCATTGACTTTTCCAATCTAATGGTTATATCTGTACGCTAAAATATAAATATTTTCAACAAAAAATATTATTTATTTTTCCAGTTATCATCTTAAAACTTATTCTCATCAAGTCTTTCATGGAAGATTTTATTCATTCTGCATATATTGCAAGCAAAATTAAAATTTATATCGATTTCTTAGTTTGTTTCTACAATATAACTCGAATAAAAGGTGCAAATGAAAATAACAATTCTTCTTTATATAATTATTTGTTCTCAAATGATTTTTACTCAAACACGTATTTCGGGTACGGTTATCGACACCAACAACAAACCATTACCCGGCGCTAATATTTTTATAAAAGACAGTTATGATGGAATTTCTTCAGATATGGACGGCACTTTTAATTTTACAACTGAAGAAGAAGGTGATGCTTTACTTATTGTTAGTTTTATCGGTTACAAAAAAGTTGAGCTGCCTGTAAAATTAGACGGCGATAAAGTTGAATTAAAAATTGTTCTAGAAAGTGAAGCTAAAGAATTAGGGGCAGTTGTTATCTCAGCGGGTTCTTTTGAAGCATCAGATGAAAATAAAGCTGTAATTCTCCGCCCGCTTGATATCGTTACTACAGGCGCCGAAGCAGACATATACGCGGCTCTTGAAACTTTACCCGGTACACAACAGATTGGCGAAACCGAAGGACTGTTTGTTCGTGGTGGCTCTGCTGCTGAAACAAAAACAATTGTTGATGAAATGATTGTTCAAAATCCATTTTATAGTACGGTCCCCGACATCCCTTCGCGCAGCAGGTTTACTCCATTTTTATTTAAAGGCATTGTCTTTAGCACCGGCGGTTATTCAGCTCAATACGGGCAGGCGTTATCTTCCGTTCTGGTATTAAAAACACAAGACCTTGCACCCGAAACCCGCACAACAATTAACTTAATGGCGCTCGGGCTTGGTGGCGCGCATACCCAGAGGTGGGAAAATTCCTCTCTCGCTTTTGAAGGCGGTTATTATAACCTCGGTCCATATTTTAAATTGCAAAAACAACGACAAGAGTGGAAACAAGCGCCGGCAAGCTGGGCAGGGACATTAAATTATAGGCAGAAGGTTGGTGAGTCGGGAATGCTAAAAGCTTTTTTATCTCACAGCTATTCTGAACTTTCTTTATATACTCCTAATCTTAATGATCTTTCAAAAAAAGATTATTTAAGAATGATAACCAACGATGTTTTTTTTAATACCAACTACCGTGATATTTGGGGAAAAGATTGGGCAGTGTTTGGCGGGTATGCTTACAGCAATGATAATCAGAATATCGGTTTAACTGTGGATCATGTTGTCCAGAATGAACAACTTCACACAGGTAAAGTAACTGTAACAAAAAACGTTTCTTCAAGCGCGTTTCTTACATTCGGCGGAGAGTTTCAGGATGTAATTTATACTGATGTTTTTAACGGAATGAAATTTAAACAGAATGAATTATATATCAGTGGTTTTCTTGAAACTGATTTATTTTTCACAAACGATTTTGCCGCCCGTTTTGGCGTCCGAGCCGAACATTCAAAAATTATAAACAAAACTAACCTCGCCCCCCGGCTTTCGCTTGCATATAGACTCGGGCAATTCGACCAATTAAATTTTGCTTTCGGGCAATTTTACCAAACTCCGGCACGTGACTTTCTCGTTTACACTCAAAATTTTGAATTCGAAAAAGCGGAACATTATATTATTAATTACCAGCGTGTAAGCGGCAACCGCACTTTTAGAATTGAGGCTTATTACAAAAATTACGACCGGCTTGCCAGGGGCACTATTTACACCTATCCATATTTTAATTTACCTGTTATTCCACTCAGTAGCAGCGGTAAAGGTTATGCAAAAGGTATTGATATTTTTTGGCGCGATTCAGAATCTTTTGAATACACAGATTACTGGCTCTCTTATTCTTTCCTCGATACCAAACGGGAATTTTTGAATTATCCGGCATCGGCTTCACCGACGTTTTCCACACCCCATACATTTTCGATAGTTTTAAAACGGTGGATTCAGTCAATTACAACAAGCGTTGGAGTAACATATTCTTTTGCTACTGGACGTCCATATTTTAATCCGAACAATCCCGAGTTTCTTGGTGACCGAGCAAAAAATTATCAAAATATGAGTTTAAATGTTAGTTACATTACAAGTTTATTTAATAGTTTTACAGTAGTATTTTGTTCTGTTGATAATCTTTTAGGGTATAATAACATTTTTGGCTATCGTTATTCCGATGATGGAAAAGTAAGGCTGCCCGTTCTGGCTCCCACGCTGCGTTCCTTCTTCATCGGAATGTTTATATCACTTGGTGAATCAAATCCATATTAAAAAGGAAAAATTATGAAATCACTTTTAATTTTTGTTCTGCTTGTTTTTACAGTTTATCCACTTCATGCTGATGATGAAAAATATACAAAAGCGATGAAGAAAAATATTGCGGAGATAGACTCCATCAAAACCATTGATGGCTTTATAAAGACCGCAAATAAATTTGAACGGATAGCCCAGGCTGAAAAAGCTAAATGGCTCCCATACTATTACGCATCGTTTCTCTATACTCTTGCAAGTTTTACTGATTCCGTAAACGAAAAAAAAGATACATATCTCGATTACGCCGATAACCTTGTATCAATGGCAGATTCGCTCGATCAGAATAATTCCGAGGTTTACACATTAAAAGGAATGATAGCTCAAGCCCGTATGCAGATTGACCCTATGAACCGGTGGATGAAATACGGCGCAGTTGCTGATAATAATTTTAAAAAAGCGATAGAATTTAATCCGTTAAACCCGCGTCCGCATTATTTAATAGGCGTTGGGTTATATTATACACCCGAACAATTCGGTGGTGGAAAAGCAGCGGCAACACCATACCTCGAAAAATCGTTAAAAAACTTTGATGAATATAAACCTGAAAATGAACTTCTCCCGAATTGGGGACGTGAAGCAGTTGAAGGATTACTAAAAGGGAGCTAATAGCAGCATCAATATTTATTCACTTACATTTTAGGAAAGTATACAAAATCAAATCGTATTAGTGTAGCGCATATAAAAACACGAAATCCGGATTTGTGTATACTAAAGATATTTTCCAAATTTGCTGTCGGGTTTGTGAGTAAAATTAATAATTATCAGTTCAAATTAATATCGAAATCAAGATAATTTATGTCATATAGAAAAAAACAAACCGCGTTAGTGCTTGGAACCGGAGGAGCACGCGGACTTGCGCACATCGGGGTTATAAAAGCCCTTGAAGAAAATAATATTCCAATTGATATTATTACAGGAACAAGCATTGGTGCTTTAGTTGGGGGAGTTTATGCCGCCGGCGTAAAGGTAAGCCGGATGGAAAATATTGTAAGCGAAGTGAATAAACTTATGGTTGCAAAAATATTAATGCCAAAGTTGTTTGCTCCAGGTTTTATAGATAACAAGCGTATCATCGATTTTATAAAGGATCTTGTTGGTGACGTTAAAATTGAAAATTTGAAAATACCTTTTGCAGCAGTTGCTACCGACTTGATAACCGGCGAAGAATTTATTTTTAATAAGGGACTATTAAGCGAAGCGCTTATGGCAAGTATTGCAATACCAACATTGTTTCAACCGGTTCTTATTAACGGCAGGTATTTAATTGACGGCGGTTTGAGTAACCCGCTGCCTATAAGTGTTGTTTTGGAAATGAAAGCTAATAATGTAATCGCTGTGAATGTTTCCCCAAACCCTAAAAGAATAACGCGAAAAATAAAGAGTAAAAAAAATGAAGATACAAATACCCTAATAAAAAGACTTCCTGCAATGTTCACAAACTTTTTAAGTGATGAAAAACAGTTGTTCCAAAACAATATAACATCAAAGAATACAAAGCAAACCCCGGAAGGACAAATGTACTCCCTAACAATGATGAATGTATTTTTACAATCAATTTCCATAAGCACCAATAACTTGATGCTCCAGCATATTCGTTACGCAAAACCAGATGTGCTGATTTCGCCAAAGATTGAGAATTACGATATGCTTGAATTTTTCAAAGGGCAGGAAATCATTAAATCCGGATATGATGAAGCTTTAAAATCTTTGTTAGAGCTACAGAAATGTTGTGCCAAATGATTGAACAAATATAATTATCTTTGAACATTGTGTTGATTGTCTAAGGGTAAATTTCCCTGATAGAGCGGTTTGTTTAATAAATAAATAGTAAATTGATTTTAATAATAAATACATTAAATTTACCAGGCAGCTAATAGCAAAAAATAGTTGATCTCTTTTCCGGATTCGACGTTTTAGCTGCATAAGAATAATTTTTTAACGTTTCGGTTCATTATTTATTTCATTTTTATTGAACACTAACATGAAAAAATTTTTACTTTGGTTCCTCTGCCTTATTTCTTTTACTAACGGGCAAGATTTTTATACCGGATTAGTTATAGATTCAGCGAGGTACGAAAATTCAAGCGTTAAAGCGCCATTGATGCGGGGGGACTATAAAAATCTTCCCTCATCTTCCTCTCTCAAAACTTTTTCACCAACTCCAGGCAATCAAGGCGCTTACGGTACATGCGCTGGCTGGGCAACCGCTTATTCCTGCCGGACAATTTTGGAAGCCTTCAAAAATAAGTGGAATAAAAGTGCCATCGATAGTAACTCCTTTTCTCCTTCCTTCGTATATAATCAAATAAGATCAAGCGATAACTGTAAAGGCGGCACTTCTCTTATTGACGCATTGGACGTGCTTAAGGATAAAGGTGTGTTGACACTTAAAGAATTTGAGTATAGTTGTTCGAGGCAAGTTAGAGCAGATGATTTGCAAAATGCAACCAAGCGCAGAATTATTGAGTACAGAATGATTGCGAGTAAATCAAACACAAATCAAACAATGTACGTTAAAAAAAGTCTTGCCGAGAATAAACCGGTTGTGATAGCAATGGATGTTCCCCCCTCATTTCAACGAGCCGGTGAATTATGGCAACCCGATAGCAGCGATTATAAAGACTGGTCGCGAGGACATGCAATTGGAGTAATCGGTTATGACGATAATAATTTCGGCGGCGCTTTTCAACTCATCAATAGCTGGGGAACAAGATGGGGAAAAGATGGTTACGCATGGATAAGTTACAGTGACTTTGACTTCTTCTGCTTATGGGCGTATGAATTAATTGACAAGCGAGAAACAGATCCTTCAATGCCCGATTTGTCAGGCAAAATTATTTTCCGTGAAAACACCGGCGATACGATGAAAGCCAGGTTTAACGGCAGTTATTTTGAAATGGAAAAATCTTATCCATCCGGTACTTTGTTCGAACTGTTTATTTCCAACAATCAGCCTGCATATGTGTACGCATTTAGTTCCGACTTAGAAAACAATATTTACAAAGTTTTCCCGTTTAATGAGCGAATGGTAGCGTATCTTCCTTACAGTCAGAATAATATCGCAATACCGGATGAAGACAGTTATAACATGCTTGATGAAAACCCCGGCAAAACCTATTTCTGTTTTTTATATTCAACGGAAAGTTTGAATTTAGATAGTCTTTTAGAAAAAGTTAAAAATTCTGAAGGCTCGTTTTATGAGAAAGTCCAAAAATCATTCTCAGAAATGCTTATTGATACAAAAAATATAAACTACAAATACAAAAAAGCAATTGAGTTTGAGGCTACAAGCAAAGGTCAAAAAGCGATTCCGATAATTATAGAAATTGACCATACTATGTAATTTAATTTTTAAGGATTAACATGAAAAGTAAGCTGCTTTTTATTTCGATTTTTGTTTTCCTCTTTTTCCCAATCTCAAGTATTGCACAGCAAACTACCGAAGCCACATTTGAAATTTCCGACGGTAAAGTAGTCATTCATTATACTTTAAATGCTTCCCCCGATTATGAGTACGAAATTAGTGTAAAACTAAAACGGAAGGGGAATTCATCTTTTGAATACACCCCGAAAGACCTAAGCGGCGATGTTGGTGATGATAGTTTCACATCCGGTAGAAAAACAATTACATGGGTTTTGTCCGAAAGTGAAGTTACACAATTCGATGGTGACGATTTTTATTTTCAAATAAACATAAATGAAATAGAAAGCAGCGGTTTGGCTTGGTATTATTATGCCGGAGCTGCGCTGCTTGGCGGCGGTTCGGCGGCGTTACTTTTGATGTCAAAAAAGGCTGAAGAAACTCCACAAGCTTCACCCTTGCCGCTTCCGCCGGCACGACCATAAATTAATTTTTAGGTGATAAAATGAAAAAGTTTATAATCTTTTTAACGTTATTTGCCGGCTTTACGTTTGGTCAAGTAACAATAACAACCCAAAGCGGCAGAATTACTCCGCCAAAACCAACTGACACAACTCCACCGGTAATTACTCTAAATGAACCGGCGATAGATAATACAAATACATTTACCAGTAAAGTTCAATTACTTATGGTTAGCGGACTTATTTCCGGTAATAGTAAAATAACATCCTGTTCGGTTAATGATAGCGATATACAGTTAGATGCTACCAATTCTTTTCATGCAGAAATTAAACTTCAGCCTGGAGAAAATAGAGTACTAATAAAAGCAGCAGATGAAAATAAGAACGCCAGTGAATTAAACTTTAGCGTTGTATTTCATTTGGATGAGTCGGCTCCAGTGATTACAATAACCGAACCCCAAATTATTGAGGGGCAAGAATTAATAGTACTGCAGCCATACATTACAATTCGCGGCAAGGCTATAGATGAAAACGGAGTAAAAAATGTATTCGTGGATGGTGTGCGGGCAACCTTTCAATCAAGAACCGACTTTTTTGTGAATGTAAATCTGAAAGACAGTAGCAATAAACTTATCATAAAAGCTGCCGACAGCACTGGGAATACATGCGAGAAGATAATAAGTATAACCTATAAATCAGATATTAAAGGTCCGGTTATCTCAATCCTTGAGCCGGCTGTTTCAAGAGGTTCAACAGTTATTAGTAAAAAAGAAGTCCAGACGATAAATGGTCTTGCCGTTGATCAAAGCGGCGTACTTGATGTTACTGTAAATAACCGGAAGACTGTGTTAAATAGTAATGGCGAGTTTACCATTGACTTATACCTTACCGTAGGTGATAACCAAATTATTGTAAGTGCCACAGATACAAAAATGAATGTTTCGGTTGATACGTTTACAATTGCCAGAAAACTTGAGGAACTAATAACCGGCGGAAAATATTACGCCTTAATTGTAGGGATAGATGAATATAACGGTGCGTGGGCTCCTCTAAAAAATGCTGTTAATGATGCAAGGGCAGTTGAAGGTCTGCTGAGTTCAGAGTACAATTTTGACGAAATAATTCCTCTCTATAACGAAGAAGCAACAAGAAAAAATATAATTCAAAAGTTTGAACAACTTGCAGCCAAAGTAACTAAAGATGATAATGTACTTATCTTTTATTCCGGTCATGGTGAATTTAAGCAGCAGCTTAATAAAGGATATTGGGTTCCGGTAGATGCGGCTTCAAGATCGACGGCTGATTTTATAAGCAATTCGGACATTCAAACGTACCTTAATGGAATACGTTCGAAACATACATTGCTTGTAGCTGATGCATGTTTTAGCGGCGATATCTTTAGAGGACGAACAGACGATCTCCCGTTTGAAGAAAGTGAAAAGTATTTTAAGGAAGTTTACAAAAGAATATCGCGAGCTGCATTAACAAGCGGCGGTATCGAGCCGGTAACTGATGGCGGCAGAGAAGGGCATTCTGTATTTACTTATTATTTACTAAAAGCATTAAAAGAAAATAACGCAAAATATTTTACTGCCGGACAAGTGTTTAACGCCATTAATATTCCGGTTACAAATAATTCGGAACAAACGCCGGTATTTCAGCCAATAAAAAATACCGGTGATGAAGGCGGGCAGTTTATATTTGTGAAGAGGAGATAGAGAATACAGTTAAGCCTGTAAGATATTTAAAATGATATTTCAAGTTTTGATTCTTAACCAAAATCAAAAAGAATTGAAAATTATTTTAAAGCATTGAAATAAGAATAAATTTTAGAAATTCCAAAAATTGGAGATTGATTTGTGAAAAAAATACTTTGCTTTTTTTTGCTTGCGTTTTTAGTTAGTGGTAGAATTATGGCACAATGGGTCATAGCAAATACTACTTTTGGAGGAGGAGTTATTTGTTTTACCGTAAGTGGTAATAATATTTTTGCAGGGACTAGTAGTGGTATATATTTATCATCTAACAATGGAACAGACTGGTCACCTATAAATAATGGGCTAACAAATACTACTATTAACGCACTCACTGTCAGCGGAACGAATACTTTTGCTGGGACTAATGGTGGAGTATTTCTTTCTACAAATTATGGAATAAGTTGGACAACAGTGAATAATGGGCTGACAAATACTACTATTAACGCACTCACTGTCAGCGGAACAAATACTTTTGCTGGGACTAATGGTGGAGTATTTCTTTCTACAAATTATGGAATAAGTTGGACAGCAGTGAATAATGGACTGACGAGTAATAATGTGCAAGCTCTGGCTGTAAGTGGGCCAGCCATTTTTGCTGGTACATGGGATGGAGTTTTTATGTCGACAAACAATGGAGGAAACTGGTTAGCCCTCAATAGTGGACCGACAGCTGTGTTTACGCTCATGACAAGTGGTTTAAATATTTTTGCTAGTACTTGGGCTTTTGAAGGGTACCTTTATCGCTCAATAGACAATGGTGCAAACTGGGCAGAAGTAAGCGTTGGTGTGAGCACTCCAAAATCATATGCGCTTTCCATGAGCGGGACAAGTATCTTTGCCGGTTTATTAAACAATGGAGTATACCATTCTACAGATAACGGAACGACATGGACAGCAGTGAATGATGGGTTGGTAAAAACTGATGTAACCGCTATTGTTATAAATAACTCAGACATTTTTGTCGGAACCTATGATGGTGAAGTTTGGAAGCGATCCTTATCTGAGTTTGGACCATCCGTAACTCTAACTGCGCCTAATGGTGACGAAGCCTGGCAAATAGGATCTTCGCAAAATATTACTTGGTCAAGTATCAGTGCCTCAAATCTAAAAATTGATTACACAACCGACGGCGGTGCATCATGGATACAAATAATAGCGAGTACACCTGCAAGCAGCGGAAGTTATGGTTGGACTGTGCCTAACAATCCATCAACTAATTGCAGAGTACGGATAACCGATATAAGTAATGTAAGCCACACAGATATAAGTGATACGGCATTTTCAATTTATAACGATTTGGAATTGGTAGCGTTTTATCCATTCAATGGGAATTGTAATGATGAAAGCGGAAACGGGAATAACGGAAATAATCACGGCGCAGTTTTAACAAGCGATAGGTTTGGTAATGCAGACAATGCATATAAATTCGATGGATCAAGCAATTATATCGAAGTTGCCGACAATTCTGCTTTGCGTCCGAATAAATTTAGCATATCTGTCTGGGCAAAAATGGATAGCTCGACAATTCCATATCAGCATATTATAAGTAAAAGCTATAGAAACGCCTCAACAATGAGCGGATATGTTATTCAGTTTTTACCGGATTCATCAACGATTTCTTTCTGGACGGCTGATGGTTCGGCAAATCATGACAATCATGTGCTGGTAAGAAATGTGAGTTCAAATGAGTGGCACAACATTACTGCTACTTATGATGGCTTAGTTAAAAAACTTTATTATGATGGAAGATTTATTGATTCTGCGGCATTTTCAATGCAGCATTCCACATACCCGTTAGATATTGGTAGAATGCCTTCCGGTATAAATTACTTTAAAGGTTCTATTGACGATATACGGATTTTTAATAAAGTACTTACATCGTCCGAAGTATCATCATTATACTATGAAAACGGATTTGAAAAATTAAAACTATTAACTCCAAATGGCGGCGAAAACTGGATTGCCGGAACATCACAAAGCATTACTTGGCTAAGTGACGGCGTGAACGATGTTAAAATTGAATATTCTACTGATGATGGTAATAGCTGGAATATTATTACATCGAGTATGTCCGCGTCAACATTGAATTATAGTTGGACAGTACCAAATACTACTTCGGCGAATTGTATCGTTAGAATTTCAGATGCCATTAATCCAAGTTTTAGTGATACTAGCGATGCAGTATTTTCAATATCATCTTTCGCACAAGATGCCGGTTCGGCGTATTATTCAGATCTATCTTCGATAAGAGTAAAAGATGCTGAACCTATTAATCCGAATGCAAATCCGTCTGCATATATCATAACTGGTAACCAAATCACGGTTGAAGCATGGGTTTTCCCTTTTGCCTTGCCGGAAAACCAGAATAGTAAGATGATAGTTGCACGTCCATACTATGGAAAAGAACCGTGGCGCGGATATGATTTGAGCTTAGGAAATTGGGGAGCGACAGATCATCCAAGTTATATGTTTATAATAGGAGATGGTAAAATGCCTATCAATGCAGCGTATGCAACTGATACAAGCTTAGCGCAAACCGGCGAATGGGTTCATCTCGCAGGTACTTATGATGGCGTAAATGTTAAATTGTATAAGAATGGAATTCTTGTTGCCTCAGCGCCGTTTACAGCAAATATAGGCGCTGGAGATACCGGTTTTTATATCGGCAGTTTTGGACAGTTGGATAAAACATTTCAAGGATTGATTGACGAAATTCGTGTTTGGAATATTGCGCGCACTCAAACTGAGATTCAGAATGATATGAGTATCGTTCTTCATGGAAATGAGTCCGGGCTTGTTGGCTACTGGCCGCTTGATAAAGATACTACAGTAAATGGCGTTAGCCGGGTCACAATAGACAAGACAAATAATCATAATGATCTTGAAGTAAGATGGAATACTACTTTTTTGAGTTTAAAACCGGGCGATGCCGTAGAAGTTATCCCTTTGTTGTTTGATGGTGAAAGTTTGGAAGCAACAATAGGCGAAGCTTTTCAGTGGGTGATTCCCTCATATGGTTGGCCAAAACCTTCGTTAACAATTATATCGGGGGCTGCCGGAATGACAATAAACCAAAACGAGCAGCGTCTGGAGTGGACTCCTCAAGCCGGTCAAAAGGGTTATATTAATTTTACTATTGAGACATCTAACAGTGCGGGCTCAGTTCAAAAGTCTTATTCTGTTTTTGTTAACGATGTCCCTCAATATTATAAAAACCATAATAACAATAACATTGTCTTATCTGTTTTTAACGATGGAACAATCGGGAACACAAATGATGGTGGCTCCGGGTTTATCTTTGATGGTAAAAATGGTATGATGGAGGGAGATATATTAATCGGCAAGTCTGTAGATCAAGTATCGGGCAGACTATATAAAAGAGAATTCGACAGAACACATACAATTGAATCTTTCCCAAGTTTGTTCTCCGGTTTTGATCAGGCTTTTAGAACAACGTTTGATGACAGCAGGGCCATTAATCCGATCGGATTAGGAATAACTCAAACTTCACATTCAAAATCTACTGCTCCGGATAAAAACTATGTTATTCTTGAATATGATATAACAAATACTACGTCAACAACGCTGGATAATTTAGTTATCGGATTAATAACGGATCTAGATGTCGGCAATAGTGAAAATAATCTTGGCGGCTTTGATAATCAAAGAAGGCTGAATTACATATATGAAGCAAGCGGAGATACTTCTAACTATTATGGTGTGGTTGCGCTGACGGATAAGTTATTGGGAAGCTTAATTTATTCTCCCACCCAATCTGTCTTCTCAGAGACTAATTCGGATAGTGCTTACTATCAAGCTATGTCCTCCATTCATATTTTGCCTACTGTCCCTTCGGATATGCGAAGTATTATAACGGTAGGCCCGTATAGTATACTGCCAAATAATTCACAGAAAGTATTTTTTGCCTTAGTTGGCGGTACTAACTTAACTGATTTACAAAATAATGCAAACAATGCTTTATCAATTCAATTGACTGAATCGCCTACAGTTCAGCTTACTGCACCCGACGGTGGTGAAAATTGGATAGTTGGTAGTTCACATAACATAACATGGTCGAGCAATAATGTAACAGCCGTTAAATTAGAATTATCTACTGATGACGGCAGTAATTGGAATGAAATTATAGCCTCTACTCCAGCAGCAAATGGAACTTATTCATGGACGGTACCTAATAGCCCTGCGAAATCATGTAGAATTGGGATAACTGATGTAAGCAGCAGTAGTGTGTTTGATATAAGTGATAATACTTTTACAATCTCTCAACATGTAAACAAAACCTTACAGCTAACTAATCCGGTTGGAAATGAAAATTGGAAAGTCGCTAGCAATCAAATAATAAGTTGGACGAGCAGCGGTATTTCAAATGTTGATCTCTATTATTCAACAAATAGCGGAGTAGATTGGTCTTCAATTGATTCGGATATACCTTCTGCAAACGGTTCGGCTAACTGGAATGTCCCGAACACACCCTCAAATTTGTGTAAAGTACGAGTTCTCAATTCTGCCGACCCGACATTAGCTTCCCAATCAAGCGGTACGTTTACAATTTTTGATTACTCACCGACTATTATACTATCTGAGAGCATCACATTTACTGATTTGACCAGTTCAAGTTATCGAATGATAGGTTTACCGGGGGATATAAATATACTTGTCGGTAATTTGCTTTCGGGAGAACACAAAACTGATTGGAATGTTTATTATGATAACGGCGTTATTTCTCAAAACACAAGCGATTATCTTGTGGAATACGACGGTGGAAGTCTTTTCCATTTCAAACCAGGCAAAGCATTCTGGATTTTGAGCAAGAATGGTTTATCAGCCAGTGGTCAACAGAATTCAGTTCAAATAGATGCTGACAATAATTACACGTTTGCTCTGCACAATAATTGGAATTTAATTTCCAATCCATTTAATCGTTCGGTTCTCTGGAGCACGGTAGTAGCGGCAAATAACATTACTCAAAACCCTCTGCTCTATTCGTTTAATGGATCATGGAACAACGCCGCAAGTGTTATGAGACCTTACGAAGGATACTATTTTTATAATGTACAAAACCTTGCCGCGTTAAAAATTCCTTACGATCCTAACGGCGCACTTGGGAAAGAAAATACTTATGCTATGCCGGAAAATTTGTCGGATAACAGAATCGAGATTCAATTAATTTCGGGAGGTGAAGAAAAAACTAAGGTAATTGTGGCGATAGATGAAGAATCAAAAGCTGACTTTGATGAGAAGGATTATTTTGCACCGCCGGGAACATTTGAAGAGGTGAGTCTAAAAATTTGTAATCCAAAATTAACTACAGCTTACAAATATCTTTTTGCCGAGTCGAGACCAATGGAGGATGAAGGTCAACTATTTGAAGTTGAATTATTTAATTCTTCAAAAGAAAAACTTACACTTAGGCGGACTATAAATTCATCAGCGTTATTAGGTTATGAAGTATATTTGATTGACAACCGATTAGCCAAACCAATAAATCTCAGAGAAACGAGTTCTATCGATGTTGCCTCGTATCTGTCGAGGCAGAGCTACACACTTGCGATCGGAACAAAAGATTTTATTGAAACAATCAAATCTTCGCTTCTGCCAAAGCAATTTGAGCTCTTTCAAAATTATCCGAATCCGTTTAATCCGACTACAACAATCAGATATGCATTACCTAAACGCTCGGTAGTTAGATTAATAATCTTTGATATCCTTGGAAAGGAAGTGAACTCGCTTGTGAACGAAACCAAAGAACCGGGCTATTATGAAGTTGAGTTTGACGGTTCGCAATTGTCAAGCGGTGTTTATATATGCACACTAAACGCCGGTGAATTTATTAGTATAAAAAAATTAATGCTGGTTAAATAGTCAGCCCTTAATAACCCAATTTTTTTTTGTGAGTAAATAACTCGATCAAAAAAAGAAATAATCGGCGATAAAAAAAGAGACCGAAAGATGATGTCCATTTTCTCATCATCTTTTTGAAATTATTTGATGCTGCTGATAACAAAACATTTATCGCATAATGGATTTTTAGAGGAGCCATAAGTTAACTATTTATCCCGAAGCCGCTCAAAATTCGTGACCGGTTACCTGCGATAACGAAGAATTTTATACATGGGTGCTCTCGCATTCGTTAAATTAAGAGAAAAAATAAGACAAAGCTGAAATTCTCGCAAAAATATATTTGATTAAAAAACGGTTTATACAAACCACTTTTTTATTGACTTCCGAAGTGCTCTTCTAAGAGTTTTGACAAACAAATTTTATTAGCCATCAAATCTTTCGTTGTGACTTTAATGTCTCATTTGTATATTTAACATAGATCAATAATTTTGATTATCAAATTATTGACTGATTCGATTTTTTGCGCTTCGTTTTACGATAAATTATGCGGTTAATAATTTAATGCCTTATCAATAATATATGTTTAATACTTGGCAGAAAAAACAGAACAAAAAAAATGATGAATCATAGAATTTTGATTTTTTTTTTACTTCACCGTTTTATTTTCCAGAGTGTTCATAAAAACCTTTTAGGAATTGTGTATTGAAATATTTTAAATACATACTTGCCGGTTCTATAGCTGTTGTTATTTTGCTTTTTGTCTATCTTATCGATGAAATTTACAGCATAACTTTGGAGGACGCAAAAAAAAATCATCAACAGCAGCAATTAGAGATGGTAAAAGTTGTTTCGGAAGGTGTTGGTTTTTTCCTTGAGCATCTAATAAAAGATATGGAACTGCTTACTTCGAGTCAGAAAATAAAGCTAAACCAAAATATTTTGTTAAACGATTTTATAGATCATTTTCGAACAAATTACGACACAACCATTATATTATCAATAGTTCTTATTGATTCATCAAAAAAGGTTTTATATACAAGCGGGCGTGAACCGCCTGGTTGGACCCATTCTAAAATACCCGAACTTGTGTCACGGTTTAATCAGTTAAATTTAGAAAAAAGATTTTTACTGTCCCAGGTTTTGCCTGATAACCCGGAAGATACAGTTTCGATTAAATCGTTTCTGGTTATATTTCCGATAAAGATTTCTAATTCTAAATCGGGTAATCCCGCCTGGTATGTTGGTTATCTTGTAAATTTTAACTCGCTTGTTAAAAATTTTATAGCGCCTCTTAATTTAAGAAGCAATGATTTTGTCTGGATTCTTGATGGCGATGGAAGACTAATTTATCACCCCCGCCATAATGAGATGTTATTCAAATCGATTTATGAAATGAAAGATAAATGTCTTCGTTGTCATAAATCTTTTGATGATCAGATAAAAATTGTAAATTCAAACATCCCATCATTTGGGGAGTATTGGGTGCAGGGGAATGAACCAAGCAAAATTTTTGCTTATGTACCTCTTGTTCTAGAAAATCAAAAATGGTACATCGCTATATCAACGTTATTGCCCGATGTTACAAACAAATTAAAAGATAAATTTAATATGTTTTTTATGCTTGGTGTTATTATTCTTTTTACTATGCTTGGATTCGTTTTTATCATTTATTATCTGAATTTAAAAAGGGTAAAATCGGATGAAGCTAGAAAAAATCTTGAAAAAATTCAGGAATACCAGGAACAGTTAAACCACACTGCTAGACTTGCTTCAATCGGTGAACTTGTTGATTCCGTTGCGCACGAAATAAATACACCGCTTGGCATAATTTCGGCTCATGCCGATTCAATATTGCTGCAAAGAAATCAGAATGATTTTATAAGAGATGAATTGGAAATAATAAAAAAGCAAACAAAAAGAGGAAGTGAGTACACAAAAAGTTTACTTAATTTTTCAAAAAGAATTACATTCAACGTAGAAAAATTGAATGTAGTAGAACTTATCAATGAAAGCATTTTTCTTCTTGAACCGAAATTCAGAGGAAAAAAGATAAAGATTGTAAAAGAATTTTCCGGGTTTGATTATTATATTTGCGGCGACAGACGGCAGTTGGAGCAGGTGTTGATAAATGTGTTTAATAATGCAATTGATTCCATCGATAGTCAAGGAATTATATCGCTAAAGCTAAATAAAAAATTTTTAGTAAATGAAAATGTAAATAATAGCAAACCGCTTCCATTTGTTGAACTTGAAATCAGCGATAACGGGTGCGGCATTGAAGAAGAAAACATAAAAACAATATTCGATCCTTTTTACTCGACAAAAGATAAAAACGGAACAGGTCTCGGGTTATCGATTACAAAAAGTATAATACAGAGGCATAAAGGGAAAATTGAGGTAACAAGTAAAAAGGGTGAATGGACTACATTTAAAATATTCATACCGGTCAATTTATTTTAGAGAAAAATTATGAATAAAAAATCGAGAATTTTAATAATAGATGATGAAACAGAAATGCTTTCTGCCTGCGCACAAATTGTTTCAATCCTCGGTAAAGAGCCCGTACCGGTTTCGGATGTAAAAAAAGCGTTAAAAAAATTAGAGGACGAAGAATACGATTTAATATTTTGCGATTTATTGATGCCGGAACATGACGGCATGCAGGTTTTGGAAATTTGTCAAAAACTTGCACCGAATACGCCGGTGGTTATTTTTACAGCTTACGGAACAATAGACAGAGCCGTTACAGCGATGAAAGCGGGCGCGTTTGATTTTATTGAAAAACCATTTGATGTAAATAATCTGAAAATAGTTATAGAAAAGGGGTTGCGACAAAGAAATTTATTAAGAGAAAGATTAAACTTAATAAACCAGTTAGAGACCAAATATCATTTCGATAATATTGTGGGACGGAGCGCCGCAATGAGGGAAGTTTATGAAATGATTGAAACAGTTTCAAAAAGCGATGCAAATATTTTGATAACCGGAGAAAGCGGGACAGGGAAAGAACTTATTGCACGCTCAATTCATGCGCACAGCGGGCGCAAAACAAAGGCGTTTGTCCCTGTTAATTGCGGCGCCTTTCCCGAAAATCTTTTTGAGGCGGAACTATTCGGTTATGAAAAAGGAGCTTTTACCGGCGCATCTCATCGGAAGATCGGATTAATAGAGTACGCTGATGCCGGTACCTTTTTTCTAGATGAAGTTTGTGAATTGCCGTTAAATCTTCAAACAAAACTATTGCGTACACTGCAGGACCAAAAATTGAGACGTGTAGGCGGCAACGAATTAATCCAGGTAAATGTAAGGTTAATTTCTGCAACAAATAGAAATGTTGAACAGGCGCTGCATGAAGAAACATTGCGTAAAGATTTTTATTACCGTTTGAACGTTATTAATATCCATATTCCAGCGTTGCGTAACAGAAAAGAAGACATCAGGCTTCTTGCCGAGCACTTTCTAAAAAAATATCTCGGATCATCAGCAAAAGAAATTACCGGTTTTACAGACGACGTAATAGAAACGTTGGAAAATTACAACTGGCCCGGTAATGTAAGGGAATTAGAGAACATCATCGAAAGAGCTGTTACTCTTTCGAGACAGGAAAAAATTATTTCGAGTGATCTTCCGCCGCATCTATCAAATGATGAACTTCCTCAAAAATCGTACACCGGAACTTCTTTGACTGAAATAAAGCAACTTGCCGTTGAAGAAATTGAAAAAAAATATCTTTTAACTTTATTAAAAAAGTATCAGGGAAATGTAACTAATGTTGCAAAAGAAGCAGGGCTAACAAGAAGACATATCTACCGCCTTATAAATGCTTATCATATAAATCCCAATGTTTGGCGCGAAAACAATGAGACCTAAAATTTTTTAGTGTGACATTTTTAGGATATTAGTGTGACATTTATGGCTCATATTAGCTTTCTTGTTATGTCGCATAGTTTTATCGCCATTCAAAAAAGATAATTTCATTTCATTTTCTTCAAAATTTAGAACTTTCCAATAAATACTTAATCCCGCATGTTTTTTTTATCACTGGTACGCTTTGTGCGTATTCATAAAAAAAATGTAAATGAAAATGCGCTCTGGAATAATATATAGCCTGGATCAAGATGTAATAGAAACTTTTTTCGATGCCTGTTCTGAGGTTGGAGTCGGATTAATAAAAAAAGATGATTTCACAAATTTTATCTTCGAACTTCAACACGATAAACATGATCTGATTGTTTTTGATTCCGACGTTGCATTTGAAGGCTGTCTTCAGCATGTAAAAATTATAAAAAAAATTAAACCGAAAACTCCCCTTATGGTAATCTCCGGTGATATCGAAAAAATAGACGGCGGGAAAATATATGAAGAAGGCATCTTCCATCTTGCCCAAAAACCGGTTGATAAAAATAATATTAAAGAAATTGTTTCCGCCTGCATTAATACTTTGAAAAATAGAGGATAAAAATGATCTATACTTTTTATAAAAAATTGGTGACACTAAAAGGAACTACCTTATGGATATAAAAGACATTGTAAGCATTGAGAAAAAAAGCCGAAAGGACTTCTTGAGACTTTTTCTTACGGGAGGGTTGATGGGATTTGGGGCAATAACAATCTATCCTATTGTCTCATTTCTTAAGCCTCCAAAACAAACTGAAGTAGAAGTAACAAGTGTGGTTGTCGGTAAAGTAGATGAAATAAAACCGGGTGAATCCAAAATAATACGTTTTGGGAAAAAGCCTGTAATTATTATCCGAACCAATGATGGTAAATTTACTGCGCTCTCGGCAACTTGCACACATCTTGATTGCACTGTGCAGTACAAAAATGATGAAAAAATTATTTGGTGCGCTTGCCATAACGGCAAATACGATTTGTACGGTAAAAATATTTCTGGTCCGCCCCCAAGCCCTTTAACCAAGTTTAATGTTATAATAAAAA
Organism: uncultured Ignavibacteriaceae bacterium; assembly: GCA_964372115.1. Lineage (GTDB taxonomy): Bacteria > Bacteroidota > Ignavibacteria > Ignavibacteriales > Ignavibacteriaceae > CG2-30-36-16. The sequence continues at coordinate 59,849 of CAYJPN010000029.1, forward strand.
ATGACGAACTAATTGTTTCAAAAGTAGCGTAATGCCTTATGGGAAATAAAATAAAAAACATATATAGCTGGATCGACAGTCGTTTACAACTCGGTGACCTTGTAAAATTCATGAGTAAAAAATATGTGCCCGTACATCGAAATTCAATTTGGTACTATTTCGGCGGAGTATCTTTATTCTTTTTTATAATTCAGGTTGTTACCGGTATTCTTCTTTTGTTTTACTACAAAGGAAGTTCTGATTTAGCTTACGAGAGTATCCACTTTATTATGTCCAAAGTTCAATTCGGCTGGCTCATCAGATCTATACACAGTTGGTCAGCAAACTTGTTTATTCTAAGTGTGTTTATTCACATGTTCAGCGTGTTTTTCGAAAAATCATACCGCAAACCAAGAGAGATGACCTGGATAACCGGTGTCTTTATGTTCGTTCTTTCACTTGCATTCGGTTTCAGCGGTTACCTTCTTCCCTGGAACGAATTAGCATATTTTGCCACGAAGGTAGGAACCGATATTGTCGGCGCTGTTCCGTTCGTTGGTGAAACACTAAAATATTTTCTCAGAGGCGGCGATGATGTAACCGGCGCAACACTTTCGAGATTTTTTGGATTCCACGTCGCACTTTTCCCTGGTATTTTTACATTCCTGCTGATTATTCATCTGTTGCTTGTTCAAAGGCAGGGGATGAGTGAACCGATGCACTTAGAAAATTCAAAAAGCGATGATAAAAAAACGATGCCCTTTTTCCCGAATTTTATGCTAAGGGATCTTTTGTTGTGGCTTATTGTTTTAAATATTCTTGCTATTCTTGCTGTATTTTTTCCCGCAGAACTCGGGATGAAAGCCGATCCGCTTGCATCGGCGCCTGCCGGTATAAGACCGGAATGGTATTTTCTATTTATGTTTCAGACTCTCAAATTAATCCCCGCTCACGTTTTATTTATCGAAGGGGAAGTTTTGGGTGTTTTGATGTTTGGACTTGCAGGTGTTTTATGGCTGCTCGTTCCTTTCTGGGATAGGAAAAGTTCTGCGGGCAAACAAAACCGGATGATAAATTACATCGGAATTTTTTGCGTCCTCTTTATTATTATTCTAACTATAATCGGATGGGCTTGAAATGAAATTTAAAAACGGAAATAAATTATTAATCGCAGTTTTCATTTTCTTTGCGGCTTCATGGTCGTTAGCTGCTGTAGATCAGTGTTTAACTTGCCATAAAGATCTTGATGACAAACCTTCAAAATTGTTTCTTGAAGATGTACATTATAAAGCCGGATTAACTTGCAGCAGTTGTCATGGCGGTAATTCATCAAAGGATGACATGGAGGAAGCGATGAGTCCGTCAAATGGATTTATCGGCGTGCCACGTAGGGATAAAATTTCCGAAGTGTGTTCAAAGTGTCACTCGAATAATGATTACATGAAAAAACATAATCCGAATATTCTCACCGGTCAATTTGAAAATTTGAAAGCAAGTGTTCATGGTAAATTATCGCTCGATGGGCGCGGAATGATTGTTCAGTGCATAACCTGTCATAACGCTCACGGAATAAAAAATGTGCGTGATTCCCGGTCTCCTGTTTATCCAACGAATGTACCCCAGACATGTAACAAATGTCATGGCGATGCTTCCTTCATGCAGACTTACAATCCATCACTTACCGTAGATCAGTTAACTAAATATAGGACCAGTGTGCACGGGGTTTTAAACGCAAAAGGAAATATTAAAACAGCCGAATGCGCAAGCTGCCACGGAAGTCATAATATTTTAACTTCAAAAGATGTAAGATCAAAAGTTTACAAGTTGAATATTCCCGCCACTTGCGGTAAATGCCATAGCGACAAGGAATACATGAAAAGTTTTGCCATTCCGACCGATCAACTTGAAAAATATACAAAAAGTGTACACGGGGTAGCAGTGTTTGAAAAACAGGATTTATCCGCGCCGGTTTGTAATGATTGCCATGGAAACCACGGCGCAACTCCTCCGGGTCTTGAATCAATTTCAAAAGTATGCGGGACATGCCATGCTCTAAATGCTGAACTCTTTTCTGCAAGCCCTCACAAAAAAGCATTTGATGATAATAGATATCCTGAGTGCGAAACATGCCACGGCAAACATGAAATATTTATTGCTGCGGATAAACTTCTCGGAGTAGGGAAGGATGCAGTTTGTATGCAGTGCCATTCCGAAACAAAAAATACCAAAGGTTTTTTTGTAGCAAAGGAAATGAAAAAACTTATCGATAGTCTTGGTATTTCTGATTCGCTTGCAAAAAATTTCATCTTCCAGGCAGAGCAAAAAGGAATGGATGTGGAAGAAACAAAATTTAAGATGCGCGAAATTCACCAGGCACGGTTAGAGGCGCGAACAATTGTTCACGCATTTAATAAAGCAAAATTTGAGGCTGTAACATCAAAAGGTTTCAAAGCCTCGGAAGTAACAATTGGCGAAGCAAAGGCAGCCATAGGTGAGTTTTATTTTCGAAGATACGGTCTGGGAGTAGCGGTTATAATCATCTCGCTTCTAATTCTGGGAATATTCTTTTATATAAAAAAAATAGAAAAGCACTAAACTTTTTAGTTCATTTTTTTTTAAGGTAAGTTATGAGCAACGCAACAGACAGCAACGAAATTGCAAAATTAATGGATATGCTTGACGGCGTAGAAAAACGGCTGTCGACTGTTGAAGCAATCGTAAAAAATTCCTATGCTCCTAAAACTGAAATTCTTAAACCGGTTGCCGCCACGGTTACAAAGGAAAGTAGTGAGGATATTGAATTTAGACTCGGTGAAAAGTGGTTCGGTAAAATTGGAATTATTGCTTTTTTGTTAGCCGTTGTTAATTTTTTAGTACTACCGTTTGCAAGCATTCCGCACCACATTATTCTCGGACTCGGTTTTGTAATTGCATTAGGATTAATAAGTTCTTCATTTGCCGGGAAAGGGTTATTAAAAACTCTCGCCGGTTACCTTATGGGCAGCGGGTTAATATTGTTATTTATTTCAACCTTAAGGCTGCACTTTTTTTCTACGGAACCTTTTTTAACGGGTAAAACTACTCTTTTGCTTTTACTTTTTTTTGCAACCGGCATTTCCTTTTTCTTTTCATTAAGAAGAAATTCCAGCCGGCTTACTTCATTGTCGATGTTGTTTTTCTTTTCAACTGCTCTTATTTCAGATGACCCCATTTTAATATTTGCGGCGCTCATCGTCGGAAGTATAGTAGCAACACTTCTTGATAAAAAGTTTGGCTGGAACGGTATAACCATATTTGCTCTGGTATTAACTTACCTTGTTCACCTTCTCTGGTATTTAAATAATCCCGTTCTCGGTAAAGAATTGATGATACTTCAGGAATGGAATCTAAATCTTCTTGTTATTCCGGTTTATATGTTAATTTACGGTGCAGCCAATGCTGTAAAAAAAGATGAAGCAGCGGATGATTATTATTCGGTGCTTAAAACTATTTTTAATTCGATTGGCGGTTTCGGTCTTTTTATTTTTGTAGCAATTAATTCAAATTACAATTATTCAGGGTTACTTGGTCTGCTTCTTTCGATTGTTTTATTTGTCCTTGCGGTTGCACACTGGGCAAACCAAAAGAGTCAGTACTCTACATTTTTATACTCAATGCTTGCTTATGCGGCGTTAAGTATTTCTATTTTTATTACGTTCCCTTCACCCGGTTATTTTATCTGGTTATGCTGGCAAAGTCTCGCGGTTGTTTCAACGGCGCTTTGGTTCAGATCAAAATTTATTGTGGTTGCCAATTTTTTCATTTATGTTTCTCTCGTTATAGCTTACGCTGCAAATGCCGGTGCTGCTTCAATGAGCGCAATTAGTTTTGGTATAGTTGCGTTAATCAGCGCCCGAATAATGAACTGGCAGAAAGAAAGGCTTGAACTTAGAACCGAAAATTTACGGTTGGGTTATTTAATAATTGCGTTTTTAACATTGCCATTTGTGTTGTACTCGAACCTTGCTTCCCAGTTTGTAGGTATTTCGTTTATTATCCTTGCCTTTGGTTATTATCTTATAGGAAAAATAATAAACAATCAAAAATACAGACTGATGGCATCGGGTACGCTTGTACTTTCACTTGTGTATATTTTTATATTCGGATTAACAAGTTCCGAAACCACATACAAAATATTTTCGTTTTTACTTGTTAGTGTCGCGCTGATAATTATCTCAGTTGTTTATGCAAAAGTAAGGGCGAAAGAAAAACCGGAAGAATAAAAATTTTATGGATTATTGTTGAGTAGTAAGATAGTCCATAATAAATGCTACCAAACTTCTTAGAACAGGTAAGTAGTATAAATAGTTATTAGGGCGGTTATTGCGCCGCCTTAATAATTTTTAATTTTCAACTGTCCTTGCAAAAATTACATCAACATTTTTAAGCATTTCTTTGTTGTTAAAAATCTTTTTAATGTCTTCGGCAGACAAATACTTTTTTATTTCTTCAGATTTTATCAACTCGTCCTTCAAATTTTTTGTTTTATCTCCCCAAACATCCATTGCGCTTGTTTGTACAATTTTATAAGCATCTTCTCGCGAAATGCCGACACTAACAAGCTTGAGAAGAACTGTTTGTGAAAATACTAAGCCGCGTGTAAGGTTTAAATTGTCAATCATATTCTCGGGGTACACTATCAGATTTTTTATAAGTTTTGTCATAAGGTCGAGCATATAATCTAAGGCAATGCAGCTATCAGGCACAATTATTCGTTCAACCGATGAGTGGGAAATATCGCGTTCGTGCCAGAGAGCTACGTTTTCTAACGCTGCCATTGCATTTGCGCGCAGCACGCGCGAAAGACCTGTTATTCGTTCGCTAACAATTGGATTGCGTTTGTGCGGCATGGCTGATGAACCTTTTTGCCCTTTTGAAAAATATTCTTCCGCTTCGAGCACTTCAGTTCTTTGCAGATGGCGAATCTCGATTGAGATTTTTTCGAGGGTAGAACCCATTACAGCAAGCGTACTCATAAATTCTGCATGTCGGTCGCGCTGTATCACCTGTGTTGAAACCGGAGCTGGTTTTAACCCCAACTGCTCACAAACATATTTTTCAATTTCCGGGGAGAGATGCTCAAAGGTACCGACTGCCCCAGAAATTTGACCAACACTTATTGTTTCAATTGCGGATTCAAGCCTTTTTATATTTCGTTTTATTTCTTCAAACCACAAAGCAAATTTTAAACCCATAGTGGTTGGTTCGGCGTGTATTCCGTGCGAGCGTCCGACACACAAAGTATACTTATGTTCAAGCGCTCTTTCTTTTAAGGCAGTTTTAACATCGTGCAGTCTTTTCAGTAATAATTCTCCGGCGCGTTTCATTTGGTACGAAAGTGTTGTGTCGAGAATATCGGAAGAGGTCATACCGTAATGTATATGGCGCGCTTCCGGTCCAACATACTCAGCAACGTTCGTTAAAAACGCAATTACATCGTGCTTTGTTGTTTCCTCAATTTCGAGTACTCTATCGATATTGTAATCAGCTTTAGCTTTTATCACTTCAACATCTGCTACAGGTATTTCACCTCGTTCACTTCTTGCTTGGCATGCAAATATTTCAATTTTAAGCCATGTGTCGTACTTAAATTTATCTTCCCATATTTTTCCCATTTCTTTTAATGTATACCGGCTTATCATTTCATTTTCTCCAATTTCATTTTTTTGTTTAATTCTTCATTATCTCTAAATATTTTTACGTTAATCGTCTGCCCGGTTCTAAACTCCTGAAAAACACCCACAAGGGTTTGTTCGTTGTTTATTTTATAACCTTCAACTTCAGTAATTAAATCTCCCACTTCTAAACCAGCTTTGGACGCAGGTGATTTAGACAAGACCTGCGTAATGATTACTCCTTTTGTGTTTGTCAATTTGTAATAATTTGCAATTCCTTCATCAATAGATTGAATTCTTAGACCGATATCAAAATTTCGGTCTATTGCACCTTTTTCTTTAAGTTCGGTTACTATTTTTTTTACTTTGTTTATGGATATTGCAAAACCCAAACCGATGCTGCCCTGTGCTCCACCGGCGGTATAAATTAAAGTATTCATTCCAATTACTTCGCCGATGCTGTTAACAAGCGGTCCGCCGCTATTACCTCCATTTATTGAAGCATCAGTTTGAAGCATATTTAGATAATACCGGTTATTAATCGGTTCAAGGTTCATATTTGTTGCCGAAATTACACCCACAGTAACTGTTGGTTTATCATTTATATCAAACAAACCGAAAGGATTACCGAATGCAATTACCCATTCCCCAATCATGATATCATCGGAATTACCAAGAGTTACAAAAGGTAGATCATCACCCTCAATTTTTATAAGACAAATATCCGATACCGGATCGCTGCCGATTAGTTTAGCAGGAAAGTGTTTGCCGTTTGTAAGTGTAACTGTTATTTCGGATGCGTTTCCGGCAACATGGTCGTTTGTTAAAATATATCCGTCCGGCGAAATGATGTATCCGGAGCCAAGACTTTTTACTTTCCGGTTATTGTTACCCCGGTTTCCAAAAAATTGGCGGAAGAATGGGTCATCAAAAAAAGAACCGAAGGGGTCGCGGTACTGCTGAATTTCTGTTACTGTGATTCCTACAACGGCAGGGCTAACTGTTTGGACAGTTTCGGTAATAATGTTTTTTCGTGAATCGTAAAGCGCCTGATTATTCACTAATTTTTGCTGGTATCCTGTAAGCACTAACGAGCTATCCTTTTTCGCCTCAGAAAAAATGGGTGAGTCGTTGTTTCTATCCAAAAAATAAACTACCGCGCCGGCGGCAAATAAAAAAATAAATGAAGCGGTTAGTATTTTTCCAAATTTATTCATCTTCTTTTTTCCTCTTCAAAATAGTCGGATTTTCAATTAACTCAATTAATGGTTCAATATGTTTTGTAAGGATAATTATAAATAAACCCATTGAAAATAAGATTACAAAACCTACTCCGGCTGATGGCGGATATGTATATTTAGCGGCAATATCAGATGATGTAAATACGATGATTAAGCACATTATGGACGACCAGATGTTTGCGAAATGAATATTCTTTTTCATCAAGTAAACAATAGTCCATATAATTAGCCATAAAATTAAAACAAAAGGGAATAACAGTGCGGTCCCGCCGGCTCCGGTTGCAAGTCCGCGCCCACCTTTAAATTTTAACCATGGGTTATAACAATGGCTGTACACTGCTGCAAGCAGACTTATTGAGCAAAGAAGAAAACTACCGGGATAAATTATAAGAATAATATAAACGGACAATAATCCTTTTAGCGCATCGATTAAAAGAACTAAAATTCCAATAAATTTTGAATTTGTTACCTCAAAAGAATTCATGGCGCCGACATTTCCAGTACCCGATGTTCTGATATCGATACCGCTGTGTTTCTTTAAAAGTAAATATGCAGTCGGGAATGACCCGAGCAAATAACCAATTAGTGTGCTAAACAAATATTCCATAGTCATTGAACCTTTAATTATCCGTCACAAATTTAATAAAAATTTCGATTTAACTGACCGCAAAAACAAAACTTAAAGGGTAAAATTAAGTACAATAAATATGCTGCACGCTTTACTAAACGTGTAATTATCTTTAAAAATAAAAAGCCTGAAGAAATATCTTCAGGCTTTTTGAGGCGCCGGTGGGATTCGAACCCACGGATAAAGGTTTTGCAGACCTTCGCCTTGGACCGCTTGGCTACAGCGCCCTTAAAAAAGAAAATCCACTTGCGTGGATTATTTGAGCGGGAAACGGGACTCGAACCCGCGACATCAACCTTGGCAAGGTTGCGCTCTA
>CAYJPN010000030.1:0-67420 GCA_964372115.1 uncultured Ignavibacteriaceae bacterium
TTCTACTGACATTTCTATCGAGTCGTATCTATGACATTTCTATTGTGCTATTACATTTACTTTATTTTAGTAACCATGTTATTGAATATTAAGAAACATATAGTTATGTTCACGTTGTTTTGATGTTATTATCTGGAGAAGTGTCATGGGCATATTTAAATCAAAAGAAATAGAAGCTTTACGAAACGAAAACGAAGAGCTTAAAACCAAGTTCCATTTTATGTTTGAAAAGGAGCAGTCGGTAAAACAGCTTGAAGGGATTGTAAAAAATCTTCGTGACGAGGCAGCGGAATTATCATCCGATAAATCGGAGTTAACCGAAACGATAACAAATCTGCAGAATAGTGTTGTTGACAAAAAGGACGAACTGCGTACCCTTGATAATAAATTAGTTTCTCTTCAAGAAATGAAAGACGAGCTTCAAAACACTCTTCTTTCTTATTCAAACCAGGTAGATGATTTTGAGTCTACAATTAGAGAGGCAAGAAATAGAAAAGCTGCAATTGCCGGTGAAGTTGATACAAAAATAAAAATACTCGAAAATTTTGAAAACAAAAAAGGAGAGTATCAAAAACAAATCGGCGATCTTTCAATAAAAATTGCGGAACTTCATAAACTGAAAGAAGACCTCATTAACAAGCAGGATATAAAACTTCTTGAAATATCTGAATTAGAAGAAAATATCATCCATAAAAACGAAAAAACTGCTGAACTGACCCATTATGCCTCGGACCTCTCCGAAAAAATTGCTGGGATGCATACAAAAGAAATGACACTTAACAACGAGATAGAATTGCACGAAAAAAAATTGCAGGCGCTATCAGAAAAAATATATGAAACAGAAAAACAGTTATCTACACGCAATAAAAATATTGAGCAATTAAAAACTCAGGAGGAAGAGCTTCAGAATAATTTAAACTCACTTAATGACGAGATGAAAATACGCCGCAAAGCTTTGGAATTAGAGCTTGAAGAAGAAAGACAGCAGCGCGAAGAAAATTTGAAACTTGAATTAAAACAAATTGAAAAAAATTATGTTGACGAGATAGAAGCGAGAAATGTAGAGTCTGTAAAAAATATTGAAGAAAAAGAAAAAACCCTTAGTGAATTGGAAAGCAAGTATTCGGTAAAAAAAGGAGAATATGATAAATACGTATCCGAACTTTCAATACGACAGGAATCAATAGACAAACTTGAAGCTCTACTTTTAAAATTAATACCCGAGAGGGACAATCTAATCATCGAAACGGGGGAAAGAGAAAAAGAGGTTTTTAATCTTGACCAGACTATTCGCATAAAAACCGAAAAACTTCAACTATTAAATTTAGAAATTGCGGGCGGCGAAAAACGAATTTCGGATGTTAATGTAGAAGTTGCGGATGCCCTTTTGGCAAAAGAAGAAATTGAAGCCGAGGTAATTCTTCAGCATGAAAAAATAAACCAATCACTCGGTCAGCAGAAAAAACTGGAGGAGCTAATTCCACTGCTCGAAAAGCGAAAAACTGAAATTGAAAACGGCAACTCGGAACTTGAAAACCGGTTTACAAAAATGTTTCAGAAATTCACTTCGGAATTAAATGAAATAAACAAAAAACGAAATATTCTCGAGCAGGTTGTGCTGGGAAAGGAAAAAGACCTCGAAGAAAAAGATCAGATTTTGTTTGAAAAAATTGCATCGCTCGAAGAAAGCCAGAGAATAATAAATATGCGTCAGGCTGAACTCGATTCGATTGAGGACAGCATACGAAATATCACCGATCAGAAAGAAATTATTCAAAAAGACTTGCGTGTTTTCGAAGGTCATGCGCTCGAACGCAAACGGTTTAATGAAAGCATAAAAATTGAAACAGAGTTACTCCTTGAAAAGAAAACCGCTGTTGAAAAAACCATGCAGGAACTCCTTAATATGATGATTGACGGCTATTCAAAAGGTAAGGAGCGCCGCAGCAAACTTGAACATGAAGTAAAAGACTACGAGGAGAAACTTACCGATTACCATTTGAGGGTTGATGATTCTATTGCCCGTCTTGAGGAAATGCAGACCTCGCTAAAAACTGCAAAAATAGAATTTGAAGATCTGAAAGGACAAACGGTAAAAATGATCGCTCTCAAAAAGCGGCTTCAAGAACAAATCAGCAAACACCAATCGGCGCTCGGGCGATATCAAAAACTTCGAGAAAAAATAAAAACAGAACTTACTTTCACCGCGAAGGAAGATATCTTCGATCGGGATAAACAGTCGGTTCGCCAATACGACAAATAATTTTTGCGCCGCTTTTTTGTAATTTTTTTTGCTGGCGCAAAATCTAACACTCTCGCATAAACATTTTTAGGTTATTATGATTAATAAGAATATCTCACACAATATTAAGTATTTATTATTCCTTTGTTTGTTGGTTGTATCGAATTTAACCGCCCAACATAATGAAATAGTAACCCATGCCGGGTGGAGTTACAACAAAACAATTTACGAAATTAACATCCGGCAGTATACTCCCGAAGGTACATTTAAAGCATTTGCTAAACACCTGCCGCGTCTTAAAGAAATGGGAGTGGGAATTTTATGGCTCATGCCGATAAACCCGATTGGAGAAAAAAACAGAAAGGGTACGGAGGGAAGTTATTATTCAGTAAAAGATTATTTGAGTGTTAACCCGGAGTTCGGAACCAAAGACGATTTTATGTCGTTGATTGATCAAATTCATAAAATGGGAATGTATGTGATTGTTGATTGGGTAGCAAACCATACCGCCTGGGATAACGCGCTTGTTGATGAACACCCCGATTGGTTTACAAAAGATAATGATGGAAATTTTGTTCCGCCGGTTGCCGATTGGACAGATGTAATTGATTTAAATTTCGACAATACCGATTTGCGCCGCTACATGATAGATGCATTAAAATACTGGGTAAAAGAGTTCAACATTGACGGCTACCGCTGCGATGTAGCCGGGATGGTTCCAACCGATTTTTGGATTCAGGCAAGAAAAGAACTTAATGAAATTAAAAATGTTTTTATGCTTGCTGAGTGGAGCACTCCGGATATGCATAAAGCGTTCGACATGACCTATTCATGGGATCTTTATCACCTTATGAATAACATCGCCGCAGGAAAAAAGAACGCAGTGAACTTATATGATTATTTTTCCAAAGATTTTTATTCATATAACAATAATGATTTCAGGATGATATTTACAACCACCCATGATGAAAATTCCTGGAACGGAACTGTCTTTGAAAGACTCGGAGACGCTGCGGAAACTTTTGCGGCTTATACTTTTGTTGTACCCGGGATGCCATTAATTTACAGCGGACAGGAGACCGGCTTAAACAAGCGGCTTGAGTTTTTTGAGAAAGATCCGATAGATTGGTCGGAGAATAAGTTTGGCGAATTGTATAAAAATCTTATCCGCTTAAAACTTGATAACGAATCTCTTTTTTGTGGTGAAAATGGCGGCAGTTTTATTCCTGTTTTAACGAGTAATGAAGATAGCGTAAATGCTTTTTTAAGGATAAAAAACAATAACAAAGTTTTTTCCATATTTAATTTTTCTCCGGATGCAAAAGAAGTTTACTTAGCCTCTCCATTTATAAAAGACGAATTTAAAAACTATTATACCGGTGAGAAAACAACTTTCAATGAAGCTGTTTTGATGAAACTAAAACCGTGGGAGTACCGAGTTTACGTTAAATAATTTTTGACTTAATGATGTTTGCGTTTTTCTGAAAATGAATTAACAATGACGAAAGAATAACATTACCAGATTAAAAGTCCAAACTAAAAATCTGTTTCACTGACGAATTACCTTCTTCTTTTTCACAGGAACCACATTAATATATTTTTTGTTTGATAAAATATTATACTTTTAAGTTAAGATTAATTGTACCCTGAAATGAAAAGAAGAACATTTATAAAAAAAAGTTTTGTTTTTACAGCGGCAGGTTTCTTAGCTGCACCTTTTTTGTCAGCCAGACGGCAAACCATTGGACGCACCCCTGCTATTTCCACCGTAAAACCGGAGCCATCGCTCTGGAATAAGGAGGACATAAATATTGCGTGGTTGGGGCATTCAACTGTTTTAATAAATTTCTTCGGAACTACAATTTTAACCGATCCGGTGCTTTTTGATCGGATTGGGATTTACATATTGGGTTTAACCATCGGGCCAAACCGCTACTCTTCACCCGCATTAACAATAGATGAATTCCCAAAACCCGATCTCGTGTTATTGTCGCACGCACACATGGACCACATGGATTATGAAACCCTGTTGGCGCTGACAGAAAAATATCCCGCCGAACTATTCTGCTTGACTGCAACAAACACCAAGGATGTCATCGAAGATTTAAATTGGAAATCGCTTCAAGAAATTGATTGGAACGATGAACTCGATTTTTTAGATCTTCATATAAAGGCATTGGAGGTTAAACATTTCGGCTGGCGTTATCCATGGGAACGCGACCGATCAAAAGGGTTTTTTAACGATGGTAGAAGTTATAACGCTTATATAATTGAAAAAAACGGGAAGATAATTTTATTTGGCGGCGATACATCTTACACACAAAAATTTCGCGAAGCAAAATTAAAAGATGTTGAAATTGCAATAATGCCGATCGGCGCATACCGTCCCTGGAAATGGAATCATTGCAATCCCGAAGAAGCGTTGTATATGGCGAATGAACATATAAAAGCAAAATATTTTGTGCCGATTCACTGTAACACTTTTAAACAGGGTATAGAGCCAATTGATGAACCGATCCGCTGGTTGAATGAGTCGAAAGGGAGTTACGCTTTAACCGTGGCAATTGGAGCGATTGGAGAAACCCTAACTTTAACAAACGGAACTAATTTATCCCCGAACAATATCATCTCCGAACAGGAACATTTAAAGTAATGCTACCCGTTGATCCGGTTATTTAAAAGAAGCCTTGGTTCCTGTTTAAGTAGAAAGATGCAGTATAATTCTAATTAAACATTAGTTAACAAAAAGAACGGCATCTCCTATAAATTTCATTCAGATTGAGAAAAAGTAAAAATTTAGTTATATTAAAAATCATTTTGCGGCTATACTAAAATGAATGCTGAAGAACTAAATGAAAAAATATTAAGTCTTCTCGAATCATCGGATAATATTCAAGAATTCGCGGATCTTGCATCACCCGAAGAAAATTGGAGAAAGATTGATAAAAGCATAACCGTACCCCCATATATTGGCGTAAAAGCAGAAGACTGTCCTTCATGTTTTGAACAAATCAGATTAATCTTTAACAAATATTCAACTAATAATAGCAAAACAAAAATAACCTGTCCTCACTGCAAAACTTTATTGATTTCTAAATTGGAATTTACCGGTTATACAAGCGATATATACTTGATAAAAGAATAATTCTGTGCATATAATATAACCGGCAAAATGAACATTAAAACATTATTAGCTTTTTCCATTGCCATTGTTGTTTTCGTCTTTGCCGACGCGTACTGCTGCCCTGGTGTATGTTATTCATGGCAGGAAAAAGTTGAAGAAGAAAATTTATTTATGCATTCCGATTCTTCAAAAATAAATAAAGTTGTTTACACAGATGAGAAGGGCTTTATTGCTTTTGATAAAGAGGGGAATGAGCTCTTCCAAATATTTTCGTATGATAATGGTCCGGATTATACATCCGATGGTTTATTTAGAATTGTTAAAAAGGGTAAAATTGGTTATACCGACGAGTTGGGGAACATTGTAATCAATCCTCAATTTAATGCTGCGCTTCCTTTTCAAAACGGAATGGCGGCATTCTGCGATGGATGTAATGAATCTTCTAACGGTGAACACAAAATATGGGAAGAAGGGAATTGGGGATTTATAAATAAGAAAGGAGAAATTGCAATCCCTGCAAAGTACGACAGAATTGTAAGTGAATTTGAAAAAGGAGTTGCAAGCGTTGAATATTCTGACCGTGTTTTTACGATAAATAAAGCAGGCAGCGAAATAAGAATGGATAATATAAAGTTTAATGAGTGGATTGATCTACTCGGCGTTACCGCAAAACTGATTTGTAAATTATTTTTCGGTGACAGTCTTAATGTTAATGCAACATGGTTAAGCAATGATAAATTTGTGTTCAGCGCTATAGACAATTTAGAATACCTACGCATTGATATCATAACCGCCGAAAACAGAAAATTGCTTGAGTATGACATTATCCCCTGGCAGAATTTTGCCGTAAAACCCGGAAGCAATTTTTTAATTTCACTTGAAGAAGTTTGCACCGTTACAGATTACGCGGTTATCTATTCGATTTTTAATCCTGGCGAGAAGGTTAAAGGCGATGTACAAATAATTGAAAAATTTAATGCTCTGTTTTCAACGGTTGTTGAAAAAGATATAAACAACCTATTGCAGAATGAGGAATTTTTTTACCCCGAAAATGTTGAGTTTATTTCAAAAAAAGTTTATCCCTATTATGCTGATTTACAAATTGCCCTACCCGGAACTATTATACCAGACGACTCAGAATGGGTGAACTCATGCAAAGGAAAAATAATTCATTTACAACTTATCCCTGATATTGGATCAATAAAACAGCGGTGGATAAAAACCATGGACAAACCAACCGACACATATTATACCTCTGTTGAAGATGATCTATTGAATTATTTTAATGACGCCCTTAACGCTGTTTACAATTCACCATCAGAAAAAAATGTAATTTTTGATAGAACCATGGAAAAAGTAAGGCAACTTTTTTCAGCAGCAAACAGTTATGTCAATTTTCTATATGACAAATATGAAGAACGATTAAGAAGATGGCTTTTTATCGATGAACCGCCGCCTGTTGATTCAAGCAGTGAAACTATTTTTAATGATTATCAGCCAAAACATACGCCCGACACCGTTTTAGATTTTATGCCGTCAATAGTAGAAGAAATAGACAAACTTCCCGCGGCTGAATTAGAAAATTATTCCCGCTTACTACAATTGTTAAAATATTTTCAAAAACGTGCGGAAGAAAACCCGGGACATTGGGAAGACGGGAATATGGTTCTCGGAGCACAACCGCGTGAGTATCAGCCAACTATAGATGAACTGCTTGCCTCTGTGGTTGGTGATAGATTGGCACAGATAATTAAAAATAATACGGAACAGGATATAATTACTTTACTAAAAAAAGACAACTTTACTACACACGAAGTTAAATACACAAAGTTCACATTTATACATGTTGACGTAATGGGCTCGGGGAGATTTTTTTATGTGCTGAGTATAGAAAGTAAAAATCTTAATTTGATAAAAACCGATTGAGAGAGGACATGGATTACAAGTTTCGAATATTGTTTTATTATTTAAATGTATTTGTTATTGCTGTAACAATTATTGGAATAATATTAGCTATTATTATGATGTTCATGCATCCGAATGATAGTTTTAACTGGTTTGTGGCTGCATTAATTTGTTTGCTTATTTTGGTTTTATTGATGGTTATATATCTAATAAGAAAAAATAAATTTCCCGCACCCGGAAAAGATTATTATTAAATATCCTATGCTTAGCAAAGAAGACCTACGCCAAATTGTAAAGCAAAAAATTGAGTCGGACGAAAAACTCGGTGAACACGCCAGTAAAAGCGGTCACCTTGCTTACATTAGCTATACGGTTAATGACATAAACGTTAAAAAACTGTGTGAGGAAAAGACTGAAATCAGATACCGCTACACGCTTTTTGTTGAAACCGAATTTACTGTTTATCCGGATAATCCGCCGATGGAATGTTCCAAAACAAAAGTAATAGTAATTGACAAAGGTAAAAATATTATTGAGACAACGGACAAATGAACGACAATAATTTAAATAATATTTGCTCTGACGATTGGGAGGGTGTTCAGGACTCAATAAATACTTATCTGGCAAATATTTTATTTAAAATTGAATGGCATTACGGAGATTGCCGCGCGCCGTTTTTTTATCCTCCCGAGTATAATTTAATCCGCCGCGCTGACAATACAACGGAATATACTTGTACTATTAAACTTGATTTAGGGGAAAACGAATCGCTTCAATATACTTCATCTGAGCCAGCCGACCTGGTAAAGGCAATTAAAAACGATATTGATAAAAAATATTTGATGACTCATCTACGCAAAAGTTAAGAAAATTAGAAAAAATGCATTAAGTTTCTGATATAAAAAATGGTTAAGCAAAATTATCTGCATAAATAAGTATAACAAAATTTAATTCGGTAAATACTCCCGGAGGGAGTTTCATGTTTGTAGAAAAAATGGAGAGAAAAAAAACGTACTCCGGTAGGAATTCTATGTTCTTTGAAAAGTTTGACATTAAGGAACATACAACTCCGCTGGAGTTGAGATGTTTTTTTCTTTTTTTTTCTACCAACAATTTGCTCCTGCCGGAGCAACAAATGTAAACAACTATTAATAAAAATTATCAATGTACTCCCGGAGGGAGTTCCAGGTCTGTAGAAAAAAAAGGAGAGAAAAAAAACGTACTCCGGCAGGAGTTCTATGTTCTTTGAAAAGTTTGACATTAAGGAACATACAACTCCGCTGGAGTTGAGATGTTTTTTCTTTTTTTTTCTACCAACATTTTGCTCCTGCCGGAGCAATTTATTAAAAAGTTATCTGATTAAATTATTAGTGTATCTTTATCCGGTTCAGCAAAGGTTATGTTTTTCTGCTGAACCGAAATAACAAAACTGTCTGATTCTTTTTAACCATCCAAAATACATTTTTAGATGGGAAACATTTAACACCTTAGAAGTAATTGGGAATCCTATGGCAATACCGTTGTTTATACGAGCTTTAGAGGATGAACAAAGCGGCGTGCGCTGGATCGCCGCCAAAAGACTTATAAAACTTGGAAAACTCTCGGTTGAACCGCTTCTTAAAGCTAAGATCGAAAAATAAGATTCTATATTTATTCTTGAGGGTGCCCATCATGTTTTTTTTGATTTACATGAGAGTGAAACTTTTCCGCAAGATTTCCCTATTGATTAATTATTATCCACCTTTCAAAATTCGAAATGGACTGATAACGTGAAGTCTCTTGTTTATGAAATACTAAATGATTTCAAAGTTTAAAATAGTTGTATAAAAAATTGTGCATCCTCTTTATATTTAAAGCAATGGCAAAATATTATTGTGAGACAAGTGTAGCTATATTTAATTGCTTTAATGTTAATAATGATTAATTTTATTTTGAAAAACTAACGTATTATTCATCACCGCTGTTCATCCGGAGAATATAATGGCAAAAACAAAAGCCGGCGCTAAAAAGAAAAAAGAACCGTCAATAGATTCTGAACAAAAAAAGGATACGGGGAAAAAATTAGACAAGAAGTTTTATCCAAAAGAACTGTCACGACTTCAAGTAGAACTTGTTAAGCTTCAGGAATGGATAAAAGCAGAAAAGTTAAAGGTTGTTGTTATTTTTGAAGGACGTGATGCCGCCGGAAAAGGGGGCGTAATAAAAAGAATAACCCAGAGGTTAAATCCAAGAATTTGCAGGGTTGTTGCTCTTGGCACGCCAACGGAAAGAGAAAAATCGCAATGGTATTTTCAGCGTTACGCTCCTCACCTTCCCGCAGAGGGAGAGATGGTGTTATTTGATAGAAGCTGGTATAACCGCGCGGGAGTTGAGCATGTAATGGATTTTTGCACCGAAGACGAATATAAAGAATTCTTAAGATCATGTCCGGAATTTGAAAGGATGCTCGTCCGATCGGGGATTGTACTGATAAAATATTACTTCTCTGTCAGCGATGAAGAACAGGAAAAAAGATTTCAGGCAAGAATACACGACAGAACAAAACGCTGGAAGTTAAGTCCCATGGATTTAAAATCCCGCTCCAAGTGGGTGGAATACTCGAAAGCCAAAGACGAAATGTTTGCTTATACTGATATAAAACAGGCGCCGTGGTACGTTGTTAATGCTGATGATAAAAAGAAGGCAAGATTAAACTGTATAAGCCATTTATTATCTCTTATTAATTATAATGATCTGACACCCGAACCAATTGAACTTCCGCCGAGGCAAAAAAACAGCGGCTACATCCGCCCGCCAATCACCGATCAAACTTTTGTACCGGAGAAATATTAATTCGCTTTTAAATAAAATTATAGTAGAGACGATTGCGAAACGTCTCTACTGAATTTAATAATTGCGGTTATTTTATTTTTTCTTAAAACTAAGATGACCGGTTTCACCGACAATAACATTTATTGTGTCACCATTCTCAAATGTGCCGGCAAGTAATTCTTGCGATAGGGGATTAACAAGGTATTTTTGAATTGTTCTTTTTAACGGTCGAGCACCGTACGTAACATCATAACCAATTTGAACAAGCCAGTCTTTTACTTCATCCGTCACAATTAATTTTATCTCTCTCTGTGAAAGCATTTTCTGCACATTGATTAGTTGTATTTCTACAATGCTGCGCAGCTCTTTTTTTGTTAGTGGTTTAAAAAGCACAACCTCATCTATCCTATTTAAAAATTCCGGGCGAATTGTTTTACGCAGCAGATCAATCAAAGTATTGCGCATCTCGCTCACTACTTTATCAATATCTTCATCTCCAATGGATTGGAGTCGTTCTTGTATAAGGTGTGAACCGAGATTCGACGTCATTATTATTATTGTGTTTTTAAAGTTAACTGTTCTGCCCTGGTTATCGGTTAAACGTCCGTCATCAAGCACCTGAAGCAAAACATTAAACACATCGGGGTGAGCTTTTTCAATCTCATCAAGAAGCACAACCGAATAAGGGCGGCGGCGGACCGCTTCAGTTAACTGACCGCCTTCCTCATAACCAATGTAACCGGGAGGTGCGCCAATTAACCGTGATACGGAAAACTTTTCCATATACTCCGACATATCAATCCGAATCATTGCGTGTTCATCGTTAAAAAGAAATCCGGCGAGTGCGCGCGCAAGCTCGGTTTTACCAACACCGGTTGTGCCAAGAAAAATAAACGAACCCACCGGGCGGTTCGGATCTTGAAGGCCTGTGCGGGAACGTCGAATTGCATCGGCTACCGCACCCACTGCATAATCCTGTCCGACTACTCTCCTATGCAATTCTTCCTCTAAGCGAAGCAATTTACTTCTATCGCTTTCTAGCATCTTATTAACGGGTATGCCCGTCCACTTTGCAACCACCTCCGCAATATCTTCAGCATCCACTTCCTCTTTTAACATTCTACCGTCTTTTTGAATGTCTGCCAGTTTGGAGGTTTCTTCTTTCAATTTTTTTTCAAGTTCATTTGCTTTTCCGTAACGTAGTTCGGCTACTTTACCCAAATCGCCTTCACGTTCATATTTTTCTGCAAGGGTTTTTGTGTTTTCAATTTCGCTTTTTATACTTCTTATTATACTAATTTTTTCTTTTTCAAGATTCCAGTGCAGCCTTAATTTATCCCGATCTTCAATTAATGCACTTAATTCCTCTTTAAGTTCCTCAATTCTTTTTACCGAAGCTTCGTCCTTCTCCCGCTTCAATGCTTCACGTTCGATTTCAAGTTGTTTTATTTTTCGTTCAACATTATCAAGTTCTTCCGGCAATGAATTAATTTCAATGCGCAGCTTGGAAGCAGCTTCATCAATTAAATCAATAGCCTTGTCTGGTAAAAATCTATCCGTAATGTATCGATGCGAAAGCTGAACCGCAGCGACGATAGCGCCATCAGTAATACGCACTCCATGGTGAACTTCGTAACGTTCGCTCAAACCGCGAAGAATTGAAATAGCGTCTTCTTCAGAAGGTTCTGTAACAAGAACCGGTTGGAACCTACGCTCAAGGGCTGCATCTTTTTCAATATATTTTTTATACTCATTCAATGTTGTCGCCCCTATTGCGTGCAGCTCGCCGCGTGCAAGTGCAGGTTTTAAAATGTTCGCGGCATCCATCGAACCGGAAACAGCGCCCGCACCGACAAGAGTATGAAGTTCATCAATAAAAAGAATAATTTCTCCGTGAGATGCCTGTACTTCCTTTAGTACTGCTTTCATCCTTTCTTCAAACTGTCCGCGAAATTGTGTACCTGCAACTAATGTCGCCATATCAAGGGCAACAATTCTTTTTGATTTTAAATTATCAGGAACGTCTCCTGCGACAATTCGATGCGCTATGCCTTCGGCAATTGCTGTTTTTCCAACCCCCGGCTCGCCAATTAAAACAGGATTGTTTTTTGTCCGCCTCGAAAGAACCTGAAGCACCCGGCGAATTTCTTCATCTCTACCAATAACAGGATCAAGTTTGCCGGCACGCGCAAGATCATTCAAATCTTTTCCGTACTTTTCAAGCGATTGATAAGTGTCCTCAGGTGTTTGCGTTGTTACCCGCTGCTGCCCGCGTACATCTTTTAAGGCTGATAAAATTTCGTTGTACGAAATTCCGTTATCGCGGAGCAATTGTCCGGCTTTACCTTTATCATTGGAAAGTGCGAGAAGTATATGTTCTGTAGAAACAAACTCATCTTTTAAATTGCGCGCTTCTTCCGCGGCTGTATCAAATAGTTTTGCGGTTTGTACAGACATTTGTTGGTCGCCGACCCCAGAACCGCTTACCTTAGGAAGGGCTTCCAGAAGTTCGTTTACCTTTACTTTTACCTTTGTAACATTGCCGCCTGTTTTATTCATAACCGTTTCGGCAATGTTACCTTTTTCCTGAATTAGAGCCGCGAGTATGTGCTCGGGCTCCAATATCTGGTTTGTATAATTCTGGGCAATCTCAAGAGCCGTTTGTACAACTTCTTGAGCTTTTACCGTCATCCTGCTAAAATTAAAAGCCATAATAAATCTCAATGTACAATGTACAATTCAGAATGTACATTGTTGTTAAATATTTTTTACTTGTGTGTACCAATCGCTCGATTGTTCGAGCATCTTATTTAATCTGTTTACGAGTTTATGTGGATCATCAAGATTTCCTTCGAGCAATAAAGCCGATTCAAATAATTGTTCTGTTACGTTTGTTATGTACTCATCTTTTGAGTTTTGTATAAATATTTTTAAAAGATTTCTAATCAACTTATGATTTTTATTTATCTCCAAAAGTTTTTTCTGTGCGGTCATCTCTTTATTCGTCATACGCAATAACCGCTGCATCGATGCCGTCATTGTATCATCCGGGTTTACAAGACAAGCCGGGCTTTCATTTAATCTGTTCGAAACTTTAACATCAGTAACACGTTCGCCTAATATTTTTTTCATATCAGCAAGTAGACTATCGAAATGTTTTTCATCTTTTTTATCTAACTTTTCTACCGTGTCTTCTTCTTTTACAGTGTCTTCAAATTTTTCAATTTTACCAAGATCTACAGAGTCCACCGATTTGAATTCAAAGTCTTTGAATTTTCGAATGCTGTTAAAAACAAACTCATCTACCGGATCAAAAAGATAAAGAACTTCAATTCCTTTTTTCTTAAATATCTCAAGATGCGGATCGAGCGCTACAGCTTCACGATTTATTCCGAAAGCGTAAAATATCTCTTTTTGCCCATCTTTTAACCTTGAAGCATATTCTTCAAGCGAAATTAGTTCTTTTGCATCTTCATTAAAAGAAGAATTAAACCTTAAAAGTTGTGTAAACTTATCCATGTTGGTAAAATCGGAATATCCCATTTTAAATATTCTACCGTGCTCTTTCCAGAACTCGGCATATTTTTCTGGTTCATCTTTTGCTTTTTTAATGAGATACGAAAGCACCTGGCTTGTAACACTGCTGGCTATTTTATGGAATATTACATTTTCCTGTAAAGTTTCGCGGGAAATATTTAAAGGCAAATCTTCCGAATCAACAACACCCTTTACGAAACTTAAATATTCGGGAAGCAGGTCTTTGTTTTTATGTTGAATTAATACCCGTCTAACGTATAAGTCTAATCCATAATCTTCACGGTTATAACCGAAAAAGTCAAAGTTTTTTTTCGGGATAAACATTAATGCGTTAAACTGTATCGGCGCATCAACGGACACATGAATTGTATCCATCGGCTCTTCATCGTATGTTAAAAATTTATAAAACTCGTTGTACTGTTCTTTTTTTATATTTGTTTTTGGTTCGCGCCACAAAGCAGAGATTGTATTAATCTTCTCAACACCAAGATAAATGGGGAAGGAGATAAAGTTAGAGTGTTTTTTTATTACTGTTTCTAATCTGTATTTATCGGCGTAATCTTTTGCATCTTCTTTTAAATGAATTTCTATTATAGTTCCGCGGCTGATTTTTTCATCGACAGGATTAATTTCAAAACTGCCGAGGCCATCTGATATCCATTCAAGAGCAGGGGAATCTTCAATAAATGATTTTGTTTTTATAACCACTTTATCGGCTACCATAAATACAGAATAAAACCCAACACCAAATTTGCCGATTATATTATTTGCATCTGATTTATCTTCGCTTAATTGCTTTAAAAATTCAGCAGAGCCGGATTTAGCAATGGTTCCGATATTTTTTATTAGCTCGTCCTGGGTCATTCCAATACCGGTATCGGATACCGTAATAAGCTTTTTCTTTTCATCAAAATCTATTTTTATTTCAAGCGGAAGATCTTTATCTGCAATCTCAGTTCCGCGGGTTGATTCAAATCTTATTTTGTCAAGTGCATCAGAGGCGTTGGAAATTAGCTCTCTTAAAAATATCTCCCTGCTTGTATATAACGAGTGAACAAGTATATCGAGGAGCTGTTTAACTTCTGCTTTAAATTCATACTTATGTGTTTGTTTTTTGCTCATAAATTTTACCTTTATTTAATGTTTACTTTCTTAAGTCCTTGAGCTGTTTAATTAAATTAATTTCTTTTTGTGATAATTTTTTTGGAAAGGTAACGTTAATCTTCACTATCATATCACCGCGAACACCGTCTTTTGCTGTCATTCCCAAACCTTTTACTCTCAGCAATTTTCCAGGATCAGATTCCTTGGGGATAACTACCACAATATTTTTTCCATCAATAGTTGTAATCTGTTCTTTGCTTCCTAATAAGGCGTCGTACAAACTGATATCGAGATTATAAAAAAGATCATCACCTTTTCGTTCAAAAAAAGGATGCTCGGCAATGTGAATTGTTAAATACAAGTCGCCGCTTTCGCCGCCTGAGTTACTTTTACCTCCCTGGCTTTTTACACGAAGTTTTGTACCTTCGATAGCGCCAGGTTGAATTTTAATTTTTAATTTTCTGCCTTCAATTTTTATTTGCCGCTCAACACCTTTGAAAGCCTCTTCAAGTGTTATAATCATTGTTGATTCAAAATCGCGACCTTTGCGAGCAGCATTTCTTTGAGCGCCGCCCGCCTGGTGTCGCTGTCCACCTCCAAAAAATGATTCGAAGAAATCGGAAAATCCACCCATGTTGCCAAATAGATCATTTATATTCCCGTTATAATTAAATCCTCCGCCCTGCTGTCCCCGGGCATACTGCTTAAACCAATCTTCAGTATTGCCGCCACCTGTTGCTCTATAGTTGTTCCAATTAGTTCCAAGCTGATCATAACGTTTTCGTTTTTCAGGATCGTTTAAAACTTCATGAGCTTCTGTAATTTCTTTAAATTTTTCTTCTGCTGCTTTGTTGTTTGGATTAGCGTCGGGGTGAAATTGTTTTGCAAGTTTGCGGAAAGCTTTTTTTATATCTTCCTTTGTCGCATTTTTTTCAACACCGAGTATTTTGTAATAATCTTTAAATTCCATTTGCGAAATATATTTTATTTAAATTCAAAAAGTCATTCGCGGCAAACGAGAATCTAATCAATTATTACACAATTTATAGATTTCAGTTTCTAAAGAATGACGTTGTTCTTTCTATTTCTATTAACTCACTTCAAAAAAGTTAAAAGAAGGGGCTGTCTCAAAAATCATTTTCCCCCAGCATTGAGCTTGTCGAAATGCTATTTTTGAATCAAATTGAAAACATCAACGCTTCAATAAACACAGTGCAGTGCAATCTCAGTTAGCATATAAATTTACTTTTAAGACAGCCCCTTTTTTAGAATATCATTTTATTTTTATTTCAAGTTGCTTCGGTTTTGCTTCCTCTGATTTCGGAATATTAACGATCAATTGTCCATCTTTAAATTCTGCATCTATTTTCTCTTCAACAATTTTTTTAGGTAAAGCAAAAGAACGATAATATTTTCCGAATGTTCTTTCAATCCGATGATACTTGCTATTTTTATTTTCGCTTTCCTGTTTTCTTTCACCGCTAATTGAAAGCTGCCCATCGCTAAATGATATTTTTACATCCTCTTTTTTTATACCCGGTAAATCTACTTTTAACTTGTAACTTTCTTCATCCTCATAAATATCTGTAAGCGGCGACCATTCTGCTATGCCGTACTCATCTTCATCGGTTTTTGACAAACCAAAACGATTTCCGAATAAGTTAAACATCCTGCTGAATTCCTTTTCGATGTTTAATAACTCTTTTTCGGGATTCCATCTTATCAGTGCCATTTTGACCTCCAAAAAAATAAAACATGATTTATAATTTTTGTCAATTATAAAGATACAATCTTTGTGCCACTGGCAAAGAACTTCGTAACTATATATATTATAATAAGTTACGGGCGCTGCCCTTGTTAACCAAAAATCGCTGCGACTCAGATTCTGCCAATATGACGTGTAATACTCTTCTGCTGGCAGTAATTGCGTCAGAATATTATACACAGAAAAACAGTATCCGAATAGCATGAATTGCTATTATTATTTGAATTGTCAATGACCAATAAATCATTTATTTTTGCAAACTTATAAATAAAGATTATTAAATGAACCGTGTTTTTACTGAAGACACAATTTCGGCCCTTGCTACTCCTGCCGGAGTCGGGGCTATTTCTGTTATAAGAGTGTCCGGTCCGGCTTCCTTTGTTGCTGTTGATAAAATATTTTTAGGAAAAATTAAACTTTCACAAGCTTCGTCGCATACCATTCATTATGGTAATATTATTGATGAGTCTTTACAAGCAATTGATGATGTGCTTATTTCTGTCTTTCGTAATCCAAATTCGTATACAGGCGAGGACAGCGTTGAAATAAGCACGCATGGCAATCCGATTATTGTAAAACGAATTATAGAGCTGCTAACGAACAACGATGTTAGAGTGGCAGAACCAGGGGAATTCACAAAAAGAGCATTCTTGAATGGAAGAATTGATTTAACTCAAGCCGAAGCAGTTGTTGATATAATTAGTTCCCGCACCGAGGCATCCCTTCGGGGAGCAAGAAACCAATTAGACGGATTATTATCAAAAAAAATAACTTTTTTGCGCCAACAACTAATTGACACTTCGTCATTTGTAGAGCTGGAATTAGATTTTGCGGAAGAAGATATTGAGTTTATCGATAACTCTGAACTCATTAAAAGAATAAAGAATATAACATTAGAAATTGACAAACTTCTTGCTACTTATTCATTCGGGCGTGTGTTACGTGATGGCGTGAATGTGGTTCTGGTAGGGCAGCCAAATGTTGGAAAATCATCGTTGCTTAATTACATCTTAAAAGAGTCTCGTGCTATCGTCAGTCATATTCCTGGAACAACACGGGATGTTATTCGAGAAGAGGTTTCGATTGACGGCATATTGTTTCGGCTTTTCGATACTGCGGGTATTAGGCCATCACAGAATGAAATTGAAGAAGAAGGAATAATCAGAAGCCGGGAGGCAGTTAAGAATGCGGATTTAGTTCTATTTATAAATGATGTGGAGCAGGGGTTTTCTCTTAATTTGTTTAGTGAGCTAAACACTTTAACATCTTCAAAGCACATTATTAAAGTGATGAATAAAATAGATCTTGTTGAAAAAAATACTCTTGATGCTGATGTTTTTCTTTCTGCCAAAACAGGCTTTGGAACAGAAAAATTATTTTCAATAATGAAGGAAGCCGCTCTCGGCAGGAATAACTATTCGGAACAATCGGCCATAATATCAAATGTTCGACACTATAACTGCTTGAGTAGAGCAAAAGATAGCCTTAATTCTGCTTTGAAAACCTCTGAAAATAATTTGTCGGGTGAATATATCTCTGTCGATCTCCGAACCGCGGCAGTTTCTCTCAGTGAAATTATCGGGGAGGTTACATCCGATGATATTCTTAATAATATTTTTTCGAAATTTTGTATCGGGAAATAGTTGTTTCACGTGAAACTTGTAAAATATTTTTTAATTTGTTTTCACGTGAAACATGTGTTATGAAAGTTATGATATAATGGTTTATGATGTATTGGTAATAGGCGGCGGACATGCCGGAATAGAAGCCGCGGCAGCGGCGGCAAAAATGGGCTGCGCCGTCGGATTAATTTCTATGGATAAATATGCACTTGGTAGAATGTCTTGTAACCCTGCGATTGGTGGAACGGCAAAAGGACATCTTGTTCGGGAGGTTGACGCCCTTGGCGGAATAATGGGACAGATTGCAGATCGGACGGGAATTCAGTTTAGAATGTTGAACAAATCGAAGGGCCCGGCGGTTTGGTCTCCCCGTTGTCAATCCGATAGGCGCCTTTACAGCGAAGAAGCCTATAAAATAATTTCAGCGATAAAAGGAATTACTCTTATCGAGGATTCCGCAATTGAGGTGGTAACTGAAAATAAAGCAGTAAAAGGAGTTTTAACACAGGAAGGATTGTTGCTTGAATCTAAAACGGTTGTACTTTCAGCCGGTACTTTTTTAAATGGACTTATGCACACCGGGCTTTCATCTGTCCGGGGTGGAAGATTTGGAGAAATGCCGTCAAGCGGAATTACTGAGTCATTAATAAAATTAGGTTTCACCTCAGGCAGATTAAAAACCGGAACCCCGCCAAGACTTAAACGAGATTCTATAAACTGGGATATTTTAGAGGAACAACCTGGAGATGAAAAACCGCAACCGTTTTCTCATTTTACCCAGATAGATGAATTTCCTTATTTACCGCAAGTAAGTTGCCATATCACATACACAAACGACGCTGTTCATAAAGAACTTGAAAAAGGTTTTAAATTTTCTCCATTGTTCACCGGTTTAATTGCCGGTGTCGGTCCGAGGTATTGTCCCTCAATTGAGGATAAAATTGTTCGTTTTGCTGACAAATCAAAACATCAGCTTTTTCTCGAACCAGAAGGATTGGATAGTGATCAAATTTATCTGAACGGCTTTTCATCATCACTGCCGGCAGATGTACAGATTGCTGCTCTTCATAAAATAACAGGACTTGAAGATGTTGAAATGATTCGGCCTGGTTATGCAGTCGAATATGATTATTTTCCACCTCATCAAGTAGATCTAACCCTCGAAACAAAATTGATTAGCGGTTTATTTTTTGCCGGACAAGTGAACGGAACCTCGGGTTACGAAGAAGCCGCCGCACAGGGTTTGATGGCAGGCATAAACGCTGCTTTAAAAGTTCATAACAACTCCGAGTTCGTTTTAAAAAGAAGCGAGGCATATATTGGTGTTCTAATTGATGATCTGGTTAATAAGGGTACCGATGAGCCATATAGAATGTTTACATCGAGAGCGGAACACAGGCTTCTGTTAAGACAGGATAATGCCGATAGAAGGTTAATGAATTACGGACACCGGTTTGGTTTAATAAATTCTGCAAAAGCTGACCTGGTTAATGAAAGCGATGATTTAATTAAAAAATCTATTTCTTTTTTTAGCACATTAAAACTTCATGCTCGAGATGTTAACCAATTGCTTGAAGCGATGGGAACACCTGAAATTGATTCTGCCGAAACAATTTCAAAATTGTGTAAAAGACCGGAACTAAACTTATTCGATATTTTATGTCTGAGCGATAAAAATAAACATCCATTAATAAAACAACTTATGGATGATGAAAAATCATTAGAGCAGGTAGAAATTGAGTTAAAATATGAAGGTTATATAAAACGACAATATGAAATGGTTGACAAGCTTGAAAGATATGAAGATGCTAAAATTCCTTTAACATTAAATTATTTGGCTATTAAAGCATTGTCCGCGGAGGGAAGGGAAAAGTTGCATAAAATTCAACCCAGGTCTATCGGACAAGCAACACGAATCTCAGGAGTTACGCCTTCTGATATTTCTATTTTATTGGTATATTTGAAAAACTAATTTGGAGGGGCTTTTATGGTCGATACCCAGGAGCTGTACTTTAAAGAACTGCAATCTTTTTGTTGGGACAATGGATTTAATCCCGATATCCTAAAAATAGAGAGACTGGCATTTTTTGCTGAATTGATAAGAGATAAAAATGAGTCAATAAATCTTATCTCACGAAAAGATATCGATGATATAATCGAAAGACATATTTTCATCTCAGCATATATTTCAAAATTTATTCCTGACAAGTGTACACGTTTTTTAGATATCGGTACTGGCGGCGGTTTTCCTGGAATTCCGCTTGCAATTGTTCGGCCTGAACTTAAGGGTGTGCTTGCCGATTCGACAGGTAAAAAAATTGAAGCCGTAAAAGAGTTTGTAGATAAACTAAAACTGAGTAATGTTACCGCTGAAAACAGCAGGGTTGAAGATGATCCGTTTAAAACAAAGTATGAAAACTCGTTCGATTTAATTGTAAGCAGAGCAACAGTACCTCTTATTATACTTTTTAGATATGCTCTACCATTGATAAAAGATAGGGCATTTCTTGTTGCGCTGAAAGGCGGCAATCTTGATGAAGAGTATAAAAAAGCCGAAATGAAATATAAGGCATTCATAAAAAAATCTACCATTTTTGAATTAGGTTATAAACCAAATAACGTAAGAAACCAAAAGGGAAAAAAACTGGTTTTACTGGAGTTAAATAAATGAGTTCAGCAGATAGGAAAGCTTTGTTTGAAGAAATTAGCAAGCTTTCCACCGAACAGCGTAATCCGAAATCGATGGACATTGACGCCCGTTCGACAATGGAAATATTAAAAATAATTAATGACGAAGACAAAACGGTTCCTTTTGCGGTTGAAAAGGAATTGCCATACATAGCCGAAGCTGTTGAAATAATTGTTCGTGCATTTAAAAACGGCGGCAGGTTATTATATTTTGGGGCAGGCACCAGCGGCAGGCTTGGCGTTGTTGATGCATCCGAATGCCCCCCGACTTTTGGAACACCTTTCGGTATGATTGACGGTTTTATTGCCGGTGGTAGAGAAGCGATGTTCCGGGCGCAAGAGGGTGCCGAGGATTTTGAAGAAAACGGAGCCAACGATGTGCTCGCTGCAAATGTCTCTGATAAAGATGTTGTTTGCGGAATTGCGGCAAGCCGGCGTACGCCTTACGTTATAGGCGCTGTAAAAAAAGCAAAACAAATTGGAGCAAAAACTTTATATGTTACTTGCAACCCGCGCGAAAATTTTAATATAAAAGAAGTTGATGTTGCAATGTGTCCTTACGTTGGTCCCGAGGTTGTAATGGGCTCAACAAGAATGAAAAGCGGCACAGCGCAAAAACTTGTATTAAATATGTTAACTACTACCGCGATGATACGCATGGGCAAAATTTACGAAAACATGATGATAGATCTTCAAATGACAAACAAAAAACTTGTTGAGCGTTCGAAGAGAATTGTTATGACTATTACCGGGGTTGCCTATGACGAAGCAGAAAAAGTACTATTAAATGCCGGCGGACATGTTAAAACAGCGCTTGTAATGATAATTGCCGGTGTAACGGCTGATGAAGCAAAAGTCCGTTTAGAACAAGCGGATGGTTTTGTTCGTAATGCTTTAGAAATTAAGAAAAAATAAAAATAATTTTTGAAATTTTAGCCTGATTATTTCGGGGTTCATTATTAGAACCCCTTTCTTTGTTTTAAATAATTCTCTTTGCGTTTAACTTTACGTGGATATTTTCCCAATCAATTATCTTTTATTGGAATACTTTTTTAGATGAAAAATAGCGTAATCGATATAATAAAAAACAGCTCCGCGTTTAATCAATTAACAAAAACGATTAGCGAAGAGAGTAATGTTTTTATAAGCCCGCTGCATGGCGCTTCAAAAAGTATTTTTATTTCCGAACTTATAAAAAAGGAAAAAAACATTGTAGTCTTTTTACCTGATGAAAAATTTGTTGATGAGCTTTATGTTGAACTAAATGTGCTGAGCCTGGAAAAGGATCTTGTAGTTATTAATGATTTTAAGCCTGAATTTATTCAAGAAAAAATAACCGATTTAACTAACCGCACAAAATTTGTATTACTTTCAACCTACAAACTGCTTAATTGTGCCTTGCCTGAAAAGACAAGAGTTGCTGAAACCACAACGGTAATAGATTTAAATGCGCAGCTTGGCTACGATGAACTAATTGAATATTTGAATCTTCTAAATTATACAAAAGATAAATTTGTAGAAATTGCAGGCGATTATTCTGTCCGTGGTTCTATAGTAGACTTTTGGAGCTACAGTGAAAAAAACCCGGCGCGTATTGAGTTTAACGGTGATATGATTGAATCAATTCGTTTTTTTGATCCTGAGAGTCAGCGTTCAATTGATAAAATAGATAAAGTAACTCTGGCAGCATCTTTAACTTCAACAGATGATTCTGAAAGAATATTTACAAACATATTTGGTTACTTAAACAACCCGGTTATTTTTGTTTCATCTTTTGAGATGAGCAATCTTAAAATCGATAACATTAACCTATTTTGTTCTGATGTTGAAAAACAGGAACCAAAACAAATTATAGAAATAGCTGGTGATTTTCCTGAAGATAATTTTGCTGATGTTAATGTTATTTCCCCCGTTAATGAAGTTTTCAATAACGCGTTTGATGCGGCTGATTTTTATAACAAACCTAATACGCGCTGGATTATAGAAAACGAACTTTCAGACAATAATAAACAATTTCAACTTGGATTAACTGATGTCCCATCAATTAATTCAAATTATGAAGTGCTTTTTAATACATTAAAAAGTTATTCGGAAAATGATTTCAAAATTACTATCACCGCCGAAAACGAATTACAAGCGCAGCGTCTAAACGATCTGCTCGTTGAGTATAATGCCGATATAGCCGCATTGATTGATGACGGGACTGTTTCACTCGAAACGTTAGCAATAAAAAATGGTTTCGTTGACAAAAACGAAAAATTTCTTCTTCTAACCGACTACCAGGTTTTCAACAAACCATATCGTTCAAAGCTGCCGACATCAAAAAAATATAAAAAAGCAAAATCGAAACATTTTGCTTCGATAAAAAAAGGGGATTATGTTGTTCACGAAGATTACGGGATAGGGCAGTATGTCGGGCTCGAAACGATAAAAATTGGAGACGCTGTTCAGGAATCAATGAAGCTTTTGTATAACGAAGGCGGGGTGGTTTATGTTAATTTAAATTACCTAACGCTTGTAAAAAAATATTCTTCGAGCGAAAGCGTAAAACCAAATCTTTCTACTCTTGGGTCTGCCGATTGGGCAAATACTAAATCAAAAACAAAAAAGAAAATTAAGGAAGCTGCCCGCGAACTGATTGAATTGTACGCAAAACGAAAAGCAACAAAAGGTTTTTCGTTTAGCAGCGATACCGTATGGCAAAAAGAATTAGAGGCTTCATTTCAATATGAAGATACGCCGGACCAGGAGAAAGTAACCGCTGAAATAAAAGAGGATATGGAAGCTGAAAACCCGATGGACAGACTTGTGTGCGGAGACGTTGGTTTTGGTAAAACAGAAGTTGCCGTACGAGCCGCTTTCAAATCTGTGCAGGATGGAAAACAGGTTGCCGTATTGGTTCCAACCACTATTTTAGCTGAGCAACATTATAACACTTTCAAAGATAGATTTTCGCAATTCCCGGTTAGAGTTGAAGCGCTTTCAAGATTTCAAACAAGAAAACAGCAAACTGAAATCGTAAAAAAACTTGAAGCCGGGCAGGTGGATATAATTGTCGGCACACACCGCATTTTATCAAAAGATATAAAATTCAACGATCTTGGTTTGTTAGTTATTGATGAAGAACATCGCTTTGGAGTAATGGCAAAAGAAAAACTTCGCTCAATAAAATTAAATGTGGACACACTTACTTTAACAGCAACACCTATTCCGCGTACATTAAATCTTTCTTTACTTGGCGCGAGAGATCTGTCGATAATTGCAACTCCGCCGCCAAACCGTCAACCCATTTATACTCACGTTGCTGTTTTTGATATTTTAAAAATGAAAGAGTGGATAACACACGAGTTGATAAGGGGAGGACAAATTTATGTTGTGCACGACCGCGTTCACTCTATTGAAAGGCTTGGTTCGTATCTTCTAAAATATATGCCTGATTTAAAAATTGCAATTGCGCATGGACAAATGAAACCGGCACAATTAGAAAATGTTATTCATGGGTTTTTAAACCGGGAATACAACCTACTTCTTTCAACAAAAATTATCGAATCGGGCATCGATATACCGAGCGTAAATACTATTATAGTAAACCGCGCTGATCGGTTCGGACTTGCAGAACTTCATCAACTTAGAGGAAGAGTGGGGCGTTCCAACAAACAGGCATTTGCCTATTTCATCGTCCCTTCATTAAACAGTATCAATAAAAAAGCATTGCGTCGCTTACAGGCAATTGAAGAGTTTACGGATATTGGCGCAGGATTTAATCTTTCTATGCGCGATCTCGAAATTCGTGGCGCCGGAAATTTACTCGGCACCGAGCAATCCGGGTTTATAAATGATGTCGGTTTTGATTTATATGTTAAGATGATTAACGAAGCTGTTGAAGAGTTGAAGTATAATGAATTTAAAGAGGTGTTCAAGAGTCTGCCGAAACCCGAAGACAGAACCGACCCAACCATAGACACATATTTTGATATTGGTATACCGGCTACATATATGCCGGAACAAATGGACAGACTAAATTTTTATACCGCGCTTTATTCAATAAAAACCCTTGTTGAGCTTGACGAACTTGAAGAAGAAATGCGAGATCGTTACGGGATAATGCCGCAGCTTGTAAAACGATTAATGTTGACATCGGCACTAAAATATTATTCTTCTTATGCATTGTTTGAAAGAATTATTTTTCAGCGGAAAAATATTTTTGTGATACTCCCACGCGGGCAAAAAGAAGATTATTACCAAACCCGTTTTGTAGAATTAATGCGTTTTATTCTTGATGAATATAAAGACAAAATTAAATTCAGTCAGCAGAAAGATGTTTTGAAGC
The DNA here is from genome assembly GCA_964372115.1 of uncultured Ignavibacteriaceae bacterium. GTDB lineage: Bacteria > Bacteroidota > Ignavibacteria > Ignavibacteriales > Ignavibacteriaceae > CG2-30-36-16. The sequence goes on from CAYJPN010000030.1 coordinate 25,129, forward strand.
TTGTAATTACAAATGTGTTCGAGTCGCCTGAAAAAGAATTAAATTTTATGATTAAGTTTAGCAAACAGGTAATAAAACTTTTCGGGATAGAACTTGAGGAATTAAAAAGCCAGGCAGCCGCATCGTAAAATAATCAGACTTATTCAATCGTGTTTTCATTTTATTGTTTTTTTAGACCAAGTCTTTCAAGTCTTGAACGGAAATGTCTTTCCGATATTCCCATCATTCTAGCCGCAGCGCTTTGATTGCCATTGTTCTGCTTTAAAGCTTCGTTTAACATTTCTGTTTCAAACGTTTTCATTTTCTCTTCAAATGTGTTGTCGAGATTAAGCGGATCAAGTATCGATTTTTCAGAAATTGTGCCTATGTTTGAGGGTAAATCTTTTGTAGTTAAATATTCGCTTCTGCAAAGCACTATGCCGCGTTCAATTATATTTTCAAGTTCCCTTATGTTTCCTGGAAAATCGTATTTAATAATTTTATCAAGCGCTTCTTTTGTTATACCTTTTACATCTTTTTTGTTTGCTTCGCTGTATTTTTTTATAAAGTGATCGATAAGTAATGGAATATCCGTTTTTCTTTTTCGAATAGGCGCTATCCAAATTGGTACAACATTTAGCCGGTAGTATAAATCTTCTCTAAATAAATTGTTTGCTATCATCTCCTCAAGATTGCGGTGCGTCGCTCCGATTATTCGTACGTCAATATTGATTGTGCTTTGGCTGCCGACTCTTTCAATTTCACCAAATTGAATAACTCGTAAAAGTTTTACTTGCAACGGAAGCGGTATCTCGCCCACTTCGTCCATAAAAAGAGTTCCGCCGTTTGCCATTTCGAACTTACCTATTCGCTGATTAATCGCACCTGTAAACGAACCCTTCTCGTGTCCGAATAATTCACTTTCTAAAAGACTTTCGGACAGAGCAGCAATGTTAACTGCAATAAATGGCTTATCCTTTCGCGTACTCGAAAAATGAATTGCCCTGGCAACCAACTCTTTCCCCGTTCCGCTCTCACCGCGTATAAGTACATTTGCTTTACTGTTGGCTACCCGTGCGGCGGTGCTAAGAGCCTCTTCCATCTCTTTGCTTTGATAGATGATAGAATCAAATTTGAAGCGCTCCATTAGTTGTTCTTTTAACAATCTGTTTTCTGAGACAAGCGCTCTTTTTTCTTTTATTCTCTCAAGCATTAATTCAAGATCATCTAAATCGATTGGTTTTGTTAAATAATCGTATGCTCCGGTTTTCATTATATCCACAGCATCCTGAACACTGCCGTAAGCCGTTATTACAACCACATCAATATCCGGATTTATCTCTTTTACTTTTTTAAGCACTTCAAGTCCGCTTAAACCGGGCATTCTATAATCAGTAAGAACTACATCAATTGCATTTTCGGTAATTAGTTTTATACCATCTGCACCATTATATGCTGTGTAAACATTATAGTTTCTTCGTCTTAAAAAACTTTTTATAGATTCTACTTGCGATTCTTCATCATCAATAATTAAGACTGATATATTTTTCATAACTTTTTCTTTATGTTTTTATACTTTTACTTTATATGGCAATTGGACTACAAAAATAGTTTTTCCGGGCATGCTGTTCATAATAATTAAACCACCATGCTCATCAATAATTTTTTGAACAAGCGGCAACCCGATGCCCGTGCCTTTTGCTTTTGTTGTAAAATAAAGATTAAATATTTTTTTCTGAATTGCTTCGGGGATGCCGGGTCCATCATCCTCAATATTTATTTCAACAAACCCGTCTTTAGCTTCAGCTTTTTTTGCGGCAATTTTAATATTGCCATTGTTTTCAATTGCATCAACCGAGTTTTGGATTAAGTTTATTAAACACTGAAGAACCTGGTTTTTATCCCACAGAACTTCGTCGTAAAATGAATTGCTAATTTCAAGAAAAATATCTTTGCTGTTTAAATGTGCAGCATATTGTTTTTTTATCTGCTCAAATATTTCATTTATATAAAAACGTCCTGGTTTTACTCCTTCCGGTTTTGAGAAACGGAGAAAACTTGTAACAGTTTCATTTATTCTTTTTATCTCTTTTTGAACAATCTTAGCTAATGAGTGATATTCATCCTCATCATTAACCGGTTTAAAATCTTTATCGAGCTGCTGAATAATTGTTCCGATTGCATTAAGCGGGTTGCGTATTTCGTGCGCCACACCCGATGCCAGTTCACCCATCGCACTCAAACGCTCTTTACGTTTTAATTGTTCTTCAAGGTTTTGAAGATCGGTTAAATCTTTTATAGCAAGTATACGGTGAAGATTATTATCTTCATCTTTATAACTGCTTGTGGAAATTAGAAGATGTTTTATATTGCCATCGATCCGGCATAAAATTCTTTCCATTGTTGATTCCGATTCAAGCATCCCGCATTCTTTTTCGTCAAAAAGAACATTTACGTGTTTTCCCCCTACTTCAGTAAAATTTTTCTTAAACAGTTTGGATGCCGCATCATTAAAAATTTGAATACCGTTATTATCATCATAAACAATTATGGCATCGCTTACGGTTTGAATGATGCCTGAAGAAAATGTTTCTACCGTGGTATACTGTTTTTTGAGTAAAGAATAGTTTTGCCTAACAAACATCAGTGAAAAGACCAAAAAACCTGCAAGGAAGAGAATAATTGAATTAATAATCCCCCTTTTTAATGCTGCGTTTGTAATGCTATTCAACGGTTCGAGCGATAAACCGATGCGCAACAGTCCTTCATCCTTGCCGTTGTAAATAAATGTATGCACGGCTTCTAAAACTTCAACACCGTTTATATTTGTTACCCGTGTTATTATAGAACCGGGCTTCCCGTTTTCTATCGATGGACCATTGTAGTTGGGAATTATCAGAGAATCGGGAGATGATACAATTATACCTTTTTTACCTTCAACAGCAAAAAATATAACATCCGGTTTTTGAGTTATATTTTTTATTAGCGTTAAAAAATTGCTTTCCTTATTTAACGAGCTAAGCCTGGCGGCATCAAGGTTCACCACAATGGCGCTGTTATTTTTAGCAGATATTGCTGCAGCATAGATTGTTTGAGTAGCAAAGCGGTTGCTTTTAAGCCCAATAATTAATGTATCTTTCTCACCCCTTAATATTGGCTCAATCTCGCGCTCAATCTGCCGCATCTGTCCATACATACGCCCCATACCTTGCTGAGAACTGAATATTTTTTCGCCGTACTTATTAAAAACCAAAACTCTGTGAAGTCCTTTTTCATCGGCTATTTTGTATAACAACTCATCAGTAAGTTTGTTGTTATCATACAAGTATTTTATAAATGCCGCGTTGTCTAACACCCGCTGCTGCAGTTCTTCTTCAACAGACTCACCTGCTGAGATAACATTACGTGATGACTCGAGTGTAACTTCAAGAAGTGAATGAGCTTGTTCTTTCATCAAAAAAAACAGTTCTTCTCCGCTTTGTTTGTATTCAACATAAGCCGAAACAATTACCATCAAAGCAAGAACCGCAAAAACAGTTGCCAGGATGGATGGTTTTATTAAATATTTCTTAAAGTTTTTTAACATCAAAATAAATTATGTTTTATATGTAAAGAAAAACCCGTACCAGATAAAAATACGGTTTATTTTCAAAAATTACATTAGTTGTGATTGGAATTCGACATTTTGGTTGGTGGCTCGACCAAAGGGTTAGATATGTTTTTTATAAATGACAGGTTATTTGCAGCAACAATAAAAAAGGACTTTGGCAACAAAATTTTGTTATTACTAAAGTCCTTAATTTATTTTGTTAGATTTCTATAATGTCGGTTCTTCCGGCAACGAGTCGTCCTCCTCCGGAACTACTTTTGCAATGTCCGCAATTTCATCACCTTCATTCAGACGAATAACTCTAACGCCTTGTGTATTACGCCCCATTACTCTAATATCTTTAACGCTCTGCCGTATTACCATTCCCTTTGTTGAAATAATAACAAGTTCATCATTGTCCATTACTTCCATAAGCGAAATCATTTTGCCGACCTTATCACTTGTTTTGACTGTAATTACACCCTTACCGCCTCTGCGGGTAATGCGATAATCATTTATATCAGAACGTTTGCCGTAACCTTTTTCAGTAACAACAAGCACTGTGCCCTGACGTTTAATAACCAGCAACCCTACAACTATATCGCCCTTGGTTAAATTAACACCGCGTACACCGGTTGCAGTACGTCCCATCTCGCGTACATCTTTTTCATTAAAACGAATTGCAAAACCGCTGCGTGTTCCGAGAACAATATCATTGTTTCCATCTGTCATCTTTACTTCTATTAAGCTGTCGCCATCTGAAATATTGATTGCGTTAATTCCGCCTTTTCTTACATTGCCGTACGCTGATAAAACTGTCTTCTTAACTGTTCCCTTGCGTGTTGCCATTATAAGAAACATATCATCGCGGAACTCTTTAACCGATACAAAAGCGGTTATCATTTCTTCTTTATTTTTTTCGAGAAGATTAATAATTGAACGACCGCGTGCAGCTCTTCCGCTGTCGGGTATTTCATGAACCTTCAGCCAGTAGCACTTTCCTTTATCGGTAAAGAACATTATGTAATGATGAGTGGAAGCAATAAACATATGCTCAATAAAATCGTCATCCTTTGTACCGGCGCCGGTAACACCCTTGCCTCCGCGCATCTGTTTACGGTATCCGCTTACCGGGAAACGTTTGATAAAACCGCTGTGCGAAATAGTAACAACCACATCTTCTTCGGCTATAATGTCTTCAAGCGAAAATTCCTCGTAGTTGTATATTATTTCGGTTCTTCTTTCATCGCCGTATTTGTCTTTTATCGCTATCAGTTCTTCTTTTATCATTAGATACCGTTTTTCTTCGCTTGCTAAAATTCCTTTTAGTTTTTCGATGAGCTTTATTATCTCGCGGTATTCATCTTCAATTTTCTTTCTTTCAAGACCGGTTAAACGCTGCAGGCGCATATCAAGAATTGCTTTAGCTTGAATTTCGCTTAACTTGAATTTTCTCATCAAGTTGCTTTTTGCGGTTTCAGTATCTCTCGATTTTTTTATCGTCGCTATTACTTCATCGATGTTATCGAGAGCAATTATATAACCTTCGAGTATATGAGCGCGGCGTTCGGCAGCATCTAATTCGTATTTTGTTCTTCTTATAATAACATCCATCCGGTGTTCTATAAAGTGCTGCATCATTTCTTTTAGGTTTAGCACTTTTGGAATGCCGTTAACAAGTGCAAGCATAATAACACCAAACGTAGTCTGCATTTGGGTGTGCTTGAACAACTGGTTTAGAACAACGGCGGGCTGGGCATCGCGCTTAAGCTCAATTACAACTCGCATTCCATCACGGTCAGATTCATCACGAATATTTGAAATATCGCTTAGCTTACCGGCACGTACAAGCTCAGCCATCTTTTCAATCAGATTGGCTTTGTTAACCTGATAAGGAAGTTCTGTAATTATTATGTTTTCTTTGTTGTTTTTTAGCGTTTCAATATTTGCTTTGGCGCGTATTACAACTCTGCCTCTTCCGGTTTCGTAGGCATCCTTTACACCTTCAAACCCGTAAATTATTCCGCCTGTTGGAAAATCAGGCGCAGTAACATGCTTCATTAAACCTTTTATAGGTATTTCCGGATTTTTAATTAAAGCAATTAAACCATCTATAACTTCTGTTAAGTTGTGGGGCGGAATATTTGTTGCCATACCAACGGCAATACCGCTTGATCCATTTACAAGAAGATTTGGAAGATATGACGGCAATACTGTAGGCTCTTGAAGCGAGTCATCAAAGTTAGAGGCAAAGTTTACCGTATTTTTATCAAGGTCGCGCAGCATCTCTTCGGCAATACGAGCCATACGCGCTTCAGTATAACGCATAGCCGCAGGCGAGTCACCATCAACCGAACCGAAGTTTCCCTGTCCGTCTACAAGCGGATAACGGAGTGAAAACTCCTGAACCATTCTAACCATCGAATCGTAAACGGCGGTGTCGCCGTGAGGATGATATTTACCGAGTACTTCGCCCACAATTCTTGCGGACTTTTTATATGCTTTGTTATAAGCTACGCCAAGTTCGTGCATACCAAAAAGCACTCTGCGGTGAACAGGTTTTAAACCGTCTCTTACATCCGGCAGCGCACGGGAAACTATTACCGACATCGAATAATCGATGTAGCTTGATTTCATTTCGTCTTCGAGCGATACTGGAATTATTTTTTCAAATATTGTTGCCATAATTTTATCAAATCTTATTTATCATTTAAATTTTATTAAACGTCGAGGTTTCTTACATACTTAGCGTGTTTTTCAATAAACGCACGGCGTGGTTCAACTGCGTCGCCCATGAGTGTTTCAAAAATTTTATCGGCTGTTGCAGCACTTTCTAAGGTAACCTGAAGTACTGTTCTTGTCTCCGGATTCATGGTCGTTTCCCACAATTGATCCGGATTCATTTCACCCAAACCTTTGTAGCGTGATATTGTTACACCTTTAACCGAACCTTCTTCTGATTGTTCTTCGGTAACAATTTCTTCTTCTTTATTGCTGTTTACTTTAAAGCGTTTTAAAATTTCATCGCGTTCTTTTTCATCGAACGCATAAAACTCTTGTTTACCTTTTTTAACTTTATACAAAGGCGGTTGGGCAATATAAACTTTACCGGAAGTTATTAGGTCTTTCATATGCCTGTAAAGGAATGTTAATAGAAGAGTTCTAATATGGCTTCCGTCAACGTCCGCATCGGTCATTAAAATAACCTTACCGTATCTGGCTTTGGTGTCGTCAAAGTCGGCGCCAAGTCCGGCGCCAATTGCAGAGATGATAGCTTTTATTTCATTGTTCTCAAGAATTTTATTTAGCTTGGCTTTTTCAACGTTTAAAATTTTTCCTTTTAGTGGAAGTATTGCCTGAAATCGTCTATCTCTTCCCTGTTTAGCCGAACCGCCTGCGGAGTCACCCTCAACGATATAAATTTCGCAATGTTCCGGATCGGTAATTGAGCAGTCGGCAAGTTTACCAGGCAGGTTCATGTTATCGAGAGCATTTTTTCTTCTCGCAAGGTCGCGAGCTTTACGCGCAGCTTCTCTTACTTCAGCCGACCTCAAACATTTATCAATTATCTTTTTTGCCACCGATGGATTTTCTTCGAGAAATTCATTCAACTTTTCGCCCACAAGTGTTTCCACTGCCGATTTTGTTTCGCTGTTGCCGAGTTTTGTTTTTGTTTGTCCTTCAAATTGCGGTTCAGCAACTTTAACTGAGATTACGGCGGTTAAGCCTTCGCGAAAGTCATCACCCGTAAGGGTAATTTTGCCCTCTTTAATTAATTTATTTTTGTACGCATAATTATTAAAAGTACGGGTAAGCGCTGTTCTAAAACCAACAAGGTGCGTGCCTCCCTCGTGGGTGTTAATATTGTTAACGTAAGAAAATAAATTTTCGCTGTAACCATCGTTATATTGAAAAGCTATCTCAATCGGCGTTCCATCTTTTTCGCCCTCAATATAAATTGGTTTATGAAGAGCTACTCTTGTTTCATCAAGGTATTTTACAAATTCAATTAACCCGCCTTTGAAGTGGAAGACTTCTTCTTCACCACCGTTTCGTACATCGGAAATTTTTATTGTAATGGTTTTGTTTAAGTATGCAAGTTCTCTCATTCTTTCGGCTAAAGTATCAAACCGAAAACTTGTTACAGTAAAAATTTCTTTGTCGGGTAAAAAGTTTACAGTTGTGCCTGTTTCATTTTTTTTGGCTTTACCAATTTCTTTTACTTTTTCAACAGGCGCACCGCGGCGATATTCCTGAAAATAAACTTTACCGTCCCGTCTAATTTCGACTTTTAAATTTTCTGAAAGAGCGTTTACAACCGAAACACCAACGCCGTGCAAACCGCCTGAAACTTTGTATGTGTTTTTGTCAAACTTTCCGCCGGCATGAAGAACTGTCATTACAACTTCAAGTGCAGACCGTTTCTCAACCGGATGCATATCCACCGGTATGCCGCGCCCGTTATCCACAACAGTAACCGATTGGTCTTCATTTATTGTTATGTTTATATAATCAGCGTAACCTGCTAAAGCCTCGTCTATACTGTTATCCACAACTTCGTTTACAAGATGATGAAGCCCTCTTGAACTTACATCGCCGATATACATTGCAGGTCTTTTTCTAACGGCTTCTAATCCCTTTAGAACGTTGATATTTTTTGCGCTGTATTCGTTTACAATATTTCCAATACTCATACTTATATCCGATAACTACTTGTTAATTTCAAATACGGTTATTTAACAAACCTAACCGCTTTTATTCTTTCATCATTAAAATAATTATTTATCTTATCGATGATATCTTTTTCTCTATATTTTAACTCGCTGCGCCAGGCAGCGTTTTCAACTCTTAAATAAATTGTTTTTTTCTCCACCTTAACGGCTGTTGTAACTTTTCCTATTTCAGGAAAAATTTTTTGAAATTCGATAACAACATCCGACTGCTGAATTACATTGCGCAGGTTTGCAAATGCCGGATCTTTATTTATTATTTCGCCAAGGCTTTTAAAATTTTCAGGCATAAACTATTGCGCCGCCGTTTAGTTTTATAACTTTGTCCTTCCCCGAAATTTTTAAGTAAGAAATATCAGCAAGATCGGTTAATGTAATAAATGCCTGCCCGACTTCTCTAAGATATTCATTTATTTTTGATGAACGGTTTGCATCAAGTTCACCAAAGACATCATCCAATAAAAATATTGGCGTTTTACTTGTTACATTTTTCAGATAAAAAAATTGTGCAAAACGAAGAGCAACCTGGAAAGTTTTATGCTGCCCCTGTGAACCGAAATTTCGAAGGTTTATATTATTAATTTCGAAAATAAAATCGTCCCGGTGAGGCCCAACTAAATTTGAAGCCCGCCTCAGTTCTTCCTCTTTTTTTTCTTTCAGGAGATTAAAAAACTGTTCCTCAATATTCTCTTTATTATTTCCATTCAAATAATTGTAACAAATGCCGGGCGCTTCGTCATTGCCCATTACAATTTTATATGAGTTTATTATAAAAGCATTAAACTCGTTAATAAATTTTTGACGGTGTTTTACAAGTTCAATACCGCTCTGTACAAGTTTTGTTGACCATGCGTCAAGTTCGTCAAAAAGCTGTCGCGATCTGTTTTCCTTTAATTGAGATAACAATGATGAACGTTGCCTTAACGTTTTATTATAATCCAACAAAATTTTTAAATATGTTTCGCTTGATTGCGAAATTACGGAATCTACAAATTTTCTTCTATCTCCCGGAGAACCTTGAGTTATCGAATGGTCGGCAGGGGTTAAAAGTACAACCGGAAATTTACCAATTGCGTCTGCAGCGCGTCCTATCTGTTTATTATTCTGAAAATAATATTTTTTATTTTCCACCGATGAAAAAAAAACTCGTACCTTGTCTTCGCTTAAATCCGAAAATGAGCCGTTAATCTCAAATTCAGTTTCATTAAATTTTACCGAGTCGCTGTCGCTCTGCGAGCCTGAGCTTTTTGTAGTGCAAAGATAATAAATTGACTCGAGGATAGAAGTTTTTCCCTGTCCATTGCCGCCAACAATAAAATTCAAATTATCAGAAAAATTCAAGGACGTATCTTTATGTATTCTAAAGTTCTTTAAACTTAAAGAAGTTAAAATCATACTAATTATTTATGCGCACAGGCATCAGCAAAAGCATTATTTTTTCATCTTCACCTATTTCAACCGGCTCCACAATGCTTGCTTTAGTTGGAGAATGTAATTTGAAAATTATTTCTTCACTGTCTATGTGTGTTAGCATATCGTTAACATAAGCTGTATTAAAGCCAATGTCCATAGGTTCACCCTTATACTCACAAAATATTTTTTCAACCGCGTTAGAGCCATGGTCTATGTCCTCAGCAGATACAATAAGCAAATCTGTTGTAATAGAAAATTTTACTTGCTTAGAGCCTGTTGCAGAAAATAGCATCATACGCTTGATAGTGGAAAGTAAACCCGCCGTTTTTATTTTTAACAAGTTTTCGTTTTACAAAGGAATAACGCTATTGTATGCCGGATATTTTTCGCCGATTAAACGCGAAATAAATTCAAGATCATCAATAATGAAAGAGATATGTGTTTTGCTTAGATATATTTTTACTTCCTGGCTGCCGAGCTGCTTTGTTAAAACTGATATGGCTCGCTCTGGTATAATATATTGCTCTTCTGTTTCAGTAATGATTTTTTTGTTTATGTATTTTACAAGTCTATGCCCATCTGTTGCAACAAAACGTAAACCCTCCTGGCTGAATTCTAAGAGAGTTCCTGTCATAGCAGGCCGCATATCTTCTTTGCTTATTGCATATGCTGTTTGGTCGAGAGCTTTTTTTAAGGCATCACCGGCAATTACAACTTCTTTATCTTTAGGTACGGAAGGAATAGCAGGAAAATTTTCAGGAGACGAGAAACCAATGTTATATGTACCGTTATCGGTTGTAAGTTTTAATTTGCTGTTAGATTCGGTTTCGAAATGTATTTGTGTTTCACCGAGCGATCTTATGATATCAAACAAAAGCCTGGCGGGTATAACCATTTTTATGTCTTCATCTGCGGCAACATTTATCGATGAAACTAACGCAATTTCAAGATCGGTTGCACAAACAATTAAATTGCCTTCTTTTATTTCGAACAAGAAATTTTCTAAAATAGGCATCGGCGTACGCGATGGAACAGCCGGAATAATTTTAGATAAAAGCTTTTCTAATACTTTGCTATTAACTTTAAATTCCATTAAAAATATCTCCTAATAAAGCGGTGCAATTTAATAAAAACGAAGTGCAATCTCAATGCGAAATATAGGTAATAAAACGATGTAAAAGCAGTTTTTTTGAGAAGAAACCGGTATGTTTTATATACATCACAGTACAAGTTGATACTGGTTACGGAGATGTAACTCCTGTCGTGTTTGTCTGATCATCGCTGCTTGAAAAAGTTGCATAAACAGTATATGTGCCGTCTACAAAAGTACTTGAAAAAACTATCAATACTTTGGTTCCGGCTTTCATAGTAATATCTCCGGATACAGCGCCCTGTACACTGGTGGATTGTGTATTTGCAGGTACCTCATAAGTTGTAGAATATGTGTATGTGCCTTTAGTTACATCTTTTATTTCTACAGTTTTTCCGGAGGCAACGGTAATTAACTCGCCTCTAAAATTTATATAAATATCGCCGGAAGCAAAATTTTTAAATTTTATGCTGTTGTCAACAGAACTGGAACAACCGGCTGATAGAATAATCAGAAAGAGAGCACTACAAATTATAAATAGACGCTTTATCATAACATACTCATTTGATATTATAAATATCCTAAACTTTGCTTAAAAATTACTTTTATTGTGTTTAATAGTCAACAGTCTTTTTTTAGTTTTACATATACACACACATTATATTAATTATATATATATATTTTAAATATTAATAATAATTATAATACTGTGGATATGTTGATACAGCATATTATCGTTTGTTTTTTCATTTAATCAAGACTTATGTAGTAAAGTTATTGTGTATAAGTTTTGTGCAAAATGACAGTTACCAACGTTATGTTGGTAAACCGATACTTTTGCACAACATGTTAGTGTCAGGCTAACATGTTATCAACATGTCAAAATAAGAAAAAAAATCCCGGTTTTTCCGGGATGAAAATTTCAAATAATGTGTTTTATGAAAATTAAGAACAAGACAATTCTATTTGGGTTCTTAAAGTATCCACCATTTCTTTTATAGCCGCGTCACTCGAAATAGCAGATTCAATTGAGTTGCAAGCATGTATAACCGTTGAGTGATCCCTACCGCCGAAGTGAAGACCAATTGTTTTTAACGATGACTTGGTCATCTCTTTTGATAAAAACATGGCAAGCTGACGGGCAAGAACAACTTCTTTTTTCCTAGTTTTATCACGCAGTTTATTTTCATCAATATTAAGAAGACTGCAAACCGATTTTGTAATCATATCAATAGAAATATTAACTTTTCTATCTGTTGCAATCTCTTTTACTGTTTTTTTTGCTAATTCAAAATTTATTTCTTTTGAATTGAGCGATGCATTTGCCAATAATTTTATAAGACACCCCTCTAATTCGCGGATGTTGGATGTAATATTGGCTGCAATATATTCGAGTATATCGTTTGTAATAATCATACCGTAATCAGAAGCTTTGCGGCGCAAAATAGCTATACGGGTCTCAAGATCCGGTGGTTGGATATCTGCCGTAAGCCCCCACTGGAAACGGGAAATAAGCCTATCATCCAATCCCTTTAAATCTTTCGGTGGTTTGTCGCTGGAAAGAATTATTTGTTTTCTTGATTGATGAAGAGTATTAAAAATGTGAAAAAACAAATCCTGTGTTTTTTCTTTACCGGTTAAAAACTGAATGTCATCAATTATTAAAACATCCATACGGCGGTAAAAATTAGAAAAATCATTAACCGTGTTTGACTGAATTGCTTCGACAAATTGAATTGTAAAAATATCGGAAGATAGATAAATAACTTTTTTTTCCGGGTGCTTTTTTAATATCTCGTTTCCTATTGCTTGAATAAGATGGGTTTTACCAAGTCCAACACCACCATAAATAAAGAGAGGATTAAAAGAAGTACCGCCGGGATTATCGCTTATTGCGCCGGCAGCTGCTCTCGCAAGCTGATTACCCTCACCTTTTATAAAATTATTGAAAGTATATCTAGAATTTAGATAAGACTCGAAAATTACTTTATCCTGAGGCAGCTCATCCGGAATATTGGATATTTTTGATTGCTCCAAAACAGGTTGTACCGGTTTTTCTAATGGCTCGGCTGGCTGCTCGTCCTCAATAACGTAGGATAATTTTCCATCGGGACCAAGTACATCGCGTATAGTTTTATGAATCAGAACATTATAGTGCTCATCAATCCATTCCCAGAAAAACTCACTAGGAAGTTGAACATTTAGGACAGAATTTTCAAGTTTTAAAGGTTTAATAGGTAAAAACCAGGTGTTGAATGTCATTAAAGTGACACTCCCTTTTATACTATTTAAACATTCTTTCCAGGCTTGGGCGTGTTCATAAACAAATTTGTTTTCAGTAAATACAGAATCAGGCATGTTTATTTATCCACAATCTCAGGGTTACATTTTTTTAGATTTTTTGAAATTTTCAAAGATTTTACTTCATATATAAAAATGTTATCAACAATTTACCAACATTAAATAACGCCCACTAAACACGTATATAATAACAACTTGCCGGGCTTTATTAAAACTATCAACATAACAGTTAAAAAATTAGGGTCTTTTTACCACCCTGAAAAAATGTGAAACGTTTTCACAAAAAAAAGTTATCCACATCTTGTTAACACATTAGAGCTATTAATAACTTGTGGAAAAAATAGGAAGTAATATGTCTGTGTGCAAATTAAATTTAAAAAAATGTATGAAAATAAATAATACGGCAATTTTTTTAACAAATAGTTAAAACCAAAGTTAAGTGTCTTGTATATTAGGGCGGCAATAATTATTTTTGCAGTCTTTTTGTATAGGAGTTAAACAATGAAAAGAACATATCAGCCGAGTAATCGGAAGAGAAAAAATAAACATGGTTTCCGTGAAAGAATGAAAACCAAAAATGGCAGAAGAGTTTTAGCGAGCAGACGCGCGAAGGGCAGGAAAAAATTAACGGTTAGCGACGAATAATCAGTCGTACCGTGAAACGATTTGGTCTTTCTGAACAAGAAAGAATAAAAAGCAGGAAAGAACTCGAACAGATTTATTCTTCCGGCAAAAATCTGGTTTCATTTGATAAAAAATTAAAAGCTGTGTTTACAACCGAAAAAAACAGCCTTGAACCGGGAGTTAAAATGGCAGCCGCCGTTTCTCGCAAGGCTGGTATTGCCGTGTGGCGCAACAGATTTAAAAGACTTATAAAAGAATCTTATCGATTGAATAAATACCTGCTAATAGATGTTGCTGAAAAAGACAAATATAATATTAGAATAGTTTTTTCTCCCTATCTGCTCAATCAAAAGTATAATAGAATAATTGAACTGAAAGACATTTTGCCTGCTGTTGTAGACGTAATTACGAAAGTGAAGAACAGTCTATAATGCGGAAAATTTTTATTTTTTTTATTAGAGGATACCAAAAATTCGTATCGCCGCTTTTTCCGCCATCCTGCCGATTTTATCCGACTTGTTCCGAATACGCTGTGCAGGCATATAGTAAATATGGCGTAATTAAAGGAACAATAAAATCTATTTGGAGAATACTGCGCTGTAACCCCTGGAATAAGGGCGGTATTGATCCTCTAACATAAATATAACCGGAAGATACTAATGGATAAACAAACAACAATCGGATTTATTTTAATAGGTGCAATTTTAATTTTTTGGCTTTATTCCAATGCGCCCGAACCTCAAAAAACTTTACCCGGCTCTAAAGATTCAACAATTGTTACTCCAGTTGACTCTTCCGCGATTGTAAAAAAAGAAGATAAAAAAAACGAACCGGAAGTTATCAGCGATTCCGTTTCGATGGGAAAATATTTCTCCCCCTCTAAGGAAACCGAAAAAATAATAACGATAGAAACAGATGTATCTAAAATTGAATTTACAACTAAGGGCGGCAGTTTAAGAAAGGCATTTCTCAAAAAGTTTAATAATTGGTATTCCCTCGGCAAAGAAGATGCCGATGAAACAAACTATGTTCAACTGATAAACTATAAAGACGGCAGTTCATACAATCTTGCCTTTGTTTCTTCCGATGGAAAAGCAATTAATACACAAAGTTTACAATTTAACAGCAGCTTAGATAAATCATACTACCGCGTGGATGCAAAAGATTCCATAACAATTTCATTTACTTTTACCAGCGGCGACAATAAACAAATAAAAAAGGATTATACACTTTACGGAAGCAAGTATGGTATAAATTCAAATATCGAACTTATCAATATGAATAATTTGATAAGCAACAATTCTTTCGATCTTGTTTGGGGCAACGGTTTACGGTTTGTTGAAAAAAATTCTGTTGATGAAGCCAATTACTCAAACGCAAGCGTTTATTATGGCGATGAAGAAGTTATAGTTGATGCCACGGATGCCGAAAAAACACACGAAGATTTTAACGGTCGTGTTGAATGGATGGCGGTTCGAAATAAATATTTTGCCGCCATTGTGGTTCCGAACGATCCCGCATCGGTTGAAGGAGCTTATATTGAAGGTTACAATCAAAAATTTCCGGACGGCGGCATTCGCGAACATTACAGTACCAGGTTAACTATACCATTTAAAAATTCAAACTACGAAAAAAAATCATTTCTCCTTTATGTAGGTCCTGTTGATTATAATATAATGGAATCCTACGGGCATAATTTAATAAAAATAGTAAACTTCGGCAGTTTCTTCGGTTTAACATTTGTTGTGCGCCCCATTGCCGAGTATGTGCTTCTCCCGTTATTTAATTTTCTGCATATGTTTATACCCAATTACGGTTTTGTAATTATCATCTTTTCACTAATAATAAAGTTTGTTTTGTACCCTCTTACAAAAACAAGCTTTCAATCGATGAAAAAAATGCAGCTTCTTCAGCCGAAGATTGCCGAAATAAAAGAAAAGTATAAAGACGATGCGCAGAAGACAAACCAGGAAACAATGAAACTTTATTCTACCTACGGAGTAAATCCCGCGGGCGGATGTTTACCGCTTTTATTACAGATGCCTATTTTTATTGCGTTATGGGGGCTTTTCCAATCGGCGATAGAACTAAGACAGCAGCCATTCATTTTCTGGATTCATGATTTATCTGTACCGGATACTATTTACAATCTTGGATTTAGGTTTCCGTTGTTTGGCATTAGCGCTATCAGCGGTTTGGCTCTGCTAATGGGCGTTACAACCTTTATTCAACAGAAACAAAGTGTTAAAGATCCGAAACAACAGGCGCTTGTTTATGTAATGCCGGTAATGCTTACACTTCTGTTTATGAGTTTTCCATCGGGCTTAAACTTATATTACTTTATGTTTAACCTGTTTACAATTTTACAGCAGTACTACATAAACCATACACACAGAGACATGGAACTTGTTCCGGTTAAAGAAGGCAAGCAGAAAAAAGGATTTATGCAGCGAATGATGGAAGCTGCGGATCAAAACGCGAAAACACAAAAACAACTACCGCGTAAAAAGAAATAATTCTTTTGTTCGTTCATTTTTTAAGCCTTCGAAATTTTGTAATTTTGAAGGCTAAATTTTATATCAGATGAATAAAACTTTCAAAATAATATTTTTACTTTTTGTATTCGTCTACTTCTCAAGCCTTTCGTTTGCTCAGGCTACTAAAATAATTTCCCTCAAATACAAAACCCGACAATTGCCATTCGGCTTAATTCAAAAAATTGCGGAACCGCTGCCGGTGGTAGCTATTGCTCTAAGCGGAGGCGGCGCAAGAGGTCTTGCACAAATAGGGGTATTAAAAGCTCTTGAAGAAGCAGGCGTTACACCGGATATTATTATTGGTACAAGCATGGGAAGCATTGTCGGCGGGTTATATGCGTCCGGTTATAGCATTCACGATCTTGATTCGATAGCCGTTAATACCGAGTGGGATAAACTACTTACACTAAGTAAAGAAATTGAGCGGCGAGAATTATTCATCGATCAAAAAGTTACGGAGGATAAAGCGGTTTTTGCTCTTCGATTAGACGGACTAAAGCCGATACTACCCACTTCTATAAATGATGGTCAAAAACTTTCGAACCATCTTAATCTTCTTACATTTCAAGCGCCATTGCACACTAAAAATAATTTTGATGATTTAAAAGTTAAATACCGCGCGGTTTGTACTGATTTAATTTCAGGCGAGCAGGTAGTAATTAGTCAGGGTTCGTTAAGTCAGGCGATGAGGGCAAGTTCAAGTGTTTCGTTTTTCCTTTCACCGGTACGAATGGACAGCCTGTTGCTTGTTGACGGCGGATTAGTAGCAAATATACCGGTTCGTATTGCGTCGGAAGAGGGCGGCACATATTTAATTGCAGTTAATACTACGAGTCCGTTAAACGATGCTGAAGATTTGGACCTGCCATGGGTGGTCGCCGACCAAATCGTCAGCATTCCGATGAAGTTATTAAACGAAAGGCAGCTTAATTACGCCGATGCAATAATATCACCAGAGCTTAAAAGTTTTAAATCCAATGATTTTACAAGAATTGATTCATTAATTGAATCTGGATATTTAGAAACAACACCGGTGGCTAATAAAATTAAAGCATCGCTCGATTCAATGTTCAGGTACAATATAACCGGAAAGGAATATTTTATTCCCAACGTAATTTCAACCGGAAAAGAAAAATCATTCGAAAGAATATTTATAGATAAGTACGTACGGATGGATTCGGTATCGAATCATGTAATTACTTTTGATATGTGTAAAATTTTTGAAACCGGCGATTATCGTTCGATGAATGCAAAAATTGAAAAATACCGGGACTATTCAACTGTTGAATTTATATATGAAGAAAATCCAAAAGTAAATGCCGTTTCAATTGAAGGGATAAGTGTTATTAATCCTTCTTACATCTATAAAATTGCATCTACATTAACCGGCAAACCGTACAATCCAAAGCGCACATCGGATGCGTTAATAAAAATGCTGGACTATTATAGGGCTATGGGGTACTCGTTAGCAGAAATTAAATCAATAAAATTTGATGAGGAAAACGGCGAACTAAATATTAGTTTCACCGAGGGACTAATTGATCAACTGAAAATAGAGGGAAACGAAAACACAAATCAAAATGTAATTAGTCGAGAATTCCCGATAAAAACCGGGGATTATTTTGTTTACAAAAATGTTGAGGAAGGGCTCCGAAATTTGCGCAGTACAAATCTTTTTGAAGATATTGTATTAACCGTGCAACGCATAGATGGAAAAAATATTTTAATATTAAAAGTAGCCGAAAAAGTATCGAGTTTGTTTCGGATCGGATTTCGAGTTGATAACGAAAGACGTGTGCAGTTAAACCTTGATATTCGCAACGAAAATCTTTTTGGAACCGGCACCGAACTCGGCGTTATACTATTGGGCGGAACAAGAAACCGTTCATATTTTATAGAACACAAATCTAACCGTATTTTTAGTACATATTTAACATATAAAATAAACGCTTTTTACAAACTTAATGACGTTTATCTTTACCAGGATGATCCAAGCACGGATATTCATAGTTTTTCGAGATCGCAAATAGGAGAGTACAGACAAGTATTTTACGGCACATCAATTTCGCTTGGCGCCAATGTTGAAAAATTAGGAAATTTAATTTTTACCGGTAAATACC
This sequence comes from uncultured Ignavibacteriaceae bacterium, assembly GCA_964372115.1. Lineage (GTDB taxonomy): Bacteria > Bacteroidota > Ignavibacteria > Ignavibacteriales > Ignavibacteriaceae > CG2-30-36-16. Next base: position 43,512 of record CAYJPN010000030.1, read on the forward strand.
AGTACGACGAAATAAAAAACAAACAGGGTCTTTTAGCGGATCCGTATAACACAAGAATTGTGAGCCTAAAAATAAGTTCAACAGTTGATACACAGGATAAATATCCATACCCGGAAAACGGAGTTTATGTAAAAGGGGTTTACGAAACAGCACAGACTATTCTTGGCGGCGACATTGGTTACACAAACGTTTCTTTTTTGTATAAAAGTTATTTTACCTTGGGCCGGGGTCATACGGTTGCCCCGAAGTTTTTGGTTGGTTTTGCGGACAAAACTCTGCCGCTAAGCGAACAGTATTCACTCGGGGGACAAGAATCATTTTTCGGTTTACGCGAAAATGAATTTAGAGGGCGACAAATATTTTTAGTTTCGCTTGAGTACCGATATAAAATTCCGTTTCTAATATTTTTTGATACTTACATTATGCTTCGATACGATCTTGGTTCGATATGGAACGTGCAGGAGCAGATACGCTTTAAAGATTTAAGACATGGTATCGGTGGTATGCTTTCATTCGATACACCGGTTGGTCCAGCGGATTTTTCAATTGGACGCAGCTTTTTGTTGTTAAAAAACCTCCCCAAAAATCCGATTAGCTGGGGTGAGTTGCAGTTTTATTTTTCAATTGGTTATTATTTTTAATCATCCAAAAGAAGTTTTATTAAATTAGCTTTTGTAAAAGCCGGCAAATCCTGCTCGAACTCAACGGTTTCATTTTTGTCCCACTCCCTTTTTGGAGAAAAAATATAAGAGTGTTTGTCAATGCGGGCAACTCGGCTGTCTATTAATTTTTTTTGCGAATCGAATACACCGAAAAAAATAAAAACCGGCAAGTTTAATTTTTGCTGCCATTGTTTGTATGCCATAAACGCTCGTTTGTTTATCAGCCAAACGGGTTTTTGTTTCCCCTTCCAATCGAGAAGCGCTTTTTTGTTTTTGTACGATATTATTACATCCGGTTTATCTTCCCCTTTTTCCCATACGCGTTCATATCGTTTATCTTCGCCATAGTTTTTAAAATCAAAACCCCATTGTATTAAAATATTTTTTCCAACATTCTCGGCAAGGTCGTGAAGTTTATAATTGCTTCTAAAGCTTTCTTTATCTTTATGCGGGTTAAAATTTAGTTCTTCCATTACAATAAAGTTCTCTTTTTTATAGCGAGTTCATAAAGCTGTTTATATTTTTTCGCACTGTTTTCCCACGAAAAATCTTGTGCCATGCCATTCATCTGTATTGTTTTCCAGAAGGGTTTATTTTGAAATGTTCCAACGGCTCTTTCAACGGTTTTAAACAGTGCATAACTTGTGTAATCTTCAAATAGAAATCCGGTTCCGGTTTCTTCACCATTGAACTTATTTTGATCCCAGTCCTGCACAGTATCCGCAAGACCTCCGGTTTTTCTAACAATAGGAACTGTGCCGTAACGAAGGCTATAAATTTGATTAAGCCCGCATGGTTCGTAATGGGAGGGCATTAAGAACATGTCTGAGCCGGCTTCAATTATATGTGAAAGCTCATTATTAAAACCGATATATATGCTGACTTTTTCAGGATATTTTTCTGAAAGCGAGCGGAATATTTTTTCATATTTTTCCTCCCCGTTTCCCAGCACAGCCCAATGAGCATTTAATTGAATTAGGTTTTCGGCGGCTTCCGCAAAAATATCATATCCTTTTTGAACTACCATGCGCGAAACTATGCCTATCAGCGGAACATTTTCATTAAAAGAGAGTCCAAGATTTTTTGTTATATATTTTTTATTTAACAGTTTGCCGGCAAGATCATTCTGCGAAAAATTATAAGGAATGAGAGGATCGTTTTCAGGGTTCCATTCAGAATAATCAACACCGTTTAATATTCCGTATAAATCTGTCTGCCGTGAACGTAAAACCGCATCAAGCCCGGCGCCGTATTCCGGTGTTAAAATTTCTTTTGAATAAGTTTTACTCACTGTGCTTATCAAATCGGAAAACATTAATCCTGTTTTCATAAAAGAAATATCACCATAATATTCAACGGGCCCATTTTTGTAATAATGTTGTGCGCTGATTTCGGCTTTAAATCTAGTATCATTACCGAACCGACCCTGGTAACCGATATTATGTATGGTAAATAAAGTAGCAATATTTTTTAATCTTTTATCCCAACTGTAATTATCTTTTAACAGAAGCGGCAGCAGCCCGGTTTGCCAGTCGTTACAGTGAATTAAATCCGGAATCCAATCGAGTCGTTGGAGCGTTTCTATAACGGCTTTATTAAAGAGGATGAACCGTTCATCTTCGTCTATATCATTTGTATAAAGATGACCGCGGAAAAAAAAGTGGGGGCAGTCAATAAAGTTGACTTCAACATTTGAGTCCGGAAGTTTAGCTTGATGGAGATGAACAGAGCGGATGTGCCCTGCAACGCGGATCGGCATTTCACCAATTTTCCAATTATACTTTAGTTGATGTTTTACTTCATCAATATTAAAATATTTGGGCATAAAAAGTTTTACTTCGCAGCCTATTTTTTCAAGCGCTTTTGGAAGTGAACCGGCAACATCTGCCAAACCACCGGTTTTGGCATATGGAACAGCTTCTGAAGATACAAATGCAATTTTCATCATCTAAAATTAAGTTTGAGAATTATCCACCGCATGTTAAAATAATATTATATTATTGTGTATACAAATCCAAGCTCCAAAGTTTGTTTCATTTGTGCCGCAGCAAATTGATTCATTTTCAGTTTTTAAAGTAAGAATTGTAAATACAGTTGCAATTTTAGTAAATGATTTTATAAGATTGAATAGGAAGAAAAATAAAAGAAAAAATACTGCGGGATATCAAGTATAAATTTAGCTGGGTGAAAATAATCTCTCCTGCCTGTAAGCAGGCAGGAGAGAACAAAACAGATGTTTTATTTTTTAATTTGTTTTATTTCAACTCTTCTATTTAATTTTCGCTGTTCTTCTGTTTTATTAGAAGCAACAGGATTTGCTTCACCGTAGAAACTTGAAGAAATTCTTTCCTTTGCTATACCATTTTTTACAAAGTAAGCCTCAACCGTTTTTGCACGATTTTCAGATAACTTCAAATTGTATTCGATTGAGCCAAGATCATCGGCATATCCGCGGAGTTCAAAATTTACTTTCGGATTTGCTTTTAGTTTTTCAACGCCGGTATCAAGAATTGTAAGAGCTTCTTTTGTTAACTTATAGCTGTCAAAATCAAAAAGTACGCTTCCAAGTTCAACAACAACTTCTTTAACAACCTTTACTTCTTCTTTTACAACAGGAACATCATCTTTAGGATTTAAAGGATCGGTGCCCCTTGTAACTTCTTTTCCGTCGTTAACAGTCCCGCCGTCGGTATCTACTTTGAGGGGGTTCGTTTTGTAATTATTTACTTCGTCACCGTCATTTAATCCGTCACCATCCGTATCCACATTAAGAGGATCGGTTTTGTAATTGTTTACTTCGTCACCGTCATTAAGTCCATCGCCATCGGTGTCGACTTTTAACGGATTTGTTTTATAGGTATTTACTTCTTCGCCATCCTTTAATCCGTCATTATCCGAATCAGGATTAAGTGGGCTTGTAGTATATTTATTTACTTCCATACCGTCATTTAAACCATCGCCGTCTGTATCGGGATTATTCGGATCGGTACCGAGCTCTGTTTCATAGCTGTCCAATAATCCATCGCCGTCCGTATCTACATTTCCGGGTTGAATGAATGTTAAACCAACACCAAGATTAAAATAACCATCATTAGGTGTATTCGGTTCGTTGTAGTAATTTAAATTTTCTGTGAGTGAATATGCGAAGCCGGCATTTAATTCAAAAAGAATTTTTTCTGTTAGTTTAAATTGAGCGCCAAAGCCTACCGGAAAAATACCTGTCCATCCACGTTCTTCAACAGCAACCTGGGGCCACTGAGCAGATTGCGAAAATGGTTTATCGGTAACAGAATAGTGCATTGCGCCGGCGCCCAAATAAATAAACGGGTTCCATTTAGTACTATTCGGCGCCAAACTAACGAGTAACCTTAAATCGATAGGGGCAATTGTGGTTTTATATTCATCCGAGCTAAAATCTTTTCCATTATACGTTCCGTAACCGAATCCAAGCTCAGCCTGAAAACCCTTGGCAATATCGGCTCTTAAAAATCCTCTTCCTAAAAATGAGGGGGAGTAAGAATCCATTTTATTCACATAAAAGAATTCTTCGCTGGCAACGAGACCGTTAATTTGTAAACCGGCTTTTAAACCTTTTGAACCAAACTGGGCAAAAGCAGTATTGCCGAGAAGCAAGAGGCTTAAAAATATTAAAAAAGTAATTTGTTTTTTGTTCATAGAACCATTCCTTTGTATTTATTATAGTAAATATCTTTTTCATATAATGAAAAAGTTCATCGAATATTCCTACAAAACGTTTTTTTTGGATGATTTTTTAATCAAAATCAAAATCAGTAACCAAAAATAAAAGATATTTCCAAAACATATATTTAAAAAAGAACAAAGAGTGTTTGGAGACACAAAGATTTTTAATAATTGAAACCGCTCCTTTAAAATTATAAAAGTGTATAAACAAAGCCCAACTGAAGAGTTTGCTTCATTTGAGTTTTCGGCGATTGATTTTTTTCATAAATAAGTAGATAAGTAATATTTACATTAAGAAACGAATTTACTTTAGCTGTTATTGTATTATCCCATCTAACATCCCAAACATCAATCTGCTCAAAGCGTGTAAACAGACGAAGCAGACTATGTGCAAGCATGTTTTCCGCGAGAACAAATTCTGTTTTTGTAACGGACTCTAAACCGGTTTCAAGTTTAAATGCTTCTAACTCTGGAGTGTCCGGGTCGTCAGAATAGTTTCGGTGAATATTTGTAAACGTTTCTTGAAAAGCTAAACCAAGACGAGTGCTAACTCCGGTTACTTTGTCGTACATAAAGCCAATACTTTGAGTAACATAACCGGGATCAAAAAAAGCAGCTATTTGAGGTGTGGGAGTAACCTTATAATCATAACCCGGCCCAACTGCCGTTCTAACTAAATTACTTACATAAGGATCAACAACCCACCCGAAGTTCCATGAAAGAACATTTTCAAGATACAATTCATTATCAGTTGTTCTAAAATCGGCGCTGCCGAGTTTTGTCCTTCCGAAAGCTATTTTCAAATCATTCTTAAATCGCAAAGTAGGGGTTAAATAATTTAACGAACCGTTAACAATTCCTGTCCACGATATAGCATTGTCACCGCCTTGGGTCCAATTGCTCAAAGCAATCTGGCTAATATTTAACCCAAGCACTGCCGCAGGATTCCACGTATAAAACAATGAATCATTTTCCTGCGCAAAAGCTGAAAATCCTGATAAAAACATTATGAGTATACATAAAGGAACTGTATTTTTCATACATGAGTCCTAATTTTATTTTTAATTTGAGGTTTTTATGGAACTGAACGCAAATAATATAATGATATTTACACAGGGCAGCAATAAAAATACACCAATTATTTTTGTTCACGGTTTTCCGTACGATCATTCGATGTGGGATAAAACAGTTGAAGCATTAAAGGACAAATACTATTGCGTTACTTATGATATTCGGGGGCTTGGACAATCACCAACCGGCAGCGGGCAATATACAATTGAGTCGTTTGTTGACGACCTAGAAAATATTGTTGACGAACTTCACTTGACAAAACCAGTGTTATGCGGACTTTCGATGGGAGGATATATATCACTTCGCGCGGTTGAAAGAATGGAAGAAAAAATTTCATCAGTAATTTTTTGCGATACAAAACCCGAAGCTGATGATAACGCGACTAAACTAAAACGGGCCGCCGGGGTAAAACTATTACACGAAACAGGGGCGGAAGAATTTATTAGATCCTTTGTTAAAAACTGCTTCGGACCTAAATTTCTAAGCGAACAAAACGATGAGTATCAAAAGTTAGAAGACTATTTCGCAAAAAATAGTCCAATTGCGGTTAGCGGGTGCTTAATAGCAATGGCGGCAAGGACGGATACAACCGCCGCATTAGGCAATATGAAACTTCCTGCCCTTGTAATTTGCGGCGAAGATGATAAGTTATCTCCCCCCGCAGTGATGAAACAAATGGCTGAAAAAATAAACGGCGCAAAGTTTGTTTTAATCCCGGGGTCAGGACACATGACGCCGATTGAAAACCCGATTGAATTTAATAATGCGTTGAAAGATTTTCTAAAAAATCATAAACCGAATTGATTTGGATCGAAATAAATTGCCGAATATAATCGTCAATCTATTTTGCGTTTGAATAGCATTAAATAACGGAGATAGTCGAGAATTATTATTTCGTCGAACTGTTTTTTTATAGTTACATCTTTACAAGAATGAGCAGCCGAAATTTTCTTTGGAAGGCTATCGGATTTTTTCAAATTAAAAAAGAAGATGTTGCATACTTGGTAAATGATTTCATAATAACCTAACCTGGACAAGCCAGAACCAAATTATTTGAAATGAGAGATTGAATGGATAAATGAAAATCATTCATCCATTTGCTAACGGATCATTCATTCGTGCTTTTTAGTCTTTTCGTTTGCAAATATTCTGTCATATATTACAAGAATTTAAGTGCCAAGGGACTATTAATAAAAATTAACGGTGTGATACTTCAATTTTCCATTTTCATAAACAAACTTTGCGCTGAAAAATTTATCAGATTCCAACCAGGGTAAAAATATTTTGTCGCCATCCCATAAATTTAATTCGTAAAGTTTTTTATTCGGAATCCACTCTAAGTTTCCTTCGGCAGAATCAATAACCTTGCCTTTAAAACTATCGGCGGTAAAAATAAAAACAAGCCAGTCCTTTTTTCCATCAAACATCGGAAAGGTTATAAAACCTTTCATTTTTGGTTTTTTAATTTCTAAACCGGACTCCTCTTTAATCTCCCGAATGACGCATTCCTCCGGGCTTTCGCCCTGCTCGAATTTTCCACCGAGCCCATTCCATTTTCCTTCATGAACATCGTTTTGTTTTTTTACCCGGTGCAGCATTAAAGTGTGTCCGGTTTTTTTGTTAGTTACATAACAAAGAGTTGCTGGCTGCATAAAAACTTTCTGGTTATTAAAACTGCTATTGACAAAATAGTATATGTAATTTAGCTTTCGGTGCAAATATTTTTTTATAATTTCTTCGGGCTGCAATTAAATTTTACCCGCAGAATTGCAAATATATAATTTTAATTTGGCTCTTTTAATATTTTTGTTAATATTTTGAGCAATAAGATTTAAGAATGATTAAAACATTAAACTAAGGAGAAATTTAATGACCGGTTTTATAAATGCCGAAGAATTAGAAACGATAAATTACAACTCTAACGAGGAGTTAGAAAATAAAAAATATACATCAGGAGCATTTTACATGAGTAAGGCAGAGGAAGATGATGACTTATATGAAGATGATGACGATTTTGAAGACGAGGAATTAGAAGAAGAAGACGATTTTGAAGAGGAAGAAGAAGCCGCAGAAACCGAGGAGGAGTTTTATGAAGAGGACTTCGATTTTGACGACGACGAAGATGACGACGACGAAGTCCTCTATAACTAATTAGCTCTCCAAATATTTTTCTTTTAACAGATAATTTTCTACATAGTCGGTTACTCCATCTTCAAGCGATAAAAGCGGATTTGGATAACCGGCTTTTTTTATTTTTTCTAAATTAGCTTCCGTAAAGTACTGGTACTTTGCCGCAAGGTAAGTTGGCAAATCGATATACTCAATGTTAACCGGTTTATTCATCGCATTAAAAATTGCTGTAACAAGATCATTCCATGTTCTTGCTTTTCCGGCGCCGACGTTATACAGCCCATTTTTATCCGGGTTATCAAGGAAGAATAGGGTCATATCCACAGCATCTTTTATGTAAACAAAATCTCTTTTTTGTTCGCCATCTTTATAACTGCTGTTGAGCGATTTGAATAATTTTACTTTCCCTGTTTCTACTATCTGACCATAGGCTTTATGTACAACGCTTCTCATGTCTCCTTTGTGGTACTCGTTTGGTCCGTAAACATTAAAATATTTTATGCCAACAATTTTATCCAACAGTCCTTTCTGCTTTGCCCAAAGGTCGAATAAAGATTTTGAATATCCGTACATGTTTAGCGGGCGGAGTTCCGAAATTTTTTCTTCATCGTCCGTAAAACCGATTTCGCCGCCACCGTAAGTTGCGGCAGAAGATGCGTAAATAAACCGAACGTCATTTTCATAAGAATACTTTACAAGCGATTTTGTGTATTCATAATTATTTTTTAGCAGATGATCGGCATCCTTTTCTGTGGTTGACGAATTTGCCCCCATGTGAATAATAGCAGTGGTATTAAAATTAATATTGCTGTTTTCTATCATCTGCAAAAAATCATGTTTGTTTATAAAATCGGTAAACCTTAATCCGACAAGATTTTTCCATTTGTCATCGTTACCGAGTTCATCAACAATTATAATGTTTTCTTTGCCGAGTGTGTTTAAACGCCAAACAATTGCGCTGCCAATGAATCCCGCGCCGCCTGTAACTACTATCATTATCTTCCTTGTCTAACTAAATATTCTATGTTTATAATAGGTGCTAATTTACTTATATTTGAACCTCTTTTCAAAAAACCAAGACAGTTTAAGATATTTAAGGATAAAAAGTTTTTATGTTATATACAGTTATTCAGCTAAGAGAAATATTAAAAAACCGGATTCTTGTGCTTGACGGCGCAATGGGCACTATGATTCAGCGGCACAAACTTTCCGAAGAAGATTTTAGAGGTGAAAGATTTAAAGATCATCCGTTTGACCTAAAAGGCAATAATGATATACTTTCAATTACACGCCCCGAAATTATAAAAAATATTCATCGGGAGTACCTTGAAGCCGGCTCCGATTTAATCGAGACGAACACATTCAGCGCAAATTTTTTCTCTCAATCCGATTATCATCTTGAAAAATATGTTTACGAGATCAATTTTGAATCTGCCAAAATTGCACGCCAGGCTGCGGATGAGTATACATTAAAAAATCCGGACAAACCAAGATTTGTAGCCGGTGCGCTCGGGCCCACAAACAAAACAGCGTCTTTATCTCCCGATGTAAACGATCCCGGTTACCGGGGAGTTTCTTTTGACGGGCTTGCTTCTGCTTATTACGAAGCCGCTAAAGGATTGGTTGACGGCGGCGCAGATATACTTCTTATCGAGACTATTTTTGATACGCTAAATTCCAAAGCGGCAATTTATGCAGTTCATCAATTGCTTGAAGAACGAAACTCGCAAATGCCCGTTATGATTTCCGGAACAATCGTTGACCAGAGCGGAAGAACACTATCCGGACAAACAACCGAAGCATTTTGGATTTCCGTTTCGCACACAAAAAATTTATTGAGTGTTGGTCTGAATTGCGCGCTCGGGGCAAAACAAATGCGCCCGTTTTTAGAAGATCTTTCAAACATCGCCGATTGTTTTATAAGCGTATACCCAAATGCAGGCCTTCCAAATGAAATGGGAGAGTATGATGAAACAGCCGATCAGATGGCTGCAGTTTTAAAAGATTTTGCCGAAAGTGGTTTTATAAACATAGTCGGCGGCTGCTGCGGAACAACACCTGTTCACATAAAAGCGATAAGCGGGATAGTTAAAAATTTTGAACCGCGAAAAATAATTGATCGCGAACCATATCTTCGTTTAAGCGGATTAGAGCCGCTGATAGTGCGACCGGAATCGAACTTTATAAACATAGGTGAAAGAACAAACGTTACCGGCTCTAAGAAATTTGCAAAACTTATTTTGAATAATAATTATGAAGAAGCGCTTGCCGTTGCCCGGCACCAGGTTGAAGGAGGCGCGCAGGTTCTTGATGTTAATATGGATGAAGGGCTTCTCGATTCGGAAGAAGCAATGGTTAAATTTTTGAATCTATTGCAAGCCGAACCGGATATCGCCAAACTTCCAATTATGATTGACTCTTCAAAGTGGAGCGTAATCGAGGCTGGATTAAAATGTCTTCAGGGAAAAAGTATTGTTAACTCAATAAGTCTTAAAGAAGGTGAAGATGTTTTTATAAATCACGCGAAAAAAGTTTTAAATTATGGCGCGGCTGTCATCATTATGGCATTTGATGAACACGGGCAGGCGGACACCCTGGAAAGAAGAAAAGAAATTTGCACACGAGCGTATAAGACATTAACCGAAAAACTCGGGTTCCCTGCGCAGGATATTATTTTCGATCCAAACATTCTTACAGTTGCCACCGGAATAGAAGAACATAATAATTATGCCGTGGATTACCTTGAGACAGTAAGATGGATAAAACAAAACCTTCCGTTATCAAAAGTAAGCGGAGGGGTTAGCAACCTTTCATTTTCGTTCCGTGGAAATAATCTTGTGCGCGAAGCAATGCACTCGGCGTTCCTTTATCACGCAGTAAAAGCCGGGATGGATATGGGCATTGTAAACGCGGGACAACTTGAAGTGTACGAAGAAATACCGAAAGATCTTCTTGAACTTATTGAAGATGTAATTTTAAACCGCCGTAAAGATGCAACCGAGCGACTGATTGATTACGCTGAAAACGTAAAACAAAAAGATAAAGAAGCAGTAAAAAAAGATGAATGGCGGGAGGCTTCGGTAAAAGAACGATTAAAACACGCGCTTGTAAAAGGTATTGTTGATTATATAGATGAGGATACCGAAGAAGCAAGAAAACAGTATAAACATCCGCTCGAAGTAATAGAAGGACCATTGATGGAAGGGATGAACGTTGTCGGCGATCTTTTCGGCGCGGGTAAAATGTTTCTTCCGCAGGTTGTTAAAAGCGCGCGCGTAATGAAAAAAGCGGTAGCGTATTTGTTCCCGTTTATCGAAGCAGAAAAGGAAGCCGCCGCAGATACCCGCGAAGCCGGAAAAATTTTACTTGCTACAGTAAAAGGGGATGTGCACGATATAGGCAAAAATATTGTGGGTGTTGTGCTCGGTTGTAATAATTATAAAGTTATCGATCTCGGGGTGATGGTTTCCGCCGATAAAATTTTGCAGACCGCCGTCGATGAAAATGTAGATGTAATCGGGTTAAGCGGTCTCATCACACCTTCGCTCGACGAGATGGTTCATGTTGCAAAAGAGATGGAACGCCGCGGCATAAAACTTCCGCTTTTAATCGGCGGCGCCACAACTTCGCGTGTGCATACCGCGGTTAAAATTGCTCCTAATTATAGCGCGCCGGTTATTCATGTGTTGGATGCTTCGCGCAGCGTGCCGGTAGTAAGTAATTTATTAAGCGATGATGTTTCTAACCGGACAAAGTTTATTGATGATATAAAAGCCGGATATGATTTTACCCGAGAGGAATATAAAAAAAGAAAAGAAGCAAAAAATTATTTAACTATTAACGCGGCAAGACAAAATAAATTTAAGACCGACTGGACAACTTATTATATCAAAACACCATTTAAACCTGGTGTAACAGTACTTCAAAATTTTGAACTTGAAATTTTGCGTCGTTATATAGACTGGACTCCGTTTTTCCAAACATGGGAATTAAAAGCAAAATACCCTGCAATTTTTGAAAGTGAAAAATACGGTACGGAAGCTCGCCGACTATTTGACGACGCAAACAAAATGCTCGATAAAATAATAAACGAAAATTTATTAACGGCAAATGGTGTTGTCGGAATTTTCCCCGCCAATTCTGTTTCGTATGATGATATTGAAATATATACTGACGAAAACCGCAAAGGGGTTAAACATATTCTTCATACATTAAGATCGCAGGCGCCAAAATCGGGTGGAATCCCTAATCTTGCACTTGCCGACTATATTGCTCCGAAAGAATCCGGCGTTAACGATTATGTTGGCGCATTTGCCGTTACCACCGGAATCGGCATTGAAAAATTAATTGAGCAGTACGAAAAAGAGCACGATGATTACAGCAGCATTATGGTTAAAGCTCTTGCCGACCGGTTGGCAGAAGCTTTTGCAGAACATCTTCACGAAAAAGTTAGGAAAGAATTATGGGGTTATGCTAAGGATGAAAATCTGAGCAACGATGAAATTATAAAAGAAAAATATAAGGGAATCAGACCGGCGCCGGGTTACCCCGCCCAACCGGACCACACCGAAAAGTTGACGATATTTGAACTGCTTGATGTTGAAAAAAATACCGGTATAACTTTAACCGAAAGTCTTGCAATGTACCCCGCTTCATCTGTTTGCGGGCTTTACTTTGCGCATTCAGAAGCTAGGTATTTTAATGTTGGCAAAGTTGGAAAAGACCAGGTAATGGATTATCGCAAACGAAAAGGCAGCAGCCTTGAAGAAACCGAAAAATGGTTAACCCCGATTCTTAATTACGAACCTGGCGAATAAAAATAATTGTTATTATAAATCAGATTATAAAGCTGGCAATTGTTTTTTGAAGTAATGATACGATTTAAAAATGGGACGGTAGTGAGCCGTCCCATCTTTTAAATATCTTACTGTCCGTTTAGTATTAATGGTAAACCATCTTTGCCCGAACCAATAACTACAATTTTTGAGTTGTTAGAAGATGCGAGTTTTTCCGTTGCTTCTATTCCCTTCCATTTAAGAAGTTGTTCGCTTATTCCTTTCGAAACAATGTCCTGGAAGTCGGCAATACCTTTTGCCTCAATCCTTTTTCTATCTGCTTCCTGCTTTTCGCGGGTTAAAATAAATTCCATTCTCTGACTTTCCTGCTCGGCTTTTAATTTTTCTTCTATCGAAGCAGTTAAACCGGGAGGCAAAACTATTTGTCTTAACGGCGTAGATAAAATTACAACCTCAGACATTTCTCTTATTAGCGATAGGTTCTCTCTTATTTCAGATTCAAGTTTTTCTCTGTCAGCCGTATATAATGATTTAGCTTCAAATTTTGTAGTTACACCCCGTACTACCGAACGGAAGTTAGGCAGAACCAACTTTTGCTGATACTCCTCAAAATCACCAACTGTCTTATAAATTTCATTAACCTTATCCATACTTAGTTTAAAGATAAGACTTATCTCAAGCTCTACACTCAAACCTTCTTTAGAAGGAACCGTCATTGTTTCTTTAAGCTCCTGTTTTCTTGTATCAAATTTAATAACATTCGCTAATGGATTAACAATATTAACACCTGGTTTAAGAGTGTTATCACTTACATAACCTAAAAAATCAATAACGCCGGCATGTCCGGCAGGTATAACCGTCCATACCTGTAATAAAGCAATTACAACAGCAACGCCCATTCCTGCCAATGCAAAAGAGGCTTCCGATTTACTGAATCTTTTTTTGGCATTAATATAAACCACAAGCGCAACAATTGCGGCTACAACTGCGATTACAAATAACATCTTTTCACCCGAACCTTTCTTAATTAATAAATTGCTTTTAAAATATACCACACATATAACTAATTCAAAAATAAGTTTTTGGTAAAGGGCAAAGTTTTATGATGAAAGTTTGTTCCATAAGCTATTGTAAACAGTCAGTCTTACTTGGAATTAATTTTCATAAAATGAATGCATTGTTTGGACTCGTATAAAGAAACAATTTTTCTTAGATTAACACACTAATTTTGAAGGTGTTTTCCATATCGGGGAGTGTTTAATATTTAAGGTTTATAATGAAACTAATTTACGCAATTCCACTGCTTTTTCTTCTTTCATCCTGCGGCAGCCAAAAGGATGATGAAAAACCAGCATATAGTTATTTTTCCGCGGTTACCGATTCAATATCAGTATCATCGGAAAATATTCTTTTAGATGATACGAACAATCAATTTTATTTTCCGCGTTATTCTCCTGAAGGGAAAAAAATATTTATTTCCAGTGCAAATTTCAAAGGCATCTGGTCGTACAATTTAAACGACAAACAGCTTTTAAAACTTACCGATGAGGAAAAAGCAGGATATGAATACGCTTCATCATCCGATGGAAAAACAATTTATTTTATCGGCGCAAAATTTCTTGATGACATACGCCGCTACGATTTTACACTGCAAGCCGTCAATACCGAGAGCGGTACAAAAACCAAACTACATACTACCCGTAATAGACTAAGCGATTTAAAATTAATAGATGACAGCACGCTTTCATTATTTTATAATGACTCGCTCGTTTTCTTTTCAACGGCGGATAAAAATTTTAGAGCACAACCGGAGCAAGATTTTAGAATAATAAAAATTTTCGGCAACAAACTTTTAGTTTATACAAGTGCGGGGAAAAAGGAATTGACTCCCTTTGGTGAAGATAATATTATTTACTCCGACCAATCGCGTAAAAACAATAATTTGTTTTATGTAGCCGGTAATGGATTGTACAAGTATACTGCGGCAGGTGAGTTTATGTTTGTCGGAGATTTTCAGAACGCAAAATATTCGCCCGACGGAAAAATGATTGCCTATACGACCGAAGAAAATGACGGACTTCGAATAACCGGTTCGGATATTTTTGTGGCTGTAATAGATAAAAGAATTAGATCGTATAAATTGACAGAAACAAAAAATATTAATGAAGAAAATCCTTCGTGGTCGCCCGACGGCAAGTCGATAATATTTAATACCTCGGACGGAAAAATTAAAGAAATTAAACTAACAATTACTGAACTGGAGAAAGACTAATGAAAAAGGTTTTTTTGTTTATGCTGATTACATCGGCATTACTTGCTCAAAATATTTCTGTTGTTAAAACGGAAATGCTTACTATGCCGGGAGACGGAAGTTTCTTTTACCCTGGCGCATCACAAAGTGGAAACAAAGTACTTTTAACAACCGATAATTTTACAGGGCTTTGGCTGCTTGATGTTAATACAAATAATATTATTCAATTAAATAATTATACAGGCGCGGGCTATAACGCAAAATTTATAGGCAGCGAAGAAAAAGTAATTTTTAGAAAAGATGATTTTTCCCAGGGCAGAAAATATTCGTCGTTAATTGTACAAAATTTAGGCGATTTAAGAGAAACCGTAATTGAACCGAATACACGAAATCTTTCAGAAGCGTCAGCGCTTAAAAACGACGCGTTCGCATATATCAAAGCAGATAAAATGCAGGCAGCAGATTTAATATCGGGCAAAGTTTCCCCTTCAGCAATAACCGAAGCCGTTGTTTATATTGAAAACGGAGCAATTGCTCTTTTTAATAACGGCACCAAAAATATTCTTAAACCTCTCGGCGAGAGAAATTATATTTGGCCGTCAATTTCGCCGGATGGAACAAAGTTATTGTTTACCGCCGCGGGTAAAGGAACATACGTTTCCGATTTAAGCGGAAATATCATCGCTAACCTTGGTTATGCAAATGCACCGCAGTGGTCGCCGGACGGCAAGTACGTTGTTTATATGAACGACAAAGATGACGGACACAAGCTGCTTTCATCTGATATTTATATCATCGGCGCTGACGGACAAAACAGAACCCGATTAACAGCAACAGCCGATGTTCTTGAAATTTATCCAGCATGGCTTTCGTCAAACAAAATTGTGTTTGGTACTCAGGTAGGTGTTATTTATTCCATCCAATTAAAGTTTGAATAAGAGGTTTTATTATGAAAAATATTGTTAAAGTATTAATTATAATTTTTGTTGTTGCGCTTCAAACACAGGCGCAATTGCTCACAGGTATTAAGTTATGTATAGACCCCGGACACGGCGGTCATGATGCCGCAAACGATAGATATATTGCCGCAACGGGTTTTTGGGAATCGGACGGCAACTGGGATAAAGCGAATCATCTGAAAGAAATTTTAACAGGTTTTGGCGCCCAGGTTATTTTAACGCGCCAGGGTAATAATGATGCAGATGATCTTCCCCTTTCGCAGAGGGCGGGAATTGCAAACAGTAATAATGTAGATTTCTTTCACTCCATACACAGCAACGGCTGGCAAGGGACAAGCAATTCAACATTAATGTTATTTCGGGGTTATGATGCCCAACCTGTTTTCCCCCAGGCAAAAACAATGGGTGCAATAATGGTTCAGCGTATTTATCAGGTTAATAGAACAACCGGCTATTCAAACCGGGGCGACTGGTCGTTTTACCCTGATTGGGGAACCTCCGGTCTCGGTGTGCTTCGCCCTCTAAATATGCCGGGCGTTCTGTCTGAAGGTTCTTTCCACGACTATATTCCTGAGTCATGGAGGCTGCTGAATACAAATTATAGAAAAAGTGAAACATGGGCAATGGCTCGCTCGTTTCTTGAATATTTTAACGTTGGCAATGAAAGTGTCGGTGCAATTGCCGGTATAGTACGCGATCCCGAAAAGAACGTAACTTATTATTATTTACCCGGCAGCAACGATCAGAAAAAACCTGTAAACCAGGTTCAGGTAACTTTGATGCCTGGTAATAAAGTTTATAACGGCGATGATAAAAACAACGGGTTTTTCTTGTTCGACAGTCTTGCGCCCGGACAGTATACAGTGTATTACCACGCCGATGATTTTTCGTATGATTCAACAACAGTAACGGTAGCCGCGCATCAAACAGTTTTTGCCGATAAATTTTTAATTGAAGCGCCGAATTACAATCCCCCGGTTGTTACAAGCATTGCGCCGGCTGATAGTTCTACCAATGTAAGCCTGCTGGCTAACATAGTTGTTGACTTTGATATAAGGATGAACTCAACCGCGACACAGGCAGCGTTTTCAATTTCGCCGTTAATAAGCGGTAGTTTTGTCTGGGAAAACAACAATAAAAGGATGACATTCGATCCATCCGGCCTGCTTGTTGCCGGAACCGAATATACGGTTACGATTGATACAACCGCGACGTCCTATTTCGGAACAAAAATAGCCGCCGGTGATTCACTCTCTTTTTTAACACGCAGTAAACTAAATTTACTTGCCTTATACCCGGACAGCGGAGCAGTTGAAATAAGCACTACAGTTCAGCTTCGAGCCGAGTTTGACGCCGCGATAGATCCATATTCATTAAGCGGTAATGTTACTCTGAAAGATATTGACGGCAACAACATTGGCGTTACTCCGGATGCAACGGGTTACGCTTACGGCAAGATAATTTTTGAACCACAGCAGCCGCTCGAATTAAATAAATCCTATATTCTTACGCTCAAGCCGAACATAGAGGATATGGAAAACATTATGCTCGGATACGAAATTGTGGTTCCTTTTAAAACAACTGCCGAAACTTATGTAAGCGGAAATGTTTTTGATACTTTTGAAGATATCGGCGGATGGAACGATCCGGAATTTAGCGGGAGCACAACCGGAACGGTACCCGATTTTACAACATTTTCAATTGTTTCAACAAAAAAAGTTAATGGTACAAAATCGGGAAGATTGGTGTATGAATTTTCAAATGAAACGGGCGGAGTGTGTCGTGTTTACAACTCCACAAAACCGAATGTCGGCAGTAATCCCGCTTCGGAAGTCGGTATGTGGATATTCGGCGACTTTAGCCGCAACATGCTTGAGTACTGGTTTTACTTCAATGGATCGACAAACGTGATTGTGCCGATTGATACGCTTAGTTGGACGGGCTGGCGCCTTGTTAAAATACCGCTTTCACTTGTAACGGGAACAGGCGACAAACTTTTCCACAGTTTTGTTGTCCGTCAAATATCAGGCACAAAAAAAGGAACGTTATACTTTGACGACGCACAGTCGGATATTGTAACCGACGCTGAAGAATTGCCCGCGCCCAATACATACGCACTTCAGCAGAATTTTCCGAACCCGTTTAATCCGTCAACGATGATTGTTTATTCTGTGCCGGAAAGAGTAAACGTAACAATTAAAGTTTATGATGTTCTCGGTAAAGAAGTAGCGCAGCTTGTAAACGAAGAAAAAGACAACGGCATTTACCGTGTAGCATTTAACACTGCCGACTATAACCTTGCAAGCGGAATATATTTTTACCGCATAAACGCCGGGGCTTATACATCGGTGCGCAAAATGATGCTTGTGAAATAATATCCATAGATATCGTTTATATAATAAAAGCCGGGATAAGTTATTGTCCCGGCTTTTTATTATTAAAAATTTGTTTCTTCTTTTATTGCCTGCAAATTTACCCCGCCCGATACCCAATTCTGTGCCCGTTTATCCGCTTTACGTATTCCGAACATAAAAATACAAAGAGTAAAATAGTTACAGAAGCAAGCCGGGTATTTGGGCTATTCGCTTAACCAAACTGAAGCTGCATAGACAGACTCTATTTTATAAAAACAATTTGAACCTATTCTGTAATTTTTTTTTTAGCCTTCAATCGCCGCCAAATAGTTATGTTCGCTTTTCCGGTTTATATCAAAAAAAAATCCTATTGATGTCTTCTATTCTTAAAACGCCTCTTATTCTGCAACCACACATTAACATTCCGGAGTTAGCGATAGTGGTTGATTAGCAGGCGCTTGTTATACAAAAATCTATTTAATATTTAATTCAAAAAATGTGCGGTTAATTTGTCCTTCTTTTAAATAATTTTTACCATCCGGATAAATCAATATGTTGGTTGGATATGCACTTATTTTTAAACCATTTTCTATTTCAGGAGTCATTAATAATTGAGCCCATTCAATTTTTTCTTTTGATATTAGTTTTTTTGCCTTATTAATATCTTCTGTTTTGATGATGCTCAAGAAAATTACTTTCTCCTTCCAAAGATCGAAACCTTTTTTTAATTCGGGTATTTCTTTAATGCAAGGCAGACACCACTCGCCCCAAATATTTAAGAAAATATATTTTCCCTTATAATCAGCAATTGCAACCTGCTTGCCCTCAATTGATGTAAATATGTTTTCCCAAAAGTTATCGTTAAAAGTATTTTTTTGTTGTAATTGAGACGACTGTTTCTGAATATATTGTAAGAAATAGTTTGTGGGATTTTTTGAAGTTTTGGCAAGAGATAGTTTCTTCCCATACTGATCAATATACAATAATTCGTAATTTGATTCTCCAATTACAAACACATCATTAAGTTTGAAAACTTCATTTTGGTCAAAATATTTTAATTTGCCATCTCTATTGAGATCAACTATTAACAAATCGTCATCATCGTCATATAATCCATTATTTGAGTAATCGAATAAACCAATGTCATAAGTGGTTTCATTCAATTCAAATTTAGCTCTACGCAAAGTAACTCTATCATCACAATAAAAACTTCCTTTTTCTCCTTTGTAATTAAAATCCCCTTTCAGTCCACCCCAATACTTAGCAAAAGAAGGAATTAGATTTCCATCATTATCAAAATAGAGTGGTTTCAATGTATCTGCAATTTCTGGTATTCTAAATATTACTAAACGAACAACTTGTTGAATATCTGGTTCAGAATGAACGTCTATATACTGTTTGTTTTGAGAATGGAGAAAGATAATAGGTTCACCATCATTAGAAAGATTTTCATCATTGTTTCTATCAACATATAACAAATCCCTATCTTGTCTCTGATCAACGAGAACAGAAATATCTTGATCATTTGAAGTCTTCCAACTATAAAATAGTGTGAAATATTTTATGTCATTCGAATCTATTTTTGGAAGAATTAATTTTTCTTTTGCTACAGCTGTTAATAATTCCAGATGAAACTCACCATCATCTAATGTTGAAAGACTATCCAAAGAAACTTCAATATCTTGACCCAATATAACAGTTGACAAAAACAAAAAAATAATGATTGAATATTTCATACTTGCTACGTTGTTTTGTTGAAGAAAAGGTAAATGTCAATCATACGACCTCTCTTTTTGTATGATGGCGTGTTAACCGCCAGGCGACGGTCAAGTCCGTCAGCGAACGGACGGAACAAGTTGTTTAAACACAACACCGCAGTTAATTTTATTTTTGGAATACATCCCGCTTCTAACGGGAAAAGATTTCCTTCTACTTTTTACATACGCAAAAAGCAAGGGTTATTTTTTCTTTCAACATAACCGCGCACCGAAAGCTCTTAAAAAATATTTATCAAACATCTAAATCCCGTGTTGACTTAATCGGAATAACTTGTTAGGCGTTTACTCTACGGCATTATTTTAAAACAATTTTTTGCTTTTGAATTGCTCTAACTGAAACTAATTATGATAATCGTTTTTTCAATTCTTTAGGATTACGATTTTCATGAAATATGGCTAAAACAATTATTTTCTCCTTATCGATTATATAGTGAATACCAAAGGGATATTTTCTAACCAATGCCCTTCTTGTATTCTTATATGTTGGTGCGTATGCTTCGAGAATTCTTGAAATGGATTCTAACGTTGCTTCAATATTTAGTAATAAATTCGCCCCGAGTCCTTGGACTTTTTCTTCGTACCATTTTACAGCCTCTAATAATTCTGCTTCAGCTTCTGTCCTAATTATTACTTGATACTTCATAACTGAGACTGTATATTAGCTTTCGCTTCTTTCCATGACCGTCCTTCGTCTGGATTTTTATAATATGCTTCTAGCCGTAAGTCCAATTCTGCCTTCTGCTCGTCTGAAACAGGGAAGCTCTCTTTTGAGGAGATAATACTATCCCAAATGTCTTCAACTATCAATATTCGTTCTGCTATGCTTAATTTTTTTATATTCTCAATAGATTTTTGATTTATGTTTTCACTCATAACGATTTGCCTTTCTCATTCTGCAATTAAATATAACTTAAGTATAAATATTATTCAATCTTTTCTTAAGTGCCTATCGACGTTTTTCCGTCAATGGTCGGACAAGTCCGTAAGAGTCAGACAAGTTATTAAAACACAACACCGCAGTTAATTTTATTTTTGGAATACATCCCGCTTCTAACGGGAAAAGATTTCCTTCCACTTTTTACATACGCAAAAAGGAAGGTTTATATTCTTATTTCGGGATAACTACATCCCGCAAGAATTAACGCACTTATAAAATGTGCTATTGAAAACGCAAGTGTCCGGGTTGAGCCACTTAGAGCTTGCCCGCCATTTTGTAGG
This sequence comes from uncultured Ignavibacteriaceae bacterium, assembly GCA_964372115.1. Classification (GTDB taxonomy): domain Bacteria; phylum Bacteroidota; class Ignavibacteria; order Ignavibacteriales; family Ignavibacteriaceae; genus CG2-30-36-16. Next base: position 64,433 of record CAYJPN010000030.1, read on the forward strand.
CGGGGCTTCGTGTCCATCCATAGACCCCGTTTCTTTGCGGGGACACCGGATTATGCCCCGGCGCAGTTTACCCCGTTTTTTTGCGGGGCTTGGCATGAATCCTTGTTACGTTATAACACAACTTTTTATTTATTATTCACACATTTAAATGATTCCGGATAATCAGCTAAATAATTCATTTCCTCTTCATTAAGCTCAACGCTGGCTCCCCAGTTTTTATAAAACGTAAATGCCTTTGTTAGATATTCTTTGTTTATTTCTTTCGTATAATCAATAAAATATGGGTTTATTTGCGTTTCATTTGAATTATCAATGTCTATCACTTTTACTGCACCATTACAGTCAAAACTAAACTCCTTTAAATCAACAATCTTAATCTTAGCAACGCCGGGAGGTCTTAAAAAGATTTTTCTTTCGCCAACTATTGTTGGTGTTTCGTAGCATTTGTAATATATTTTTAGATTTTTAATGTCGAAAACAATGCTCCATTTGGTCAGCAAGCCTTGACTAACTTTGTTTAAAATATCAAAAGCGTAATTTATTGATGTTGTGTCCGTCGAGTTGTTTTGATTTGCTATTTGGCTGGCTGCGGTACAAAAATTATAAAGTGAACGATCAGTATTGGTGTTACAATTATTGTTATAACATTCCAATGATTCTGAGTACATACTATTAGCAAGAACCGGAATTTTAGAAGCGTACCACAACATTTTACCATTAAGAAATTCAATTACCGCACTATTCCCGAAACTATCCCCAACTAAATAATGAAACTTTGAATTGGGATCGACAATTCTTATTAATGAATCGCTGTTTATAACTTCATCAATAGAGGCGCAGTTATCAAGCTGAAACTGAATCCATTGGCACGCGCCAATTGCGGGGCGATGATCTTTGTGAGGATATATTGTTGAATTCAATCCCATTTGTTCAATAACCAATCCCTTTTCATTGATTCCTCCAAATGGTAGATCTCTACCAACCTGGTTAAAGGTTACACTGCCATATTTTGATATCCACTTGACAGGTGTTTCTGTGGAATCAACTAACGATGCCTTGGATACACCCCTTGGATTAACCATCAGCAGCCCGGTTCCGGTTATCCAATCAAAATTATGTCCCATTAATAAATGCTTGCCGTTTTTTAATATAAAACTTGTACAGGGATAACTTGTAGAATACATTAATAACGAAATGAATACGACCTTGATGAGCAGATGCGCTTTATTCTTCATTTGCTTCTCCAATTATGTAACAATTAATTATAGATTAAAACTAAATCTTGCCTTGTGTAATAACGGCTTGTTAACCGTCAGTCCGTTGGCTAACGGACGGGGCAAGTTGTTAAAAAACAACGCCGCAGTTAATTTTATTTTTGGAATACATCCCGTTTCTTGCGGGAAAAAATTCCCATCTACTTTTTACATACGCAAAAAAGAAGGATTGTATTCTTCTTTCGGGATAGCTGCATCCCGTAAGAGTTAACACACTTATAAAATGTGCTATTAAAAATACAAGCCTCCGGGTTAAGTCGCTTAGAGCTTGCCCGCCATTTTGTTTGTCGGGGCTTAGTCCATCCATAAACCCCGTCCGTTAGCTAACGGATTGCGGGGACACTGGATTATACCTCAGCGCAGTTTACCCCGCTTTTTTTTCGGGGTTCGGTATGAATCCTTGTAACGTTAGGTGGCATCTCTCATACTCTTTGTAATTTCAATTTCTGATAACTTAGTTTCACCGTTTATTGGTTCTGCATTATCAGCATAAATTGTCCAATAAACTTTTAATTCATCGAAATTAAGATTGTTATTTAATCTTACTCTTGTCAATTTACTTCTTGTTTTAGGAAGTATAGGTTCATAATGTGATGGACCGTAATTTGGAATTTGGTATGGACTAGAACCACTAAAACCTATAACTTCTCTTGTTGTGTTATCACAATATTTTTTTATGTATGGAATATTATTAATCTCTTTCAATCTTTTTATATTTTTTGAATCGGGTATCATAATGCTTTCAGGGATTTCAATAAAGCAGTTAACATAATTTGCAAGTATTTTCCCTTCATTATAAGTATAAATAATTAAATCTGTATCTGCTCTAATTTCCATTTGAGCATTTTCTTTTCTGAATGGCATTCCCAATACATAATTTGAAGCATAGTATTCGTATGATTCTTGTTCTATTAATAATTCCAATGTTAATATTGGTGTATGGGCACGATTTAATATGTCTTTTATTTCGTAATCATACATTGCAACAGATTCAAAATTAAATCTTTTATAATAACGTTTATCGTTTGCTTGATGTGCAGTATTGCTTTTAGGTATCTCAACAATATAGGCAACTTCATCATCCGAATTATTAATTTTGATGGGGGTAATATTAACATTTGGAATTCGTGGAAAAATATTTGTATTAATTATTTGCTCGAGCCATTCTTTAGGAAAATTTTTTCTAGATACAGGGTCAATTTTTTCAGGAAGATGAGATTTATTTAAATCATTATATTCCGCAATACCATAAATAATTATCCCGCCATCGGAATTAGCAAAGGCAGATACATCTTTTGAAATCTCTTTTTTCTTTAAATCAGTTTTTGCTAGTGCATCAGCTGCTTTGTAATCAAGATTTAAATTTTCTTCAATCTCATCCTTGATGAAATTTTTTAATTTTTCTTCATTCCATATTTCTGTCATATCATTACCTATGTTTGCCACCTAACGACGTTGCGCCTAACCCGCCGCCCCAAGCAAGGAAGCCAAGTAAAACACAACTGATAAATATTAAGCCGTAGGTGCTTATCTTGAGTCAGCAAAGCACCGAAGGCAAGTTAATTAATTAGAACGAACACTTAGAACAAAATGCTTAACAAAAATACAACGTCAAAAATCACAAAATCATCGAACTAAAACGGCGGTCGGCGTTGAGGCGCTTGTATGTTTAAACCAACACAAAAATAAAATATTAATGACAATATTCATATAC
>CAYJPN010000031.1:0-61860 GCA_964372115.1 uncultured Ignavibacteriaceae bacterium
TGATGAGTTGGCCCTTTGTCGTTGATTCTTAATTCTCTAATGACGGATTTGGGTTTATTTTAAAAAGGCATTTGCCGCGACAAATGCCTTATTAAAAAATTACACCAATTTTTAAGATAATTACAGATGCAATTTAATTTTTAGTTTTGTAAGGACACCTGTTAAACCAAGAATAAAAAGAGAAAACAGAAACGAACGAATTATACCAACCCATCCATCACCGAACATTGTTCCATAGATTGTAAAATTTGTTAACCCTATTATCGCATAAATAATACTTGGCAATAAATATGCAAGCAGCGGGTTTGAACCGGCTGGTTTTATAAAATTAAATATACGCCCATAGTTTTTTACATCTACAATCCAGTAGAAAATTATAAACACCGTTACGCTGATACCCGCACAATAAAATACCCAGGCCGGGGTTGCAAAGTTTTTTGATATTCCATAATACGGACGAACAAGATAACCGCTTAACATTAAAAATAATCCGTAAAGCGCCATCGCAAAAAACATTTTTACAGTTGACTCATTTTTATATTTAATTAAAATGAGCGATAGCACCACACCGGCAGTTGTTAATGCGGCGTGTGATGCTACCTGAGTACCGAGCATTAAAACTTTCCCAATATCGTTCATCCATTCGTATCTGCCTGAACGTTCCGCAAGGTACACAAAAATAAAAAACGGTATTAATGATATTAAGGCAGTAATATTTTTCTTCAAAAAAAGATAAGCGCTTGCCGAAGTTAAATATGCCCAGCCGATTAAACCGAGTATTCCCCACCACTTTGTCTGCAGCCAGCCGCTGCCGTCTCCGCTTCTGTATGTGTACATTAAATAAATAAGTATAAATACACCAACTGCTCGAAAAACAATTGGAATATATTTTTTATCAAAACCGGAATAACTATTCCAAACAAGAATGATGCTTGTATAAAGCAGAAGCATCCAAAGGTAGATACTGATGCCTGATGCAGAAGCATTAATTCCGCCGACATTTACCATCATTACACCGAGGAAAATTAAACCGAAAGTTCTTAATGCAAGATGTCCCAACATGGAAAAGATACTCTCCCCTTTTTCAAATCGTTTTTTGAATGCAAAGGGAATTGACATACCGACAATAAATAGAAACGCCGGGAAAACAATATCAACAATTGTCATTCCATCGACGTCGGAGGGAAAATGTTTCATCCAGATGGGAATGTTTGTAACCGAAGCAACATCATTTACAAAAACCATAGTTAAAATTGTTAACCCTCTGAAAATATCAATGGATGCGATTCTGGTTTTGCCGGTTAAATTGTCTTTTTCGGTAGTCATTATAGACTTTTGCTTTCTTAATGGTGTAATATAAAAACTTTTTAATTTTTAATTTTTAATTTTTTCTTTCTACTTTCTACTTTCTACTTTTTCCTTTCTCCTTGTTCCCCTTCTTCCTGCAACGCCGAAAGGATATAAGTTAAACCCGCTGTTCCATCCATGGTAGGTTCATTGGTTGAGTAGTCACCGTAATCATCATGATAAACATGTTCTGGTGATTGAAATTCTGCATACTCATCACCATTTACTATTTTCAGATATTCGAGATAATTAAAAATTGAGCCGTATATTGGACCATCCACAAGTCCGCCGGTTGTTAAATATCCTTTTTTTATCCATAAAGATGAATGTGGATCGTGTGGGAAAACACCATCGGTTGGCAACCCGACAATCATACTCGTCCCCCAAGGATTGCATCCAAACAGCCAGTCGCGCAGTGCTGCTTCCAGCTCGGCAAAAGTAGTTTCGCCAGTAATTTTTCTGAAAAGATTTGCTTGAGCAACTGCCGCGGATACAAGATTATTAGAACACCAAATAAAGGGAACACCGATATTAAATGGGTTGTCTTTTCCACGCAAGTATATCTTGTTTAATCCCTGCCATAAATAATTCATCATTATTTTATTGTTGGGATCAGAGTTAACGATATTTACATGCCCTAAATTTACAAACGGGTACCACTGATAATGCCGCATTGTATCCGCCCCCATCCAGGGAGTTACGGGTTCTATCTTCCCCCAGCCCAAAGCTTCTATTAAATATTTTTTATTACCTGTTAATTGATATAATTGAGAAGCGGCTAATTCAAGATCGTCAACATAATTATCTTCTTCATAAAAATAAGGCGATTTGCATGAAGTCGTCTGACAGACTCCCAAATCACTTTTTGCAAAATTGTATGCATCAAAAGCTTTTTGTTTAATGATTGATGAAAACTCCGGGTAATATTTTGCCATTAATTCTGCACCAAGCGCAAAAGAAGAAGCAAATTTTGCAGCCGATGATGACACGCCTGTTGTTCTATTTTTGTAATTACATAAACCCTGCTGTTCTCCAGTTATAAAATATACCGGTCGTTCAAGCCCCTGCCCGTAGCTAACACTATCATGATTCGGCAGTCTAAAACCTGCATGATCTCTGTCATCGGCAATCTGGTTGAACATTATGTCCTTTCCCGGATTCATTTTATTCAGCCAGTCGAGACCCCACTTTGCTTCATCCAGAATATCGGGTAGCCCGTTTTTACCTTTTTCTCCGTTTGCATCATATTCGTCGCCGAAAGCGCCCGGATTCATTTTATAAGCAAATAATATTTGATACACTGCTGATGCGGATGTTGTTAAGTATTGGAGATAGTCAGTGGCATCGTGCCATCCGCCGGTTACATCAATGTATTCGCCTGTTCGCGTTGGGTGGTCAACAATAAATCCATCGTGAGTATGACATGAATCTTTTAAGAAAGGATTATAACCGCACCGCTGCTGCCTCATATATTGGAGTACAAAATCAGCCGTCCCGTTGTAAACATCGCGTGATATTTTGAATAACGGCGATTCGACTCCCGCTGCTTTTATTTTATAGATTCCCGAATCATCAAACTTTGAAAAATTTAATCTAAATGTAGATTGAAATGCGCCGTAGGCACCGAATGATTTTACCAATCCCCCTTCAAAAACAACTTTGCCGTTTTCAGCAACAATTTCAAATTTGCTAATCGATAATTTTTCTTTACTTATGAGAACAGCATTTTTTATAGAATTATTTAAGTACCCCAACTGATTGATGCGTATCCAGGTTTTTGTTTGAGGAAATGAAGTTGATAAAAAAGAAAAGGCGAAAACGAGAACGGCTGATAGAAGTTTCATAGAAGTTCGGTTATATGAATAAATAAACTACAGCCAAAAAGTATTTAATTATTGTAAGTTAGTCAAGGAGCAAGCAGGTTAATCGGGCTTTGAATAAAACTTACAATCTATAAGTTTTGATTTTTCTTAATTGCTTCAAGGGATTAAAAAGTAGCGGAATATTTCACTGAAAAATAATAAAGCAGTAGTGATAGAAAAAATTCAATTTGCTTCTTAATGATTTTTCTGAGTTATTAAACGAACACTAAAAAGCAATGACTAAAAAAAATAGAAAATATTTCCGGTATTATTAAGTGAAGGAAAATACTACTTTTTGTTTTTACAATACAAATTGCCGAATTCTTTATCGGTGCCGAGAATATGGGTGATTGTCCAGTCTTTTAAAAAATCTATGGTTTTAAGACTTATTACAATGCTTCCGGTCGCTGATTCTTTTTTTAGTTTTTCTACCTCAAGTTTAAAATCATTGTGTTCTTTTAAATGATTTACTGATCCGGGATAATCTATTTCCACGAATAATTTTTCTTCATCGTTAAAATGCTCAATTGTGTATGTTATCAATTTTTCTAAAGCTTCGACAATGAATAATCTACTTGTCCCTTGCTTATTTGCGTCGTGCAACTCATTTATCAACCGAACTAAACCCATATGTTGTTCATCAACTTTTTTGATACCAACACTGAATATTTCTTTCCATTCGAGATATGACATATGTATCACCAAATTTTTTTTGAAAATTATATGTTTCAATATAACAAGTTTGATTACAATTACCTTGACCCGATAATTTGTAAAACACTTCTCGATAGATGCAAATAAATTAAGACATGTGATTTGTAAGCGATGATTAGCAGTTTTCATCCCGGGACTGCCTATTACTTAAATTAAAAGTGAGACCAAAACGCAATATAATAGCCACATATAAAAACTATTTGAGCAGCAGAAATAATGTGGAAGCATCATATATTGCAAGCCAAAACAACGAAGGAAGATTATATTCGATTTGCTCTTTTGAAGATAGTCTGTTTTTAATACATTTGGTTGAACAAAAAAATAATGCTGAATTATTAATAATATCATGAGGTTATTATGTCAAATCTACCAAAAAGATTCCAAAGATTTCAAAAAGAATACCCGGAGATTTTTTCTGCATATGAGACGCTTGGAGACGCGATCCATAATGAAGGTCCTCTTTCGGAAAAAGAACGTGTCCTTGTAAAACTTGCTGTGTCGGCGGGTGCAAAAATGGAAGGCGCCGTTCACTCCCAGGTTAGAAAAGCCTTAGCATTGAAGATTACAAAAAAAGAAATCCGTCAGGTAGGGCTCCTTTCGATTCCCACAATCGGGTTTCCAGCTTCTATGGCTGTTATGAGCTGGATGGATGATATACTTGATAACAAGAAAGCAAAATGAGTAACCCCTACGGGGACGATAATAGTGTCTTTCAACAATACTTTGTTTTCATTAACCCACGACTGCCCGGCAGATAAAAACGCCAAAGTCGTGGGTTAATAATATTTTAAAAGTTCGATGACCGTTATAACGATTTATTTTTTAAAATTACAAACTGAATCACAAATTTTTCCCTCTACTATTTCCGCCCGCAAAGCAGCGGTCTTTTTAGCATCCTTCTTTCTTTTTCTTTTTTACTTTTTGCCCGGCAGGCGGGGCAGAAAGTTTCGGCAAGACAGGCATCGGAGGTTTCGCCTCTAAAGTAGTAGTAGTTGTTCCCTCGGATACTGCTATTTGCGGTGAACCGCCGAAATAAGTACTTACTTGTTTTAACTTTTCAAAAGCTTTTACTTGTTCGGGTGAAGCGTTAAATGCAAGTCTTGGAAATAAAATTTCATTCTTCCAGCCAGGCATTCCCCCCGAAAGAATATAAACACCTTTATAATTATCGCTCTTTAAAATAAACCAGGCTTGAGCCGAAGCTATGTCATCATCACTATATAGAATAATCTTTTGATTTCGCATTAAGTCAGATGTCAGTAAATCTTCCATCTTAATATTTATTGACGATGGGATGTTGTACTCCGAATAATCTTTTTCATCTCTCAAATCAACCAGAGTAAAATCGGCGTTGCCTTTTATCAGCCAATCTGCCAGCGTTTGTAATTCTACTTTGTCTTTTTCTTTTACTGTTGAAAGCGAAAGCTCTTTTGCATTCACAAAAATTTTATTTTCGTTTATTGGATTGCCGATGAACAAAGCCATAATACCAAGCAACGCTGCTACAAGCGCCAATTTTTTTGATGAACTAAGTTTTGTTAGGAAGTTTTTCATTCAATACCTCTTCCGTATTTTTTTGATAATACTTTTTCACCCCACTGCGCGGCGGCAAATGCACCCAATGCCATTGCAACAACTAAAAAGACTGTCAAGCCGTACGAGAGCCCAAAAAATTCCGGAAGAGTAACTCTTCCCATGTTTGTTGAGTTATAAAACGTTTCTAACATCGGAAACATTTCGCCAAAAACAAAAATGCCGAAGAAAATACCAACTATAAAAACCATTCCGTCCAATCTACCGGTTGAAGCAGAAACGAATGATGTCCCAGGGCAATATCCACCAACGACAAAACCAATGCCCAAGATAAATCCGCCGATAACTTGTGGTAGAATGTATGTATCTCCAATATACACTAAAGAAAGATCGAGCCAACCGATCCATGAGAAGTAAAATAACCCGAGCATAGCCGTAACTATTGCCGTGAACATTACTTTTAGAACGCGCATATTATAGAAATAAAATTGCGCCGCGAGAATTCTTGCATTACCAAATCCGCCGCGTTCTAAAGCAAAACCAAAACCGATACCGATGAGAAAAGCCATCACTAATCCAAAATCGAAACCGAAATAATCAAACTTAAAATATGGCATCATAACCATTGTCTCCTTATAAAATATGCAGCGGCGTAACCTCCGCCGAAAACAGCAAGCATAAAAGCCCATCCGCCTAAACTTAATACAGCACCGCCTGTAAGCGCCAACCCGCTCGTACATCCACGCGCAAGTTTAGCGCCGAATCCCATTATAGTTCCCCCGACAAACGCATAAATTAATCTTGTTCGTACTGACACATTAGGACCTTTTTCTGTCGTTCGTTTTATTCTATGCGCAAGCGAGCCCGAAATAAAACCACCGACGATAACACCGATAACTTCAAAGAGAAGCCAATCTTTTAAAGGATTGGTTGTTCCATCGCCGATATATTCACTGAAGAAATTATTTTTTGAAGTATGTTCCGGAGCAACTTTTTCAACACCCACAGCTACAAGTGTGGATACCGCGCCTGAAGCGCCGAGCCCGCGCCCCATTATTAAAAAAGCTGACAGGAGGACAATTCCCAGACCAACTCCAACCAGATATGGATTAGAGTAAGGTTTAGAATTAAAGGATTTTTCTTTAGCTGTCATTAACAACTCCTAATTTGTATTTTTTTTAACAGAATATTTTGAAAACAATGTATCCGCAACAATTTATTTAAAATGTGCGTTTATATAATGACTGTACTGCCCGGCATTGACAATTACGAATCTTAATATTAATCCTCCCACAATAACCATTATGGGGGCTACCGGAGTATGTTTAATTTTATGATTAACCGCGAGCAATTGAATGATTAGAGGTATTACAATTCCAATACCAACAACAAAAACCCAAAATACCGGAGCGAAAGCGCCACTTATTAATAACTGCGCAGCTTGTATGTTTACTCTTGACGAAGTTAGCAATCCGATTAATAAAAGCGCTATAACAAATAACTCAATTACCAAAAATCCATTATCCGATTTTGCTAATAACTCCCTTTCTTCAACATTTTTCGCAATCATATGAACAAACGCAGCGGCGGCAGATAAACCTGAAACCAAAAAAAGAATAGCTAAGATTGATGAATTCCATAGCGGACGCGAACCCATTGTACTTAAAAGGACACCGGTGTAAATACCAAGCATCCCGCCGAGAAGCATATTTAAAACCCCTATATTTTTAATCCACATCTGGCTATGATTTAGTTTTGCAGACCACCCTTTAATGAACGGTATTTTGTCTAATAACAGTTTTGGCGGTCTCAAAAGTATATTTGCAATCAAAGCCGGGTAAACAAGAATTAGAATCCAAGCGCCCCACGACATCGGAGAATAAAATTTGAATGTCGTATACAATCGCCAAACATATAGTTTGTGTTCAAGATCTAAAAACAAAGAACCCATGCCCAAGCTTAGGAGTACTATGCTGAATAAGGGAAGAAAAAAACATGAACATGTTTTTTCATTATTTCTTCCCTTAAACAAAAAGTAACCGGAAATAACCATCATTCCGGCGACTAAACCACCGAGGAAAAGATAAACCGGGATTTCCCATCCCCAGACAGTCATTGTTGGATCGATTTGAAAATTGTGACGGGTTGTTGTTAGTTCATTCATTCACTCCTCCTTATACCAAATAAAATATTCGTGGTGAAGTACCTGCCTCGGGCAATAATGGATGATTTTTCCGGGAGAGTAACAATTGGCTTACTTCACTGTTTGGATCATCAAAATCACCAAAGTACATACAATGTGTCGGACAAACTGAAACGCATGCCGGCAGCAAACCTTTTTCAACCCTGTGAATGCAGAATGTGCATTTGTCAGCGTATCCTTCGGTATGAACAAATCGTGCATCGTAAGGACATGCAGCCAGGCAAGCTTTGCAGCCGATACACATAGAATGATCGACAAGTACAACACTTCCAACATCGTGAATATGGCTTGCACCGGTCGGGCAGCATGCAACACATGGAGTGGTATCGCAATGATTACATCGCTGCGATTGAATTTCAAGATTTATATCAGGAAATTTTCCATTTGCAACCGTAACAATCCAATCTCTATTTAAACCTTCGGGCACACTATTTTCAGTTTTGCATGCGACGACACAATCCATACAGCCCACACATTGTTTGGTATCGATTACCATTCCGTACCGCGCCATTTATGCCTCCATCTCAAATGTTACAAAATTTACATTCATACCGGTTCCTCCCATAATTGGATCGGTAACATAATTTGTAACCAAACCAGAATCACTCGCCCCTTTTCCGTAAGCGCCTTTAAGCATTTTTGAATTATGACCAAAACCGTGAGCCATAAAAACACAATCGGTTCTAATTCTTTCAGTAATTCGTACTTTAATTTTATTGCTAACCACTCCGTCTTGGTTTTTTAGTTTAACATATTGCGTATTTTTTAATCCATATCTGTTTGCTATATTTTCATTTACCCAAACCTCATTCTCATCCATCATATCCATTAATATTCTATTAGATTGTGTGCGCGAAAAAGAATGAACAGGCACACGACCGAATAAAAGGCGAAAATAGCCGGCAGGAGGCTGAGGTGGTCTTGTAAATTTTGGCACTGGATCAAATCCCGCTTCCGCGAGTTGAGGCGAATAAAATTCTATTTTACCAGATGGGGTTGCAAATTCCGGGATAATTCCATCTTCAAAAAAGAGAGGCGCTTTATTTCCATGAATAATGCCCTGCTTTTTCATCGTTTCTAAACTTAATCCAATTTTTTTCAGCCTAAAATCGAGATATTCCTCAATGTTGTTCCATGGATAATAGTGACCGAGACCAAGTTTCTCCGCAAGTTTTTTGGCAATCCACCAGTTTGGTTTCTGATCAGCCGGAGACTCAACAACTGGTTGGCGTATAGAAAGAAATTGCTCCTTAAACGGTGATGAATTAAGTTCATCGAAACGTTCTAAATATATTGACTCTGGCAGAACAACATCCGCCCAACCTGCTGTTTCACTCGGTATTACATCAATCACAACCATTAAATCTAAGTTCTGTATCGCTTTTATCGTCTCCGCTTCATTTGGCAAAGCATGTAAAAGGTTGGTTGCATAAACGAACCAGCCTTTGATGGGGTAAGGATCACCGGTAATCGTTGCTTCCCTAATTCCAGTCGTAATTTCTTCAGAAGCGAAGGGATATTTATTATTTGGATTATCTGCCTTTGGTTTTGTGGGTTCAGGGTATGCGGGATACGGATAACCCGGTACTGATAGTTTTGTTGGGTAGAAAAATCCTCCCTTACGTCCCCAACTCCCCATAAGAGCATTCAGCAAAGCGATGGCGCGGGAACGTTGTGCATCGTCGCCATACCAGGTTGTATGGCGCCCCGGATGAATTAATGTAGAAGGTTTATTCTGCGACATTACCCTTGCGGAAGTTCTAATGAGTTCGGGTTCAATTCCCGTTTCAGGGTATGCCCATTCGGGTGTGTATTGAGCAATTTCAGCGGCAAACTGTTCGAAACCAAAACCGTAATTGGTAACATAATCAACATCATATAATTTTTCAGAAACAATTACATTCATCCATGCAAGCAATAGCGCGATATCTGTTCCAGGTTTAATTGGCAAGTAATATTTTGCCTTTGATGCGGCAACCGAAAATCTAGGATCAACAACAATGATGGTTGCATCTTTCCGAATCGCTTCTGCAAATTCCTGAACCTGGGAATTGTGCATATTTTCGCCAAGGTGGGAACCAATCAAAACAAGGCATTTTGAATTTTCAATATCTGTTCTTTCCGGCGAACCAACTGCCTCTCCGAATGTTAATTCAAAACCTACATCGCGCGGTCCACGGCACTGTGCAAATGAAGGAGCGGAAATATTTTGTGTGCCAAACGCATTTAAGGTATGCTTTAAAAAATTGCCGCCTATACCGTGTGAAAAAAAAGCAACCGATTCAGGCCCATATTTCGATTTTATTTTATTCATCTTTTCAGCAATATAGTCGAAGGCTTCACTCCATGTAACTTCTTTCCACTCCTCTTTACCCCGAACATTTGTTCTTATTAAGGGGGAACGTAATCGGTCTGGGTCCGAATATGCCCCGATTCCTCCAGTACCACGCGGACATAATCTTCCTTTACTTAATGGATCTTCCGGGTTACCTTCAATTTTCCATAACTCACCATCTTTCAGATAAGCAATAGCTCCGCATTTCCAAAAACAAATATCGCAATATGTGGGTATTTTTTTTATCCCCTTTAGTTTCGCTTTGTTTCTTTTATCCATCCCTTTGATTATTGGACTAAGACTTGAAACGGCAGTGGCAGCTCCGACTGTAAAACCGGATATTTTTAAAAACTTTCTTCGAGAAATAGAATTCATTTTTACCTCGAATTTGATTTGATTAATTCTTTAATAGTGCCGCACTGTGTGTAGTTTGTGTAAACTTCACAATTTCGGCAATCTCTCTCTTTACAAATATTATTATGATCATAAGTCCAGCATGGTTTGTGCGAACCGGTAAACGAATCACAATTTTTGCGATCTTCTTCAGAACACTTTACAATATCCCAGCAAGGGATTAACGAATAAATTGATTTAATACCGTTTATACTTATTTTAGCTTCATTAATTGCGTTTCGAATACATTGAATTCGCTCAATATCAGCTTTGGAATAAAGCCTATGATTGGATTCTTTTTTATAAGGAATGTAAAGCCCTTCCCTCTCATACATTCTTAATGTGTGAACCGAAACTTTCAGCAGTTGCGCGGCTGCACTGATGCTAAAAATTGGTTCGTTATGGTCAACATGGATATTAATCATATAAATACCGAATTATGAATATTTATAAGTATCAATTTTGTTGCCAATGTAAAAACTATATTTTTTGTTCGTTTTCAGGCTAAAATTAAACCTCTAATTGTATTTTCAAGAAAACGAGAAAAGAATTCTTGATTTTTGGAATTAATGGGGATTACCATTAATTACAGTAAAACAACTATTTAGATTCCGAAAATATTATTCCCATTCCGGGATCGAACATTGAGATGAGAGTCTGGATTTGGAATTTGTAAAATTTACCACAGCATCGTTCATTATTTTTGAAGCGCCGGAATGACAGTTTAGACATGCCCCCACTGTTAGAATTTTTTTCTGCTCCCTGATTGAAAAAGGACGAGTATTATCACGAGTTGTTGAGTTGAAACTCCGTTGCTTTAAAAAACCAATCCATGCATCTTCCGGCAGCCCGTCTTGTTTAATTAAAGAATATTTCGGAGTAAATTGCCACACCCCCTTGTTGCCGCTAATTTTGTACTCGAGATTTCCTCTTCCATAGCCAAGAGCAAGAGGATTATTATGGCATGATTTACATGAGCGCGCCTCTTTAGCAATAGTATGCGAAAATGCCGGAGCATATAATCTTTTGAAAATTGGTTTTTCATTTTTTGTGTTTTTGTTAATTGTTAAAATCATACCCGGAATAAATTCTTCAACAATATTTTTTAGCTTTCCGTTCTCTGAAATTTCTCTTATACCAAGCACAGCAGGTTCTGCCAGTAAGTCCTTTGGATATTCCAGCCATTCGCCGCTTTCCTCTTTATTTGTAAGCAGGTCGAACATAGTTCCGTTTTTATCATATAATGAGTGACATCCGATGCATTGCGGTGACCAGGTGTTGTGGCAAGAATTGCAAGATAAATTTTTATGCGCGATTCCTTCAGCACAAATTTTTAATGGCTTTTTCATCTCACTAATTACACCCGAAGATTTTTTTATCAGGTAAGCTTTACCGTTTTTAATAAACGTGTTTACAAGTGGAAAGCCATTTTTAGAAACGGTAAGGTAATTTTTCTCTTCATCGTCAAACTTTTTAATTATTGCAATATTTTTTGATTCAAATTCAAACTCGCTAAATTTTTTCGTAACAGGAGTGGAAATCAAATGACAATCTACACACTGAACTTTCATCTGGTCTTCTTTGTGAAGCGTATAATTTCCATCACCCATTATTTCGTACGATGTATGGCAGTCGGTGCAAATCATACCGAGTTCTGAGTGAACATCGGCTTGAATTTTTATAACCACTCTTTCATCGTCCAAAATTCTATAACCGGTTTTCCCTTTTACTTCTTCAGGCTTTAATAAAGTTTCATGCCATCCGTCATAACTTAATGATATTCTCCCAGAACGGGAATGACATCCAAAACAATGTTTATTTTCCACTTGTAAAGATATCGATGGGTGAAACTTTTTTAACACATTTTTCTTATCAATAAACAATGGTGAGGACTTTAATTCAGCAGCCGCTTCTTCTGAGTAATTAAGATGACAGGCGAGACACCCTCCCCCACGCGATAATTCTTCAATAGGTCCATAATTTTCTTTTTCATTTGTCAGATGGCATGAGGCGCACAAATTTCTTAAATGTTTTTCCGCCGGCGTTGTACCAATTGAATCTATCGACAATTTAAATGTTGGGGAATCAGCTTCATCAAGCGCCCACTTATCAACACTAACAACACCGTTCATTGTACTCATAATGTTGTTACTCATCCGATAAATCATTTGAGGATGACACCCAATTATTCCGCAAGTTTTTTCCGCATTTGATGAATTACCCGGGATGAGAATCATATTTTTGTGCGCAATATTTTTATCATCAGTCAATCTGTTTCCGAGATGGCACGCATAACATCCTATTTTTTCCGGATTATGAGAGTCTGTAAAACCCTTAACACTGTTGTGGCATACAATGCATCCTTCCCGACGGTTTTGAATAAGCGGTAAATGACGATAAGCTGATTCATCAACCCCTGTTGTTTTTTTTACAATCTCAATTCTGTCTAACTCTTCTTTTTCATTAATTGGAATATTGATTAACCAATCGACTCCATATACAAAAATGATAACTACAGTAAATATCGATAACCCAGCTATTATCAGAAATCTTTTATTTATTCTATCAACTTTTCTCATCCGGTAATTTTCTTTTTAAGCAACTCAAAATCGTCCCATGTGTTCAAGTTGAAATACAACTCTTCAGAATAAAATGGAAGAATATCCGGTTCCACAATTTCTGCCATGCAGTTTACTATCAGGCTTCTTACGCTCACAGAAATTTTACCATTCTTTTTTTCAAAATAATCCGGTTGGCTGAACAACTTTTCTATAACGGGAACTAATGATTTAGCATAAACCCCGCACAAATATTGATTTCTTCCGGCTGATGACGAAATAGTTATAGGACTAATTGTTTTATACTCAATTATATAGCGAATCATATCCTCAGACATCAAAGGTAAATCACCGGAAAGAATAAAATTTTTTTCCGTTTTAGAGGAAGATAGGGCAGCATAAATTCCGGATAAAGGACCGAAACTATTTTGTATATCCGCAACCATCGGAAGACCGAGAAACTTATAGCTCTCAAAGTCATTAGTATTAACACACACATTCTCAAAAACGCTCTTCATCAAATTAACAGACTTTTGAATAATCGTTAATTCGCCGATTTTAAGAAGTGCTTTATTAACTCCCATTCTTTTGCTCTCACCCCCGGCAAGAATAAATCCCGTAATATGTTTGTATTTATTATTCATCAACCACAAAATATCTAAAACGCTTATAAGTAATTTTAAAAATTATGCAATAATAACAAATAACTTTCAAATTTTGATTCGAACAGCACGCAGGTATTGGAGCACAATTAGTCAGTTTAAGGATTTGCAGTTTTTTTCCATTCAGAAATTATTAATACTTTTTTGTAACTAAGAAAAACGGGATTTTATTTTTGAACTGTATCTTTTACTAATAACAAAGGGTTCCGTTTCATCTTTAAGTATTATTAAATATGAAGTATTACTAAGCTTTTCAATTTTTATTATAAACTCGGTGTTAATTATTGTAGAGCGGTGAATTCTTATAAAATATTTTGAAGGAAGTTTTAATTCCCACTCCTCCAAACTTTGTCTTTCGAGAGAATGTTTACCTCCGTCGAACTTCAAATAAACATACGGGCTTTCGGCTCTTACATATTTCAAGTCTCTTAATGCGCATAATTGCATTTTGTTACCGATTTTTACCAATAATTTATCATCAAAATCGTGTACTTTTTTCCCTTCTTCAATTTCATTCAGCTCCTCTTGTTCTCTTAAACTCGATTTTTCAAGTCTTATTTTTATTGAAATTAGGAAATCATCTAAATCAAAGGGTTTAAAAATATAATCATCAGCTCCAAGCTGCATCCCTTTTCTTACATCTTCTTTTTCTACTTTTGCTGTTAAAAAAATAAACGGGGTTAATTTTGTCTTTTCCGAATTCAAAACGGCTCTCAAAACTTCGTATCCGTTTTTTATAGGAATTGAAATATCACATATAATAAGGTCAGGCAGCCATTCGTAGGCAGCGTTTATACCGCTCTTTCCATCCGATTCGGTTCTGACAATAAAATTTTCTTCTTCTAAAATCTCTTTTACATTATTTAAAAGGATAAGGTCGTCCTCAATAATTAATATTTTTTTCTTAACACTACAACTCATTGGAAGGTATCCTTATTATAAATGTTGTTCCAATATTTATTTTACTCTCTACCGAAATATCACCTCCAAGAACTTCAACTGCCCGTTTTATAATGTTCAATCCTAATCCGCTGCCTTGAATTCCCACCGAATTTCTTGTTCTGTAAAAGGCATCAAATATATATTTAATTTCATCTTCCGGTATTCCAATCCCTGAATCAACAACTGTAATTATTAGGTTTTCATTATCAGAAGAAATTGTTAATTCAATATCTCCACCTTTCGGACTGTATTTTATGGCATTAATTAACAGGTTAATAATAATATGGCTGAACAATTTTTTGTCGATAGTAACTGTGTTTATATTCAGTTCATTATTAAAAATTATCCTTTGAAAATCTGTTAAATCAGGTTGTAATTGCTCAAGCACCGATTGAATAAAAATTTCAATTTCTATAGGTTCCGGATTGTTACTTAAAATTTCTCTATCGGCGCGGCTTATCGTCAACATATCATCAAGAAGCTGTGTAAGGTATTTTACTGTTGACTCAATTCTATTGTAATGTTTATTTAATTTTTCTTCGCTCCACCTTTGAGAGTATCGTTGAATCATTTGAGTTGAAGCAAAAAGTGATGCCAGAGGTGTGCGGAACTCGTGCGAAACCGTTGCAATAAACCTTGTCTTTAGTTCGTTTATTTCTTTTTCCTTCGACAAAGATTTTTCCAACTGCACTTCCAATTCCCTCCCTTTCTGTAACTGATACACTAATTCCTCATTAAGAACATCTAACTCTTTGGTTCGTGCAGAAACCATTTCCTCAAGATGTTCCCTGTATTTATTCAGTTCTATATCTTTTTCAACTTTTTCTGTTATGTCCTCTTTAACTGCTACAAAATTTGTTATTTCTCCTTCTTCATTTTTAATGGGCGATATTATAGCAGACTCCCAGAATAATTCACCATTTTTTCTTTTGTTATGAAAAATGCCCGACCAATTTTTCCCGGACAATATTGTGTCCCATAATTTTTTGTAAAACTCTTTCGGCTGTATACCGGGATTTAACATTCTTGGGTTATTATTTAATGATTCTTTAAAAGAATAACCGGTAACCTTAGTGAACTTCGGATTGACATATTCGATATTTCCATTCAAATCTGTGATTATAATACTAACAGGGCTTTGCTCAACAGCCAGCGATCGTTTTTGAAGTTCTTTTTCTGCTTTTTTACGGTCTGTAATATCGCGGAAAAACCAGACCCTGCCGTGGTAGGTTCCTTCATGGGCAATCATCGGAGCTGAATAACGTTCGAAAACAACAGCATCCTTAAGAAGTATTTCTTCAATGCTTTTTTCCTCATGATGTTTATACAGATATTCTACACGCTCAATAAATTCTTCCGGCTTTACAAGTTTATCCATTACAAATTGCAGAACCTTATGATCAGAATGAGATTCCATTATTTCATCCGGAATTTTCCACATACTTACAAAGCGTTTGTTAAAAGATATAATTTTACCTTCTTCATTTACTATAAGTACTCCATCAATTGACATCTCCTGTTGTGTTCTTAAAATGGTATTGGTAAATCGCAGCTTTTCTTCAGCTAATTTGCTTTCGGTAATGTCCTGAACTATCCCGAATGTTCCAATAATTTGTTCACCTTCAAATATATAATTTGGGTGGACAAGTACATAGGCTAAAGTGCCATCCGCTTTAATTAGAGGTAATTCTACTTCAAAAACATTTTCCTTGTTTTGCATTATGTTTTTATATTGCTGGGTAATTTCATCTCTAACTGATGAATCAACAAATTCCCAAAAATATCTTTTTAATAATTTATCAGGGCTGTCATAACCATAAATATTTGCTAATGCCATATTAGTAAAGGTAATTATACCTTTATTATCAAAGATGAAAATTCCTTCTTTCATGTTATCAATTAGATTACGATATTTCCCCTCACTTTCTTTAAGGTCCCGTAATACTAATAAACTCGTAAGTGAATCGCTCAACCGCCTGCCGATCTCCTGGAAAAGCCTTTTATCTTCCACTGTCCATATTCGCGGAAATGAACATTGATGTATACCGAACAACCAGGGTTTACCAAGTTTGGGATAAACGGTAACTAACATCAGGGACTTAACACCAAATTTTTTATCAGCTGATATAGATCTTTCCGTTCCGGCAGTGTATGAAACCGGGGTATCAGACTCCAGTGCTTCCCGCATATTCCCGGCTATGTCGGGTGAGATTTTTATGTCCACGTTTAACGACTTAGCGCCCGGATATTCAGGCTTTGTAATTTCCATTATTGTACTACACAATTGTGCCTCGGGGTCGCAAGGATAAACCAACCAAGCACGGTCGCAATTAAAAATTGTAAGAACATTGGTAAGGACATCACTCATCATTTGTTCAGGGCTGCTCGTTGTCTGCATTGCCCGGTTAACCTGGTCCATACTTTCGAAGAAGCGAAGATTTTCTAAACGCTCCAGTTCAAGTTGTTTTTGTTTTTGTTCGAGCAGATTTCGTTCTGCTCGACTTTTTGATTCCCGTATTTCACGTTCAACCGCCGGAAGCAACCGCTGAAGGTTATTTTTCATAAGATAATCATGAGCGCCGGCTTTCATCATTTCACCAGCAACCTCTTCACCTATTGTGCCTGAAATAACAATAAACGGGATATCAATACCGGATTTTTTTAGGATTTTTAAGGCTTCCAAACCATCGAAGTGGGGCATCTTATAGTCCGAAAGAATGATATCATATTTTCTCTCATTAAGCGCCTCAATCATTGTTTCGCCGGTTTCTACACGCTCATACTCTACTAAATAACCACTTTTTTTGATTTGATGCAGAATTAAAAGCGCATCATCTTCCGAGTCTTCCACCATTAATATCCGCAATGCCATTTCCATTGTTATAATTCCCCTTTAGTTGGCGGCACCTCATTGAGCAGCAGCCAGTATAAACCAAGATGGTTAACAGCATCAGTAAATTGATTAAAATCGACCGGTTTTCGCACGTAACTGTTTACACCCAGACTGTACCCGTTTATAAGGTCTTGTTCTTGTTTTGATGAAGTGAGTATTACTACCGGGAGAAACTTTGTTCGTTTGTTAGCGCGGATTTGCCGTAATACTTCAAGTCCATCAACTTTGGGAAGTTTGAGATCCAATAAAATTATTGTTGGCAATTGGCTAAGATCGCGACCGGAATATTTCCCCGTGCCAAAAAGATAATCCAAAGCCTCCGCACCATCGTAAACCACGGTAATTTCATTTTTAATGTTGTTCTTTTTTAATGCGCGAAGTGTTAATTCGACATCGTCGAGATTATCTTCTATCAATAAAATAGTTTTATTTGCCATGACCATATTCCTTATTTAATTGTGAAATAAAATGTAGCACCTTTTTCAATTTTTCCTTCAGCCCACACGCTGCCACCGTGGCGATGAATAACGCGAAGTACCGTTGCCAAACCTATACCTATTCCGGGAAATTCAGTAGTAGTATGAAGGCGTTGAAACGCGCCGAAAAGTTTTTGCGAATAACGCATATCGAACCCGGCGCCGTCATCGCGTACAAAATAGATGGTTTGATCTTTTTGTTGCTTCACCCCAAACTCAATATGCGCAACAGGCTGCTTTGATGTAAACTTCCATGCGTTGCCAATGAGATTTTCCAAAACAATATGCAACAGCCTGCTATCCCCCTTCGCCTTGATTCCTTCATGAATAATAAATTCCACTTTACGTTCGGGTTGAGTTCCATGAAGATTATCAGCAATCTCCTGCGCTACTTTGCTGAGATTTACAAGTTGAACATTTAGTTCGCTTCGGCTTACTCGCGAGAGATTCAACATATCATCAATAAGCAGCGCCATACGCTGTGCAGCGGACCGCACCCGATGCAAATAGTTTTTCCCTTCTTCATCAATTTTGTTATAATAATCTTCAAGCAGAGCTTGACTAAATCCATCTATGCTTCTCAAAGGCGCCCGTAAATCGTGAGAGACTGAATATGAAAATGCTTCAAGTTCTTTGTTAGCATCTTCTAATTGTGAAGTTCGCTCGAAAACACGTTGTTCCAATTCACGGTTGATTTTCTGAATTTCTTCCTCTGCATGTTTACGATCGGTTATATCGCGTCCTATTACTAAAACCCCTTTAATACGGTTGTCTGCCCCTCGTTCGGCAACAAAGCGTACGTTATGATAGCGCAATCCATTTCCTCTGTCCGGTATTACGAGGTCTAATTCGGTCTCTTTTCCGGTTTTAAGAACTGCGGATATTTTTTCCTGGTATTCATTAAACTCGTCAATAAGTGCTGTTTCAATTGGAGTTTTACCGAGCATTTCGGACGCAGAACTTCCGAGGGTTTTTAAGATGTTAGGATTTACATAGATAATTCGGCTATCGACATCATAACGGATAATATTATCCGGGCTGTTCTCTGCCAATGTGCGGAACTCCCGTTCTGATGCAGCTAACGCCTCAATCATTTGTTTACGCTCTGTGATATCCTCTGAAATACCAAGTAGGTAAGCCGGTTTACCATTTTTATCAAGTATAGGCAACTTTTTTGTATGCAGAATTCGTTCGCCATTTTTCGTCTCAATTGGTTCTTCAATTATATCAATCATTTCGCCACTGTTTAAAACTTTTTTATCATTTTCATAAAAAAACTGAGCCTGCTCCTTGGGGAAAAAATCGAAATCAGATTTGCCAATTAATTCATCTCGTCTGAGTCCAAGTAGTTCTTCTCCTGCTTTATTAAAACGAACAAATTTTAAATCTCTGGCTTCTTTTATAAAAATCATATCCGGAATATTTTCGATGATAGAAGATAAAAATTCTTCACGATCCCGGAGTTCTTCTTCAGCCAGTTTACGCTCGGTGATGTCCCTGCCCAGCACTACCAGCCCTTTCCTTGAACCATCCGTTTCGAATATCGGAACTTTAATTACATCGAAAATTTTAAAAGTACCGTCTGATTTAGGAATAGTTTCCTCACCCTGGGATATTCCACCGGCAAGCCATGATTTTTCATCCGTAGATTCGCAGTTCAAAAAAGCCTGGCGGTAAATAGGATTCGTGAATTCAGCCAGTTCGGAATCTGTTTTTCCTCGATAATCAACATCCTTCAAAGAGAAAAGTTCAAGGTCGGAGTCATTCGCTTCAAGCCAGCGCCCGTAACCGTCTTTAAAACAAATAATATCCGGCGTGGAATTGATCAAAGTTCTTAGCAGTTGTTCGTTTTCTTTTATTTTTTGTTCGGTACGTTTCCTTTCGGTGATGTCTTGACCAATGGATAGAACACCGACAGTGTTTCCCTCAGCATCTCGCTCCGCCACAAATCGGACGAGATGGTAGTTGAATCTACCATCAGGAAATGATAGCACTAATTCCATTTCACTCGACTCACCACTTTCCAGAACACGCACAATATGCCCTTCATATTCAGCATCAATCTCAGCACCGGCGGCTTTAAACTCCATTGGTGTTTTGCCGAGTATCATTTCAGGATCTATAGAGAAGGTTTGAGTCATTCTGGAGTTGCAGTATATGGCACGTCTCTCCATGTTATAACGGATAATATTATCAGGCGAATTTTCCGCCAGACTGCGGTATTCCTGCTCCCGTTTAATCAGTACCGCTTCTGACTGCTTCTGCTTCTCACGCACACGCAAAGCGTTAATTCCAAATGCCAGATCATCTGCAAGTTCTTCAAGTATTTTCACTTCCTTTGTATCGAAAGCATCTTCATCAACCGAATAGATACTTAATGCTCCAAAAGTTATTTCTTCACTTCTAAGAGGAAGTGCAATAATAGATTTATATCCATGTTGAATTGCTGCTTCGCGCCATGGAGTGAAAGTAGGTTCGGTTGGTATGTTGTGTACAATATTAGGTTTTCCAGTTCGGATTGCCATGCCGCCAGGTCCACGACCATGATCGTTATCTGCCCAGGAAACCTTGGCAGTTTTAATATATTCAGAATCGAATCCCGCATTAGCCACAGGGCGCACAGTTTTTGCTTCATCATACTCGGTAAAACCGACCCACACAAATCGATAACCCCCAACATCTACAATAACCTCGCATATCTTGTTCAGCAATTTCGATTCATCGGTTATGTGAATCAGCGCTTCGTTCGAGTCGCTAAGCATACGAAGCGCGCGGGTCATACGGGCTCGCTCTTTTTCAAGTTTCTTGCTTTCGGTAATATCCCGTCCAATAGTTGAAACGCCGACTATTTTTCCTTCTCTGTCCAACACAGGCGAAATAGTCAGGGATACATCAATGAGTTGCCCGCCCTTTCTTTGCCTTATTGTTTCGAAGTGCTCGATGTGTTCTTCGTTTTTTATCTTTTCAAGAATCAGGTGTATCTCTTCCTTACGTTCAGTTGGAGTCAGTATAAAGATCGATTTGCTGATCATTTCACTTTCGGCGTAACCATAAATATTTTCCGCACCTTTATTCCAACTTATAATACTTCCGTCAAGGGTCTTACCAATAATAGCATCGTCGGAAGATTCAACTATTGCCGCAAGTTGGGTGATTCTTTGTTGAGCATGTTTCCTTTCTTCAATCTCCTTAGAAAGATCTTCTATAATATTTAAAGTGGCATTACGGGCTTTTTTTAATTCGAGATTCTTAGAAATTAATTCTTCATTAATGGTTTTTTGCTCATCAATTAGGTTAACAATTTTTTGTTCGGCTTGTTTACGTTCAGTGATATCGCTAAACATTCCAAAAGAACCATCGAATTGATGTTCGTTATTGAAGACCGGAGCTGCCGATACTAAAGTCCACACAGTTTTTCCATCTATACGGCAGAATCGGCGTTCATAAATCTCGCAGATTCCCTCCCTGCGCTTCTTCATTTTTGTAAGATGATCCGGGACATCCTCGGGAAACATAAAATCAGACAGCTGTCGTCCTTGCATCTCTTCACCTGAATAACCGAGTATTTCAACCATTCGGGCGTTAACAAATGAAGTTTTAAATTTATTATCTAATCCCACGATTCCATCCAGGGATGTATCTATTATATAACGGTACTTTGCTTCACTTTGCCTAAGTAATTCCCCCGCCCTGTTTCTTTCTTCTTCGTGAAGATTTACCTTGTCCAGCATTTCATTAAAACTTTCGTACAATAATCCTACTTCGTCAGACCCTCTTTTTTCGACGCGGTGCGAATAATCTGTTTCCGACGCAATTTTATTTGTGGCTTTAACTAAATCTAAAATTGGTTTTGATATGCTGTTTTGGAGTTTTGAAGCAATAAAATAGGATAATAATAATGTCCCCAAAAATACTGATATTAAAAAGATCCATTGCCTATTGATATTTTCGGTTAATACACCCGTAGAAGCTTTGAGGTATACAGTACCATATTTGATGCCTTTATAATTAATTGGATAAAATATTTTAAGGTTGCCATCTTCAAAAGTATATTTTTCTGCCTCAATCACGGATTCGGGAAGTTTTTCATTATTACCCTTTTGGTATAAAGCAAACAAATTATTGTTTTCGTCATATATACAACAGGTTAATATTGATGGTATGGCTTCAACTTTACGGATAACATCAGTTGCTACTTTTTCATCTTTAAATGTAAGAGGCGCAATACAATATTCACTTATTAACTGTGCATTTGCCAACATACCGTTTACCATATCCTTTTTATGTTCATGTATTCTATCAATCATGATTATAAAAGAACTAATTCCAATTGTAATAGAAGACACCGCAAGTATGATAACAATTAGCTTATTTTTGATAGATATGTTATAGAAAAATTTCATAATTCATTTTCCTCTGCGCTAATATTTCTGGAAAGATTAAGCAGCAAAGTACTTGCATACAAACCCGACCTCCGCAAAGCATTTTGGTTTATATTAAAATAAACATGATTGTTTTCCACAAAAAGAGTTATCAATACTCCTTTTTTCGAATTTTGTATATCATCGCTGATTGTAAGTATAGGTTTGTTTTTTGTAAATGACAATACTTGATTTATACTTAAATTTTCCGAATGCGCTATAACCAAAAGATTGCAACGCGCTATTTCATCCAAAGTTGAAACATTCACTACCTCGACCATTTTATTTTTTATTTTTTGCTTTGCGAATTTCTCCTCAATAATTGAAATGAAGTTATCGTCACCAATAATGCCCAAAACAAAAGATTTGTTTGTATCTTCGATATGAACTTTGGCAGGCCAATCAATAAAACGTGTAAATTTTTCAAGGTATGCTGCTTTCACCTCATACTCACTAAAATATTTGGATTGAGCCTGTAAAAAAATCGGCAACAGAATAATAAATAATAATTTAAAATTATAGTTCCACATATTTTTAATATAATTATTTTTTCCCATTATAGCTGTTTTTCTTCTATTAATCCATTATAAAGTTACATTAATTTTAATACCAAATGCAGCGGGGTCATTAACCCACATTAGCCTTGACGGATAATTGTATTTTTCTCCCGATGAATAAGAATAACGTTTGCTTCCCAACAGATTAATGCCATAGACTGAAACAGTAGAATTAATTTGCGGAAAATATTTTGAAATAGAGAGATTTATCTTCACATCGGTACCGGCAAAGTTTTCGTCATTCAAGATGCTTTTCAGTGTTGACCATGCGGGATTGGAATCCCCATACTTAACATCATACATTAATTGTACATCCTTGTATCCATTCCATTTCCAAAAGAATTGTCCATCAGCATGAAACGTAAATTGATAGGGGAGTTCAAAATTGGCGAACAACTTTGTAGAATTATTTGCCCAATTATTAAGATCATTTCCTGTGCTAAGTAATCCATTCGATTGATAATCAGAATAACTGATTCCTTGAGATGTAATACCAGCAGCATTTTCCCAACTAAGTTGTTTTACAAACGAATGATTGATACCGAATGTGAATTTCTCAAATTTGTATTTTGCCTCAGCTTCAAATGTGAAATATTTCAAATTCCCGATTGGTTTTGTTTCACCTTTAATGGTTGCCGGATCATAAACGAAGCCTAACATTTCTCCCCAGTTATAAGAAGCTGAAACGTTTATTAAAATGTTTTTCTTTGGCAGAGTATTATACATCAGTTCAAAGCAATTTAATACTTCCGGATTTGCTTTCGTGTTATATAAATGCCCTTTATATAATTCTTCTCCGGTATTCATACGGACGGAACGCTGCCAGATTAATTTGACGATATTTTCTTTATCTATTTCCGATATCAATCCAACTCTTGGTGAAAAGAAATATTTCGAAAAATTATTTTTATCCATCCGGGCAGAAATTAATAGGTTGGCTAACGGATGAAATTCAAAATTACATTCACTAAAAAACGAAATTGTATTTGTGTTAAATCCATCAGTAATAATATCTTCAATATATCTGCCGTCAGGACTTTTATAATCGTTGGAAAGCATATACATTTTATCATTACCCCAGCCCGAACCATATATGTTATAGGAATAACTTACGCCTAAAGCATACTTATACTTTTCATCCTTCTGTGCGATATTAATAATACTACTTAAAAAGATTTCAGATTCGGAGAAAGCATAAACAATATTTCCCGCGCCATGGGGACTATTAAAACCACCTTCATCAAAATGGAGTAAAGATTTTGTTACCCAATAGTCGTAGTAGTTTTCCGACTTATAACTGATATTAGATTTAACCGAGATATTTTCGCTAAATGAATGATTGTTTTCGAGAACGCCAACAATTCCTTTCTGTCCGGTAAACCAAACCGGAACTTGTTCACCGGCAGCAAGTGTCATTTTTTGCCGAAACAGCGCCGGCTGATCTGAATTAGTATATCTTGCCCAAACACGCCATTCATTTAGAAAGTTTAAATCAAAATGTAATTTTATTTGTGGTCTTCCCAAATTATCTCCAAGTATCGGCATAACACCATTTCCATCGGACGTATTTAAGTATCCTGCAACACCGGTGTTCTGATCTACCTCAAAATAATCGGCATTTTTATAACCTTCGGTAAAGCGTAAACTTCCATAGGTATAGAGGTTAAAATCTTTACCTGAAAATCCAAAACTTGCATACCCTCCTTTAGAGTTGTACGTAAAATTATCTTCAACTCCGATTGATACACCGTTGGAAGTTGTGGCAGTTTTGGTAATGATATTAATAATACCTGCAATAGCGCCGGGCCCATATGTAACCGAACCGGGACCTCGTATGATTTCAATTCGTTCAATGTCATTTAGATCCCAATTACCAAGTTCAAGAGTTGCGCCCTGGGCGCCTTTTTGATTCATATTTTTACCATTAACCAGCATTAGGAATTTATAATTTCTATCAATAATAACTCCTCTGATTCCAATCCTTGGGGATGTATGATTCAACCACAAAGCTCCGGGCACGTATATCTCGATCAGATCGGCAATATTTCGAGCAGGGGTTACAGCAATATCTTCAGAAGTTATTGTTGTTAGCGATACCGGAATTTTAAATGTAGTACGACTTATCAAAGAGCCTGTTACTACTTGAACATTCATCAACTCTTCAATTGTCATTTCTTCCAACGTTTTTTCCTGAGCTAACAAATAAGTTGAAAATACAGACCAAAGAAATATCAAAGAGAGTATAGTATTAAATACTATGTTGCAATTTTTCGATTTCATTTCTTCATCTCCTACTCTAAAAATGTTTTATCTTTTTCCAACAACACATCACTGATCACTTGCACAACGAATATTTAATGATTTTACTCCTTCAACCAATTAGCAATTGTACTTCTATAATATATACAGTTTACTAAATGTTTAAAAAACTTTTACTACGTGGTAACATCATACTTTTTTGGTTTTCCTTCTTTTTCAAAAAGGTTGTTTATTTCTTTTTTCAACTCTATCATTTTTTCTTCTCTGCCAACCATTAGTCTATTAAAACGATTGATTTCGTCCATCTGTTCTTTCAATTCGGCTTCTGCGCGTTTGCGTTCTGTTATATCCTGACTAATTATTTGGATACCGATAACATTTTTCTGAGAATCGCAGATTCTTGAGAAGATATTTAAGAACCATTTGTCTCCGGATGGCAGATTAATATAATCCTCATAAATAATATTTGATTCGGAGGCAGAAGAAAGTTTAATCCTGTTCATATAGAAATCTGCCTCTGATTTGGAGTAAATCTCATAAATCGATTTACCGTTGAAATCTTCAGGCTTTCCGCTCACTTGACTTGCTGCAAGATTATTGAATGATATTACGATTCCATCTGTGGTGTAATAGCCAATTCCAACACCGGCATTTTCATGAAGTAAACGATATCTTTCTTCGCTTTCACGCAGCATATCTTCTGCTCGTTTTTTGTCGGTAATATCACGCGAAATACCTACAATGCGATGGATTTTTCCGGCTTCATCACGAGCAGGAATAAGAATCGAATGAAAATAGCGCCGTCCGGTAGGCAGTTCTAATTCCACTTCCTCTTCTATTGGTTGACCTGCTTCTACACACCGTCGGTATTTGGCATTGACTGCTTCCGCAACTTCCTTGGGAACTGTTTCCTCAATTATCTTACCAACAAGTTGGCTGCGAGATAAGCCAGTTGATTTTTCAAACGCTGGATTCATTTCAAGATTTCGGAAGTGCCAATCATCCGTTACTTCAAGTAAGTATAAACTATCAAGCACATTATCGAATATTTCGCGGAATCGCCATTCGCTTTCGCGAAGCGCTGTTTCAGCCTGCTTGCGTTCTGTAATGTCCATAAGGTTTCCTACAAGTCGCACTACCTTGTCTTCTTCATAAACAGGTTGGGCGGTTGTACGAATCCATAAATGTTTCCCTGCGTAAGTGGTGAATGGAAATTCAAGATCATAGGGTTCCCCATGCTCACAAGCGCGTTGAAATGCATCTTGGAGGATTTGTCTATCATCTGATTCGTAACACGCAAGACTTTGCTTTAAATGATCAATACTTGAATCGTTGGGTACTTCGTGAATCCGATAGAGTTCCTCTGTCCAGAACGACTTACGCGACTTAACGTCAAATTCCCAACCGCCCACTTTGGTCAATTGTTGTGTAGTATTCAGCAAATTCTCGCTTTTTTGCAGCGCTTCTTCAGCATGATTACGCTCGGTAATATCAATAAGCGAAACAATAACCTTATTCCAATTATTTTCATATTCCTTGGCAATTGATTGGCTAATTACAACATTTTTTATTTCACCTGTAAAATCTTTTAGGGTAGCTTCGCCATAAAACTTTAATTCACCGGAAGCTAAAGCAATAAAACATTCCTTTACATATATAAGCAGCTCGTCAGTTATTACATTGCTTAGTCCGTTCAACAGGCTTACTTTATCTTCAGCTTTGTATAATTCCAATGATGCATAGTTAAATGAATTTACTTTCATATTAGTAGCACATTTTATAACCTCCTCGGGATGATTATCAAAAAAGCTGCGAAAGTCTGTAATTCCACTCTCTTTAAGATGATCAATAAACTTTTTGACTTCTGAATAATCTTCTTCCCATAAAGAAATAGGAGAATCTTCAAATAACTGATAATAGTGTGCCTCGCTTTTTTTCAAAGCTTCTTCCGTCTGCTTGCGTTCTGTGACGTCGAGTATGATGCCGTGCCAGATAGGGCTCCCATCAATATCAAGTACCATTATCGAACGGCATTCCAACCAGCGCTCCGACATATCTGGTCGACAAACACGGTACTCGATATTAAACGGTTCTAGTGTTTTGAACGCTTTGTCTATACTCGCCTCGATGTGGGGGCGGTCTTCCGGATGAGCTAATATGTGCATTGGTTCCATATCCTCCCGCACATCCTCGGGATCGAGACCATATAAGGTTTTGATGCCTGGACTGGCATATGGGAAATAAAAAACACCTTCCGATGACTTCTGGAAAGTGAAAAAGAAAGCAGGCAGGTTAGCAATAAAACGTGTCAATTTAAGTTCGGTATCTCTTAAGGCTTGTTCTGTTCTTTTGCGTTCGGTAATATCCTGTACAGTTCCTATTGATCGAAGAGGTTTATCTCCGTCATAGAAAGTCTCGCACTGCTCATGCACAAATTTAATCCGTCCATTAGAAAAAATAAGTCTATGGTCAATAGAGTAGGGAGTTTTGGTTTTAAGCGAGTTTGTATAAGCAAAATTAACTGCTTCCCTATCGTCAGGATGAATTGTGTCGAGAAAAGCATCGTAAGTAGCGCCAAACTTTTCAGAGTCAATTTCGAAGATTCTATATATTTCATCAGACCAATTAAGAGTATTTTTACTCAAATTCAACTCCCAGCTTCCGATATGCGCGAGGTGTTGAGCTTCATTGAGCTGAGCTTCCCTTTTTAATACTGCTTCTTCCGCCCGCTTGCGTTCCGCAATTTCCCAGGTGAGGTCGGCAAGAATTGAAATTACTTCTATGTCTTTTTCATTATAATCACTCGTCTTGTTTCCTACACCAAGAACTGCTTTTATTTTTTCACTCCGCAGCACGGGCACAACGAGTTCTCGTATTAATTCGGCATGACCCTCCGGCATACCTTTTCGGTTTGGAAGTGAGGCATAATCATTATGGACTACAGGTTTTCTCTTATATACACATTCAGCCCAAACACCGGCTGCATCAATCGCATAGTGTAATCCTTTACCTTCCGTTTTGCAAAATTCCGCTTTTGTTCTTGTTGACCAATTCTGAAGTGTAAGTGTTTTTTGATCATCTTCAACAAAATGATAAAAACCGATAAAACTGCCAGTAAGTTTTTCGGCTTGGTTCAATGTTTCCTCTAATAATTCATCTAATGAATGGGTTGCTGCGAATTGTAATAGGGACAATCGTGTTGTATTTATTTCATCATTTCGTTTTCTTTCGGTAACATCTGTAACTATCGCTTCAATTGCAATTGGATTGCCGGATACATCCTGTACTAAAATATTACGTTGATTTAACCAACGGACTTCTCCCGATTTATGAATTATCTGATATTCATAAAAAGGAGGCATTTCACCTTTAAGAAGATTTGTCCATTGCTCTTCAAAATATTTATGCCAATCGGGATGTATTGATTTTTTAATAATCATTGGCGAATTATAACATTCTTCCGGAGAATAGCCGAAAACGGATAGAACAGCCGGACTTACATATTCATATTTTCCATCAGGTATCGACATTCTATAAATTATGTCGCGGGCATTTTCCGTTAACCGGCGGAACTTTTCTTCACTTTCTTTTAGAGTGTTATGTGCAATAAAACTTGTTAGCGAATCTTCCAACCGTCGGCCAATTTCCCTAAATAATTTTTCCTCCTCCAATGTCCAAATGCGCGCGTAGGAACACTGGTGCATACCGAATGCCCAGGGTTTACCGGATTTGGGATGGAGAGAAATCAATATCATGGATTTTACACTAAATTGTTCACTACTAACTTTGTTGATTGGTCTGTCACTGCCTTCTACGAAAGTAATTGGTTCATCTGATTTGAGGGCTTGTCCTAAATTGTCCGCCATATCAGATGGCATAGGTACATCCACATTCAAGATTCCGGCGCCGGGATATTCAGGTTTTGTAATTTCCATTGGAACCTGAAACATAGATGCGTCCGGATCACATGGATAAAAAAGCCAAACACGATCACTATCAAAAATAGAAAGCACTGTAGCGAGCACTTCACTCATCATTTTTTCAAGAGAATCCATGCCTTGAAGAGCGCGGTTAATTCTATCCATACTTTTAAAATAGTGGAGATTTGCCTTCCGCTCTTCTTCAGTCTGCTTGCGTTCGGTAATGTCATGACCAATGGCCAAAGCACCGCTAATTTCCCCATTCGTATTTCGTTCTGCAACAAAGTGAACCTCATGGATATGAATATTTCCTTCAAGATCCGGAATTATCATTTCCATTTCCTCCTCAGCACCGGTTTCTATTACCCACTTGAGTTTCTCATTATATTCCTCAATTCCTTTAACCCCATCAAATTGTTTGGCTGATGGAGATTCACCAATAATGGCGGAATTTGAATATTTAATTGTTTCTAACATATGATTTAAATAGACCGCACGACAATCCAAATCGTAGCGAATGATATTGTTTGGAATGTTCTCTGCTAGCGTACGGTATTCTCGTTCCCGCGCCTTTAGATTGCGATCACTGCGTTCGCGTTCCATTTCGGCGGCGGCACGAGTAGCAACAAGTTGCAAAACATGGATTGCCGGTGAATCTTCAGGTTTTGGCGTAGTATTCATAAGGGCAATCAAACCTATGGGACTGCCTGAAGAATCCCACAATGGAATTCCGATATAACACTCTACACCCATTTCAACCAAAAGATTATCTTCAGGAAACAACTTCTGAACTTCTTGCGGATAAAAACAGAGTTGCCGCCCCATAACGTTTTCGCATGGCGTTCCCTTAAGCGCATATCGCATATTCGGTACAATTGTACCTTTGGCATATAAGGCAATTGTTTCGGCAAAAACCGGATTTTGATCTAACTTATCAATAATAACATAATCCATATTTAGATTTTCGCCAAGAAACTGAGCGAGAGAATCAAAAAAGCTTTCTTCGCCACTCTGCCAACCACGTTCGGCTACGAAAAACAAGGCTTTTTCCAAAAGTTTGCGGTCGGTAATATCGCGTATATTTGCGAGGGTATATTCTTCACCATTCAACTCATAAGAAGAAACATTGATTTCAAAGTCGAACTCGCTGCCATCTGTTCTTCTCCCCCGTGTTTCGTAAAATGAAGGAGTTTCTTCACCGGCAGCTCTGCGTTTCACGTTTTGGATTATCTCTTGATGATGACTCGAAGCTATACAATCAAGGATTGATTTACCAACGAGTTCTTCAAGTTTTTCAAAACCAAATAATTTGAGGTAGGCTGGATTAGCAAAAACATGTACGCCTTTTTTTGAAACACCGATAGCATCCCTAGAGCTTTCAAACATCACGCGGAGCTTCATTTCACTTTCACGGATGGATTCTTCCGCTCGTTTGCGATCGGTGATATCTTGCATCATACCAAGCATAATGAGGGGTAAACCGGATGAATCTCTCCTTACATCAGCTTCGCTGTGAACATGGCGAAGTTCGCCGTCATGTCTAACAATTCGATAATCCAGATTGTAAGGGATGTCATTCTGAACTGCGTCCATAAATGCCTTCTCAACTCTTTCTTTATCTTCCGGTAAGAGTAACTGAAGTAATTGTTTATGCCAGTCATCCAATTTTATATGATAGTTTTCTTGCGTTAATCCGAAAATGCGGCAGGATTCATCTGAAAGGATTATTTTATTACTAATGAAGTCGCGTTCCCAATAACCAATGTTTGCTATGCGCTGAGCTTCCGTAAGGCGTCGTTCACTTTCTCGTAATGATAGCTCCGAGCGTTTTCGCTCTGCAATTTCCCATGAAAGGCTGGCAAGAAGCGTAGCTGATTCCACATCACTTTCAGTATAGTTTTGCGCCTTGTTCCCAACAGCAACCACCGCTTTAATTTTATCTCCGCGAAAAACTGGAACTACAAGTTCGCGTATTAACTCCGCATGTCCTTCCGGTAATCCTTTGCGGTGCGGTAGCGAAGAGTAATCATTGTGGATAACCGCCTTACGTTTAATTACACAATCAATCCATACACCGGCATCAGAAATATTATAGTGAAATCCTCGCCCTTCCGCTTTACAAAATTCAGCTTTAGTTCTGGTTGACCAGTCCTGAAGTATAACCGATTGTTGATCGTCTTCAACAAAAACATAAAAGGAAATTTTACTTTCGGTAAATTTTTCTATTACATTTAAGGATTCTTCTATAAAATCATCAAAGGAGTGTACTGCCGCATAATTCATAAGATGTAAACGGGATGCATTAAGGGCTTCATCTCTTTTACGTTCAGTTATTTCGCGGTTACTTGCGCGCCTGCCGATCCACTTTCCATCCGAATTAAAAATACTCCGGCATATGTGTTCTATCCAGCGTACCCCGCCGCTTTTAGTGGTTATCCTAAATTCTTTTTGATGAACTGAATCATCTTTCTCAGAGAGTTGCTTGTGCTTTGTTAATTCATCGCTGTCATCCTTAAAAACAATATCGTTGAAGAGATTGGGATTATCCATAAACTCCCCGGCGGAATAACCGGTTATCCGCTCGCAAGCCGGAGATACATAGATGAAGTTTCCTTTTGCATCCATCCATGTTTCCCAATCATAAGTGTAGTCAGCTACCGCACGATATTTTTCTTCACTCTCACGGAGTGATTCTTCCGCTCGTTTGCGAGCGGTGATGTCTTGACCAATTGCCAGAACACCAATAATACTTCCTTCAGTATCTCGCTCTGCAACAAAACGGATGAGATGGTTGTGGAGTCCGCCATCAGAATGCGGCATAACTATTTCAAGATCACTCGACTCACCGTTTTCCAGAACCCGCCGGATATGCATTTCGTATTCAGTATCGACCTCCAGACCGCCGGCTCCAAACTCCAATGGAGTCTTACCAAACATTATTTCCGGTTTGACAGATAACGTCTGTATCATTTTTGTGTTACAGTATATTGCGCGGCACTGCCGGTCATAACGGACAATATTATCAGGAGAGTTTTCTGCCAGACTGCGGTACTCCCGTTCGCTATTTATTAATTGAAGTTCGGTTTGCTTGCGATCGTTTTCACTTTGTATAAATTCCAACGCGAAAGAAATGTCCTTTGCCATTTCATCTAAAAGAGTAATATCATCTTCCTGGAAAAAATCGTTTTCATCAGAATAAATATTAAAAGCGCCAATTGCTTTATCGAAAACTAATAGTGGAAAGGAGGCGGAAGATTTATATCCATACTTTATCGCTTTCTCCCGCCAGGGAAGCATACTCTCATCCTTATTAATATTGTTTGAAATTTTGTGCTTACCGGTTTTAACCGCAATTCCCGTAGGTCCGTTACTGCGGATTTCATCAGTTAAATCGATATCAATGTTTTCAAGGTAGTCTCCTGATATTCCATACGAAGCCGCAACATCAACTTTGTTTGTCTGGAAATTTACCATACCGATCCATGCCATCTGGAACTTTCCATTTTCAACCGCAATCCGGCATGCTTCATTTAATATTTTCCCTGAATCGTGAATTCGTACAATTGCTTGATTGATTTCACTTAGAACAGAGAGAATACGGTTAAGCTTAAGGATTTGCGCATCGGCGCTTTGGCGCACGGCAAGTTCCTCTTCTAATTGCAGGTTCAGGTGATGCAATTCAAGAGTTCGTTCTTCAACTCTATTTTCAAGTTCTTCATTAATTATTTTGAGTTCTTCTTCTGCTTGTTTACGTAAATTATTCTCTTCGGTAAGCTGATCAAACGCGCTTTTAAGTTTTGTATGGCCAAGGATTTCGTTCTTTAAGATATGGGCAGCATAACTAAAGAAAGTGGGTAAATGGAAATGTAAATCTGCGGTGCCGGTATAAAGATCTTCTATTTTTAATACACCGATAAGATCATTTCCAACAAGAAGCGGAAAAGCCCAAGTGCTTGCCGTTGTAAATTCGGTACCCAGTAATTTGGTATTGGTAAAATCGCTTTGAATTTCGATCAACTCTTTCGTTTCAAAAACTTTTTTAACTATATCATCTTCAATTTGTTCTAACGCCTTTTTTTCTCCCAACACATCAGCATAGAAAATTTCGTCATCAATTAGGTAATAAATAATTAGATTTGATCCGCCGATGTTACCGAGAATAATCTGTAAGAGCTTCTGGATATTATTTTCCAATCCCGAAACGGTACTCATTTCATTCATTAAATGAATAAATACTTGCAAATAAGATTTTTCTACCGCAAGTTTTTTTACTCGTTCATTTAAGTTATCGAGTTCATCTTTCGATATGAGTATTTCGTCGCTCATATTATATACCGCTTTCTTGTTTTAATGAAGAAATTAAAACAGACTCTAAATTAGTTAATTCAACATCCATCCACTTCAATGGCAGACCAACATGTTGTGCCATACATTCGGCTTCTTTTTCAAAATTGCCGGAACAAGGTGTTCTTATTGCCAGTACATATTTTCTATCTTCCCGGAAAATTTGCCGTACAATTTCTTGATTCTCACCAAAGGTTTTTTTGCAGATAAACTGCCAGCGTAATGCCCAATCTTCTAAAAGGAAATACGCTCCTTTGGTTAATTCGCTTGTAAACAAGCCGTTTCCTAATAACATGTCAACACAGTTTTGTCCTTTAGTACGATGGGTATGAGCGTCAACTACAGTATTATCAATTAGCGGATGGCAGACACCGTAAAACACAACCGAACTTTGATCCGAGTGCTTAGCAAGCTGCACAGTGAGTTGATCGTGTAACTTCTCGAAATCGATGTGCAATGAGGAATTAAGAAACGCGGTATCGAGACACCAGTTGTTTTTTTTTATCAAACAGTTGATCTCTTTTTTAAGAATTCCGCATCCGATAAGAACCGGTTTCTTAGTTACGTTATCTGTAGCTGCCATATTCATACACTGCATCCAACATTGTTCTGATATTTTCTTCCGGAATGGCTAAGGGCATTACTAAAGTTCCAAAGAAAAATTTGCCGCCTTGCATTCCGGCGTCAAGCATCCTTTTAACTTCGGTTTTTATTTCTGTTTTTGTCCAATCGATAAGTTTAATATCGTTAATTACGCCGGCGCAAAGCGCTCTCCCGGCTATGATTTGTTTCCCTTCCGAGATGTCATCAAACGGGCTAAGGTAAAATGTTCCAAATCCGAATTCTTTAATTACACGATCGATAACCGGATTCATCCTGGCACCGCCGCAATAATAAACCAAACTTTTCGGATCAATTGATTCAATATCTTTCCGAATCCAGGGGATCGAAAATTCCTCGAATAATTTATTCGGCACAAAATCCAGCGAACCAAAAGGATTAGAGTATAAAAAGATATTCGCGCCTGCAGCTTTGTATGCGGCTAATTGCTTTTTGAAAAAATCGGAAGTTTTAAGAAGAAGTTCATCACGCAAATCCGCGGGTCCGGAGAGCAGCATATCAATCCATTTTTCCATTCCCATGAGCAGTGAAGGCATAGCCATTGAAGCTGTTAGATAACAGCAAATCGGATATTTTCCATCGGATTCTCTTTTTAATATTTGTAAACATTTTAATGTTTCTTTAAATTTCGGATGACTTAAAATATCATCCGGAATTTCGAGTTTGTGAATATCTTCCGGCTTCCTGATCACCATGTGTCCAACATTGGGCGGACCATAATCAGAATAAATAATATTTTTACATCCTAACAATTCAGCTTCTTTGCCAACGTAAAAGAGAGACCAGAGATTATCATAACCATATTTTTCACGCATTTTTAACTGCCCTTCGGCAACGTGCTCTCCTTTGGAATAATATTCCTTTAAAGAGAGTCCTAATTCTTTAGCGCCCTGATCCAGCAAGTTGCAAAACACCGGTATGCGGTCGGCTCTTTCACCATTTACCGCTGCTATAAGTCTTTCCATTCCGGTTATCATGGTTGCACCTCCGAAATTAATTGTGCTATCACTTTTCCGGCTGCAATTCCGTTTTCAGCCCAGGCATCCGCTTTTACCGCTTTATATAATTCATGGTCATACCTATATGGTGCGCCGCCAACAATTATTTTAATTTTTTGTTCGAGTTCTTTTTCCATTAGAATTTTACGTACCCCAAGGCAGGCGTTTTCACCTCGTGCTGTGTGCAGCATCATTGAAGAGATACCAATAACTTGGGCTTGATGATTGATAGCTTCAGTAACGAACTTCTCGGCAGATACATTTAATCCAAGATCGACAGACTCGATCATCTGCGCTTTTAAACACCCGATGACAATTTTTTTACCTAACCCATGAAAATCTCCTTGTGAGGTTCCGATAACCACCTTACCAATAATTTTCGAAGGTGTAGTAAACATGGAAAGCATTTCGTCCGTAACCTGAGCGGCTATTTGCGCCGTCATAAAATGTTGCGCGAGACTTGCTCCAAAATTCTGTCTAATTGAAGTGGTCATATATTCGATAGATGGAACAACTACATTAAAAACAATAGTTTCGGGAGTTACTCCTTTTTGTAGAGCTTCATAAACAACTTTTAGCGCGGCATTTTTATCCGTATCAAATATCGCCTGGTTGTACGCTTCTTTAACTTGGGCAATCATATCTGTCTTCCTTTGAAAAAATCCGGAACATAGTTTAACATTTGCTTACAAATTAGTAATATAGTTTGTTCTGCGGCTGTTATTCCGGAAAATGTGAAGGACTTTACCATCGATTAATAGGATGGCTTGTGAATTAAATATGTTTTTAATAATTGAAAAATTGCTAATAAATACTGTGTAAATTTCTTGGTGAAATGACTGATTCTCTTTGAGATAATTACTGTAATTTACCCCTAAAAAAAAATCGGAAACATCTAATATTCCAGCGGGATTGAACAAGGTTTTTCTTATAAACGAAACAGCTATTTCACACTGGCGGGTGAAACCGTTATTATGATTATGCTCAGGTTTAAAAAATTCAGCACTTAACTGGTCCGCTTTTCGGTTTGCCATCCGAACCAATCTATCATCAAATATTTTTTTTACGTTTTGTAAATACGCCGGAGTAGATATTTGATCAGACGGATGTGTAATTGTCTTTTTGGTTGAATACTCAGAAAGAGGTAATTCTGATAGATAGAAATAAGTTAGGTTGAGGTTATAGTTTGTGTTAATGTTTTTAAAATAACAACAAATAAAGTTTATTGCCCCTATATCGTAGATGAATTTTAAAATGACAAATTTTCTAAGATCAAAAAGATTCACATTACTCATCTCTTTTATTCCTTACATAATTGTCTTATTTCAAGTTCAATTATTCGTTTTTAGTTCCCCTAAAACTCAATCTCATAAGTTTATTTTTTTCATCAATCCTTTCTCCATCACCTTGCTGCCGGTGATGTGATGAATGTTTCCTCCCGAGCAAAAAATTCACACAGTTTCAAAAACAGGGTTTGGACGACTAAGTCTATAAACTTATAAGCTATTTGTTTTAATCAATTCAAATTGACCTTAGATGCACTATCTTCGTTTTGTTTTACTTTTCAATATTACGAGCCGTTTTATTATCAACTGATCGACTAAAATTTTCATACGATAAAGTTGAATAGTACATTATTTAAATGTCAATGTTCTTATCACAAAATAGAGTCAATTTGTAAATTAAAGATAATAGAAAAATGAACAATATCAATAGACAGGCATAGTCCATTTGCCTGCAAAATAGACCGCACAATGGAGGATCATTTACCTTACGCTGGTAAGCCACTGCTTAATGGATGGGATAAATTTTCTATAGTTCAATTCTTTTTTTTAACAACCATAAAATAAAAATGCCGGTTTGGCAGCATATACCTGTATTCCGTTATTCAATCAGTTTTCGTTATCAGTTAGCAATCGGAAGGACTGGTGCCGAAGGCTCAATGCCCGGGAGAAATGACTTTTGAGACAGCCCCTGCCTAAAATAATTTTATGGTATACTTTAACGATTGAAAAGTAATTTAAAGTAAAAAAGGAGTTCGTAAGAACTCCTTGTTGTAGCGCGTACGGGATTTGAACCCGTGATCTCCGCCTTGAGAGGGCGGCGTCCTAAGCCACTAGACGAACGCGCCTATATAAAACAAATGTACAATGAAATTTTCTTCATTATACATTCTTCAGTTGCCTCACCAGGGTTCGAACCTGGACTCTTCTGATCCAGAGTCAGACGTGTTGCCAATTACACCATGAGGCAGTAACCAAAAATAATCATACTGCTTGTAAATAACAAAAAGATTAGTTTAATTTTTGTTAACATTTTCAATTTTTTGTAAAAAAGAATAATAACAATGATGAAAATAATAATTACTCTGTTTTTTCTCTCTTTATATATTATTACTGTTCCGGCACAACAATATATGTTTCAATCGGAGATTGGTGAGTTTTCAAACGCCTCGTCGTTTTATATTAACCCGGCAGGGTATATTTTCGTAACTGATTTTGGCACCGACGAAATCTATAAACTCGATACTCTTGGAACTCTATTAAAAGAAGCCGGAGGCTATGGTTGGAATAGTGGTTCTTTTGATGACCCCACCGGAATTTATGCAACAACACTAAATATTTATGTGTGCGATAAAAACAACCACCGACTTCAAAGTTTTGATAGAGACTTAAATTTCGTATCAAAACTTTATACCCGTGAAAGCGATAATGAAGATGAAATTTTCGGTTATCCCCTAAGCTGCGCTGTTTCAAGGCAGGGGGATTTATTTATACTCGACTCTGAAAACAACCGGATAGTTGAATTTGATTTGTTCGGAAACTATATCCGTAATTTCGGCGGGTACGACGCCGGAAGTTTTCAACTATCAAATCCTATTACACTCTCGGCAGCCGAAAACGGTACTTTATTTGTACTCGATAAAAAAGATATTGTAGTGTTTGATAATTTCGGCAACGGTTTGGCATCCTTCCCCCATAAAGGGTTAATTGACGATATGAATATCGTCTTTAGTAATTTTACCGCATCAAACGACACCACGGTTTTCATAAGCACGATTTCAATAAACGATGGGATAAAACTTGAGGGTGTAAAATTGGCAGACTACCCCGCACTAAAAAATGTTGTGAGCGCTTTAGTGTTTGGTTATAAACTATACGTGCTTCTACCCGATCGTATTGTTGTTTTCGGGAAAACACCCCAAAACTGATGAAATTGATAAAATTTATTTTCCTAAGGGGCAGTTTAACGGCTGCTTTATTTTTATGGATCGCTGGTTTTTCGGTAATAGTTTTGAACATTCGGGAAATAGCCGTGCTGTTTATACCTGCAAAATTTTTGTATTCTACGGTCTGCCATCAAAACCCGGCAAAAACTATCACCTGCCATTCTCATAGTCTGTTGGTTTGTGCAAGATGTACAGGCATCTACCTCGGAGCATTTTTAGCTTCCATACCGGCTTTTATTTTTGTAAAAAAAAGAATTTCGCTCTCGATAAATTTTTTGTTTTTCTTTTCGCTCCCAATGCTGTTGGATGTCATTTTTTTAACTCTCGGGGTCTATTCATATTCTTTTTATACAGCATTTTTTACAGGTTTACTTTTTGGTTCAACTGTATTTATTTATATTTTGGCATCAATTGAAAACAGTTTATTAAACAGGACAAAATGAACATAAAAAATATTATGCCGGCATTAGTAAGCGGTTTTGGTGCGGCTGTTATTACAACAATTCCGGGCATGAACGCATTCGG
This sequence comes from uncultured Ignavibacteriaceae bacterium, assembly GCA_964372115.1. GTDB lineage: Bacteria > Bacteroidota > Ignavibacteria > Ignavibacteriales > Ignavibacteriaceae > CG2-30-36-16. The sequence continues at coordinate 38,793 of CAYJPN010000031.1, forward strand.
CTGTTGCCTATTGGCGCCATTTGCAGGCGGCATAGCCGTATTTTTACACCACAAGTTAAATAAGGTTCAGCCCCCAATAAGCGGTAAAACTGCCTCGTTGATGGGATTATCAGCCGGATTTTTTATAGCTTTTTTTGCCGTAATATTTGAAACTGTAATTACATTAATCTTTAAGTCGAATGATTTTGTGCAGGCACTTCCACAAATGGAATCTATGATAAAGGAGTTCGGAAATGCTCCTATATTTAATGCAGCAATGGAAGTGTACAAAGAGATGGCAAAGGAAATACGAACTTCGGGCTTTTCGGCAATCTATACTTTTTCAATGTTTTTTTCGTACACAATAATGTATGGTATTTTTGGTATACTCGGCGGATTCGGCGGGATGATTTTTGTAAATAAGCGAGCTTAAAATTATGATAACTGCATTTATCTTTTTTGCCCATCTTATTTTCGGTTTGGTCATTTTTACAAAAAAATGGCAGGATGATAACATCACCTCTGCTTTCTTAAATTTGGGTTTAATAGCAATTTTATTTTCAGTTGGCTGGACTATAACAGGACTGATAGCAAAAGCTCTAATGGAACCTCCGGGATTCGGGATTTACTTTGACAGAGATACTTTTTCGCTTGCTTTGTTGTCTGTTGCCGAATACTTTTTTTACCGTATGTATTACGGCGAAGACCCTATTGAAGCCGGTAAGGAAATACAATAACTGCAGCCTGCTCAATTTGTCTCTGGTTCGGTGACAAGGGTTCGAACCTCCACTGCCGCAAAGCGTTAATAGCGGTGTTCTCTAATTTGGTGTCTGCTTTTGTTTGCGGAAATATTGTTCCGACCGAACCATCCGGCAAAATTGAAAATCTTAAACGAATATCAACTTCCTTTGAAACACCGGAAGGATATTGGGGTATAGAAAAACTATAAATCTTCCTTGTGCCATTACCGCCCCAATCAATTTTATAACCAAAACTCCCCTCTCCTTCGGCTTTGTTGCCTTTACCCTGCTGTGTAACATTTGAAGTTTTTTCAAGTTCGTTTTTTGTTTTTGTTGCTTCAGCTATTTTAACCCCTTTATCAGCCGGGGTTATAACATTTTCGTCTGCGGTATTTTTTGCAGCCGGTAGTTCAACTTCTTTTACTTCAAGATTTTTATTCTCCTCCGTGGTTGTTTCATCTGTTTTTTCTGCAACCTCTTCAATCTGGTTTACCTGTGTACCAATTGCACCGGAGGAACCGGAACCACCAGAAACACCGAACGATAATTCGACAAAATCCAATGGCGGGTAATCGAAAGAAATAAAAATGAAATACATAATTATCAGCAGCAAAAAGTGCGCTCCGAAGGAGACAAAATATGATGTATTTCGTATCGAATGATATGTCATATTATCTTAAAGTTTCTGTTTTTCTGTTTCAATAGTAAATTTGTCAATTCCGGAAGCCCGTGCTGCATCAATTACTTTTATTACCAAATCAACGGCTATTGTTTTGTCAGCACGAATAATTAGGTTGTCTTCCAATACTGTCCCCTTTAATACACTAATTTTTGCCGGAAGTTCCTCAATAGAAACTTCATCCTTTCCCAGATATACACTGCCGCCTGCTGTTAAAGTAACAATCATTTTAGTCGGCGCAGTTTGCTCATTTGTTTTGCTGCCCGGTAATTGTACTTTAACACCGGTTTGTATTACAAACTGCGACGTAAGCAGAAAAAATATCAGTAGCAGCATAACTATATCCGTCATTGACGAATAACTAAACATGCTTAATGGTTCTTTTGATGTGTTAAATTTCATCGTGTTGCCTAAATATCAATTTCAACTTCTTCGTAATCGGCGGCAGTACTGGATGTGTCTTGAATAATGTCAACCACATCATTTGCAACCGCTTCCATATCACCCACCAATTTTTTTACAGCCGATAAAAAATAATTGTAAAATGCCAGTGCTGGTATCCCCACAATTAAACCGAACGCTGTTGTAACCAGCGCTTCCCAAATACCACCAGCAAGATCGCTTGGATTTGCAGAACCTTGTAACGATTCAATTGTCATAAATGCCTGAATCATTCCCGTTACCGTACCGAGAAAACCAAGCAGAGGGGCAATACCCGCAACCGAGGCTAATATTGACAATCCTTTTTCAAGTTTTGTAATTTCCTGCCGCCCGGCGTTTTCTATCGATTCTTTTACCCGTTCATGTCCAAGTTTGTATTTTTTTAACCCTTTACGGATGATATTTGCTACCGGTGATTTTTCTTCCATGCAGTAACTAACAGCGCCTGAAATATCTTTCTTTTTCAGCAGCCCCCGTATTCGTACCATGAACGCGGGTATATTTATTTTTGCTTTCCTTAAAACAATGTATCTGTCAATAACAACACCAAGACCTATAATTGAGCTTAGCAAAATAGCCCACATCAATAATCCGCCTTTAAGAAAAATTTCAATTAAATACATACTTTACCTTTTATCGAATTTATTATCATTGTTTGTTTTTAAAATCTTCAGCTTCTTTTAATGTGCTGAACGCACCGACCAAAACTCTGTACCAGGTACCCCTGCCGGAAATTTTTGCTCCTTCAATTATAGCTGTTCTCCCTTTTTTTTGCAGTTTCTGAACTTCCTTATCAGCAATATTTTTGTCGCGCCATGAAGATACCTGCACAAAATAGCTGCTGCCGTATTTATATATAAAATCTTTTACTTTTTCAGCTTGTCCAACAGGTTTTTCAACCGGTGGAGTTTCAACTATTTTTTCAACTTTTTTAGGTTCGGGTTTATTTGTACTGGACATATCTTCTTTTTTTATATTCACGTCAGCAGTGTTTTCTTTTTGCTGAGTAATAACCGGAACAGTTAAATCGATTGCATGGGTTACTGATTTTAAGGAATCTCCACCCGGATTATAAGGGTAGGAAACCGGGACTTCAAAAGTCCGATCGACAACTGAAGATATTATTTTTTCACCCCCGTCGTTTTGAGCGATATTTTTTTTGCTGATAAAAGAATCGATATTTTGATAAATGAAATAGCCGGCAGAAACAACTAACAATAAACCGGCAACTACAAAAACAAATAACCAATTTTTCTTTTTCGGTATTTCAATTTCTTCAGGATCAAAAGTTTTTTTCGGTGCGAATTCTATTACCGGCAAATTATCTTCAAATGGCTCATCCTCTCGCACCTCATCAACTTCATATTCATCTATGTTAAATTCTTCATCTGTTTCGGGTATAAAATTCAGCTCATCCGGCACATTCAATTGATGTGTAGCAGTTTTAAATTTTATTTGTGAAAAACCTTCGTCATGTTCTTCTTCTTCAACTTCAATAGGTGGTACCGGGTCTGTTTCATTTTCCGAATCCGATAAAAAATTATTTAAATCGTCTTCAATATTTCCATCCGGCAAAATAACCTGTTTAGAAACAGCTTTAACTTCCTGAAAATCTTCTTCATTAAGCCGAGAAGTTGTTCCGGTTCTTTTAAAGGGCATCGGCTTTTCAACTTCATCAGTTTGCTCTTCAATAGTTTCTTTAAATAAAATTTGATTGGTATCTGTTATATCTAAGATTGATTCTTCTTCAAGCTCCCTTGATAAATTATCACCAAAATCCCACGGAATATTTTTACTATTTTTAAATACTCCGGATGCCGCTTCCTCTCTTTCCTTTTCAGAAGCAGCTGCCGCACTTTGTGAAATGCTGCCCGATAAGTTCATCTCCATCTGGTTTGGGTTATATTTTGAAGCGTCTATTAAAAGAACTTCGTGACCTGTTAAATAATCCTCGATTATTTCTAATTCATTAAATAATTTTTCAACTTTCGATTCTATCAGCCTTCTAAGTTCCAGCCCGCTTGGTTGAACAAAATGCTCATCAGGTGTTACGTTTTTTAATGGTATAACCGGTTTGCCGATACTTAAACTGAAATACGAATCGAGCGGATGATATTCCTGCGCCCTGTTTAATGGAATATTAAAAAATAGATTGTCGTTATCTTTAACTTCCTCACTTGAAAATACCATAAGATCGGCATAAACCGGTGCACTCGCCGTACCGTCAACACCAGTTAAATTATCAATCTTACCCCGCCTAAGCTGAAAATACCCGTACTGTTTTATAAATACTGCTGACCCGGGTTTTAGAATTTCTACAGCACGTTTCAGGAATATTTCAAAAAACAGTTTAGCTTCCTGGTCCGGTACTCCTGCGCGTCTCGCTAACTTTCGGATTAGTTCTGCTTTAGTAATCATTAAACATATTTATTGTTATGAAAAAATAATATAGTGATAAATTAATTACCATTGATACTTGAATCCTGCCACTATGTCCAAGGGCAACTCCTTGTAACCATTCCAAAGATAGTTGTTTCGATTAATAAGATTATGGGTTTCAAACGTCCAGACAAATTTTTCATTAATTCGATAACTAAAATTTAAACCAAGATCAAATAACCCATCAACTTTATTTACATTTGTCAAATCGGTATATCCTCCGGAAATAAATTGAACGTTTACGCCGGCGGTGTATTTCGAGCTAAAAGAAATAGAGTAATTTAGGTCTGCTTTTAAAGCAGGACTGTAAGGGACAATATTGTTTAATGTGTCCCTGGTATCGCTAAAGTGTACGCTCCCATAAAACATTCCATATGGCCCGCTATGGAAAAGTAGATTTACAAATCCTTCTATCCTTTTTGCCTCGGTTGCAACAAGCTTAAATTCACCATTCGAAAGGGCAGGTTCAAAGTAAGGATAATTAGACGACGATGTATATTCAAATCCGCCGTCAATTTCAAAATATCTGCCGTATTCATATTTAACAACACCCCGGAAGTTACTTCTTTTTTCAAGAAATACTCCGACACTGCTATCTGCTTTTAAATAATTATTTTTATTTAAAAATGATGAAACACTTAAGTATTCTGTGTGCGGGGCAAATTCTGCAAATAGCGAAATACTTTTATCTAATTTAATACCGACCGAAGCATAAGGGTTAAACATTGTTTTATTTTCGTAAAATTCAAAATCCATTCCGAAGGATGCTTTAAAAGCATCTGAAATGTTTAATCCAATAAACGGACGAACATCTCCGAAACCAAAAGCAGCGCTTGTATAAATAGAATTATTGAGCGAAGCAGATAAAAACTTTGCATTAACACCGACAGCAAAATTTGATAATTGAAGTTTACTCATTCCCGAAAGTTTAATAAGATTTTCAGAAAAAGTTACATTGTTTAATGACGCAAACTCGTCTTCAATTTTTACGGATGTAATTATCACTTTGCTTGTTAGATAATTAAATTGCAGCGATGCTCTTCCGGAACCGAATGAACGACGTACGGTTGGCATACTGGAAGCAAATAATTTGTAAGAATTAACTCCATACGAACCGTCGATTTTAAGTTCAGAACCCGGTAAAATTTTTGAATCGGCATCTACAAAATAATTTAATGATGCATTTGCTTTTGCACCGTAGCGGTCGCTGTTTTCCACATAGGCGCGTTTGTTATATACATTTAATCCCGCATTAAGTAAACCGCCGGTAAAAGGCTGACCGAGGGACACCTGCGCTTCAGGGAGTGTGTATAAACCGGCGCCAACTTTTAATCTGCCTTTAAAAAAGTTTAACGAATCGAATAAATTAATTTCTTCTTTTACGGGATTAGATAGATCTTTTGTTTCTAATTGTTCAGGTGAAAAAACCGGCTTTATAAATTCTTCCGAAATAATCGGAACAAAATCGGGTTTAATTTTGCTCGAGTTTTGAATTGAAACATTTTCCTTACCTGTAATCACAAAGTCGGGTAATTCAACACCCGGATTTTTTTGTTTATCATCCTGGCCACAAGCGGTTGAAATTAAAAACAGTGTAAATAATATTAAAATCTTTTTCATCTTAATGCCCTCAATTTATTTTGAGCTTCTTTGCCGAAAATATCTCCACGATGATTTGATAAAACTGCCCTGAACATCTCTTCCGCCTTTTTGAACCCTTTGAGTTCAATGTAACTATCACCCATTTTTAAGTACGATTTTGTAAGCCACTCATCATACGCTGAAAAAATTGTTCTAACACGTACAAATGCGGTAATCGCTTCGGTGTACTTTTGCTGTTCAAATTTTGAAACACCAAAAAAATATTGAGCCTTTGCGCCAATATCATCAGTACGAGTTTCAGCAAGTTTTTGAAAATAAAATTCGGCATTGGTATATCGTTTCGCAGCCATTTCAATCAAACCAAGTTCAAATTTTGCTTTATCTGCAAAAATAGTATTGGGGTGATATTGGTTTAACTCATCAAACACTTCGTACGATTTATCTATTGCCCCCTGATTAGTAAGCGCCATACCTTTGTTAAACAATATTTCGGCATAACTATCGGAGCGAGGTAAAGACGCAAGAGCTTTGTCATACAAAACCACTTCATCTCTATACTTTCCCTGCGAGTCTAAAATCTTGCCCGATTCAATAACTGATGCCGCCCCGATTTCATTTTTTACGTCGGCATTATAAACTTTGGCAAAATTAAATAATGCCTGTTCGTTCTCGCCAAGGTTTTGGGATGATTTGCCAATCCAGAAATATGCATCGGGAATCAAATGGCTCTTCGGGTAGTTTGAAATAAATACCTGGTAACTTTTTTTTGCATATTCGTATTCGCGGAGTGAGTAATATATTTCACCTTTTTTAAAAAATATTTCATCAGAAAAACTTAAATTCGGATTTCTTGAAATAAACTCATCAATTAGTGCAATAGCTCTATCCGGCTGCCCTTTAGCAACATAACTGTATTGAATTCCGTTTATGGCATCAAACACATAATTTGATGTTGGATAAAGCAATATAACTTTTTGATAGTTAACTATCGCCGAATCATATTTTGCGATGTTAAAATATGCATCACCGATTGAATAATGAACAACCGGGTTAAGTTTAGAGTTTGGATACACATTCATCATGTTACGGTACTCGGCAATAGCTTGCGTATAATTTGCCTTTTGAAAATTTATCCAGCCAATCAGATAGAGGGCACGATCGGCAAACTCAGAGCTTGGAAATTTCTGCTGAAGGTTTCTGAATTCTGAAACAGCTTCGGAGGATTTGCCAGCTTTAAACAATGCCTGAGCATATTGGAAGTAGGCGTAAGGATCGGTAAGTACAATTTGCCGCGAGTTAACAAGTCCCTTATACACATCGCCCGCTGCAACATAATTTTTGCTGCCAAAGTAGGAATCGGCAAGGCGAAGTTTTGCATCAACAATTCTTTTGTCGCCAGAAAAACTTTTTGTGAATTCACCGAACTGCACACTCGCATTTTCATAATCTTTTAGTCCAAAATAACTGTAAGCTTTTCCATAAAGAGCGCCTGCTCCAAGTTCGGCATCATTTAAATCAACATTATTATATCTGTTTAGCGCCTCTCGAAAATTGCCGAGTGAGTATTGATTTTCGGCAAGATAAAAGTTTACTTTATTCCTTTCAAAATTTGCATCCCGGATATCTATATCCGATAAATATTCCACGGCGTCTTTATATCTTCCGAGATAATAAAGTGCAGCTCCAAGTCCAAGCATCGCTCTATTCTGAAGTTCGTCGGGTAAAGTTTTTATATCAAGCGCCGATTCAAAATATTTCCGCGCGGCATCATAAGCTTTTTTATTCAGCTCAATCTCGCCAAGCATGGTTAACGCGCGTACCCGTACCATACGATCAGGAGCTGCTACAGCGGCAATTAGATATCTTTCGGCAAGTTCAAATTTCCTTTGGTTGTAATTGAGCAATCCAAGCTGGTACTGAACTCCCTTTGCCAATTCATTATCCGGATAAGTTTCTAAAAATTGTCTGAAAATTTCAAACGCCTCGTTTTCCTGCCCGGCATACCTTTTTGCTTCCCCTTTCCAATAAAATGATTTTATCGCAATCGCATTAGAGCCAAGTGATAATCCGTTAAATATTTTGTAAGCATCGTTGTATTTTTTTTGCTGGAAGTATGACCACGCGAGTCCATACCTAACTTCACTTATAATTTCCGCAACAGGGAAATTTTGTATTATTTCGAGATATGTTTTTTCTGCGTTGTTAAACTCCTGAACACGGTAATAACTATTTGCAAGCAAGTACAAACTTTGCGCGTACATACCTGGTGGTAAATTGGTAAGTGACGGATTGTTTAGCTCAAGGATTGATGATTGATAATCTTTCAATTTAAAATAACAAATGCCTATACGTATTTGTGCTGAAACGGCGAGCGGGCTGTCTTTATGAAATGATAATAGCTTGTCATAGTACTCAACAGCGCTCTCATAGTCGCCGGTTTTTTCAAAAATACTCGCAAGCGAAAAAAGAGAATAATCAACAAACTTGTTATTCTTTTTGCTGTTTATTGCATCCAAAAAAAACTGGATGGCTTCTTCAACCTGGTTCTCGCTCGAGTATGATTCGCCGATCCAGTACAATGATGATCCGGCGAACTCACTTTCGGGATATTCATCAAGTAACTGCTTAAGTCTATCGCGGCAAAATGAATATTTTTGAGTCTCATAGTAAATTAATCCAAGTCTGTACAACGAACGTTCTTTGAAGACAGACCAATCAAAATTGTTTACAAGATATTCATAAAAAGATGCGGCGGCTCCCGGTTTGCCGAGATTCAAAATCGATTCACCCGAATAGAATTGCGCGGTAGCAAAAAGCTCGTCCTGAATACTGTAATTCTGAATAAATTCATCAAAAAGGCTGTGAGCTGTACCATAATCTTTGTTATTAAAAGCAGTCATTGCTTTGTAATATTTATCGGCAAGACCCTGCCCGAGAGCAAGGGTGGCTGATATTAAGAATATTATTATTAAAAGTTTATTTTTCATTTCGCTATTAATTCAGTTAGTAGAATTCCAAAAAATCCCCCGAACGAGGCTGATACAAAATTAACGACATCGTTATTTATCCATTTAATGCCGGAAATTAATTCAGTACGTGTTTCACAGTGCCGTAATTTTTCTGTGGGAACACCACAAATTGTGCACTGGTTTTTTCTCTGTATTGCGGCGCCAATAATACTATCTATTATGCTTCCAATAAAACCGGAAGAGAAAATTATGAAAATAAATAAAATATAATTTTTTGTAACCCAATATAAAGATGATATGGCGATGGTGAAAGTACCGAATATTCCTGCAATCGTTCCAACAAGTGATATTCCTCCGGAAACACCTGGTTGTATTTTTTTAAAATTTGAAATGTTATATGTTTTTCCTTTTATAAAAGTTCCGATTTCTGTCTCCCATGTATCGGCACATGCCGCCGCAATTGATGAGACGAAACCTACATAAAAAAGTTCCGATGCCTCAAAATAATTAACCAATATTAACATTGTAGCAAATCCGCCGTTTGCAATTACCTGTGCGTAATCTCTTTTTTCATTTTTTTCGGATATAGCTGCGCTGCTATTATTAATTTTATTGTACTTTGAAATAAGACTTGTAGTAATAAAAAATGTTACCATCGGCACGGTCCACTTCCATCCCCCAAGAGCAAAAATTACGATTGCCATAAAAAAAACTGATGTTGTGCCGGAAACAGAGAGGAACTTAAATTTGTATGAAAAAAAAGAAATAATTAAAGCTAGAATTAGAGCTGACAAAAGCTGATGCGTAGAAAAATAATCCGGGGTCAGGCCAAATAAATTTTGCATTTTACATAAATGAAAAATTAACAACGCATTTCCTTTCCACAGCAATTTTTTTTGAGTAAAGATAATTCTTAGCCCGCCTTAAAATCAAGGTAAATAATTACATATAGAACTTACTTAAAGACATCTCTCATATTAAAAATTATTTATCTCAATAGTTGCAATTCTTAGTTTTTTATAGTTATTTTCAGTACCATTAAAACAAAAAAGGAATAAAAATGAAAAAGTTAATTGTTCTCTCCTTTCTTTTATTATCGGCGGCTGCATTTAGCCAGGGTTTTAAAATCGGCATAGGCGGCGGTTTAACTACAATACAAGGTCCCGACGCTTTTACAAATGATTTAAGTAATGGCGGTGCAGGTTTTGGCGCCGAATATCATGTTGGAGCAAAAGCCAAATTCAGTTTGCCTCTCATTCCACTAACACCGGTAGCATTTATTAATTACCATTTTTTAAATTCAAGCGAAGATATAAGCGGAGCAACAGTAGAAGCTTCTTCCAGTATTCTTTCTATTGGCGCCGGCGCGGAGTGGACTTTGTTACCCGGACCGCTAAGCCCATATCTTGCTCTTGATGTTGCAATGAACTCAATCGGGGATCTCAAAATAACATCGCCATTGGGAACAACTACTTCTAATGGCGCTTCACGAGTTGGTATTGATGTTGGAGTTGGGGCGGAGTTTAAGTTATTACCTAAGTTTGATGTCGATGGGAGTATAAAATATAATATGTTTAATTTGTTCGGAAAAGAAAGCGGTGAAAAAACAATTAGTGCGTTAGTTATAAATGTTACTCTTCTTTTCTAAAAATATAACATCTAAAAAATTAAAAGCTGCAATAATTATATTTGCAGCTTTTTTTGTATTTAAAATAAAAAAGATGACTTCGAAGCAGATTATTATCTCCTTTAAGTCATCTTTAAATTAAAATTAAGTTAGCCTATTTAAGGGAGCCTAATTCATATTCAGCAAGTTTTTTATAGGTGGCGTCGGCTTTAGACTGGTTAAACATTTCTACAGCTTTAGCGTTGTCTCCTTTATTTTTATAGGCTACACCCATATAATAATAAGGGCCTCCTTTGCCGATACCGCTGCGATATTTTAATGCGCTCTCTGCGGCGGCAATACATTCATCCCATTTTCCGTTTTCTGAGTAAACTTTAGAAAGCGCAAGGAATGCCGCGTCGTAATTGTTATTTTCAACAGCCTTCTTTAGGCTTTCAATACCTTTTGCACTATTTCCTTCTTTAATTTGCTCGCTTCCAAGCTTTGTGTAGGCGAGTGAAAGATTTTTCTTTATTGCGTTTTTAACTTTAGCATTACCGCCGAGAGCAAGTACTTTTTCAAAATTGGTGATTGCCGAGTTCATATCGCCAAGCGAAAAATAAACGCCGCCAAGTGCGTTATAACCGCCTTCAAAATTTTTATTGATTTTTACCGTCTCTTCAAGAGTAGCTTTTGCTTCATCAAGTTTTCCGGCTTTCTTAAGCGAAATACCTTTTTGATACAAAATGCGGTAATCTTTTTCAATTTTAAGAGCTTTATCATAATCGGCAGCAGCGCCCATATAATTACCAGCTTTTAGTTTTGCATTCCCTTCATTAAAAAGTTTGCCTGCTTCGGAATCCATTTCCTGTGCAAATGCCGTAAGTGAGACAAATATAATGAATAAAAGGAAATAAGAAACTTTGGATTTCACCATCATCGGTATCTTCCTTCTTGTTTATGGTTGGAAATTTGAATTATGTGCGGAAGACGGGACTTGAACCCGTACGCCCTTTCGAGCACTACCCCCTCAAGATAGCGTGTATACCAATTTCACCACTTCCGCAAAATTAGAAGCGAAAAAATAGGTTAACCTTTTCATAAAATCAACCCCAAGGCACAGTCCTTATCTTTTTTTTTTTGATTTTTTATTCTAATGATTTTTACCTTCAAACCGGTTTCTCATCAAAATATGTCTAATTTCGTCTCGAAAATGTCTTTCGAAAACAATCAATTTGGCTAACTGTTCATCCGACAGCAGACCGGAGAGAGAATCATGGAATTTTTTTCTCTCATTAAATTGTTCGTTTTCTATCTTCCAAAATTCATTTATTTGTTTCTTATACTCGGTAGAGTTTGTCTGGTTCCCGTGTTTAATGAGTTCATCCAATAATTCTATATGGTTATCAAGGCGGTGCCGGTAATCCTCCATCGTTTTTTTAAATTCTGAACGACGACTAAAAAAGCGAACACTTGTTTCCTCATCAAGGTTTAAAATCTCAATAAGTTTTAATTTTTCAAGCTGTTCTATTTTGTCGTTTGCCATCATTTTGCGGTTTTGTGCTTCAGCGCTGTAATTTATGGTAAGCGATAAGAGCAATAAAAAAAATATTTGTTTCATAATAAACCTCAATGTAAATCTTTACTCAATAGTTCATGGTATACGAGATCTGCTTCTTGCTCGCTTAAACTATTTACGAGTGAATAATAATCGTTAGGTAAATAATCTCCGGTATTACCGGATGATGCAAGCAATTCATTTCTAATTTCTTTGTTTATTAGGGAATCAGCTTCTGCGGTTAAATCATCCGGCACAGTATAATCATTTGCAGATGAGGAATACAAATCAAGAAAACTTAATGAATTATCATCAGCAATTTTATTTCCGCTCGGTACCGGAGAAGAAATTGACCATACTGACAGTGAGATAAAAAATGCAGCAACAGAAACCGCAAAAACATATGCAAATTTTGGAATAAAAAAGCCCGATCGGTGATTTATTTTCGATCTGAATTGCGGAATTATTTTACCGAAATAATACTCGTCGGTTTTAACGGTGCGTGTTTCATCAATGAGCTGCTTAACCTTTTCATACTTCATTAAGTCAGCTTGCAGTTGGGGAGATGAATTTATTTTTTGTCTGAAATATTCATGCTCGGTATCGAGTAGAGTACCGTCAAAGTATTCAAATAATTTTTTCTCAGTCAGTTTCATCCATCAACTCCGTAACTTTTTTTATAGCGTGGAAATAGTTCGCTTTTAGTCCGCCGGTGCTTTTGCCGGTAATTTCAGAAATTTCTTCATAAGATAATTGGTCGTAATTTCTTAAAATGAATACTTCCCTTTGTTTTGCAGGAAGTTTTTGCAATATCTTATCGAGTTTGCTTAATTTTTCTTTCGCTTCGATATCTGCAATAATATCAACTCCGTTCGCCAGGTCGCTGTTATCCCTGTCGTCAAAAGAAAATATTTCTCTTAACTTTCTTCTCTTTATAAGATTCAGAGCGCGAGTAGATGTAATTCTAAAAATCCATGTATAAATAGAAGAAGCATATTTAAAAGTATTCAATTTTTTATACATTACAAGCAGTACTTCCTGTACAATTTCATCGGCATCGAGATGGTTTCCCGTCATTCTTCGAGCATGCCAGTATATTTTTTCCTGGTATTTTAAAGCGAGCCTATTAAACGCGCTTTCATCGCCTTTCAAAAATTGCTGAACTAATAAATAATCACTGCTATAATCTGTCATCATTATCTAATTGTTGCACCGTTTTGACAATCGCGTTCCTAAAACGGTTTAAATACTCCGTGAATTTAATTTTGCTTCGATCTTAAACCAAAGATAAAGATGCGGTGTCAAAAGGGCAAAACCAAAATAAAAAGGAAAAACAATGAAAACATTATCAAAAATAGCAGTAACATTAATTGTTGCACTATTAGTAGCTTCACCGCTTTCTGCGCAAAAAATGCCCGGTAAAGATAATATGGGTTTTATGAACCGGTTAAATTTATCAGATCAACAAATGGATAAATCAGCAGAATTGAAAGCAGCGCATCAGAAAAAGATGATTGACCTTCGCTCCGAATTGCAGAAAGCAAACTTAAATTTGAGAGAATTGACACGCAAAGGGAACTATTCAAGAAGTGATTACTTAAACGCTGTTTCCGAAATAGGCAAAATTAAAGAGAAAATTGAAACTTCAATAGCCGGACACAGAATGGACATTTACGAACTCCTCGATAGTGACCAGAAAGAAATTTGGAATAAAATGGATAAACATAGAGGGAATAAAAAAGGGATGATGTGCAGAGGCATGATGCGCAATAGAGAAATGCACAGACCAATGCATCCGCCATTTGAAATAGAAGATTAGCCCCTCGCTCCTCCTAAATATCCCCGGAGTATGAGCCGGGGATTTTTTATTTTTTTTCAGTTCCAAACTCAACCAAGAGTACATTAGCGATTATTTCGTACCAATTAATACTTTTGGAAACCCGTTCAGCAATTTTTTTAATTTCGTCCCTGGTTAGCTCCCTATCTAATTCCTGTTGGGCTACATTTTGAATATCTGAAAATGAAAGTGAGTAAAATATTTTATCTCTCAAAAAATTTTTGCCTAAAAATTATTAAAAATAATATTCAACTTCAGTATGAATCGATTTTTTTTGCAGCAATTTCTTTAAACTTACTTTGTAATTGATCTTTAAATTCCTTCCCCACTTCATCAAATATTTTTAACAATTCTTGAAAAGTTCCCTTACCTCCTATGAAATTCCAATAATCATCTCCAACTAAAAAATCATTCGGGTAATCCATTAAATTTACTTCAGTAAATCTTGTATAAGGTTCCGGATGATACGGATTATAAGGAAAGGCAAGATATACATTTATATCTGTTCTCCTTTTTGCAACCCATTCCAGCAATTTTGTTTTACTTTTTTTAAATATATCAATGTTGGGTTTAACGGTTTTAATCTCAAAATAATGTTCAATCCCGTCTCGTTTCATAAAAAAATCGGCAATGTCACCACTTTTTTGATACATCCCATCAAACCGGGATGCTTCTAAAATTTCATGCTTCTCCCGGTTAATATTTGCCCTTCTTTCTCCATTTCTTAATTCATTTAGGATGTTGCTAACCACAGTTTTTTGGGAGGGTGAAATTTCTCCGCCAACTCCGTAATGTCTGCAGCACTCTTCTGAATTTTCGCTGGCAATTATTACAGAAACTTCCTCATAAATAGACATTCCAAGAGATGTAGCGAGCGAATGAATAAACGAATATGCAGCAATTTTTTCACTGTCCTGAATTAGTCGGGCGAGGAATGGCATCGATGAAGTTTCTCTGTCATATTTTTTTAATTTTGACTGCAATTTTGAATATAATAATTCTGTAATTTGCTTTTTTTGTGAAACTGATAATGCCATTTTATTTATTTCTCTTTTAAATGAAAAATTATTTCCGAATATGCCGTCCTATCTTTTTCAACTCTATTAAGTACAGGCCTTTTAAAAGTGTTGACGATTTTCATTCCTGCATTTTCTGCAATGGAAGGATATAAGTTGTATTTATCGTTGGCAACCAAAAAAACATTATAATCATTTTTAAAATATTTTTTGCAGTTCAACAATACTTCGGAAATTCCTTTTGTGTAGGATTCTCTAGCTTCTCTCCCCTGTCCGTGATATAGTCTACCTATTTCTAATCCATCGTTTCTGGCAAATCCAAATAAATCATAGGCATATGCATGCTGCTCGTGGTAATCAATCAAACCCACATACGGAGGGCTTGAAAAAATACCATCAATCTTTTTTTCGGTTATTAACTCACTGAAAGATTTTGATCTTTTTTTAACTTCCGAGACTATCTCAAGATTACGGCTGTCACCTGTTAAACATACCTGGCATGTATTGGTTCGTAACTCATCAAACTGTTTTAATCTTTGAACCGTGTCCTTATAATATCGAACCCACCAATTGAAAGTTGTGAAAATAGGTTTGCAAATTTTTCCATGTTTTCTGCAATAATAGGTGGTGGTTACAGGTTCTAAGAGCGTGCCCAAATCAGCGTGACTGGTTGCTCTGCAAGACCTAATTGTTCTGCTTAAAATAATGCTGACAATTTTTTTTGTACTCAGATTATCAATTAGCTTAAGTTGGGCAAATACAAAATCTATTTCATCCCTAATAGCTGATAGATACCACTTATCAAGAAAAGTACCCGGATGTTTTTTTATTAATTCTATGTCATATTTTTTTAATAAACCTTTATAGATCGTCAAAAATTCTTTTTCCCTTTCAGGAGCGTATAGTTTCTCATCAATCTCTTTTCTTCGAACTTTAAATTTAAATTCAGGAGAGGGGAAATATTTATTGTTAAAAGTTTTTAATTCTTCCAGAAGTTTTATTTCAAAATTTACATTATTCCTTTCCCAAGTAAATTCTTTAAGCTTTTTTGTGATGGAATCCATTACCCTTTTAATATCGTTGATGTTGTATTTGGTAATTTTAGCATTACTTATTAGGCTGTTAAAAGCTGAAACATCAATACCAATAGCATGCATCCCAAGTTCATTTGCCTGTACTAATGCAGTACCGCTGCCGCAGAAAGGGTCTAAAATGATATCACCCTTTTTAAAGAAAACTTCTCTTTTGAAATTGTCTGTTTTATCATCTAAAAAATACTCTACTAACTGAGGTATAAATTTCCCTTTATAAGGGTGAAGTCTATGAACATGCTTTGTGGTTTCAGCTTCTTTATATTCCGAAAATGATAATCTCCAGTTTAAATCTTCACCTAATTGATTCCGCCACGCTTCTTCTTTGGTCAAATTGTGTTCGCGATAATATTCAATGAGATCTTTTTTATTTACAAAAGGTGTCCCATTGTCACCAATTTTGGGAATCCTCCCATATTGGACTAAATAAGAAATGTTAGAAATAGTAACATTTTTATTAAGATGATCGCTTGCCCACTCACTGGCTTCTTTAAAAGTTATTAGCTCGTTCATGTTCTACAAATTATAAATTAATTTTCCGATGCTAAAAAATATATTTTGTGCGACTGTAATACAATGAAAAAAGAATATTAAATTTTATTTATTTTTAATTATTGGTATTTTCCATTAGCTTTAATATACATTTTTCCTCATCCCTAATTTATGAGGCTCTTATGAAATTTTTACTTTTTAGTTTAATCTCTATATTAATCTTAGGCACATCTATGGCACAGAATAAAAAGATATTTTTTAACGGAAAAATATACACCGTAAACGAAAAACAACCTTTAGCCGGGGCTGTGGTTGTTGAAAATAATAAAATAACTTTTGTCGGCTCAAACGAAGATGCAAAAAAGGTAATTGATCCATCTACCGAATTAATAGACCTTAAGGGTAAGCTAATGCTTCCGGGTTTTATTGATAACCATGTTCACTTTGTTTCCGGAGGATTTTATCTTGCAGGCATCAATCTGCGCCCCGCAAAGTCAACTGCAGAATTCAGAAACTTAATAAGAGACTATGCCGCCGCTAATAAAGTAAGTTGGATAACAGGTGGTAATTGGGACCATGAAGCATGGGAAGTTAAAAATCTTCCGACAAAAGAAATGATTGATGACATCACACCCAACATACCTGTTTTAATTGACCGCTTCGATGGACATATGTCTCTTGCAAATTCATACGCATTAAAACTTGCGGGTATAACAAAAGATACCGAAAGTCCCGATGGCGGTTTAATAGTGAAAGATAAAATTACAGGTGAACCGACGGGGATATTAAAGGACAATGCAATCAGCCTGGTGGGTAAGTTTATTCCTGTACCGACAGAAGATGAATATTACCGCGCACTTTTAACTGCGCTCGACCATGCGAGGGAACTTGGCGTAACAAGTGTGCAGGATATAACATACGCAAATGATTTGAGAGCATACCGCCGCGCTGAAAAGGAAAATAAACTAACCTGCCGCATATATACACGGATGCCGATAGACAGTTACAAAAAATTAGTTGCAGAGGGCATTCAAGTTCCCGCAGGCAGTGATAAATTAAAAATGGGTTCTTTAAAAGCTTTTGCAGATGGCTCTCTCGGAAGCAGCACCGCCTGGTTTTTTGATAGATACGACCAGGATACGCTTACCTCCGGTTTGGCAATGGATATTGTTACAGACGGCAGTCTTGAAAAGTGGGCTATGGATGCAGACAAAAATCATCTTCAAATCTCAACACATGCTATCGGCGACAAAGCTAACTGCTACATGCTGGATGTTTATGAAAAAATAAAAAATGAAAACCCTGAATGGGACAGACGTTTCCGAATTGAACATGCGCAGCACGTTCGCCATCAGGATGTTTTGCGCTTTGCAAAAATAGGTGTGATAGCTTCCGTGCAGCCTTATCATTTAATTGATGACGGCGTTTGGGCAGAAAAACGTATTGGTTCAAAAAGACTAAAGGAAGCATATCCTTTAAAGGACTTTTTAGACAGCGGTGTTAAAATGTGTTTCGGTACTGATTGGACTGTTGCTCCGTTAAATCCCCTGCTCGGGATTTATGCTGCCGTTACACGCCGCACTTTGGATGAAAAAAATCCGGATGGCTGGATACCCGAACAAAAAATTCCGCTCGAAGAAGCAATAAAATGTTACACAATCAACAGTGCTTACGCAGCATTTGAGGAAGAAACAAAAGGAAGTATTGAGGTTGGTAAATTTGCCGATTTGGTTGTACTGAGCGAGGATATTTTTTCGATCGATCCGGTAAAAATAAAAGATGCAACTGTGGAGATGACTGTGTTTGACGGAAATATTATTTATAAAAAATAAAACTAAAGCTGACTCTAAAGTAACCCGCTAATCTTTTGAGTCAGCTTTTACTTTTGTAGATATCTCTTAACAAATCCTCATTCAGTAACAAATGCATCCCAAACCATTTTAGCTATCAGTGCGATTATACTGGCACGTGCCTTCTCATCCGCTCTCTAATCTGAAACGAACTCCACAATAACAGAACGAGTACCATTAGGCATAGATGCAATACCTACATCATTTGTTGGGGCAGCAATGACGACCTTGAAAAATAAGGCACTTGGAAAAGATTTATCATCCACATAATTCTCTATCATTTCACCTTCCATAATAACTGTTTTTAAATCTGCTCTATCTATATTTCTTTCTAACATTCTTTGGAAAATGTGCTTTCGCCATTCAATATTTTCTTTTTTCACCGCAATTCTTAATTTCTCAATATCCATATATTATCCCGAAAAGCGGGACAAGTTGTTAAAACACAACACCGTAGTAAATTTTATTTTTGGAATACATCCCGCTTCTTACGGGAAAAGATTTCCTTTTATTTTTTACATACGCAAAAAGGAAGGGTTATTTTGTCTTTTCGGGATAACAACATCCCGTAAGAGTTAACGCACTTATAATATGTACTTTTAAAAATACAAGCCTCCGGGTTAAGTCGCTTTGAGTTTGCCCGCCATTTTGTTTGGCGGGGCTTAGTCCATCCATAGACTCCGTTTCTTTGCGGGGACACTGGATTATACCTCAGCGCAGTTTACCCCGTTTTTTTTCGGGGTTCGGTATGAATCCTTGTAACGTTATATTGTTTATCTAAGTAGTACCATTTTCTTTGCTGTTGAATAACCCCCGAAAGTAAGTATATAATAATAAATACCACTGACTAAATTTTCTGAATCGAACTTAATCTCATAAGTCCCAGCTTGTTTATAATCATTCAATAAACTCCTTACTTCTTCTCCAAGTATGTTATAAATTTTTATGTTCACTAACTCTGCGTATGGAATTGTATACTTTATTGTTGTTGTCGGGTTAAAAGGATTAGGATAGTTTTGAGAAAGTGAAAGATGAACTGGAATTTGCATCAAATTATTTTGTGTGCTAACACCAGTAATTAAATTATTTCTTAAAATATACATTCCATTTACCGGCTGAGTTACAAAAATATAATTGCTATCATCGACGCAAAAGGCTCTTGTATCATATTTTGAGTATGTTGCAATATTTACCGGAGTATCAATATCAGAATTATCAATAACATAAATACCTACCACATTATCGTGTAAAAAATAATAATTATTTTTTGCTTTTATTATATCAGCATACATCTCACTCGAAGATTCAAAACTTCCATTTTGAATTATTGTGTGCTCGATAATATTTATTGTATAGTTCATTAAACCATTTATATTTGCATCTACAACACTCAAAACAGGATAATTTAATATAATGTCTCGAATATTAGATGCTATAGTCTCAGTAAAAATAATTTCTGGGGTATCAAGAAGAGATAGAAATTGAACTTGAGAATTATTGCTTATGACAGCTAAACTATTCTCATAGTCAATATCAAGATTTCTCGCATTCGAAATTACTTCAACAGAGTCAATTAATGAAGGATTTTGTGGGATATCCAAACTCCATATACTAAAACGGGGAGCGATATCCGTTAAAAGATATAGTTTATTGTCGAAAATTTTCTGGTCGAGAATATTTCCGCTAAAGTGAATACTATCAACTTGATAAGGATTATCATCAGCCAGTACGTTAAAAACATAGAAGTTATTTTTTGAAAATGCATAGAGGTGTTCGTTGTGATAGAGTATTCTTGCTTCAGTATATCCTAGTTCTTTAATCTCAGCACTCCCTTTTTGCTTGGGATTCATTCTATCTGAAACATCTAATATTCTTATCCCACCATTAGTGCTATTATATTGTAAATCAATCATATAACAATTTTCGTCAACCACTACTATGTCGTCAGCTGGTAAAAAATTCTGTGGTATCTCATAGCGCCCTTTTAAAAATGGAGTGGTAACAGAAGTAACATCTACTATTTGTAATCCACCAAAGTCTGCTGCTATGTAAACAATATCATTCCCAACTTTAATTTGTTGTGCTGTTTCAAAATCATCATAAATTGCAAGAATACTGTAATTGGTTAAATCAATAATTTTGAACTTGTCTCCAGAGATGACGTAAGCAATATTATTGCTAATTACTGCATCCTTCCAGGAAGACCCATATTGAATAACTAGGGTTGGCGTCTCAATTTGTGTAATATCAATAACTTGAATTTCTGAATACGAATAAGGTATACCCAGAGTCTCTCCGCTAATATCACATGACAAATATATATAACCAGTGTATAAAGTAAAAAAGTTGGAAGTTACATTACAAGAACCTAAACCAGAACAAATGGGCTGATAAGAACTAATGGGATTGGAATTAACAGAGAGCGTTTCGGTATTATAAATATCTATGCTGCTGTTCCCAATTATTATATATTTGGAATAATTTTGAATATAATAGCCATGAATATTGAGAAGTGTAGTAACTGTAGGATTTTGAATATCTTCTATATTAATTAAAACTAGTTTGTCTGAAGCTATCGCATAAATCAAAGAATCATCATTTGAAATTACAAAGTCTTTAATTGTACTGAATAATTGAATAAACACGGTAGCAATATTATTTGGATCTGAAATATTCAAAATATAAAGTCCATTAGAATTACATTGAACAACTGCATATTGATTAGTTTGAATCTGGATTAAAGATATTTTTTTTATACGAGCAGGGAGTTCATAAGACGATATTAGAAAAGGATTAGTTGGATTTTCAATATTAATTATTTCAAAATAATTTCCCCTCCCGATATACGATTTGTTTGAGTCCACTTCTATTGAGTAAACGGGTTCTGGACGAGCCCAAAATCCTACTTCTTCGAAATTACCCACTTGTGATTTTGTATTACTCCATAATAGCAAAAACAGACTGAATAGAAATAATAATTTTTTCATAGTATTTAACCATATAACGACGTGTTATGTTAAAACACAACACCGTAGTTAATTTTATTTTAAAGATTTCCTTTTGCTTTTTACATACGCAAAAAACAAGGGTTGTTTTTGTTCTTTCGGGATAACTACGTCTCGAAAGCACTTAAAAAATATTTATCAAACATCTAAATCCCGTGTTGACTTTAAACGGAATAACTGGTTAGCTAGTATTTAAAATAAAAGAAACGAAAAACCAACTCCTAATAAAATAGGAACATCATCAGAATGATTTATAGGAACGTTCATAATTTTTCCAATAATTTTAAATTCTTTTGAAATGTTTAATTGTAAAGTTGCCCCATATTTTATATCGAAGGAAGAATTATCGCCGTTTATTTCATTTGCCTTAAACCTATAATTTGCGCCAATAAAAGGCTTAATTGATATCCCATAATTAGGAAATAATTGAATTGCTCCAAGTAAGTTAATATCATAATAAGGACTGCCTCTATAGAAACCTCTTTCAGCTCCAGGGAGACTATAAATAAATTCAAACCCAGGTTGGAAACTTATGACTACTTTTTCATCTTTATAATAATTCAAATCAGTAAATAATTTCAAATTATGAGTGAGTATAAGAGTATTGTATTCTAAAAACACACCATTATAAACTTTATTTTCAATATTTTGATTCTGCGCAAATACTTCATCACCAAATAAAAGGGAAAAAATAATTACGATATAAATTTTATATGTCATTTTTATTGTGCTGGCTAACCATTAAGCGTTTTATCTGTAAATGAGCAAAAAAAATGATCCGCTGCTAAAAATGCAAGACGGCTCATTTACAGATAAAATGCAGTTGCCCCGATAAAAACGGGATAAATGCGAAACCGAACATTTCGGGCTATGGGAATTCAATGCCATATCCTTTTCCGCTTCGGCCGCAAAAACTTCATTCATCATATTATTTTTTGTCTCATTCACTCTATATATTTTAAATATTTATCAATTAACTATCAGGTAAAATTTTATTTGTTCCGGCGTAGTTGTTTTGTTATTAAAAATAATTTCAGTTAAACAAACTTCAAAAATAGTTGTTAATTTTAGTGAACCTTCAAGAGGAGTATTTTCCACGCAGCGCGGAACTGAAAGAAGAACGACACTGAAGCCGTTAGGAAAATGAAAATAGTTACTGTTTATAATACACCCTCTGTATTACTAAAAAATGATTATTTAATTCTTAAAACCACACCGAATAAATACATCAAAAGTCACCCGTTCCAAACCTAAAGCATTAATTGCAATTGCAAATTAAACCACACAAAATTATTAATCAAGCAAGTGGTAAAAATACTTTTGCGAGCAGCCAAATAACCGCGGCGGCTTATATAGCTGCATCTTACTTTTTATAGATAGCGCAGCCGGTTAAATATTCAGCCGTAAACAAAACATGATTTTTCCAAATTGTTCGTTTTTACAATAATTTCAACGTTTTTTAAACGAAGGCGCTCATTTTTAGCACTTGCAAATCTCCCGGGCGTCAATGCAAATTTGCTGAGCGTCAAGACAAAATCGTTAAGCGTCAACAAAAAATCACCGGGCGTCAACACAAAATCACCGGGCGTCAACACAAAACGCCGGGCGTCAACGAAAAACTATTGGGCGTCAACGAAAAACAGCCGGGCGTTAACGCAAAAACGTTTTGCGTCAACGCCAGCTATTAAGCGTCATTGCAAAATAGTTGGGCGTCAGTATAAAACAGCCGGGTAAGGCTGATGCCTCACAAATAATTTTTAATAA